>NZ_CP015594.1:0-684578 GCF_001647675.1 Acinetobacter sp. NCu2D-2
ATGGACACAAATGCCAATCCAAGCCAAGCTCCTCAGCGTGTGATTCATACTCGGCGCAAGTACAACACTTGGGTCGTGGATGAAAGTATTGAAGATTACGCACTGAGATATGCACCGAAATCTGTGCGTAAATGGTCCTTGGGTACAGTAACCAATACCGCAATTGCCGCAGTTAGCTTTTTGGCGATGGAAGCACTGGGTGCCACCATGCTTTGGCAATATGGCTTTAGCAATGCATTTTGGGCATTGGTAGTTGTCTCTATCATTATTTTTCTAACCAGTTGGCCGATTGGCTATTATGCAGCACGTTATAACATTGACATTGACCTTCTCACGCGTGGTGCGGGCTTTGGCTACATCGGCTCATCTATCACTTCAGTGATTTATGCCAGTTTCACCTTTATTTTCTTTGCCTTTGAAGCCGCGATTATGGGTCTGGCTTTGGAATTGGGCTTAGGAATTCCGCTAAGTTTGGGTTATCTGATTTCGTCAATCATCATTTTACCACTGGTCATTAAAGGCATTGGTTTCATTAATAAAGTCCAAGCACTGACACAACCAATATGGTTATTCTTATTGCTATTGCCTTGGTGCTTTGTATTGGTGAAGCATCCGAGTTTAGTTAATGAAATTGCGCTGATTGAGGGCATTAAAAGTCAGAGTGCAGGCTTTGATTTGGTGTTTTTTGGTGCATCGTGTACGGTTCTATTTGCGTTAATTACCCAAATTGGTGAGCAGGCCGATTATTTACGCTTTTTACCCGATAAAAAAAATATAAAAAGAAAATGGAACTGGGCTGTTTTTTTTGGCGGCCCCGCTTGGATTATCGCCGGCTTTATTAAAATTTTTATGGGTATGTTGTTAATGGCATTGGCACTGAAGTTTTTGGTGCCATCAAGTGAACTTACCGATCCGAATTATTTATATTGGATTGCATTTCAGCAGGTCGTGAATCATCCAGGCTTGGCACTCTTCCTCACCGTACTGTTTGTCTGTATTGCGCAAATCAAAATTAATGTCACCAATGCTTATGCAGGCTCACTCGCTTGGTCAAATTTCTTTGCACGTTTAACCCATAGTCATCCAGGCCGTATTGTCTGGCTCGTATTCAACATCTTTATTGCATTGTTATTGATGGAACTAGGGGTGATTCATGCTGTAGAGCGTGTGCTTGGTTTATATAGTAATGTGGCATTGGCATGGATTGGCGCTTTAGTTGCGGATCTAATCATCTGTAAACCGTTGGGTCTGAGTCCTAAAGGCATTGAGTTTAGGCGTGCTTATTTATATGACATTAATCCTGTCGGGGTAGGGAGTCTATTTATTGCATCGAGCATTTCACTGCTGTGTTATTGGGGTGTATTTGGGCATATTGCTCAATCACTTGCAGGTTTTATTGCTTTAGGTACAGCGATGCTCTGCGTACCGATGATTGCCTATTTAACCAAGGGCAAATATTACCTCGCACGGAAAGAAAAGCCGATTCTAGAATGTGTGCAAACCCAAACCTGTGTGGTCTGTGAGCATGATTATGAACTCGCAGATATGGCAAGTTGCCCGGCCTATAGTGGGCATATTTGTTCGCTGTGCTGTACCTTAGAAGCCCGCTGTCATGACTTGTGTAAACCACATGCACGTTGGTCTAATCAATTACGTATTTTTGCGGCTTGGTTTTTGCCTAAATATTGGGTACAGCACATTAATACACGTCTAAGTCTGTATATCTTATTGGTCTTTGTATTAGGTGTGGTATTAGCGGTCAGCCTGAGTTTAGTGTATTTGCAGGAACTCTCCAATACCGCAAATTTATTCCAGCAGTCAGATGCGTTGTTAACGCTCTTTATTAAAATTTATGTGGTTTTATTTTTGCTGCTTTGTGTGGCTGCATGGTGGCTGGTTTTAAATGATGAAAGTCGTCGGCAAGCGCAATTAGAAAGTAACACCCAAACGCAGCTGCTGATGGATGAGATTGAGGCGCATAAAATTACCGATCGCCAACTCCAAGATGCCCGCATTCAAGCAGAAAAAGCCAATGAAGCCAAAAGCCGTTATGTGGTTGGGATTAGTCATGAACTGCGTACCCCACTGAATAGTATTTTAGGTTATAGCCAGTTACTGCAAAAGCAGGAACAACTCTCAGAAAAAGGCGAAGCTGCACTTGGGGTGATTAGCCGCAGTGGTCAGCATCTCACTTCACTTATTGATGGTTTACTCGACTTAGCGCGTATTGAAACAGGGAAAATTTCTTTGGAAATGTCGAATATTGATTTTCCTAAATTCCTTGATCAAATCGTACATATGTTTGAACCCCAGTTTGCACAGCGCCAACTCGATTTTAAAGTTGAGGTCAGTGACAAGATTCCTCAATATGTTCGAATTGATAAGAAACGGCTGGAACAAGTTTTAATTAACTTATTGGGCAATGCGCTGAAATTTACAGTTTCAGGTGAAGTTAAATTCAAGGTCGACTATCGCTTTCAAACGGCATATTTTGAAATTCAGGATACAGGCTGCGGAATTGCTGAAGAGGATCTTGAACGTATCTTCCAACCTTTTGAGCGTGGTCATAATGTGGTTCAAGGCAGCTTTGCTGGCACGGGATTAGGTCTACCAATTGTTAAATTATTGGTGGATATTTTAGGTGGTGAACTGAAAGTCAGCAGTCAGCTACAACAAGGTTCAGCCTTTAAAATAAAGCTGTATTTACCGTCTAAATCATT
Source organism: Acinetobacter sp. NCu2D-2 (assembly GCF_001647675.1). NCBI lineage: Bacteria > Pseudomonadati > Pseudomonadota > Gammaproteobacteria > Moraxellales > Moraxellaceae > Acinetobacter > Acinetobacter sp. NCu2D-2. Next base: position 2,721 of record NZ_CP015594.1, read on the forward strand.
GATTCATCCGATTGCTGATGTCGCATCCAATACTGTTGTTGGCTATACAGGTAAACGCCGAAAAATTTTGGTGGTGGACAATGAATTAACAGACCGTGGACTAGTCTTAAACTTCTTACAGCCCTTAGGTTTTATCTTGGAAGAAGCTGAATCTGGACTTGAATGTTTGCGTAAAGTGCCTGTGTTTAATCCTGATTTGATCTTGATGGATCTAAGTATGCCGATGCTCGGTGGATGGGAAACCGCTAAAATTTTACGTAAAAATAAAATTACCAATGTGCCTATCATCATTATCTCGGCGGATGCCAATGAGCGCATGCAAAATCCAGAAACAGATGTATTGAACGAAGACTTCTTAGTTAAACCTGTTGATCTGAATCTGTTGCTCAATAAAGTGGGCGATAAACTTGGTTTGAAATGGATTCAGCAAAAAGATGCAGTCAAATCAATTGACGCTGAGGCGAATGAACCTGTCAATGCAGTGCAGATGGTCGAATCAGCTCAGATTGAAAAAAAGATAGAAATACAGTCGCTGAATTTAGAAGATGCGATTAAGCAATTAAAACAGCATTTAGAAATAGGGTATATCCGCGGTGCAAAACAGCAACTTGCACAATGTGAACAGGATTTTGCCATGTACCATGAATTATGGCAGCAGATTGAAAACGATTTAAAACAGTTCGACTTTAAGAAATCTATACAGCGTTTACATGAACAGTTTGCGCCAGTAGATCAGGATAATGGGAATGGGGCATGTTAGAAAGTATTTTGATTGTAGATGATATTCCTGAAAATCTAAGCCTATTGCATGAAAGTCTAGATCAGGCAGGTTACCAAGTCTTGGTGGCGACCAATGGTTTTAGTGCCATAGAAGTCGCTCACCGTTCCCAGCCTGACATGATTTTGCTGGATGGCAGCATGCCAGAAATGGATGGTTTTGAAACATGTCTGCAATTAAAAGCGAGTCCTGTGACCGAACATATTCCTGTGATTTTTATGACGGGATTAACCGAAACTGAGCATATTTTAAAAGGCTTTCAGGTCGGTGGTGTGGACTATGTGACTAAGCCCTTGAATATTGATGAAGTCCAAGCACGTGTGAAAACACACTTACTCCAAGCACGTTTAATGCATCAACAAAAGCAAATGTTAGATGCGACAGGCAGTGCCATTTTATCCCTTGGATTAAATGGTGAAATTATTTGGCAAACACCAATTGTCAGTGAACTTCTTCAAAAGCATGATGTCGATCTGGGGCATTTCCAAAATAGCTTAAAAATTTGGCTAGAAGATTTACTCAAACAGCCTGATCAAGCAAATTTACTTCATGGTCAATATGGGCATCAGCACCAACAACTGCAATTAAATTTGTTAACCAAAATTGAGGGGGAGCGTTTCTTTAAACATGTATTGGTGCAGCTCAAAGAACAAACTCAAATGCCGAGCGCAGAGGAAATTGCACAGGCATGTCCAACCCTAACACCACGTGAAGCCGAAGTCATGCATTGGGTGACGATGGGTAAAACCAACCGTGATATTGCCGAAATTTTGCAGCTCAGTCCGCGTACGGTGAATAAACACTTAGAGCATGTATTTGAGAAGCTTTTTGTGGAAACACGAACAGCGGCAGTGTTACACGTAACTTCTGCTTGTCAGAATCAGGCGGTTGCTTAATTCATTGTTAACCCTCTCTATAAAGGCATAGGTATCTACACATCTTTAGGTACCTAGTGCAATAGTTGCGATTTCATTCAGTTCATCTATTGAATATTCTGAGAGCAGTTGAAGAGTATTTAGTAAAATCGAGAGTCCTGCCAATATGGCAGGCGCACTCTCTACCTTGCCTCTTTTCTGTTGTCTACCTGAAAGTCTAGTCAAAAATGCACGGACTTTCTGATTTTGTTCATCTGTACAGCGCTGTACTCTCCACGTCAACACACAAGCCATACAACTGATTAGCAAACGCCTTAAAATCGCTTCTGGCGTAGTCTGAAGCCATGACTCAATATCATGGCCTGCTTGCTTGAGAAGTTTGAAATAACATTCGATTGACCAACGCCAGTAATACCAAGTCGTCAGTTCTACTGCGGTAATCTCAGTTGGTACATTACTGATCAATGACCATCTTGCAACTGTCTTTTCATTAATATCTTTAACCACCGCAATAATCAGTCTAGCCTCAATTGCAGCACCTTTCTGAGGAGTAACTCTTTGACCTAAACAATCTTTTTTATTTGATTTTGCAGCACGGGTAAGCCGAACATTGGTTTCTCCAACATAAAGCATATGTTGATTACCCTTATAAGAAATGGGTTTCACTTGCTGTATTTCGATACGTTCAGCAACTTCTCCAACTTTACATATTTCACCCTGATGCTCAATCCGATTTCCTTCCTTTGCTCGAATAAGCCATTGAAAACCATGACTGCTTAATTCCCTGAGATGAGCAATGGAATCTCCTTCACGATCAATAATATGTACGCAGGTTTTATCAAGAGGAAACTGTTCAACTTTTTGAATTTGTTCAGAAAGGGAGTCTAAATGGGTTTTACGTTCGGTCTGTTGCTCATTGAATGTCGAATAGCAACCTGAAGCACTAGAAAGGGTCTGAGCTAATGGAGCAACAGGAAGTCCAGAAGCAGCATCAACAAGTAAGCTCGTTTGTAATTCATAGCCTGAGTCGTACTGATGTGTCCTTTGGAGTTTTTGGGTTTTATTACGATGTGTCACATATTGGATTTGTGACCAATCATGAATAACTAAAGCATAACGATGCAGCGATGTCTTAATCTGATCACAAGCAAGTTTTTGAATAGGTTCATTTAATTGTTTAAATGAGATTTTATCATTATTTAAAAACCGCCATACAGCTTGCGTCGTTGCGAAACTATTTTTTTGAGCAGAGGCAATATCTTTGATTGCAGGAGCAAGTGAAGCAAGAGGATTCATATTGAGTTGAACAAGGTTGTTGTAACGTTTGACAAGGCGCTGATCTAAGCGAGAGATGTTAAAATTGAAGAGCATGCTCTTCAATTTAACGCAAAACATGGAAATTGTGTAGATACCTATGCTATAAAGGAGAGGGTTGATGGTTTGGAAAAAACTATATTTATAACTCTGTAGTGTCATTCCATAAAAAATAACCGCCATATTGACTTGGGCGATATTCACCACCTTTTAACTTTCCTTCGTCTGTTAAAAAGTGCTTTCCATTTTCATTGAGTTTTAGAAAACCTTTCTCAACCAGTTTTTCGAGAAGATCAGCGGTTTTAAGTTTATGTTTAGCGGCAAGTTTTGATGTGGTTAATTTACTGAAGTTGTTTTCATCTTCATTATCTGTTTCTTCTGTAGTTGCTGTCTGTTTAACAGCATCAAGCGTGATTCGAACTTCTTCACTAATACGAATAATTCGCTGCGCTTCTTCATACGCATCTTTAAAGACGTCATCATCTTCATATTTGCGGACAGAAATTCCCATTTCATTATTATTGACTTGGCTAAACTCATAAAGGTTTAGGCTTGAAATAATACATTCAGATTCATTGAGGTAGCATTTAGCATGTAAGTTCTTACAAAAACTAAGGCGAACATAGTCCAGTTTCTGAATCCATTTAATCTCTTCAGGATGTAAGTCACTTTTACCATAGACAATACGAACATCAATCTTCAAACGATCTTTATCTTCTAAAAGTTCTTTAATACGATCATTGAGACGTAAATAAGGACTGATAAGAATTAAACGCTCTTTGGCATTTTTGATGAGTTCTTCTAAAAAGAAATTCGTTGCGCTGGTGTTTAAGAACTTAGCCATGGATCCCCTCAAATGTTATATCTTATGTTTATTTTATAGGCATAAGATATAGTGAAAAGGAGCATCACTCAACCTTTAAGAATATCCCGTTAGCTGAAACATTATGCCCAAAACCACAACCTGAAATGTCTCCACTTTGTTTTAGTAAAGCACGTTGCCCAAGCTTGGGATCAAATTCAAAAGATACATCAATTTGGCACGTCTTCGAATGGTATTGGGTCTGCGTCTTATTAAGGGCTAACGTTGTTTCAAAGTCACCTATATTGGGTCCATAGATCAGACTGCGTGCGCCCATATAAAGCCCATTAAATTGAACCAAATAATCTTGCTTTTGGCGGGTAACTTTTAAGGTATTCCATTGACCAAATCCCGCATGCTGTACATAGGTTCCAGCTAGATTTAGATCACGCTTAGGGCTAGGTAATTGCTTTAAATTATATTGACTGATGCTCGAGTTTGGGAAAACCGAATACCACGCGCGTGACCATCCGGGTTGATGGAGCTTGCTATAGGTTAAACCCACATTGTTATACGCGAGCTCAATATCTCGCTGTGATAACTGCACACCACTGTCATCTTCATTAGCCGCACAAAATGCGGTCCATACCGCCTGATTCTTAAATTGTTTTAACGCTTGTGTATATTGTTTTTGGTCATAATTTTTTTTGCCTTGCAGCCCAAAGTTTTTAATTTTACTGCATTGCTGTTTAAGCTCTTGTTCGTAACTTGCATCTGCAAATACAGACGGTGAACACATTAAACTTAAGCTCAAACAAAGAAGAGATTTATTCATGGCGAATACTTAAATCACAAGTTGATAGCATTAAACCTAGCAAAAGTTATGGCTTTGAATGATGTAAGTTTGTAAGAATTGAACTCATTCATCCAAGATCAATTGCATTAAAACCAAATCACGCCATTGTCCAAACTTTTGCCCTACTTGCGGCATAAAACCTGTTTGTTGAAAGCTGAATTTACGATGTAAATGAATAGATGCTTGGTTCTCAGAGTCAATGGCTGCAACTATGACATGCTTGTGATGACGTTTGGCATGTTCAATTAGTAGGGTTAATAAACGTGAACCTAGACCATAGCCAGAATAATGTTCTTTTAAAAAGATCGATAATTCAACAGTCCGACTAAAGCCTTGAATATGGCGAAAATGAGAATAATCGGCATAGCCTACAATGTCTTGACTTGAGGTTTCTTCAACCACAAAAAAGGGGAAATCATGGTCTTTTAGATGGTCGAATAGACGCTGAAAATGTTCAGGATTAAATGGTGTGGTATTCCATGTTGCACAACCTGTGGTGACATGATGATTATAAATCTGTTCGATCGCGCTCAAGTCACTATATTTTGCAGCTCGAATGTTAAATTGATTCATGATCTATTCTTATCGGATTCAAAATAAAAAAAGCAGAACCGAAGTTCTGCTTTTGAGCATACATCACATCAATTAGAAATGATATTTAACCAATGCGCTGACATCGTGTTGGTCGATATCAGTACCGTATTTGTTGTTCCAAACAGAATGTTCAATACCGACATACAGTTTAGTTGCTGGAGAGATGTGTTTACCTACATTCCACTTGTATTGAGACGTCCAGTTAAGTTCACTTTTGTGATCTTTTTCAGCAGTAGACCAGTCAAGGAATGCGTCAGCTAAGAATTCTTCAGAGCCGATTTTAAATGGAATCGCATAAGTGATTGTCATTTGATAATCATCATCTTGCACATCGTTTTCAGCTTTGTAGAAGTTGATATTGGCATAGCTTGTATAAGGTACGTCTAAAGAGAAGCCGATACCATATAGGTAGTTGTTGAAGTTACTATCATCACTACTGTTACCTTCCCAAGTTGTTGCAATCAATACGTCTTTGATCGGACCAACTTCTAATTTTTTACCTGTAACAGCACCAAGGCTAAGACGTGGTGAAACTTCGAAATAGGTTGCATTGCCGTCACCATCATTATTGCTACGGTCAGCGAAAGCAAAGAAATCACCATATTTTAAGCCAGCTGCATATTCAGCAGTAATTGTGCTTTGATCAAGCTTTTCATCACCTGCTGCATATGGTGATTTATAATTTTCGCCATAAAGTGCAGTTAAGCTAAAGTCTTGCCATACAGGTGCAGCTTGAGCCACAGCAGCAGTTGAAGCCAATGCACAAAGTGCCGCGATTTGTTTAAGTTTCATTTAAAATCTCTCCCCCAAGAAAGCAGAATAAGCATACAGATTAATCAGTAAAAATAAAGCCTAAATCGACCATTACCTATAAATCTTTAAGTTCTTCAGAGGCTTTATTTGAATTTCATCAAATTAATTCAATACTTTTCTGATGATTTTCTATGCTTTAAGTTGGATTCAACAAAAAATTATTTTAATGCCACGTATTTATTAATTTTTACGCTATTTTATGGTGAAGCTCCGCCATGTGGTAAGTACCACGTGGCGAGTTTTTAACTGAATAAATAGATTTGGATTAAAAGTGATGTAAATCGAATTAGTTTGAAATAAAGAATGAGATCTAGCGCAAACTTATCATTGAGTTGGTCAGAATCTTCAAAATGCAGCTTTATTTTAGTGATCAGTGTTACGTGAATAAGGTGATAAGTGAACGTATTGGAGTTGTGTTTGGGTTTTTAAGTAAGGGGTTGTCACAACGCGTTATTCTTTTGCTAAAAAATCAAAATAGCACTTGCAAAATTTTGAGATAGAGCCGATATTCGAAGTATAAGGACACGGTTCTGCAGACTCATAAAAGTGTTCATCAATTCAAAGTGGAGGGTTTAACCAAAACGATTTGAATCAGTGAAATGCGATATAAAACAGCAAGCTATAGACGTGCCAAGATAAAAATTTTGCACTCAGAAAGTGATAAAGAATGAGGATGGTAATTTATGAACATCGAGCTTCGTACAGATAAAAACATTCAAAATAGTGATCGCTTAATTGCGTATGTAAGTGCAGAATTAAACCAAGAATTTCAACGCCACAGTGAGCGTATTACCCATTTTTCAGTTCATCTTAGTGATGAAAACGGTGCCAAAGGTGGTGAAGATGATATTCGCTGTATGATTGAAGCGCGCCCAGCAGGAATTAAACCTGTCGTAGTCAATCATCGCGGTCATAATATCGCAACTGCTATTCACGGTGCGATTGATCGCTTAAAACGTAGCATCGAACATGTCATCGAGAAAAAAGACACAGTCAAGAAAGAGACTTTACGTGGTGGGCAGTTAGAACCTGCGATGGAAGTCGATATCGACGATTAATACAGAATTTTTAAAAAAGCCCTGCGGGGCTTTTTTTACATAAATCCAAAATATAGTTGCCTGATCTGAAAACAAAATCGACTTTATTCGGCATAATAGAGCAAAACGAATTGAAGTGAGTTCCATCATGTTAACCGCGCAACAGCAGCTTTTTGTGCAAGCCCTCGAAGAATTAAATATTAGCCAAATCAAACAGCTTTTAGCCGATGGACTCAATCCGAATTTTGTCGATTTTGAAAAAGGTCCTGTAATTTCAGTTTGGTCAGATGGTCTATTTAAATGGTGGGAAGAAGTCTGTGAAGCCTATGAAGCAGGCCAAGCACTTAGTGCTGAACAAAAACAAGAAAAATTAGCGATTCATCTTGAGATTTTAGACACATTGATTGCAGCAAAAGTAAATCTACATTTATGGGATGCTGAAGAAATTTATGGTCCACTTTGGGATGCCGCAAGTGCTGCATGTGTACCTGCCGTTCAACGCCTATTGGATGAAAATGTTGATCCAAATACCAAAGATGAAGATGGTCTGACTATTCTCTCATCCATCAGTGACTTATTCTTCGACTGTGATTTTGACGAAATTAATTGGGCAGAAGCGCTCGAAGAAGAAAAACAAACGCTCGAATTATTACGTAGCCGCGGCGCGAAAATGAGTAAAGAATTGAACTAATCAAGGTAAGCCAGTATGACAATCGTTAAAGCATTAGGATGTGCAGCTCTTCTAGGCGTAAGTGCACAGGGATTTGCAGCTGCATTTGAATTTGACCGTCCAGGGACTGGTTTTGGAACATCGACCACACCTGTAGGGAAATTGGCATGGGAACAATCACTCCCTAGCGCAAGCTATGTGAAATCAGGGGATGAAACTACCACTACCTTAAATGCAGACATGTTATTGCGTACTGGCTTGACTGACAGTTTAGAGTTGCAAGTAGGTTGGGATGGTCCAGCGTGGTCAAAGACCAAGGTGGCAGGTACATCAACTGAAAATGATGGCTTAGGTGACATCAATGTCGGCTTGAAAAAATCAATTGATTTACAAGATGAACAACTGTCATTTGCAGTTTTAGCTCAAGCGGTTATTGCCACAGGAAATGATGAATTTTCTGCTCAGGATGATCTTTACCGTTTAGGCTCAAGCGTGGCCTATCAATATAATGATGATGTTAATACCTCGATTAGCATGTTCTATGAATGGCAAGATGGGGATTGGGCAATTACTGCGGTTCCAACCTTACAATATCAAATTGCAGGACCATGGTCGGGCTTCTCTGAATTGGTCTACCGTAAGCAAGAAAGTCAGGATAATGAATACGCACTTGGCACAGGTATCATGTATAGCGTGAATGATCGCATGCAACTCGATGCTACAGTGGGTGTCGATTTAGATGGTTCAGCACGTAGTTACAATGCAGGACTGGGCGTTGCTTTCTTATTTTAATCGCTACGGAATATAAGAAATGACTTGGGGGAAAGGCTTCGTTTATGCATGTGGGCTGACATTCAGCATGACGCAAGTGAGTTTTGCTGAAACACCACTGTTAAGTGCAGAAGAAGCGCTTCCTATCCAAGTGATTTCAACTAGTTCAAATCAGGCTGAACTGAGCTGGAAGATTCCAGATCAATATTATTTATATCAACATAAGATTGAAGTTCAGCAGGGCGATCAATCTGTTACACTTAATCTTCCTCAAGCTGAAGACCTACACGATGACAACTATGGTCAGGTGAAAGTCTATTATCAGCAGCTCGCATTCAAAATCCCGACACAGGCTAATCAGAACTATAAAGTGACATGGCAGGGCTGTGCCAAAGATCGGATATGTTATCCACCGCAAAGCATTCAGTTTAAAACAGATCTTTCAGGATTGGTTCAAGTCGAAAGCAATGCGGCCCCTAAAAAGCAGCTAACTGATTTAGTTGCTGATAGTGAGGCCGATTTAAATACCACATCAAGTGAATCTACTACACAAGACGCCTTTCAGCAGAAATCTCAGGATACCGCCCAAGATCAGAAATGGTCAGAACGCTTAGCCAATAGTCCATTTATTTATGGGGTTTTGCTCTTCTTTGGGTTGGGCATGTTACTTGCGTTCACGCCATGTTCTTTGCCCATGCTGCCGATATTAACCGCGCTGATTGTCCGTGATCGGAAAGGGCTCAATGCAGGACTGATTGCACTTACATTTGTAACCAGTATGGCAACGGTCTACGCCGTATTAGGCTTGGTTGCCTCATCCGCTGGATTAAACTTCCAGCGTTGGCTACAACAACCTGTCACTTTGATGGCCTTTAGTGGCTTATTTGTACTCTTTGCACTGAATTTATTTGGGTTATTTGAGATTAAATTACCGCAGGCAATCACGCAGCGTTTAGACCGAATCCAGTCTATGCAAAAGGGCGGTAGTTTGCTTAGTGCCAGTGTTATGGGCATGTTGTCGGCATTACTAGTAGGGCCATGTATGACGGCTCCATTGGCTGGAGCATTACTGTTTATTTCTCAAACCCAAAGTCAGTGGCAGGGCGCGATTTTACTGTTTGTGCTGGGTTTGGGTATGGGGATGCCGCTGTTATTGGCAAGTATTTTAGGCTCCAGAGTTTTACCACGTGCAGGCGAATGGATGAACCAAATCAAGGTGCTGTTTGCTTTTATTATGTTGGCATTGGCGCTGTTTTTCCTGCGTCCATTACTTTCAGAAGCTACCTTACAATGGCTGTCTTTAGCACTCGGCATTAGCTTTGTTATTTATGTACTGTCTAAAATATTTTGGAAACGCTCAGGATTAAGATGGCTATATCTTGCTTGTTTAATCGTTTCAGTCCCTTATATTTTGTATACGCAATATCTGCATAGCCAACGGTTTTTTCAGCAACAAGAAACGAGCAGCATCAATTGGCAAGTCGCACATACTGCGAACGAATTTAATGCCTTGATTGCGCAAGCACCTAAAGGTCAGTCGATTGTGATTGATGTCTATGCTGACTGGTGCGTGGCTTGTCAGCCGATTGAACATCGTATTTTGAAAGATCAAATCGTGCAGCAAGCCCTTGCGCCATTTGTATTAATTAAACTGGATTTAAGTCAGTATGACCAAGCGCATCAAGCCTTGTTAAATCAATGGGAAATTTTAGGACCACCGACTTATTTATTTTTAGATGCATCACATCAAGAACGTCGTGAGCTACGCTTAACCGGTGCATTTACCAAAGCTGAATTACTTAAACAACTTGAGAAATTACAGTAAATAAAAAAGGATATTTAATTTTAAACAGCGCGAATATGATCCATTTTTAAATGCGATTCTAATGAACTGTTATAAGATTTAACCAAGTTTCGACCACAGGCTTTGGCATAGTACAGCGCTTTATCTGCTTGGCTTAACAGTTGTTGTGGACGTAGATCAGGTTTTGAAATTGCGACGCCAAAACTCGCTGTCACAATAATCTTTTCACCTTCATCACTGAGCACATCAATCTGTTGAATTGCTTGACGGCAGCGCTCCGCGACTTGTTGCGCTTTTTCTAAAGTGGAATGGGTTAAGACTAAAATAAATTCTTCACCGCCAAAACGTCCCACAATATCGCTTTCACGGAGCTGTTCGCTCAAGACATTACTCACTTTAACGAGCGTTTCATCACCTTTGTGATGACCATAAAAGTCATTAATTTTTTTAAAATGATCGAGATCAAGCAAGACCAAAGCATATTCGTTTTTGCTGGTATGTTTTAAACGATCAAGACATTGATTGATGCTACGACGGTTAAATAAGTTGGTCAGCGGATCAATTTGGCTTAAGCGTTGAATTAGTTTTTCACGATGCCGCCATTGGCTCAGTAAAATTTCAAATAACATCATACAGACTGCCAAAATCGGCAGAATGAAATACAGCATTGAAATCAGCCAAAATCCATTAAAAAAGAACTTATCTTTAATGTTAAATAGCGGGGAATAAGGTAATTCACCGACAAAACTTAAATAACCACAGCTTCCCAAAAAGATGGAAGCAGGAACCAGCATGCTATACACCAAGCGGCGGTTAAATAGCACTAAACCGACAGTAAGCAAACACACATAGGCGATCATGGAAACAGGGCTGACAATCCCGACAATAAAAGCATCGCGGCATAAAGAAGATACGAACAGACCAATTGCCAAATAGGGAAGAAAAGATTCTACTTTTTTATTGCCTTGAAATTTATAACAAGGATAAATCAGTACAGCCAAACCTAACAAAAACATACTGTTCATACGTAGTTGGCTGTGAACCAAATCAATATTCACAAAGTTCCAATATTGAGGCTGCATAATCACAAATATATCCCATGCCAGCCAGCTCAGATGTATACCACAGCCAAGTGCGAGCATCAAAATACATTTTTTGAGTACACCCCAATTCATAATCACTTCTTCTTCAACCAAATACTTGGTGATTTTGTGTTTGAGCGCGTACTGCAATGTGGATGCAGAATCTTTCATAAAGTTGTATTAGCCTTGTATTCCACGCATTTATTTTTAAATGTTTGTTAAAGTTTGGTATGTTTATTGTTCATTAAGATAGCATGATTTTTAGAATTTTATAAGAGTTGATAATCAATTTCATTTGTAACTTATGCTTAAAAATAAATGAGTTATACGCCACAAAAAACAAAAATTATGCAATAAAAAGCCGTTTTTTATTCAGCGGTGATGAGGAAGAAAAAGCTTAATCTCAGTCAAGGCGATGTGCAAAATCAGCTAAATCACTTAATGAGCGTTTTGCTTCATCAAACCATGCATTAAACATTTGAAAGTTATGCCACATACCGGTGTAAAGCTTAAATTCCACTTTAACTTTCGCTTGTTCAGCTTTTTCTTTGAAACGCTGGGCATCATCTAACAAAATTTCTTTTGAACCTACCTGTATATGAATAGGGGGTAAACCTGCCAAATCTGCAAAATAAGGCGAAACCTCAGGATCATCACGTTGAATTGAAGAGGGAACATAATAATCAATGCCTGCTTCGAGTGCTTCAATCGAAAGCAAGGCATCATGTTTGCTGTTATAACGTAATGAAGGACTGCTCAGGGTTAAATCAAGAAATGGTGACATCAAAATTAAACCGCTGACTTGAGGGCGCTGCTGTTTTTGGATTTTAAGCGCTAAAGCCAAAGCTAAATTTGCACCACAAGAGTCACCCGACAAAATAATATCTTTAGCCAGTACACCTTGTGCCAGTAATGCCTCATAGACATCAAATAATGCATCGAGTGCGTCAGGGTAAGTCGATTCAGGCGAAAGCGGATAATCTACATGCAAAACCTGTATTTGTGTACGAGCTGCAATTTGGGTCAAAAATGCACGATGGGTATTCAGAGACCCTAAAAAGAAAGCACCACCGTGAATATGAAAAATCAGTTGAGTGGCTTCATCTTGAGGTTTAATTTCTTCAGCTTTCAAACCTGCAATTTTTAGCGGACGGATCTTTACATTTTTATCCTGAGGAAACAGTTTACAGAGCTGTTCTAAAGCAACACGCATCGCATTTGGAGGAAGGCTGAACTGGCTAGGGGTGCGAATTGTTGCCTTAAGAAAGCTTTCTGTAATTAATTGTTTTGTCATTGGGCTTATATTCATCTTCCTTCCATCTTTTTATGCTTGTATTGTGTTTGTAGATTATTTACCAACAATATTTACAAGGTTACACTAAATAGTCACAGGTAAAAATTGAAAAAGTGTTGTGACTTTTTAATACTACATTGGTCTACAGATCAGACTAGGGAAATTAACAAAAATGAAAAAAATAGCGCTCACATTAGGATTGTTAGGTTTAACTGCTTTCGCAAACGCAGCTGATCCTCTAAATGGCACTCTATGGAAAACAATCGACGACAAGACCAAGCAACCTAAGGCTATTGTAAAGTTCACTGAACAAAAGAACGGTACATTATCTGCAAGTATTCAAAAAGTCTTAACACCAGGTGAAGAGAACGCTTGTACTAAGTGTGAAGGTCCATTCCACAATAAATCGTTAAAAGGCCTAACGATTGTGAAAGGTCTTAAAAATACAGGTGGCACAAGCTACGATGGCGGTCAGATCCTAGATCCAACGTCTGGTAAAACCTACAAGCTTAAAGGTACTTTGGCTGATGGCGGTCAAAAACTAGAGTTACGTGGTTTCATTGGTGTTGCGGCATTGGGTCGTAACCAAACTTGGGTTCGTGCAAACTAATCCCAAAACAGATTCAAAAAAAGCCTGACTATGTCGGGCTTTTTTTATAAATGTATTTTCTTATAGAAGACGGCTGTGTGATTAAGCTTTTTAAGCTTGAATCTCACGAATCGCAGCTTCATCAAAACCTGCTAAAAAGCCTGTTGATGTCGCAATAATAGGGCGCTTAATTAAGCTGGTATGCGTGGTCAAGGCTTGAATAAGATTTGCTTCATTTTCAAGTGCTGTATTTTGCTCTTCGGGAGTGAGCTTACGCCAAGTGGTGCCTTTTTTATTCAGCACGACATCTTGTCCTAAGGCATCAAGCCATGTCTTTACGCTGTCGGCATCGATACCTTGTTTTTTATAGTCATGAAATTCATAACTCAAGCCAAGCTCATTCAATAAATCAAAAGCTTTCTTCATCGAGTTACAGTTTTTAATTCCATATACTTTCAGCATGTCTTCAACCTATCATGATGTTTTGATTTGGCTTCGAGCTTAGCGAATTTTGATACAGAGGACTATCTTTTTTCAGCGTGTATAAAAATGAAAAATAGAATGTCCAAATGTAGAAAACCCGCATTTAATCTTCCTGATCATGCGGGTCTCAACTTAACGTCCAGTGTCACATCCTTGAAAAACCAATTCATCTTGAGTCAGTTTTTATATTCATCCTACGGCGTCCTATCCTTTTGCTGTCATCCTGACATGTCCTTGTGCCGTGCGCCAATAATGCGCTGATCATGAAACGAAGAAAATCTACAAATACGTCATGTCATGTAAGCCATTTGCGGTAATTAAGTGAACATATGTTCACTTAAATTTACAGATGCTTACAGTTTGTAATCGATAATGACAGGGGCATGGTCACTAAACCATGTTTCTTTGTACACCCAAGCATTCACTGTACGATCTTTCCAGTCTGGAGAGCAAGCTTGGTAATCGATACGCCAACCGACGTTTTTAGCGCGGGCTTGACCGCGGTTCGACCACCATGAATACACTTCTGCATCTTTGCGGACTTCACGGAAAGTATCGACATAGCCCAGTTCATCATAAATATGATCCAGCCAAGCACGTTCATGTGGTAAACAGCCTGACGCTTTCTGATTGCCTGACCAGTTTTTAATATCAATGCGTTTATGCACGATGTTGTAGTCACCGCAGACAATTACCGATTTATCTTCATCACGCCATTGTTTTAAGATTTTCTTATATTCCTCTAAGAAGTGATCTTTACGGGCTTGCGCTTCATCACCTGAAGAACCTGAGGGTAGGTAAAGCGAACAGATATGTGCAGTTTTTTCTAAACCTAAATCAAACTCAGCCGAGATAAAACGACCTTGAGAATCGGCCAATTCAAAACCTAAACCATCGGTTACAGACACAAATGGTAAACGGCTATAAATGGCAGTGCCTGCATAGCCCGGTTTTTCAGCAGGAAACAGGTGCGTATACCAACCTTCAGGTTTAAATTTATCGGTCCATTGCTCATGGTTAATACGAGATTCTTGCATGCAGATGACATCGGCATCTGAAGTTGCCATCCAGTCAAAAATCCCTTTTTTTTCAGCGGAACGCAGACCATTTACGTTGATGGATACGACACGTAAAATTTTTTGATCACTTGGATAGCTACTCTTTGGTATCATGCTCAGGTTTAACCTCAAACTTAAAAAAATGGAGCACCTCATGACAGCGCAAGCGGCATTTAATCCACAAGCTTTTATCGAACTCGCATTATCACGTGGTGTGCTTAAATTTGGTGAGTTTACTTTAAAATCAGGTCGTGTGAGTCCTTATTTTTTTAATGCAGGTTTGCTCAATGATGGTGAAGCCTTGACTGGCTTGGCTTCTGGCTATGCAGCAAAATTAACTGAATGCGATAATGTAGAAGTGATTTTTGGCCCTGCGTATAAAGGGATCCCTTTTGTTGCTGCAACAGCTGTGGCGTTGTCACAAAATCATGGCGTGAGTGTACCTTGGGGCTTTAACCGTAAAGAAGCTAAAGATCACGGCGAGGGCGGTGTACTTGTAGGTGCTTCGGTTGAAGGTAAAAAAGTGTGGATCATTGATGATGTGATTACCGCAGGTACTGCGATTCGTGAAGTGGTGACCATTCTTAAAAATGCAGGCGCACAAATTGCGGGTGTATTGGTTGCACTAGACCGTCAAGAAAAAGGTCAAGGTGAATTGTCTGCGATTCAAGAAGTACAAAAAGAGTTAGAAATTCCAGTACATGCCTTAATTACCATGAAAGATTTGATGGATTACTTAGATGCCAAAGGTGATAAAGACGCTTTAGCGAAAATGGAAGCGTATCGTGTGAAGTATGGTATCTAATCCTTAATACAAAGTGTTGATTTTTAATAAAGCTCTATCCATGATAGGGCTTTATTTTTATACAAAAACAAGAAATGAATATAGATTGGAACTTATTAATTGCATGTTTTTCGGCTATTGCCGCAAGTACAGCATCGTTAGCAACTTTTTTAGGTTGGAAAGAAAATAGAGAACTTAGAAGAGCACAAACAGATCCTTTTATTGATGTGAAATTAGAATGTGTTGATCATCATATTCATTTTTTACGTCTTAAAATTACTAATATCGGGAAAGGTAGTGCATTTAACGTTAGGATCAAATTGTCTCCTCATTTTTCTTTAGACAAAGATTCTAAAAAAACTTCGACTGAAATTATTAATATCTTTAATAAATCAAGATTTATGGAAAAAGGAATTAATTATTTAAGTACATTTGACTTTAAGAATACAAACTATATAAGTTTGCTTGGAGGTACTCATGGAGTAAATATAGATAATTTTTTGCGAGTAATTATAATTGCCAAAGTTGAGTTCTATGATGTTAATAATAAAAAATTCTTTCGTGAATTTGAAATAGATGCTTCAGAAATGCAAGGCACTTATAAGCTAGGAAAAACTCTTGAAGAGGCTATTCCAAAAGCTCTAGATGGAATTCATAAGTCTCTAGGAAGTATAAGTAAGAATATTGCTAGTCAGACTAAATTCTTGAATAAAGATTCAAGCTCTGAGAAAACTCATTGGAATTACCATGAATTAAAACAAACATTAAAATATATGGAACATATAAAACATCGTAATAGAGAATTGGGTATTGAGACTGATGAAGATCTATTCAAAAAAATAGAACGTAGATTGTCTATCCATGAAATAAGAAAGCAGAATAAATAAAAAATGTATTTCGTGATACAGAGCAAATTTTAAGATTATCTCTTATTTTTAGTTCATCAGTTTTAGAAAAAAATTTAGATAAAATTTAATGTCCTAGTCCGATCTGAATATCTATTTCTTTATTTATCGGTATAATCAAGAAATTGAATAAATAATAATCAAAATAAGGGCTTAAGAAGAATGGATACATTAACGCGTTTTATCATTGAAGTTGTGATAGCCTTAGTGCTGAGTGGGGTCACAGTTTTTCTCATTACCTCGGTTTTAAGAGATCTTCTTGTCGATTTATGTGGTGACTTGATTCGCGCGAAATTTTGGGAGCGCTTTAGCATCATCATGTTATTCATTACACCATTGATGTTTGTTTTGTTCTTTGGTGTGTCATTCGATGCAGATGCTGCCGATCATACCGTTGTGAAACGTGCATTAGGCTGGAGCTTGTTTGGAATTTTCTGTGCCATTCTTGCAATGGCATTTCAAGTGTCTAAATTTATTCCTTCCGATAAAGTACCTTTGCTGAAACAAAAACCGTTCTCGGATAGTGAATATTAAAAATCAATCCTCAATAATTTTAGATATAAAAAAAAGCCCCTGAGGGGCTTTTTTTGATTACCGTTCGAATTAAAGAACAGTAATGTTTGTTGCGTTAGGGCCTTTTTGACCTTCAACTACAACGAAAGAAACTTTTTGACCTTCAGCCAATGTTTTGAAGCCAGAACCAGTAATTTCACGGAAATGAGCGAAAACGTCAGGGCCACCGTCTTGTTGAATGAAGCCAAAACCTTTAGTTTCGTTAAACCATTTCACTGTGCCAGTAACTGTATTAGACATATCTTAAACCTATAAAAATTTTAATAATTTTAGCCATGTAAATGACTATGGGTAACTTGAAAAAAGAGTCAGAATTGAAATAAAAATCTGAAAAAACGGAGGATTATAAATAAAACTGCGGTACTTTAAAGACGTTTAACGGAACAACACTTTTTTTCTAGTTAAAGATATCCTACACGAATTTCGCTCACTTGTAGTATTTAAATTGTGAAAATTGGCAACAAAATAGACGAAAATCAAAGAAAAGCAGATTCTTTAAGCTTAATTCATCATTCAGAAAGTATAAAAAAACTAATTTTTTAAATTGCTTATAGATTTTTTTGAAACTCAACTTCATCACATAACTTACAGTTGAGCTTTACACCAATTTTTTGTAGCCGACCTTGTTCGGTCATGACCCAAGGGCGATTTTGCCAGGGTGGCATATGTCGAACATGTTGATTATGCCCACAAGTAAGTTCAGCAACATAGTGCTGCTCATCATCTAAATGAAAGCCAATAATCGCTTGTTGCATCAGATGGATTCCTGATATTTAAATCATTAGCATTGTAGTGATAAGCGCAACGCATTGTGAATTTAAGACACAAAAAAGGAAGCCAAAGCTTCCTCTCGTTAAGTACTGTGACTTAATAACCCACTGTAAAGCGCTCTTGAATATGATTGTTTTGCTCAAGCTCATCAGCCAGTGCAATGGCAAAGTCTTCGGTAGAAATTTTACTGCCTTCTTCACCGACGAGCAGCTCATCTTTACTCTTACGGAATTCACCTGTACGTTTACCTGGCCCAAATTCAGCTGAAGGCGAGATAAAGGTCCAATCCAGATCATCGACCTGCTTTAAAGCATCAAGGAAAGCAATGCCACCTTCTGCTTCTAATTTATATGCTTCAGGGAAATCTTCACTGTCAATTACACGTACATTGGGTTGATTTGGCATAGTTAAACTACCCGCACCACCGACCACAACATAACGTTTCACTTTGGATTCACGTATCGCATTAATTAAGGCATTGATATTAAGTCCTTGGAAACGTACTGCGCTAATCACAGCATCTTGTCCTTTGAGTTCGTTCACCAAAGCCTCTTGATCATTCAGGTCAACGTCTGCTGTCAGAACACGTGAGGTCTCTGCAACTTTACTGGTATTACGTGCAATTGCTTTGACAAAATGTCCACGCGAAACCAATTCTTCCAAGATACGTGAGCCTGCCATACCTGTTGCACCAATTAAAGCAATCTTCATAAAGTCCTCTTTTAAAATTGACGAAACACCATAAAAAATCGAGTGTTTAAGACATCTGCAACAATTAAAACAGCAGATGACAAAGAAAGTCTTGATTCACTATAGAGGGTGATTCGGCTTCATGTGTTGAAGAATGATGGGTGTCTTAGTGAGGTTTAATGGCTTTTGTATGGAAAACTTTATAGACGCGAAAATTGTGTAAAGATTCCGTGTAATACAGTTTTAAGAAGTAATCTCTAGAGAGGGAGAGTAATTGAGGATTTTCCTGTAGCTATTTGATGCTTTCAATCTGCTTAATTCTAGAGTTATTGAGCTGTATTAAATGGGATGCATATCAAGATAAAATACTTAAACACAAGATTGCATACATAGACATGCAAAATCAGAATAAACAAAAGAATAATCTCGGCTATACTCATTCTCAAATTTATTTTTGAAAGAGCACAGAGACATGCGCGTACTTGTTGTGATGGATCCCATCGAAAATGTAAACCTGAAAAAAGATTCTTCTATGGCGATGCTGTGGGCAGCAGCGCGTCGTGGTCATGAATTGGGTTATGCATTACAGCAAGACCTGTATATTGACAAAGGTAAGGCTTTTGGTTTGATCTCACCCTTAAAAGTGTTTGAAGACTATAACCATTACTATGAGCTTGGTGAAAAACAAAAAGAACCAATTGCAGCTTATGATGTTGTGCTTATGCGTAAAGACCCTCCGTTCGATATGAACTTTGTCTATACCACGTATATTTTGGAACAGGCAGAGCGAGAAGGGGCATGGATTATCAATAAACCACAAAGCCTACGTGACTGTAATGAAAAACTCTTTGCGACACAGTTCCCTGAACTCCAAGTACCTACTTTGGTGACTTCACAAGATTCCCTGATTCGTGAGTTTATTCAAGAACATCAAGATGTAATTGTAAAACCACTTGATGGCATGGGCGGTATGGGGATTTTCCGTTTAACGGCAGATGGTGCAAACATTGGCTCGACGATTGAAATGTTAACCGGCAATGGTGCAGCACCGATTATGGCACAGCGTTATATCCCTGAAATTGTCGATGGCGATAAGCGTATTTTGATGATTAATGGTGAACCTGTACCGTATTGCTTGGCACGTATTCCTCAAAATGGTGAAACTCGCGGTAATTTGGCAGCAGGCGGTCGTGGTGAAGCGCGTCCATTAACTGAAAATGACAAGAAAATTGCAGCAAAAGTAGGTCCATTTTTACGTGAAAAAGGTTTGGTTTTTGTCGGACTGGATGTGATTGGTAATTATGTGACTGAAATTAATGTCACAAGCCCAACCTGTATCCGTGAAATTGACAATCAATTTGGAACTTCAATTGCGGATGATTTATTTGATGTGCTTGAAGCAGGTTTAAAAGCTTAATTCGTGCTGCTATTTTAAAAAGCCCATTCGTGGGCTTTTTTTACTTTTAAGTCAATTTTAACCATGCGGAATTTAACTGACTGAGGTACATAGACACGACAAATTTATATGAATTATTATGGATTAATAATAAATCTAGTTTAAACTCGAAATTCGTATGAAAAAAACAATGAAACGCTCAGTGAAAAAAAGTAAATAAACTTTCATGGCTATGCGTTTGTGATTACAATTGCTAGCTTAAATCAAATTTCCTTTTCCATTTATAGAATTGAAGAATTAGACCGTGACCGACGCTCAGCAAAAACAGCCTAAACATGTCATGATGATGGCCGCAGGTACCGGTGGACACGTATTCCCAGCCCTCGCCGTTGCCAAAGAATTACAACAACAAGGGATTGATGTGTCTTGGCTTGCAACGCCAGCAGGCATGGAAAATCGTCTACTTAAAAATCACAATATTTCAATTTATCAAATTGATATTCAAGGCGTACGTGGCAATGGTTTTGTCCGTAAAGCTCTTGCGCCATTTAAAATTTTAAAAGCCACAATCAGCGCTATGCGCTACATGAAACAATTAAAAGTCGATGCTGTTGCAGGTTTCGGTGGATATGTTGCAGGGCCGGGTGGCTTGGCTGCACGTATTTTGGGTATTCCAGTGATTATCCATGAACAAAATGCCGTGGCTGGCTTTACCAATACCCAATTGTCACGTGTTGCAAAAACCGTTTGTCAGGCATTTCCAAATACATTCCCTGCAAGCGATAAAATAGTCACTACAGGGAACCCTGTACGTCAGGAAATTACCGCGATTTTAAATCCGTCTTGGCGTTACCAAGAGCGTGAAAAAGCGGGCGAAGCCTTACGTGTATTTATTGTTGGTGGTTCACTCGGTGCGCAAGCATTAAATGAATGTGTACCGGAAGCATTGAAACAGCTGAATGTTCCACTGAATGTTTATCATCAATCAGGTCAAAACCATGCCGACACTACGCGTGCCCGTTATGCAGATGCACCTGAGCATTTAAAGGTTGAAGTACAGCCTTTTATTGAAGATATGGCACAGGCCTATAGTGATGCAGATCTCGTGATTTGCCGTGCAGGTGCGCTGACTGTGACTGAAATTGCGACTGCGGGCGTAGCGGCAATTTTTGTGCCGTTACCAAGTGCGGTGGATGATCACCAAACAGCAAATGCCAAGTTCCTTGCCAACATCAATGCTGCAAAAATTTGTCCGCAAGCAACCATGACCCCAGACAGTTTAAAAGCTTTGTTAGAACCGTTGTTAAATCGTCAGCTATTACAAGAAATGGCTGTGAAAGCACGTCAACAGGCTCAACCGAATGCAACCCAACATGTGGTTCGTTTAATTCAAGAATTGTAATCCGAGTAAATTATGTCTCCATCAACACCAGCTGACCAAGCTAAAAAATTAATTAAAGTGCCTGAAATGCGCCGTATCAAACACATCCACTTTATTGGGATTGGTGGTGCGGGAATGTGCGGTATTGCTGAAGTGTTGAAAAACCAAGGCTATCAAGTTTCGGGTTCAGACATTAAAGCCTCTAAAACCACTGCACAGCTTGAAGAAAATGGCATTCAGGTCTATATCGGCCATGCTGCTGAAAACATTCAAGGCGCTAACGTAATTGTGGTATCGACTGCAATTGATTCAGAAAACCCTGAAATCAAAGCAGCGATTGAAACACGTACTCCTGTGGTACGTCGTGCAGAAATGCTCGGTGAACTTATGCGTTACCGTCATGGTATTGCAGTAGCAGGGACGCATGGTAAAACTACAACCACCAGTCTTGTGACTTGTATGTTGGCGGAAGAAAACCTTGATCCGACTTATGTGATTGGTGGTTTGCTGAATCGTACCGGTGTGAATGCTGCACTTGGTGCGAGCCGTTATATCGTGGCAGAAGCAGATGAATCGGATGCATCTTTTTTACATTTGCAACCGATGGCAACCATCGTGACCAATATTGATGCTGACCATATGGATACTTATGGCGGTAGCTTTGATGTTCTTAAAGATACGTTCGTACAATTCTTACAAAAACTTCCATTCTACGGCTTAGCGGTTATGTGTGGTGATGATGCCAATATTCGCGAAATTATGCCGCGTATTGGTCGTCCTGTCGTAACTTATGGTTTTAACGAAGACAACGATATTCGTGCCGTAGATGTTGAACAAGATGGTATGCGTTCGCACTTTACTGTACTACGTAAAGATCGTGAGCCACTTCGTGTCACCATTAATATGCCAGGTGCCCATAACATCCTGAACTCATTGGCTGCAATTGGTATTGCGACGGATGAAGGCGTTTCTGATGCAGCGATTTGCCGTGCATTAGAAGGCTTTAGTGGTGTGGGGCGTCGTTTCCAAGTGCAAGGTCAATTTGACGTGGAAGGCGGTGATGTGAAGTTGGTGGATGACTATGGTCACCATCCAAAAGAAGTGGAAGCGACCATCAAAGCGGCACGTCAAAGTCATCCTGACCGTCGTTTAGTGATGATGTTCCAACCGCACCGTTTTACCCGTACACGTGATTGCTTCGATGACTTCGTAGATGTGCTATCTCAAGTTGATCAATTGTTGCTTCTTGAAGTTTATCCTGCGGGTGAAAAACCGATTGTAGGCGCAGATAGCCGTGCCTTAGCGCGTAGCATTCGTTTACGTGGCAAAGTTGATCCGATTCTTATCGATCCGGTTGAAGGTAACTTAAGCAACGTGATGCAAAACGTACTGCAAGCAAATGACTTGTTATTAACGCAAGGCGCAGGTAATGTGGGTGCAATTTCAATTGAACTTGCGCAAAATCACTTATTTGTAAAATAGTCACCAAGTGTGGCTGGATTGATTGACCAGATTTAAAAAGTTTAAGGATATAAACGTGTCAAATGCTTCAAAATTCGGAAAAGTTGCCGTATTGCTAGGTGGTAAATCTGCAGAGCGTGAGGTTTCTCTAGACAGTGGTAAGGCCGTACTTGAGGCATTGTTACGCTCGGGCGTGAATGCTGAAGGCTTTGACCCAGAGCAGCGTAGTGTCACTGAGCTGGTCGGCTATGACCGTGCATTTATTGTATTGCATGGTCGTGGCGGTGAAGATGGTCAAATCCAAGGCACACTTGAATGGCTCAACATTCCGTACACAGGTACAGGTGTGCAGGGTTCAGCAATTGGTATGGATAAGGTGAAAACCAAACAAGTTTGGCAAGGTTCAGAGTTGCCAACAGCGCCTTATCGCATTGTGACTAAAGATTCTAATTTACAAGAAATTGTCGATTCAATTGGTCTGCCATTTATTATTAAACCTGTGCATGAAGGCTCAAGCATCGGGATGAGCAAAGTCGAGAAAATGGAAGACTTTGCGGATGCGATTGCAAAAGCAACTGTCCATGATGCGGTAGTGATGGCAGAAAAATGGATTACAGGTCGTGAATTTACCATCGTGATTTTAAATGGGCAGGCACTTCCTGTGATTCGTTTACAACCACCTGAAGATGTTGCTTTCTACGATTACGAAGCAAAATACAACCGCAATGATGTGCAGTATGGCATTCCATGTGGTTTAAATGCAGAAGAAGAAAAAGAGCTTCAAACGCTTTGCTTACGTGCATTCCAAGCCGTAGGTGCAAGTGGTTGGGGACGCATTGATGCCATGCAAGACGAACATGGTAATTTCTGGTTGCTTGAAGTCAATACCGTACCAGGCATGACCAGTCACTCGCTTGTTCCAAAAGCTGCGGCAGAGGTTGGTTATAGTTTTGATGAATTGTGTGTTGCGATTTTAGAGCAAACGTTGTCAGAGACGGCTCACTAAATTATGGCTCAACTCCCGGCATCGATGCGGCGTAAACGTGCTGCGATCACTTCAATTCACGATAAGCCACCAACACGTAAAGAAAAGCTTGCCAATATTGGTGGCTGGCTGATCTTTGTGGTTGCTTTAGTGGTATTGGCAGCCGGAATATTTGGTCTGTATAAGGTCATGACCGATACAGAAATTGCGCAGCTTGATGTGGTGGGTATCCCATCGCAAGCTGAACAAAAAACTGTATTGCAGCATGTCTCACCGATCATGACCCATAACTACTTTACTTCGGATTTAAGAGCCATCCGAGACAAAGCCTTAGAATTGTCTTGGGTAGACCGTGTGGTGGTATCGCGTGCTTGGCCAAATGCGATTCGTATTCGAGTTATGCCACATCAACCGATTGCACGTTGGGGGACAGGTCGCTTACTCAGTGATAGCGGTGAAATTTTCACTGAAGTGATGCCTAAAGATCATCAAAGTTTACCTTTGCTTCATGGTCCATCGACGCATGCGAAAGCCATGATGCGCCAATACAACGAGATTAATCAGTTGTTTTTACCGCACGGTATACGTCTTAAAGAACTTTATTTAACAGATCGTATGACTTGGTTTATGCAATTTGATTCAGGTCTTCGCGTTATTGTTGACCAAGATCAAACCATGAGCAAACTTCAACGCTTAAGTCATCTGTCCTATAGCGATTTAAAGCCAGTTTGGTCTAAAATTTCGTCAATAGACTTGCGTTATCGAAATGGGCTTGCAATTCAATGGAAGAATTCAATTCCACCTAAAATAGTGAATGGCCATTTTATTGTAACGAGTGATGACACTGCTGTTGAGAATAAAGTAACACTAAAGCCATAATGACCGGCTTTAAAAATTAGAGGCAATTAAAGCCATAACCTAAACACACGTAATGGTAGTAGTAGATAATGAATGAAGCTGTTCCCTCAGTTGTTGCGATTGACATTGGGACACACAAAGTTTCAGTTTTGATTGGTAAGGTACATGGGCCTGACAATATCCAAGTCATCGGAATGGCCACCGCTCGTAACCGAGGCATGAATAAAGGGAAAATTGTTAGTCTCGATAAAGTCATTACCGCGATTAAAAATGCCGTGCAAGAAGCAGAAGACATGGCGGAATGTCGAGTTCACTCCGCGTGGATTTCCATTCCAACGGCAGAAATGAAAAGTTTCTATGCATCAGGTCGAACCCCAATTGCTAATCCTGAGCAGACAATTACTACCAGTGAAGTGGTGCGTGCATTAGAGCTTGCTAAAGCAAGCCATTTGACTCCAGACCATTACTTAGTTAGCGCAGTACCACTGGGTTTTGAATTAGATGATTCACCTGAGTGGGTGCTTAATCCGATTCGTATGTCTGCGCATAGCATGACAGGGCATTACCACCTGATGATGCTACCCATCAGTACTATGCAAAATATTGATCGTGCCTTAAAAGGTGCCAATATCGGTGTGGAAAGAATGGTGGTGTCATCATTGGCAACTGCTGAAGCTAGCCTGCTCAAAGATGAAAAAGAGTATGGTGTATGCTTGGTGGATATTGGTGCAGGTACAACCAATGTGGCAGTTTACGTGGAAGGACGTTTGGCACTGACTAAAACCTTCCAGCGTGGTGGTGAGCATGTAACACGTGATATCGCAGCCGTGTTGCAAACCACAACCGAAGAAGCTGAACGTATTAAATTGCTTTATGGTTGTGTCGATCTGAAGGTAGTGAAACCTGATCACATGATTCAATTCCAAGGGATTGATGGTCCACAAACGATTAGTCGCATTGAATTGACCGAAATTATTATTGCGCGCTATAGCGAAATTTTAGGTCTGGTTCGTGAAGAACTTGAGCAAAGCGGCGCGATGAATGGTTTATACCATGGTGTGGTTTTAACAGGTGATGCGAGCCATATCGAAGGTATGGTCAGCTATGTACGTCGCAGTCTAGGTGTTTCTGCCCATTTGGGTAATCCGCCTGTGCAAGTGACTGCAGATGACGAACACATCGCAGCTTTACGTCGTTCACAATATGCAACTGCTGCTGGTTTGCTGATGTTTAGCCAAAGCGATACACAGGACACGATTGTTGAAACAGAAGAAGATGACAAATTATCTTTTGCTCAACGCGTGAAACGTGCATGGTCTGGCTTTAATGACACATTAAAATCAATTTTTTAGTCGACAATTCTTGTGAATATTGTTGATAAGTTGTACTGAAGAATGCTTTGACTTGACAATACCCCCTGTTGAGCAGCATCCTTAAAAACAATTTTATTAAGATCAAGGCAGTATACGGGCTTAAGTGACTGCCAATTATGAATTAGGAATATTACAGGTCATGGCCTCATTTGAATTTTTTGAAGATGATCAAAGCGATAGCAATGGTCAAGCCCGTTTCACTGTTTTCGGTGTAGGTGGTGCGGGTGGTAATGCTGTGCAACATATGTTGCAGTCAGACATTAAAGGTGTGAAGTTTGTTTGTGCCAATACAGATAAACAAGCACTGGATCGCATGGAATCTGAATTTAAAATCCAACTTGGTGAACAATGTACACGTGGGTTGGGTGCTGGTGCAAACCCTCAAGTCGGTCAAGCTGCCGCAGAAGAAAGCCGTGAATTCATCCGTCAGCAACTTGAAGGCACAGATATGGTCTTCGTTACTGCTGGTATGGGCGGTGGTACAGGTACAGGTGCTGCACCAGTTGTTGCTGAAATTGCCAAAGAAATGGGCATTTTGACTGTAGGCGTGGTGACTACACCATTCAATTTTGAAGGTAAACGCCGTCTTCAATCTGCTGAAAAAGGTATTGAAGCGCTTGAGCAGCATGTTGACTCATTGATTATTATCCCGAACCAACGCTTGTTAAAAGTGTTCCGTGATATCTCAATGAAAGATGCCTACAAAAAAGCAGATGATGTTCTACTCAATGCAGTACGTAGTATCTTTGATCTTGTGGTTCGCCCTGGTCACATCAACCTTGATTTCGCCGATTTGAAAACTGCCATGAGTACACGTGGTTATGCCATGATGGGTGTTGGTTCAGGTCGTGGTGAGAGCCGTGCGCGTCAAGCGGCGGAACAAGCGATCCGTAGCCCATTGCTTGATAACGTGACCATCATGAATGCGAAAGGCATCTTGATTAACGTTACTGGTGGCGATGATGTCACCTTCGGTGAAATTGAAGAAATCACTGATGTTGTGAACCAAATTGTTGACCTTGATGAAGGTCAAGTATTCTACGGTACCGTATTCGATCCTGATGCGCGTGATGAAATTAGCGTGACTGTGATTGCAACAGGTTTAACCCGTAATTCAGCAGATTCTGCAGATGTTAAACCACGTGCTAATGCACAAGTTGCGCGTCCGACTGCAGCTACTCAAACTGCGGTAGACGATGATGACGTTCCTGCAATTCAACGCCAGCAAACTGAAGCGGGTGCAGTGAACACCACCACAACATCTTCAGTTTCTAGCCCACGTCCTACGCCAATGAGCATTCAAGATTATCTTAAAAATCAACAGCGTAAGTAATATGTAACATAATGTGTTTACATTGTGGCAACAGAAAAGGTGGCTTATAAGCCACCTTTTTATTTTTTATCAATGGCTAAATATGCTAACGTATAGCGGTTTTTATTGGTGATAGATGAATAACGTATGTTGAAACAGCGTACCCTGAAACGTGTCGTGAAAGCGAGCGGTATCGGTTTACATAGTGGTCAAAAGGTTTTGATTAACTTTGTGCCGCATCATATTGATGGGGGAATTGTGTTTCGACGTATCGATTTAAATCCGCCTGTTGATATCCCAGCTAATGCGATGCTGATTCAAGAAGCATTCATGTGTTCGAATCTCGTTCAAGATGATGCCAAAGTGGGTACAGTTGAACATGTGATGAGTGCAATCGCAGGACTCGGGATTGATAACTTAATTATTGAAGTATCAGCCTCTGAAGTACCGATCATGGATGGCAGTGCAGGTCCATTTATCTATTTACTGATGCAAGGTGGTTTACAAGAACAAGAAGCTGCCAAGAAATTTATTCGTATTAAAAAACCAGTAGAAGCTTTGATTGATGATAAGCGCGCGATTTTTAGCCCGCATGAAGGTTTTCAGCTGAATTTCACTATCGACTTTGATCATCCCGCATTTAAAAAAGAATACCAGTCTGCATCCATAGATTTCTCGACTGAAACTTTTGTATATGAAGTTAGTGAAGCACGTACTTTTGGTTTTATGAAAGACTTAGATTATCTAAAAGCGCATAACTTAGCGTTAGGTGCAAGTCTTGAAAATGCCATTGGTGTTGATGAAACAGGCGTGGTCAATGAAGAAGGTTTACGCTTCTCCGATGAATTTGTTCGCCACAAAATTTTAGATGCTGTAGGTGATTTATATTTATTGGGTCACCAAATTATTGCCAAATTTGATGGTTATAAATCGGGTCACGCTTTAAATAATCAGTTACTTCGCAATGTTAAAAGTGACCCAGAGAGCTACGAAATTGTAACATTTGATGACGTTGTAAATTGTCCGATTAGTTACGTAACTGTGAGTTAAGTCCTTTATTTTTGGTCATCAGATTTTTAACACAAATTGAAAACGTGATTTGTATCACATTAAAATTTTTGTAATCAACAGGTTCTGGTAAGCAAATTACTTTTTATTGCTTGCCAAACGTAGCAAGGCTTGGCTAAGCTTAGGATCGTTTATAAAGTCAGCAGCACTACGAAGTAATTCTTTTGTTTCTGGACTTAATACTCTTTCGGTTTTTGTAACAACAGGTTTTGATTGAGGTGGATTTCTTAAACAAACCTGAATTTTACATAAATCGCTTAATTCTTGAATTTGAGAGAGTTGTGAAATGTATTGCTTTTGAAGATAAGCCAACTGAGAAATCATGGCTTGGTTTTCACCAGTAATCGTTAACACACCACTTTGATAGCACACCACTTGCCATTGCTCTGGTTGGGGCAATAAAGGTTGGATGCGTTTTGTAAGTTTCTGCCAGGCAGCAACTTGTGAAGAGAGAAACGAAAAGTTTCCTGTTTTTAAGTGTTTTCTTGTTTGTTGAAAGACGTTAACAGGTTCAGACATTCATCGCTACTCCATGATTGTGTCTTAATCTTATGCGGTCCTTTCAGTAGATATCAAGGAAGAGATCACCAAGGGACTCGATTAAAACAGTTTAGTGAGGTTTTTATGCATATGCGACGTATTCTGTTGGCATTTTCTTTTGCGGCTTCTGCTGCTTCGGTAGCATTCGCAGATCTAGTGGAACTAGATCAAGATCAAGGCTCAACAGATCGTATTGAGCAATTAACACGCACTTTAGCTCAAGGTGCATATACACATCCTGAAGATATCGATATTCCAGCTCAAACCAAACTTGATGTTCAACTTCGCGAAAAACCTGTTGAGTTAAACAATCAAACCATCGAACAAAAATATGGTAAATCTAAATCACTCAGTGCGCGTGCATCTAGTCCATATTCTTGGTTGGTCGAACACCCTTTACCAAGTGCACGTGTAAGTTCTAACTTTGGTGGTCGTACTATGGGTGGCCGTGCTGAAAATCATTCAGGTTTAGATCTGGCTGCACCAAGTGGTACACCAATTTACGCGACAGGTCCTGGTATTGTGACTAAATCAGGTTGGGGTACAGGATATGGTCAATATGTTGAAATTAACCATGGTAATGGCTATTTAACACGCTATGCGCATGCATCACGTTTGATTGCCCGTGTAGGTGATCAGGTGAAAGCAGGTCAACACATTGCGAATGTAGGTTGTACAGGTCGTTGTACCGGTCCTCACTTGCATTATGAAGTGGTAAAAGATGGTCAACGTAAAAACCCATCGACTTATTTAGCAATGCTGCCATAATAGGCTACAAAGACCCAACACGGTTACTGTTTTAACTATACTTAAAAAAATAGATAAAAAGCGATAATAACGAAGTCTTCTTTTTAAATGAAGATTAATGTTGTTGTCGCTTTTTTTATGCATGTTAAATCGAATATCTTTCTTATTTTTGCGCTTTAATTTCTAAAATTGACTTAAAACCCATGATTTGTGTAAAAAATAGTCAATACATATTTATTTGCTGAATATTAGTTCAATTCTCTATTCATTTGCGACCATAACTGCGACCGCACAAAATGTGTTACATATACACCCCATAATTATTAGGCATGAAATATAGGTGAAATATGGCGTTTTATGGTGATACCGACGCACAAGAAACCCAAGAATGGCAAGAAGCGTTTGATTCAGTATTGCAACATATGGGCACGGAACGTGCTGCTTTTCTACTCGAAAAGCTGTATCAACAAGCAATCGCCAAACATGTTCCCATTCAGCGTCTAAATACTCCTTATCTCAATACCATTTCTGTTGACGAACAACCTGCAATGCCAGGCGACCAAGATATGGAACGTCGTATCCGTGCCCTCATTCGTTGGAATGCGTTAGCGATGGTACTTCGTGCAAACAAAACAGGTGATGACTTAGGTGGTCACTTGGCAAGTTTTGCTTCATCGGCAACCCTTTATGATGTGGGCTTTAACCACTTCTTCCGTGCCAACAGCGATCACTTTGGTGGTGACCTAATTTATTATCAAGGTCACTGTGCACCGGGGATTTACGCACGTTCATTCCTTGAAGGTCGTTTAACAGAAGAACATTTAAATAACTTCCGCCGTGAAGTGGCAGGTAAAGGTTTACCGTCATACCCACATCCTTACTTAATGCCGGATTATTGGCAGTTCCCAACGGTTTCTATGGGTCTTGGTCCGATCATGTCGATTTACCAAGCACACATTCAAAAATATTTAATGAACCGTGGCTTAATCAAAGAAGAAGATCGTAAAGTTTGGGCATATCTTGGTGATGGTGAGATGGATGAGCCTGAAAGTACAGGTGCAATTTCACTCGCAGGTCGTGAAAAGCTCGATAACCTCATTTGGGTCGTAAACTGTAACTTACAGCGTCTCGATGGTCCGGTCCGGGGTAACGGTAAAATCATTCAAGAATTAGAATCTTTATTCCGTGGCGCAGGCTGGCGCGTGATTAAAGTGGTTTGGGGTCGTCATTGGGATCCACTCCTTGCCAAAGATGAATCAGGTGCACTTAAAGCAGTCATGGAAGAAGCAGTTGATGGTGATTATCAACGTTACCAAGTAAAAGGTGGTGCTTACACACGTGCACACTTCTTTGGTAAATATCCTGAAGCTGAAGAATTAGTAAAAGGCTTAAGCGATGAAGATATTGATAATCTCAATCGTGGTGGTCACGACCCTTACAAAGTCTATGCAGCCTATGCAGAAGCAATGAAATCGACAGGTCAACCAACGGTAATCTTGGCAAAAACAGTCAAAGGTTATGGTTTGTCTGAAGAAATTGAAGCGGTGAATAAAACCCACCAAATCAAAAAGATGCAGCTTGAATCGCTGAAATATGTACGTAACCGTTTCAACTTGCCATTTACTGATGAGCAACTTGAAGAAGTACCGTTCTATCGTCCAAGCGAGAACTCGCCTGAAATTAAATACATGAAGGCACGTCGTGAGGCCTTGGGTGGTTACCTACCTGCACGTCGTAAGGAAAGTGAACAACTCGCGATTCCTGAACTTTCAGTGTTTGATGCAGTACTCAAAGGTTCAAACGGTAAAGAGCAATCGACCACGATGGTGATGGTGCGTTTGATCTCTGCACTGTTAAAAGAGAAAGCGATTAAAGATCGCGTTGTACCAATCGTACCAGACGAAGCACGTACCTTTGGTTTAGAAGGTATGTTCCGTCAACTCGGTATTTATGCTGCGCATGGTCAAAAATATACCCCTGAAGACCAAGAACAATTGATGCATTACCGTGAAGCAAAAGACGGTCATATGCTGCAAGAAGGGATTAACGAAGCCGGTGCGATGAGTGCATGGGCAGCCTTGGCTACCAGTTATTCAACTAATAACTTGCCAATGATTCCGATGTACATGTACTACTCAATGTTTGGTTTCCAGCGTATCGGTGATATTGCGTGGGCTGCGGGTGATGCACAGGCACAGGGTTTCTTATTGGGTGCAACTGCAGGTCGTACCACATTGAACGGTGAAGGTTTACAGCACCAAGATGGTCACTCACACATCCTTGCAAACACAATTCCAAACTGTATCTCTTATGATCCATGTTTTGGTTATGAGCTAGCGGTCATCGTACATGACGGTTTAAAACGTATGTATGTGAACCAAGAGCGCGTGTTCTATTACTTAACCGTAATGAACGAAAACTACGAACATCCTGCAATTCCTGCCAATGCAGAAGAAGGCATTAAACGCGGTTTGTATTTACTTGAAGAAGACGCCAAAGCAACGGTTCAATTGATGGGTTCTGGTGTGATTCTGCGTGAAGTGATCAAAGCAGCGCAAATCCTCCGTGATGAATACCAAATTCATTCAAACGTGTGGAGTGCAACAAGCTTCAACGAATTGGCACGTGATGGTATGGCGGTTGAAGAATATAACCGTTTACACCCAATGAGCAATGCCAAAGAATCTTGGGTATCTCAGCAACTACGTGGCACTAAGGGTATCGTAGTATCAGCAACTGATCATATGCGTGCTTATAGCGAACAGATTCGTGCATATCTTCCAGACAACCGTCCATTCGTTGCCCTAGGTACTGATGGTTATGGTCGCTCTGATACACGTGCCAACTTACGTAGCTACTTTGGTGTCGATGCAGCGCACATTGTTGTTGCAACCTTGAAGAAATTAGCTGATGAAGGTGAAGTTGATCCACGTTTAGTGAAAGATGCGATCTCTACGTTCGAA
This sequence comes from Acinetobacter sp. NCu2D-2, assembly GCF_001647675.1. NCBI lineage: Bacteria > Pseudomonadati > Pseudomonadota > Gammaproteobacteria > Moraxellales > Moraxellaceae > Acinetobacter > Acinetobacter sp. NCu2D-2. The sequence goes on from NZ_CP015594.1 coordinate 35,348, forward strand.
CTTGATACAGATCGTCCTGTAGCTTGGGCGCCACAAGCGACTCCAGAAGTACACGCTGTTGCTGACTACAAAGAGGAGAACTAATCATGCAAATTACGACTCCTGATATTGGTGTAGATAAAGCAACAGTTGCGGAAATCTTAGTAAAAGTCGGTGATGCGATTGCTGTTGATGACAGTATTGTGTTGCTTGAATCTGATAAAGCCTCTGTTGAAGTACCAAGTACTTCAGCAGGGGTCGTTAAAAGTATTGCAGTTAATTTAGGTGATGAAGTTGCCGAAGGCGCAGTATTGATTGAGCTTGAAGCTGAAGGGCAGGCTGCAGCAGCACCTGCTGTTGAAGAAGTCAAAGCTGAAGAAAAGCCCGCACCTGTCGCTGAAACAAAAACAGAAGCACCACAAGCTGCTTCTACTGTAGCTAGCTCGCAAGTGATTGATGTTCAAGTCCCTGATATTGGGGTTGAAAAAGCAGTGGTTGCGGAACTTCTTGTTGCTGTAGGCGATGAGATTTCAGTCGATGACAGCCTTGTGCTATTAGAATCGGATAAAGCCTCTGTTGAAGTCCCAAGTACCGTTGCAGGTACTGTTGAAGCGATTGCAATTGCAGTCGGTGATACGGTCAAAGAAGGCGTTGTGATTCTCAAAGTGAAAACTGCAGGAACAGCACCATCTGCAGCGAGTGCAGAACCTGCACCTACTACTTCGGCACCTGTAGCGGAAGTACCAAAAGCAGATGCAGCGTCTCAGGTAACGGCTACACCAGCGGGTAAAGTTGAAATTGCGGTGCCTGATTTGGGCGTGGATAAAGCAGCCGTGGCTGAAATCTTGGTTGCAGTTGGTGACAAGGTTGAAAAAGACCAAAGCATCATTGTGGTTGAATCTGACAAAGCAACGGTTGAAGTACCAAGCACAGCAACAGGCATGATCACTGCGATTCATGTTGAACTCGGTCAAAACGTCTCTGAAGGTGTTGCTTTACTTACCATTGAAGCAGAAGGACAAGCTGCTCCAGTTCAACCTGCAGCGTCAACACCAGCACCGGCAAAAGCCGAATCAACTCAAACAGCATCGGCGCCTGTTAAAGCAACTGAAACCCCTTCAGTCCCATCTACTTCAGCAGATAAACTGACTAAAGCGCAAAATGCAGCAAATGCCAAAGTCTATGCAGGTCCTGCGGTACGTAAATTGGCACGCGAGTTAGGTGTTGTCTTGGCAGAAGTGAAAGCTTCTGGTCCACATGCGCGCTTAATGAAAGAAGACTTGTTTGCTTATGTAAAAACACGTCTGACTGCACCGCAAGCAGCACCTGTGGCTGCAGCAGCGCCACAAGTCGTAGGCTTACCAAAACTACCAAGTTTCGATGCTTTTGGTGGTGTGGAAGAAAAAGCATTGACGCGTTTACAACAAGTGTCAATTCCTCAGTTGTCTTTAAACAACTATATCCCGCAAGTCACTCAGTTTGATTTAGCGGATATCACTGAGCTTGAAGCATGGCGTAATGATTTAAAAGCGAACTTCAAAAAAGAAGGCATTAGCTTAACCATCATGGCATTTATCATTAAAGCGGTGGCGTATTTACTCAAAGAAGAGCGTGAGTTTGCAGGTCACTTGTCTGATGATGGTAAATCTGTACTGTTACGTAATGAAATTCATATGGGTATTGCGGTTGCAACACCAGATGGCTTAACTGTACCTGTACTGCGTAACCCAGATCAAAAATCAATTAAGCAAATTGCGATTGAACTCGGTGAACTCGGTCAAAAAGCACGTGATAAGAAACTTTCTCCGAAAGATCTTCAAGGTGCAAACTTTACGATTTCAAGTTTAGGTGCGATTGGCGGAACCGCATTTACGCCACTCGTGAATTGGCCACAAGTGGCGATTTTGGGTATTTCGCCTGCAACGATGCAACCGGTATGGAATGGTGAAGGCTTTGATCCACGTTTGATGTTGCCATTGTCATTGTCTTACGACCACCGTGTGATTAATGGTGCAGATGCGGCACGCTTTACCAATAAATTGACGAAATTGCTGAAAGATATTCGTACTTTGTTAATTTAGATTAAATGCGCTCTCTTTTCTCTTGCGCTTCATTGATCCATATTTCAATTGAAGCTCAGGGGTAAATACAAAGAGGTATAAAAGAAAACCCTGCTTCGGCAGGGTTTTCTTTTATGTTTGTAAATCAATTATTGATTCTTTATAATGCAGATACTTCATTGGGGAGTAGCCGCCTTTGACGCAAGTTCAAAGGGTGATGGTCAACATATTTGCTCTAAACCGAGCATGGTCATCATAGCAAAGAACCAAATGAGCTTATCTCTTAAGCTTTCTTTTGTTGGCAAGACCTTTGATTTACCACTCTGCAGATTTTGGCTAGCAGGAGCGGTGAGTCATTGGTATTTGTTATGCTAGCCAGAGAAAGACATCATGCATGAATTCCTTCTGTCCACTGGTATTGTCGCACTTGCTGAAATGGGTGATAAAACCCAGCTTTTAGCCTTACTTCTTGCTGCACGCTTTCGTAAACCCATTCCGATTTTAATTGCGATTTTGGCTGCAACAGTACTCAACCACGGGATCTCAGCTGCGCTTGGTCAATGGGTCACTAATGTATTCAGCCCAGATATTTTAGTTTGGATTTTATCAATTGGCTTTATTGCGATGGCGGCTTGGATGTTGGTTCCTGACGAACTAGAAGATGAATCGGGCAGTATCCAAAAGTGGCAAAAATACGGTGTCTTTGGTGCAACTTTTGTGTTGTTCTTTTTGGCTGAAATTGGCGATAAAACCCAGATTGCAACTGTGGCTTTAGCCGCTCGTTTTGACAGCATTTGGTGGGTGATGGCAGGTACAACATTCGGGATGATGATTGCCAATGCCCCTGCAGTATTTATCGGGGATAAATTATCCAATAAATTACCAATTTCTTTAATTCATAAAATTGGCGCATTTATTTTCTTGGCAATTGGTATCGTGACATTGGTACAGCATTTTTATTTCTAAAATTAAATAAAATAAATGAAATCCTGAGCTAAAAACTCAGGTTTTTTTGCAAAATTGCTCACAAAAGCATGATAAATAAAGTGATAAGTGGTCTGATAACGATTGAAAATCAGCATAATCCCCTATATCGTGTATGGATATAAAAATTGAAATTGAATTAAAAAGAATTGGGGAAATTCATGAGTTTCGAGCGCACCACTTCACAAGTGCTTTTTGATAATGGCATCCATAAATGTATTAGCTTTACCAGTTTGGTCAAAGGCGAAGGTGTGCAGGCCAATCAATTTTTAATTTTAGATCATAACCGTGCAGCTGTACTCGATCCAGGAGGCGACTTAACTTACGTTCCCCTGACCATGGAGCTGAATAAATATACCAAACTTGCCAATCTTGATTATGTGATGGCATCACACCAAGACCCTGACATTATTACTTCTATGCCGCGTTGGTTGGTCTATACCGACGCGAAAGTAGTCGCTTCAAAATTGTGGGCACGTTTCTTACCGCATTTAAACTCAGCCTTTATGAGTGATCGAATGAAAGGCAACTGGCTCGATCGATTGGTTGAGCTTCCTGATCATGGTCAAGTGATTCAATTAGGTGAGTCTTCTATTGTCGCTGTACCAGCTCACTTCTTGCATTCAGTTGGGAATTTTCAGTTTTATGACCCAATTGCAAAGATTCTATTTTCAGGGGATATGGGCGCATCGATGGTGGAAGATGCCAGTAAACCTTTAGAAAATTTTGCTGCGCATATTCCAAAGATGAAAAGTTTCCACCAACGTTATATGTGTAATAACAAAGTGATTCGTCTTTGGGTGCAAATGGTGCGTACCATGGATGTGGAAATGATTGTGCCACAGCACGGGACACCTTTTGTCGGTAAAGAACAGATTAATCAATTTCTAGATTGGATTGAAAAATTAGAATGTGGTACTGACTTAATGGACGAAACAATTTTCACTTGTCCTGAATAAAATTTGATTGATTTGTTATTTAACGTATTGCTTGAAAAAGCAACATTTTTTATATTTTCACCCATCCAAAAAACCTTTAGATGACGAGAATTTATAAAAATGTTGTCTCAATTACCAACACAGGATGCGTGTTTAAGTTGTGGTGCATGTTGTACCTATTTTAGGGTCTCATTTTATTGGGCTGAAGGCATTGAAATGCTTGAAGACTACGTGGAGCCACTGACACCTGTTTACTCCTGTATGAAAGGCACCAACCAGAAAAATCCACGTTGTATTGCCTTGCAGGGGACGGTGGGGGAGCAGGTGAGTTGCGGCATGTATGAGAAACGCAGTTCATCATGTAAAGAAGTTCAAATTGCCGATGCACAGTGTAATAAGGCACGCATTGCACATAATATGTTGCCGTTTATTCAAATTGACACTGAAGAACCTGAAAATGATGACAACTTTGAGCGTGTCAGTTAAATCATCATCAAAAAAGCAGAACTTCGGTCTGCTTTTTTATTTTATTCGTATTTGCGCTGCGGTCTGACATGTTGTTGGTTGAAGATGTGCCAATACACTAAATACATTGCCCATAAGATAATCGGAATAAGTAAAAAGCCATATTCTTGGGTGAAAATGGTATGAATCCAAGGAAAAATCCCCATAAATGCACAGGCGGATGCAAAGAGAAGGAAAAGCGGATCTAAGTTTTTGTTTGCGTACCAGTATCGTGCCATGATCATTGACACACTCCCACCACTTTCGACTAGCTCAAGTGGAGGATTCTAAAAGCAAAAGCTCTTAGGCGACTCCCTCACGGATTTCGCTTGCTTTCTGCTTCACAAGGCGACCTTTACCGCATCCACCCTCCACAGACAAAACGGTGTGTCCCACCGCCAAAATATTGCGAGAAGCATTTATATCCGCATTCTCGCTAAAACCACACTCAATACAGTTAAAGTTTGCCTGAGTGAGCCTATTTTCTTTTGCAACATGACCACATGAACTACAAGTCTGACTTGTATATTTAGGGTCAACTTTAACAAGTAAGCCACCTCGCCATTGTTGCTTATACTCCAACATATCAACAAGCATTGACCACCCTTGATCTAGGATTGATTTGTTTAAGCCTGATTTGGCTTTAACATTCTTTCCTTTTTTCTCAATTGAGCCTTTTGCAGACTTCGACATATTAGCTACTTTTAAGTCCTCAACTACGATCATTGCGTGGTTTTTGCTGAGAGTTGTAGTGACTTTGTGCAAGTAGTCATGCCGAATATTGGCAATATGATGATGTAGTTTGTTAACTTTTAAATTAAGTTTTTTCCAATTTTCACTGAACTTGATTTTCTTTTTCAACTTGCGTTGAAGTCTAGCTAATTTCACTTGATTGGCTTTAAAACTATTGATCGGGTTGAATACCTGACCATTAGAGGTTGTGACCAATTTCTTGATGCCAAGATCAACACCAATAGCTGATTTAGATGGGTGAATTGGTGTTTCAATTGTGTTTTCAACACCAAAAGAGATATACCACTTGCCAACATGCTTTGAGATTGTGACGTTCTTAATCTCGCCTAAAATATCTTGTGATTTTCTAAATTTTACAACGCCAATATCACTAGGCAATTTAACTTGGTTGCCTTTAACCCAACAATACCTATTAAATTGAACAATACGAATTGAATCATAACCATCTGATTTTTTCTTGAATCGTGGCATGAGTGGTCTAAGTTGAATTTCATTACCATCGGGTAATTTAAAAAATTTTGGCTTCTTAGCTTTGAATGGTTTTTGCTTTAGCTTGGCTTGTTCTTTTTTATCGAAGAATTTACCCCAAGCATCACCAAGATCACGAACTTTTTGTTGAAGTGAGACACCATTTGAACTGTTTTCTAAAAAAGCACACTCAGGCTTTTTGCGTAATTCAGGGATTTTATTAACTAAATTAACTTTGTTAATTCGCTCATTATTAGCAAGCATCTCGAATGATGCAGCCAATATCTGATTCCAAACAAAACGTGCAGAACCAAGCAACTTGTTTAAAACAAGCTCCTGTTCTGTATTAGGCTCAAGCCTAAATTTGTACGCTTTGTTGATTTTCATAAATGAGTGTGTATGTGTTAATATGTATAAATACTACCACTAATTAAGCCATTCACCAATGACAGAAATATATAAAAACCGACATTCAGCCTTTAATTTGCATGTACATTTAGTGTTTATTACTAAGTACAGAAAGAAAATTCTAGGTGAGTTGCATCATAAGTATTTTATTGAGTGTGCATCTGAAATCCGCAAAGAGTTTGATGCGGAATTAAAGGAATGTAATGGTGAAGCTGACCATGTTCACATGCTTATTCAGTATCCACCGACAGTTCAACTCAGTAAATTGGTAAATAACTTAAAATCAGTAACAAGCAGAAGAATGAGAAATGAGTTTTTGGATTTACGTGGTAGTTATGCAAAACCTGTTTTGTGGTCACGCTCATATTTTGCAGGGTCTTGTGGTGGCGCACCTTTGGATATTATTAAAAAATACATTGAAAACCAACAAGGTTAAAATCCTTGAAATTCACCTCCACCCTGACTGTCGGGTGGAGTCCTCTTTCACTTTAAGATAGACAGACCCACGCCACACTGCCACTGAGATGAAAGGCAAGATTGCTTTCACTAAACAGATCGAGATTGAAAAGAGTTTCTGAATCTTCGAGTGATAAGCGAATATAGGCTTGGATTCGTCTATAGATAAATCTTGCATAGATGATTAAAAATGGTAAATACAATATGAAAAACAGCAAGCTGATCCAACCCAACGGCGTGATCGTATCATTATGGTTATAAGTTTAATTATATCGTTTTAAGAGCATAGTACGTGATGATTTTATTGACAATAAAATTGATTTTATTCAAATCACTCATTCTAAAAAAAGCGTTTGATTTAAAATTATAAAATCTCAAAATGCGAAAATAATTTTGTAATAGCAATGAAATTTTGAGCTAAATTTGTTTATAATAGCGCACGGAAATTACCAGTGAGACTGTTATGTTGACCATCGTTCAAGAAGCGTTAACCTTCGATGATGTCCTATTACTCCCTGCCTACTCTACTGTTCTCCCAAAAGATGTCTCCCTAAAGACACGTTTTACTCGTGGAATTAACTTAAATATCCCTCTTGTGTCTGCTGCTATGGATACTGTGACTGAGTCACGTATGGCAATTGCGATGGCGCAAAATGGTGGTATCGGTATCCTGCATAAAAACATGGATATTGCTGCACAAGCTGCAGAAGTTCGCCGCGTGAAAAAATTTGAAGCCGGTATGGTGAAAGATCCGATTACAGTAACCCCTGAAACAACTGTTCGTGAGTTGATTGCAATCACGCAAGCGAACAACATCAGCGGTGTACCTGTAGTTAAGGATGGCAAAGTTGTCGGTATCGTGACAGGTCGTGATACACGCTTTGAAACCAATCTTGAACAACCTGTTAGCAACATCATGACAGGTCAAGATCGTCTGGTAACAGTTCGCGAACACGAATCAAAAGAAAATATCCAAGCGTTATTGCAAAAAAACCGTATCGAAAAAGTGATCGTTGTTGGTGAAAATAACGAACTTAAAGGTTTGATTACGGTAACTGATTTCCGTAAAGCAGAGCTTTATCCAAACAGCTGTAAAGATGACTTAGGTCGTTTACGTGTTGGTGCTGCGGTGGGTACAGGTGCAGAAACACCAAGCCGTGTTGAAGCATTGGTTGAAGCAGGTGTAGATGCGATTGTGGTCGATACTGCACACGGTCACTCTGCGGGTGTAATTGAACGCGTTCGTTGGGTAAAAGCAAACTACCCACAAGTCCAAGTCATTGGCGGTAACATTGCAACTGGCGATGCTGCGCTTGCACTTCTTGATGCAGGTGCGGATGCGGTTAAAGTCGGTATTGGTCCTGGTTCAATTTGTACAACACGTATCGTTGCTGGTATCGGTATGCCACAAATTTCGGCAATCGACTCTGTCGCAAATGCATTAAAAGATCAAATTCCATTGATCGCTGATGGTGGTATCCGCTTCTCAGGTGATATGGCAAAAGCGATTGGTGCGGGTGCAAGTACAATTATGGTCGGCTCACTTCTTGCGGGTACTGAAGAAGCACCAGGTGAAGTTGAATTCTTCCAAGGTCGTTACTACAAAGCATACCGTGGTATGGGTTCATTGGGTGCGATGGCAGGTGCAACAGGTTCTGCTGACCGTTACTTCCAAGACTCTAAAGCAGGTGCTGAGAAACTTGTACCAGAAGGTATTGAAGGTCGTGTACCTTACAAAGGCCCAATGGGTAACATCGTGCATCAAATGATGGGCGGTCTACGTTCATCTATGGGTTATACCGGTTCTGCTGTGATCGAAGACCTTCGTCAAAATGCGAAATTCGTGAAAATCACATCAGCAGGTATGTCTGAATCTCACGTACACGATGTCACTATTACGAAAGAAGCGCCAAACTATCGCGTTGGCTAATTTCTTGTAATTGTGATCCAAAAAGCCGTCATGTAAATGACGGTTTTTTTGTTTTGGTGTAAAGTGTTACACAATGAAAAAATGCGTGGCGAGAGCCATGCTCTAAGAAGTGAGACATGTATGAGTTATTTTGGTACTGACGGCATTCGCGGAAAATTTGGCGTATTGCCAATTACACCTGAATTTGCCCTGAAATTAGGTTTCGCTGCGGGTAAAGTGCTAAAACGACATAGTAAAAAAGCAAAACCTGTTGTTGTGTTGGGTAAAGATACTCGTTTGTCTGGCTATATCTTAGAGTCTGCATTACAAGCAGGTTTAAATGCTGCAGGTGTTTATGTGCATTTACTTGGTCCATTACCAACACCAGCCATTGCACATTTAACCCGAGCTTTACATGCAAGTTTAGGGATTGTGATTTCAGCATCACACAACCCATATTTCGATAATGGGATTAAGTTCTTCTCTAGCGAAGGTAAAAAATTACCTGATAGTTTGCAGGAAGAAATCAATCAAGAACTCGAAAAAGAGTTAGTCATTGAAGACACGGCGAACTTAGGTAAGAGCTTCCGAGTGAAAGATGCCAATGGTCGCTATATCGAATTTTGTAAATCAACATTCCCATACCATTTAGATTTAAACGATCTTACGATTGTGGTCGATTGTGCTAATGGTGCTGCCTATAACGTCGGACCAGCTGTTTTCCGTGAGCTTGGTGCAAAAGTGGTTGCCATTCACGATGAACCAACAGGCTTAAATATTAATGATGGCTGTGGTTCGACACATCCTGAACATTTACAACAAGTTGTGGTTGAGCGCGGTGCGGATTTAGGGATTGCCTTTGATGGTGATGCAGACCGTGTGATTATGGTCGACAAAAACGGTGAACAAATCACGGGTGACCATATTCTGTATATCCTTGCCACTCAAGCCAAACATAAGCCAGCGGGTATTGTCGGTACCTTAATGAGTAACATGGCACTTGAGCTTGCACTTGAAAAAGCAGGGGTAGAACTGCTGCGTGCTAAAGTTGGTGACCGTTATGTCTTACAAGGTCTAGAAGAAAAAGGCTGGGTAATTGGTGGTGAGCCTTCTGGTCACATCTTAACTTTAGACAAGAGTACGACAGGTGATGCAATTATCGCAGCACTTCAAGTCTTAACGGTCATGGTGGAACAGGGCAAAGCACTGCATGAACTTGTGGCTGACTTTAAACTTCTCCCTAATGTGCTTGTGAATGTGCGTTTAGATGCGATGTTTGACCCGTATTCAGTGCCTGCATTGGCTGCTGAATTTGCAAAAGCAGAAGAGCAACTCAAAGGTCGTGGTCGATTACTGATTCGTAAGTCAGGAACTGAACCTGTAATTCGTGTCATGGTTGAAGGTGAAGATTTAGCAGAAGTCGATACACTTGCACATCAGCTTGCGGATGCTGTACGTGCCAATGCTGCTTAAACGGAGAGGGTGAAATGAGCGACCTGATTAAAGATTTGAGTGAACTGCGTTTAAGCTATCAAAAAGGTGAGCTTCATGAAGAACAAGTGAATGCAAATCCTCATGAGCAATTCTTACTATGGTTTAATCATGCCTTAGAAGCACAGCTCCATGAACCCTATGCCATGTCTTTAGCGACAGCAAGTCAAGATGGCCGTCCACATGTGCGTACAGTCTTGTTACGTGGTGCAGATGAACAGGGCTATGCATTTTATACCAACTATGACAGTCAAAAAGGCTTGGACTTGGCAGTTAATCCTTATGCGCAAATTCTGTTTTATTGGGCGGAGCAAGAGCGTCAAATTCGAATCTCAGGTCGTGTGGTCAAAATTTCTGAAGAAGAATCGACAGATTACTACCACAAGCGTCCACGTGACAGCCAAATTGCAGCACATATCAGTACGCCGCAAAGTGGTGTGATTGCGAGCCGTGAAGAATTACAGCAACGCTTCCAAGATTTGCATGATCGCGTTGAGCAGAAAGCAAGTTTGGATAAACCTCAGTTTTGGGGTGGTTACCGCATTGAGCCAGATTATTACGAGTTCTGGCAAGGTCGGCCAAACCGTTTGCATGACCGTTTGTGTTATGAAAAAATCGACGGTGCGTGGAAATTACAACGATTGATGCCATAAATGCCAAAACTTGAAATCAAGCAGAGACCTTTTATTACACGCCCTGAATCCTTTCAGGGCGTGCCTTCTTTTGTTGCCGAAATTTTGGCACGTCGAGGTGTGGAATCTGAACAAGAATTAGAACTGAAACTGAAGCATCTACTCGCACCGAGCATGAAAGGCTTAACTGAAGCCATTCAACTGATTGACCAAACCATTGATCAGCATAAAAAGATTGTGATTGTTGGTGATTATGATGCTGATGGTGCCACCAGTACGGCTCTAATGATACTGGCATTACGCGAGATGGGTGCAGATGTACATTATCTTGTTCCTGATCGTTTTAAGTATGGTTATGGTCTCACACCTGCGATTGCAGATTTGGCATTTGCAAACTTTACCCCCGATTTACTGATTACCGTAGATAATGGGATTTCCAGTCATGAAGGGGTGAAGCAGGCTCAAGATCATGGCATGCAAGTCATCATTACCGATCATCATTTGACGACTAAGCCAACGCCGAATGCTGAAGCAGTGGTGAATCCAAATCAGCTTGGTTGTGAGTTTCCAAGTAAAGCGTTGGCAGGGGTTGGCGTTGCCTTTTACGTACTTGCGAATTTGTCGAGTCAACGTAAAAAACAAGGTAAATTGTTTGCACAGATGACGAATTATCTAGACTTGGTCGCACTTGGCACTTATGCCGATGTAGCAAGTTTGGACTATAACAACCGAATTTTAGTCGATGCGGGTCTCAAGAAAATTCAGCAGCATCTGTGCCGTCCCGGGATTAGTGCACTGCTTGAGATTGCCGGGCGTGATCCCGCTGGATTAAAAGCCCAAGATTTAGGTTTTGTAATTGGTCCACGCATTAATGCCGCAGGGCGCATGGAAACAATGGATATTGGTATTGAGTGTTTATTGGCTCAAGACTTAGCAACTGCATATCCACTTGCTGAACAGCTGAATCAACTTAACGTTGAACGCCGTCAAGTTGAAAGCAAAATGAAGCAAGAAGCGCTCAAAGAACTTGACCAAATTCAACTCAATGAAAATGAACTTCCTGCTGCTTTGATTATGTTTGAACCATCATGGCATCAAGGAGTAATCGGGATTGTCGCAGGACGCCTAAAAGAGCAGTTTCATCGCCCAAGTATTGTTTTTGCTGCGGATGAAGATGGCGTACATATCAAAGGTTCTGCACGTTCAATTGAAGGGATTCATATTCGAGATATGATTGAACGTGTCGCAGAGCAATACCCGCATTTGGTGAGTCATTTTGGTGGGCATGCAGCAGCAGCAGGGCTCACTATTAAAAAAGAGCATTTTATTGAGTTTAAACAGATTTTTGAACAGTTAATTGGCAGCATGGATGAGAGTTTATTTACTGCTACTTTATGGACAGATGGTGAATTACCTGCCAGCGTGTTTCAAATAGAAACAGTTGATTTACTGCAAAATCTAAGCCCGTGGGGACAGAAATTCCCTCAACCTATTTTTGATGGCATTTTTAAAGTCTTGGATTATCGCTGGCTCAAAGACGTGCATCTGAAATTGCGTGTTGGCTTGGAAAATGGTCAAGTTGTTGATGCCATCGCATTTAATGCAGCAGATAAATATGAATTTAACCCTATGAAAGATGTGCGACTGGTGTATGAACTAGACAAAAACGTATTTAATGGCAACGTCAGTTTACAGATGCGAATTATGCATTTGGAACAATAAAAAAACCGCTCAATTGAGCGGTTTTTTATCTTTCAATTGATTAAGGATTAGAAGCGGTAAGCCCCACGTACAGCTAAGATGTTGCCTTCATCGGCAAAGTTAATTGAACCTTCAACACTGACTTGTTGGTTAAAGAATTTCTTAGCGCGAATTGTGAAGACATCACTCCCTTCAAGCTCACTGTCAGAGAAGCCGAGACCCACACTTAAAGTTTTATCGAGATAAAGATCTGCTCCAAGTTGATAAGCATCTAAATCTCCAAAAGTAGCACCACCCTCGAAGTTCATATCATAAGCACCCACTTTAGTGACATACTTAGCACGAATCGTTGGGTCAACATTATCGCCAAGATCGTTATCATAGCCTTGTAAACCAAGAGCAAGTAGTAAACCTGGTGCAGGTAAATAACCTACTTCAGCTGCATAGACAGTCGTGTCAAAATCACCGATCGGGGTATCTTCGCTGAATTGTCCGATGTTACCACTGACATAAAAATCAGAATTTGGTACGTAGTATTCAACACCTAAACCAAAAGTTGTCAGGTCATAGGCATCATAGTCAATATAAGAAATTTCAGCGTTGATATTGCTTGAACGATTTAAAAAAGCGGCTTCATTTAATGGTGAATTTTTTACTTGAACAGGATTGAAGTAATAAGTTCCATCAACTGCAAACCCAGTCGAAGAATCACCATTGTCTGGATCAACTAAGGCAATTGTTCCGCCTAATTCAGCTTGATAGGCATGAGCTGTCCCAAAAGTAGCGACCAAAGCAGTCGCAAGAGCAAGTTGTTTTAACATGAATAAAAATCTCGGTTTGTTATAAAAATACCTGTCAAATGACAGCGAGCTGATTGTACAGACAAAAAATGCATCTTAAATGTGCAAAATATTCCGAAATTTAATTATTTAGGTCAATAAAAAAGCCCATCCGAAGATGAGCTTTTCTGGGAAATAAAATTTTTAGCGATTAGAAACGGTATTTCGCAGCTACACCAAACTTGTTGTAGTCATTGTTACCAATCTCACCAAAGCCTACGCGACCTTCAAGGCTCACTTGTGATGTAAAGAACTTACGAGCACTTACACCGAATTCGTTCGTATCTGCAGGACCAGTGTCTTTGCTGTAGTAATCCACACCAACACTCAATGTTTTATCGATGTAGTAGTCTGCAGCTAGATTGTATTCATCTAGGTCACCGAAAGCTGCACCCGCTTCTAAGTTGATGTCTTTACCATTCGATAAAGTGGTTACGTATTTCGCACGTAAAGTTGGGTCGACACCATCGTCATAATCGTTGTCATAGCCTTTAACACCTGCAGCGATTAATAAACCTGGAGCAGGAAGGTAACCAACTTCGGCACCGTAAACTGTTTCATCGAAGTCAGCGCCAGAAGCATATTTACGGTCATCACGTCCAACATTACCACTTACATAGAAGTCAGAATTTGGAACGAAATATTCAGCACTTACGCCATATTGATGACGTTCATCATCACCAACTTCGTCATATTGATATTTTGCACCTACGTTGCTCGCGCGGTCTAAGAACGCAGCTTCTGCAAGTGGCGCATTACGTGTTTGTACAGGATTGAAGTAGTATTTGCCGTCTACACCAAATGAGCCACTTGAGCTACCGTTATCTGGATCGATTAGACCTGCTGATGCACCAACTTCTGCTTGGTACGCATTTGCAGTACCGCTGATTGCTAAAGCTGATAAAAGTGCTGAAGCGATTGCTAATTTTTTCATACGGATACTCCCCTCTGAAATTTGGCTGATTTTCATACATTTCTTGTTACAACTTTTAGTCTAGACGAAAACAAAAATGTGTCAACGCAGCAAGCGTTACCATAATGTCAGTAGCGTAATGTTATGTAATTTTTATCATTTAACTTACTGAAATATATATTGAAAAATACTATGTTTTGTTTTATTAAAAATGTGGATATATTGTGGAATTTAAAGAAAATGTTTAAAAAATAAACTATTTTATAAGAGGTTGTTTCAGTTAATTCACTACAAAGTTTTCTCAAAGATTAATCTCTATTTATCTTATTCAATCCTGAGTTGAATTCTAATTTTACTTGGATGGCTTAGACATATCTTGATACTAAATTTTTAATTTTTGTCTTATAGCAAACATGATGAAGAAAAATAGAAAAGATGTAAAAAATAGAAGAATAGATGTCTCAAAATGACTCTAATTTAGCAGTAAAAGTGGATTCAAAATGCCAGAATGGACTGTGATATAATATGCGGCTACAGATTTAAGCCTTATTTTGATTGAGAGAATTCACGTGGAAATTAATCCGTATCTATTGCAGCTAAAAGACTTAAGCGAACGTGGTCAAACCTTACGGGGGTATCTTTGACTACGATCTGAAAAAAGAACGTTTAGAAGAAGTTCTACGTGAATTAGAAGATCCTGCAATCTGGAATGATCAAAATCGTGCGCAAGCGATGGCGAAAGAAAAAGGCGAACTTGAAAACGTTATTAATGTTTTAGATGGTTTGTCGACTCAACTTGAAGATGCACAAGCAATGTTGGATTTGGCTGTAGAAGCTGATGAAGAAGAAATGCTGGCAGATGTACAAGCAGAATTAACTGCAGCTGAAGAAGAATTAGCGAAGTTAGAATTCCGCCGTATGTTTAACAATCCGATGGATCCGAACCCTTGCTATGTTGAAATTCAGGCAGGTTCAGGCGGTACAGAAGCACAGGATTGGGCTTCAATGTTACTTCGTATGTATTTGCGTTGGATTGAGCGTCATGGCTTTAAAGCAGAAGTCATGGAAGAATCTGACGGGGATGTTGCGGGGATTAAATCTGCTACGATTCGTGTTGAAGGTGAGTATGCTTATGGTTGGTTGCGTACTGAATCAGGCGTACATCGTCTAGTGCGTAAGTCACCATTCGACTCGGGTAACCGTCGCCATACCTCATTCTCGGCTGTGTTCGTTTCACCAGAAGTTGACGATAATATCGAGATTGAAATTAACCCTGCAGATGTTCGTACCGATACTTACCGTGCATCAGGTGCGGGTGGTCAGCACATTAACAAAACTGATTCTGCCGTGCGTTTAACTCACGCACCCACAGGTATTGTGGTGGCGTGTCAGAACCAGCGTTCACAACATGCCAACCGTGACCATGCATGGAAACAATTACGTGCAAAACTCTATGAACTAGAGATGAAAAAACGTAATGAAGCCGCTCAAGCTCTTGAAGATACTAAGTCTGACATCGGTTGGGGTAGCCAAATCCGTTCTTATGTGTTGGATGACTCACGTATTAAGGACTTACGTACAGGTGTTGAAAACTCAAACACAGGTGCGGTTCTAGACGGCGACTTAGACAAATTTATTGAAGCAAGTTTAAAACAAGGTCTGTAAGCAGACCTTGAGTCGGCTTTGAAGCGATACAGTTTGAAACGATATATCTAAAATATTCGATATATAAATCGAAAAAATACGATATAATGATTTGCAGGCTGAATCGTTTCGTTGCCAATGGCATTCATCGTATTGATATGAGTGATTATGGACGTTGATCTGATTTATAAAGCACTATCTAACCCGACGCGTCGTCAAATTTTGCAGTGGTTGAAAACTCCTGCACAATATTTTCCAGAAGAAGAATGTCTGGATTTTTCGCGTGGTGTATGTGCAGGGCAGATTGAACGTTTAGGACAAGTCTCTCAGTCCACCATGTCAAATCATTTGTCTGTTTTACAGCAGGCAGGTCTTATTACTGCCAATAAGCATGGGCAGTGGTCATATTTCTCCCGCAACGAAACTTTGATTCAGCAATACATCGAACATCTACAACAACACCTCTAAATCTTAGAGGCTGGAGTCAGAATGGCTGAATTAAATACCCCTTTAACGTTGGGTGCGCTTGCACTTAAGAACCGTGTCATTATGGCGCCATTGACGCGTAGTCGTGCGACCCCTGATCGTGTGCCGACTGACATGATGGTCGAGTACTATGCACAGCGTGCCAGTAGCGGCTTAATCATCTCTGAAGCAACGGTAATTTCTGAAGAAGCCAATGGCTATTTAAATACCCCGGGACTTTTTACAGATGCACAAGTTGAGGGCTGGAAAAAAGTCACGCAAGCTGTACACGATAAAGGTGGTTTAATTGTCGCTCAGCTTTGGCATGTCGGACGTGTATCGGATCCTGAATTATTGAATGGTGAAACACCTGTTTCAGCGAGTAGTGTGCAACAAGCAGGGCTTGTGAGTTTATTGCGTCCAAAACGTCCTTATGTGTTACCGCGTCCGCTTGAAATTAAAGAAATTCATGCGATTACAGAACAATTCAAACAAGCCGCGATTCGTGCCAAAGAAGCAGGGTTTGATGGCGTTGAATTGCATGCTGCGAATGGTTATCTCATTGATCAATTCCTGCAAACGAAAACCAATAAAAGAGAAGATGAATACGGTGGTTCAGTTGAAAACCGCGCACGTTTCTTACTTGAAGTGGTTGACCAACTGATTGAAGTTTGGGGCGCAGATCGTGTTGGGGTGCATCTTGCACCACGTGGTGATGAACATGATATGGGTGATGATGATCCACGTGAAACCTTTGGCTATGCAATGGAGCAATTGGGTAAACGTCAAATTGCGTTCTTCTTTACCCGTGAATATTTGGCAGAAGACAGTATTTCTGAGTATATGAAGCAGCGTTCGAATGGTGTGCCATACATTGCAAATATGCGTCTAAGCCGTGACGATGCCATTCATTTACTGCAATCGGGTAAAGCAGATGCTGTAGCCTTTGGTAAAGCGTATATTGCCAATCCAGATCTTTATGAGCGATTGGTTCAAGATGCACCACTCAATGAACTCAAACTTGAAAATATGATTGGGACCAATGTGGCTGAAGGCTATATTGATTATCCAACTTTAGAACAACTTTAAATCATAAGATCGGTCGATGAAAAATAGCCGCAGTGATTAACATGTCGCTGCGGCTCTGTTATATTTTGCCGATTGAATCTGTTTCGGTGAGTCATTTGGCTACTCCATTTTGGTATAACACTGCTTTAGCGCTGATTAAACCCTTATATCAATCACGTCTGCGTAAACGTGCGGAAAGTCCTGAGCAGCTACAACAAGAATTATTAGAACGTTTTGGTCCTTTTCAGACCCCAAAAAATCAACATGCCATTTGGTTCCATGTGGTATCCGTAGGGGAAACCAATGCAGCACAACCGATTATTGAGCATTATCTGAAGCAAGGACAAAAGGTATTGGTGACCAATACCACCAAAACAGGGCAGGCACGTGCCAAAGCACTTTTTGAAAAAGCACCATATCTCGATCAATTTCAAGCTGTGTATTTGCCTGCAGATCAAAAGCATCTCATTCAAGCGTTTTATCAGAAGTATCAGCCAAAACTATTACTGCTGATGGAAACAGAATTGTGGCCAAATTTAATTGATCAGGCGCAAGCCTTTCATGTGCCATGTATTTTATTAAATGCCCGTCTTTCCGAAAAATCTGCCAAAGGTTATGGCAAAGTAAAAAGTCTGACCGTGCCCATGTTAAAAGGGCTAACGCAGCTTTTAGCACAAGATCAATCGTCTTATCAGCGCTTTCTTGCGTTGGGCGCAGTACCAAATAAAACCCATGTGCTCGGCAGTGTGAAGTTTGATATTACAGCCCCTCAAAGTTTTATTGAGCGGGCAAAAGTATTGGTGCAAGACTGGCAGCTGCACAACCGAAAAGTCTTGCTGCTTGCCAGTACCCATGCTCCTGAAGAAAAAGAGATTTTGGCAGAACTCAAATCTGCTTTAATTCAAGATTCATCGTTAGTGTGTATAGTTGTTCCACGTCATCCTGAACGGTTCGATGAAGTTTTTGAAGCTGCACAGCGCTTAGGACTGCAAACCCAGCGTCGCAGTTTGGGCGAGACGATTCAATCTGATACGCAAGTCTATTTGGCGGATTCCATGGGTGAGTTATGGCTGTGGTATTGCTTAAGTCAAGTCTGTTATGTGGGCGGTTCACTCAATGAACCAGGCGGGGGACATAATATTTTGGAACCCATTGCCTGTCAGGTACCTACATTGTTAGGTAAGAATTATTTTAATTTCCAAACGATTGTAGATGAGTTTGTGGAAGCGCAAGCAGTTGAAGTGGTAAATGATGCTCAGCACGCTGCACAGACGATGTTGGATATTTTGGTGAATGCTGATAAGGCACAGCGTTTAAATGATGCAGCTCAAAAGATTATGCAGCAGAATCAAGGTGCTTTACATAAGCATATTCAGGTGATTGATCAATATCTTTAATCAATGATCATCATTGAACGTTTGTAAAAAATCAATGTTATATCTGAGGTGTTTCTACTTTGGAAAGATCCAAAGTAGCAAATATCTTTTGTATTGCTGAAGGGATGTCCTATCCCTCAGCAATACGGGCGACATCCCTGTCGCCAACTCTCTAGGTCTATATAGGGTGAAATATATTTTGGTCTTCTTATTTTTATGAATATCGTTCTTCTTGACCCTCGGCAAACTGAAGCAGATGTATGGTCTATTACTTCTAAACGTCAGATTGAGCATTTGCAGCAGCATTTGGGCATTCAAGTTGGGGATACGCTGAAAGTTGGGATTCGTGAAGGCAAACGCTATCTAACTGAAATTGTCGAAATCACGGATAAAGCTGTCAAAATTAAACCACTACATGAAGAAATAGTTCCCAAAAAGTTACCTGTCACGTTAATTGTAGCTTTGCCACGTCCCAAGGTTCTACGTCGCTTGATCATGGATGCAGTCACCTTGGGTGTCGAAAAAATTATTTTAATTCATAGTTATCGCGTGGATAAAAGCTACTGGCAAACGCCGTTTTTACAGCAATTAGATCATTATGTTGAACTTGGTTTGGAGCAGGCGGGAGATACGATTGCACCTAAAATCGAGCTACATAAGCGCTTTAAACCTTTTGTTGAAGATGTGCTGCCGGGTTTGATTGACGAGAATTGTCCTGCCTATGTAGGGCATCCGTATGCAGCCGAGAATATGCCCTCACATATTGATCATGCCTGTACGATTGTGATTGGTCCGGAAGGCGGATTTATTCCTTATGAAATTGAACTGCTCATAAAAAACGGTTGCCAAGCACTGAGTCTTGGCAACCGTATTATCCGTACTGAAACGGTGATTCCCTATATATTAGGTCGTTTGTTTAGCGCGACCTGAAGTATCTTCACCTTCGCCACGGTAAACTTTAACTTCTTGAACAGGGTATGGAATTGAAATGCTATGTTCAGCAAATGCTTCAATCACATATTCTTGTACAGCACTGATTGAGTTACCCGTAGTTGTTTCTTGAGTATCAACCCACCACGTTACTGTCAGATTAATTGAGAAGTCTGCAAGTTGGCTGACATTCACGCTAAACGCAGGCTGACTCAAGATCGATTGATCTTTGTCTAAGATCGCCATAATGATATTTTTGGCTTTTTGGATATCATCTTCATAGCCAATACCCACCACAAACTGACAACGACGGCGTGTATATGCGGTCACAACAGTCACGGCACTGGTGTAAACCGTTGCGTTTGGAATCACGATACGTTTGCCTTCAGGCGAGCGTAGGAACGTTGCGCGGATCTGAATATCTTCAACTGTCCCTTCAAAACCAGAAACCACAATGTCGTCACCAATTTTGAACGGTTCGCCAAGTAAAATCAGAACGCCTGAAAGTAAGTTTTGGAAAATGTCCTTAAACGCGAAACCGATTGCGACAGAACCAATCCCCAACGCACTCATTAACTGACCTGGTGTGAAGCCAGGAATGGCAACGACCATCGCGATTAAGAAACCAATGAATAAGATCGCAGATGTCCCGACACGGTTCAGCACTAATACAAGGTTCTGCTTGCTGTAACTGCGCTCACCAATGGCTTTGCGAACAAAGAACTTAAAGAGTTTTGACAAGAAATAGAAAATTGTAAAAACCACCAGCGCGATGCAGATATACGGGACACGTTCCCAAAAACCATCGACAAACTTATCGATCGTTGAATATGCATCGTTGTATTTAGCTGTGTGCTCTAGCACAGTTTGTGCGGTTTTTTCAGTTGCATCATGCAAAAGCTGAGATGTACCTTCGGTCACATCGCTTAGAGCATTGTTTTTTTCAGCCACGAGAATTCCGAAATCAAAATTTGCACTATTTTGCCTGATTTTGGCTAAAAAATTAAGGCATCTCCTATGCTGTGCTGCTGCACTTTCTTAAAAAAGTGTACTGATGTGTTATCTACTGCCTATCTTCCATCCACAAGTGTTAGGCTGTTTTTAATTATGCCAATCAATCTACGACGAAAGCATTATTGTTGGATTTGAAATCCAAAGTACATACTGACATGATGCAGATATAAAAAACCAAAAATGTGGCATGAGCTCTCGTGATGAGAGTCTAGAAGATCAAGGAAATATAAAGATGAAAGAGATCTACCCAGTACCTGCGGAATTTAAGAAAACAGCGCGTACCAACGAAGCTGAGTACTTTGAACGCTATCAAAAATCTATTGAAGATCCTGACAGCTTTTGGGCTGAACAAGCGCAGCGTTTAGATTGGATTAAACCATTTACTCAGGTTAAAAATACCAGTTTTGATAAAGACAATTTTAAAATTGAATGGTTTGCAGATGGTCAATTGAACCTGAGTGCCAACTGTTTAGACCGCCATCTTAAAGAACATCCTTATAAACCTGCGATTATTTGGGAAGGCGATCATCCTTCACGTCATAAAATCATTTCTTTTGCTGAATTGCATGATGAAACTTGCCGTTTTGCCAATGTATTGAAAAAACATGGCATTCGCAAAGGCGATCGCGTTGTGCTTTATATGCCGATGATTTCAGAGGCTGCAATTGCCATGTTGGCATGTGCACGTATTGGTGCCGTGCATTGCGTAGTATTTGGAGGATTCTCACCTGATTCATTGGCCAGCCGTATTGAAGACAGCCAAGCGAAAATGGTGATTACTGCCGATTCTGGCATGCGTGGTGGTAAGCCAATTCCACTGAAAGAAAACGTTGATGCTGCTTTGAATATTGCAAGGACAGAGTCAGTTGAACATGTGATGGTGGTTCACCGTACAGGCAATTCGATTGAGATGAAGCAAGATCGTGACCTTTGGTATCACATGGAAATTATGACAGTCACTGATGACTGTCCACCTGAACCCATGAATGCTGAAGATCCGCTCTTTATCCTGTATACCTCAGGTTCGACTGGAAAACCCAAAGGGGTCTTACATACCACAGGTGGTTATCTGACTTATGTCAACTCAAGCTTCCGAGAAGTGTTTGATATAAAGCAAGATGATGTGTTCTGGTGTACCGCAGATGTTGGCTGGATTACAGGGCATTCCTATGTGTTGTATGGACCGCTCTCCAATGGAACGACTACGGTCATGTTTGAAGGTGTACCACAGTATCCAACATGGGCACGTACAGGACATATCGTCGATAAACACAATGTCACGATTTTATATACCGCACCGACAGCCATTCGCGCCATGATGCGTGAAGGTGATGCATTTGTACGTGAAAGTGATCGCAGTAGCTTACGTTTGCTGGGTTCAGTAGGTGAACCGATTAACCCTGAAGCATGGAACTGGTATTACTCAGTGGTCGGTGAAAGCCGTTGTCCTGTTGTAGATACGTGGTGGCAGACAGAAACCGGCGGTTTTATGATTAGTCCATTACCAGGTGCAACCGATTTAAAACCAGGTTCAGCAACACGTCCATTCTTTGGGGTAAAACCTGCGATTGTCGATGCAGATGGCAAAGAGCTTGAAGGCGCTGTAGAGGGTAATTTAGTCATTAAAGATTCATGGCCGGGCCAGATGCGAACCATCTGGGGTGATCCTGAACGCTTTATTGAAGCTTATTTTTCGACCTATCCGGGCACCTATTTTACTGGTGATGGTGCACGTCGTGATGAAGATGGCTACTACTGGATTACAGGGCGTGTTGATGACGTTCTCAATGTCTCAGGGCATCGATTGGGTACAGCCGAAATTGAAAGTGCGTTAGTTGCCCATGAAGCTGTTGCTGAAGCTGCCGTCATCGGGATGCCGCATGACATTAAAGGGCAAGGTATTTGTGCCTTTGTGACCTTACAAGCTGGTGTTGAAAGTACAGATTTATTGCGCCGTGAACTCATTCATTGGGTTCGAAAAATTCTGGGTCCAATTGCAACGCCTGATGCTTTGCACTGGGCGCCTGCGTTACCGAAAACCCGCTCAGGGAAAATTATGCGCCGTATTTTAAGAAAAATTGCTGCCAATGAACTGGATAGTTTAGGGGATACCTCAACTTTGGCTGAGCCGCAAGTGGTGGATCAATTGATTGAAGAAGTGAAACGCAATAG
Organism: Acinetobacter sp. NCu2D-2; assembly: GCF_001647675.1. Lineage (NCBI taxonomy): Bacteria > Pseudomonadati > Pseudomonadota > Gammaproteobacteria > Moraxellales > Moraxellaceae > Acinetobacter > Acinetobacter sp. NCu2D-2. Next base: position 58,052 of record NZ_CP015594.1, read on the forward strand.
TTAAAAAACTGATTTAGCTTTCTAAAAATACCGACTTTTACGTCGGTATTTTTATGTGGGGAATAAGCTCAGCATGCTTTTGCATAATGTCAGGGAAAGTGATCTGTTAAGCTAATTGCATGCTGTAAATGAGTAATAAGAATGAATGCACGATCACCTAATTTAGAATTATCCGCTGTTGAAATAGCAGAAAAACTAGCAGCAGAATTTGCGAAAACTGCTGCACAGCGTGATAAACAAGGGGGCAACCCGAAACATGAGCGTGATCTGATTCGTCAAAGCGGTCTGCTAGGATTATCTATTCCTAAAGCATTTGGTGGTCAGGGGGCAGATTGGCGAACGATTTTTAAAACCATTCAAACCATTGCCCGTGTTGATAGCTCATTGGCACATGTCTATGGCTTCCATCACTTACTCATTGCGACGGTTGAACTTTTTTCTCAAGCTGAACAATACGCACCGTGGTTTAAACAAACTGCCGAACAGAATCTATTCTGGGGAAATACTTTAAACCCTTTGGATCGACGTACCACAGCGACCCAAGTGTCTGAAAATGAATTTATTTTCCATGGAGATAAAAGTTTCTGTTCAGGTTCAATGGATTCGGACATTTTGCTGTGTTCAGGATATAACGAGGCAGGAAAATTACTCATTGGGGTGATTCCTACCGCACGCGAAGGCGTGAGTTTTCTTGGTGATTGGAACAATATGGGACAGCGCCAAACGGACAGTGGTACCAGTCATTTTGAACAAGTCAAAGTGTTTAAAGACGAACTACTTTTAAATCCTGGGCCGCTTAGTACACCGTATTCAAGCTTACGTCCGCTTATTGCTCAATTGATATTCGTGCATATGTTCTTGGGTGTGGCGGAAGGTGCTTTCGACGTGGCAAAAGATACAGTCCAAACGCAAAAGGCATGGTCGAAGTCACTTGCGGAGCAGGCGGTAAATGATCCATTTACCCAAAAACATTTTGCTGAATTTTATGTGCAACTTGAAGGGGTACGTTTGTTAGCAAACAAAGCGATTCAAACTTTGCAGCAGGCGTGGGATATAGGTGCTGATTTGACTGCGGCACAGCGTGGTGAAGTCTCTATTGCAATTGCGACGGCCAAAATCGCCGCGACCAATACCTCGCTCTATATCACGCAGAATATCTTCCAAGTTATGGGGGCTCGTGCAACCACCGCGAAATTAAACTTAGACCGTTTTTGGCGTAATGTACGGACCCAAACCTTGCACGACCCTGTAGATTATAAATATCAGGAAATTGGTGAATGGGTACTGACAGGTAAAGTGCCTGATCCAAGTTTTTATTCTTAATCAATATCAAGAAGCCCTCAATAGAGGGCTTTCATCTTTAGGTATTGGCGTGTTTAAAGACTTCAATCGCACATGCTCGGGAACTTTTTAAGTCGACAATCGGATGTGGATAATCCAATTTAAGCTCCTTATTTTTCGCATAAGGTTCATGAACCATAGTGCTGTCTAAATGTTTCAACTCAGGCAGCCATTTCTTAATGTAGTCACCGTTAGGGTCAAAACGCTGCGACTGATTAATCGGGTTAAAGATTCGGAAATAGGGCGCTGCATCCATACCTGTCGAGGCACACCATTGCCATCCACCATTATTGGCAGCTAAGTCACCATCAATCAAATGTTGCATAAACCATGCTTCACCAAGTCGCCAATCAATCAGTAAATTCTTGCACAAGAACATAGCCGTAATCATTCTGACGCGATTATGCATCCACCCTGTTGCCAAGAGTTGACGCATGCCTGCATCCACAATAGGAATACCTGTTTGACCGCGTTGCCAAGCGTCTAAATCTTCAGGTGCATCGCGCCATGGAATCTGTTTGGTATTGGCTTTAAATGGTTGATGTTTTGAAACGTGTGGGAAGTCGTGCAAGGTATGCTGATAAAACTCACGCCACAGCAATTCATCGAGCCAAGTCTGTTGACCTTCGTTATTAATTTGGAAATAACCATTGGTGTTTTTAAATAATGCTTGTATGCAATGGCGAATTGAAAGCATGCCTAAATTTAAATAAGGCGAAAGTTGGCTAGTGCCATCTAAACTCGGGACATCGCGTTCATCTTTATAGTATTCGACTTGATCTTCTATCTTAAAGTGAAAGAGGACTCCACCCGACAGTCAGGGTGGAGGTGAATTTCAAGGATTTTAACCTTGTTGGTTTTCAATGTATTTTTTAATAATATCCAAAGGTGCGCCACCACAAGACCCTGCAAAATATGAGCGTGACCACAAAACAGGTTTTGCGTAACTACCACGTAAATCTAAAAACTCATTTCTCATTCTTCTGCTTGTTACTGATTTTAAGTTATTTACCAATTTACTGAGTTGAACTGTCGGTGGGTACTGAATAAGCATGTGAACATGGTCAGCTTCACCATTACACTCCTTTAATTCCGCATCAAACTCTTTGCAGATTTCAGATGCACACTCAATAAAATACTTATGATGCAACTCACCTAGAATTTTCTTTCTGTACTTAGTAATAAACACTAAATGTACATGCAAATTAAAGGCTGAATGTCGGTTTTTATATATTTCTGTCATTGGTGAATGGCTTAATTAGTGGTAGTATTTATACATATTAACACATACACACTCATTTATGAAAATCAACAAAGCGTACAAATTTAGGCTTGAGCCTAATGCAGAACAGGAGCTTGTTTTAAACAAGTTGCTTGGTTCTGCACGTTTTGTTTGGAATCAGATATTGGCTGCATCATTCGAGATGCTTGCTAATAATGAGCGAATTAACAAAGTTAATTTAGTTAATAAAATCCCTGAATTACGCAAAAAGCCTGAGTGTGCTTTTTTAGAAAACAGTTCAAATGGTGTCTCACTTCAACAAAAAGTTCGTGATCTTGGTGATGCTTGGGGTAAATTCTTCGATAAAAAAGAACAAGCCAAGCTAAAGCAAAAACCATTCAAAGCTAAGAAGCCAAAATTTTTTAAATTACCCGATGGTAATGAAATTCAACTTAGACCACTCATGCCACGATTCAAGAAAAAATCAGATGGTTATGATTCAATTCGTATTGTTCAATTTAATAGGTATTGTTGGGTTAAAGGCAACCAAGTTAAATTGCCTAGTGATATTGGCGTTGTAAAATTTAGAAAATCACAAGATATTTTAGGCGAGATTAAGAACGTCACAATCTCAAAGCATGTTGGCAAGTGGTATATCTCTTTTGGTGTTGAAAACACAATTGAAACACCAATTCACCCATCTAAATCAGCTATTGGTGTTGATCTTGGCATCAAGAAATTGGTCACAACCTCTAATGGTCAGGTATTCAACCCGATCAATAGTTTTAAAGCCAATCAAGTGAAATTAGCTAGACTTCAACGCAAGTTGAAAAAGAAAACCAAGTTCAGTGAAAATTGGAAAAAACTTAATTTAAAAGTTAACAAACTACATCATCATATTGCCAATATTCGGCATGACTACTTGCACAAAGTCACTACAACTCTCAGCAAAAACCACGCAATGATCGTAGTTGAGGACTTAAAAGTAGCTAATATGTCGAAGTCTGCAAAAGGCTCAATTGAGAAAAAAGGAAAGAATGTTAAAGCCAAATCAGGCTTAAACAAATCAATCCTAGATCAAGGGTGGTCAATGCTTGTTGATATGTTGGAGTATAAGCAACAATGGCGAGGTGGCTTACTTGTTAAAGTTGACCCTAAATATACAAGTCAGACTTGTAGTTCATGTGGTCATGTTGCAAAAGAAAATAGGCTCACTCAGGCAAACTTTAACTGTATTGAGTGTGGTTTTAGCGAGAATGCGGATATAAATGCTTCTCGCAATATTTTGGCGGTGGGACACACCGTTTTGTCTGTGGAGGGTGGATGCGGTAAAGGTCGCCTTGTGAAGCAGAAAGCAAGCGAAATCCGTGAGGGAGTCGCCTAAGAGCTTTTGCTTTTAGAATCCTCCACTTGAGCTAGTCGAAAGTGGTGGGAGTGTGTCAAAAAGTGATGCAATCGTTGTTCAATGGTTTCATCTTCAACTGACCATAATTGAGCGATGTCAGGATTATGATAAGGCTGAGCAAACTGATATAAATCAACTTGTTTGAGGCTTAGATTGAGCTTCAATTCTTTCTGTACTCCAATATCAGGTAAACATGCTGGAACATCCAAAATTAACCGCTCATAACATTTTTTCTTAAAAGCAGTGAAAACCTGATAGGGCTGATTGCTACCATTACGAATGGTCGTTAAAGGAAACAGGGTAAGATCTTCATAAAGGCTCAGTTGAATATCAAGTTTTTTTAATAGCTCCAAAGCGACTTGATCACGCTGTTCTTCATTAAAACCGACTTCGATATTGGCATGAACGTGATGAATGTTCAGACTTTGGCAGAGTTCTAGTAACCGTGTTGGAATGTGTTGCCACAAAGGTTCTTCTAAGATTAAAAGTGGAATGTTGAGTTCCGCCAATTGGGTTTTTAAAACTTTTAATCGTCTGAGATAAAGATCAATTTTAATATCGGCATCTTGATGTAAGCGCCACTGTTCCGGCGTAAGAAATACCACGCCAATACAGAGACCGTGTTGCGCTGCAAAGAACAGGGCACTGTGATCATGAATACGTAGATCCTGACGAAACCAAACCAATTGCATAGCGGTTATTCTAAAATGATGACTTAAACCAATTGTAAGAAAAGGGATGTGAATAAACTGTATAGAAATGGATGCAATACAAAAATTTAAAAGCAATGGTATTTTACTTATGCAAAATACCATCAAAAATAGAATCGGGCTGGATATTAGCCTCGGTGAATATTTTCCAATGTATCCACCAATGTTCGTGTGGTTTGATCAATTTCATAATTGATTTCATCACCGACTTTGACATTTTTCCATGTGGTAAGGCGTAAGGTTTCAGGAATCAAGTCGATTGAAATTTCACTCGTTTCACGGTCGACACGATTGACCGTCAGACTACAACCATTTAGCCCAATAAAACCTTTAAGGAAAAAGTATTTGATATTGCCGTTCGGAATTTGAATATCAATATGATAGGTCTCGCCACGTCTTTCTAATGCTTTTACGAGCGCTGTTCCTTCAATATGTCCATACAGATTATGTCCGCCATTTTCACTACCGACTTTGGCAGAGCGTTCAATATTGACTTCATCACCCACCTTAAGTGCTTTTAGGGTGGTCAGTTCAAGTGTGACATTTGAAATATCAAAATGGATTTGATTAAGCGTAGTATCAATTTTAGTGACGGTTAAGCAGACACCATTGATGGCAACACTTGCACCGATAAATACATCCTGAAAAAACTGCTGTTCATTACTGACGATAATTGTAATAAAACCATCGCCTTTTTTAATTTCAATAATTTTTTCTAAGCCTTGAACAATACCTGTATACATCGACATATTCCTAATTAAGCTAATTTTGATTGTAAGCAGCAATTGAAAAGCTGACCACCACATTTATATAAAAAAACCCTCAGGCCGAGCCCTGAGGGTTGAAATTGGAACAACGTTTATCGTTATTATTATCGGGCTGCTTTAGGCAGATTTAGCAGTAATTAGACTTTGCTCTTTGGCTTCAAGTTCACGTACCAATGGCAACACTTTTTCACCGAAGTATTCTACTTCTTCAATGAAATGCAGGAAGCCTGAAAGAATTAAATCAACACCAACTTTCTTCAGTTCAACAATGCGCTCTGCAATTTGCTGTGGTGTACCGATGAGGTTAGTACGGAAACCATCGTTGTATTGAACTAAATCTTCAAAGGTTGATTTTGCCCAGTTACCTTCACCTTCGTTGGTGGCTGCACCTGCTTCACGTGTTGCATCACCAAAAGATTTCACGGCATCAACATGGGCTTTATCAATAATCTCTTGAAGCACGGCTTTAGCTTCTTCTTCAGTATCACGTGCAATGATGAAAGCATTGACCCCGATCTTGACCTGATGATTATTCGCCTTGGCTTTTTCACGGATATCATCAATTTGTTTTTTAAGTTCTGAGGGTGTGTTGCCGTTGGTAAAATACCAATCTGATACACGTGAAGCCATATCACGTGCCGCACGTGAGCTGCCACCTTGGAAGATTTCAATATGTGGTTTTTGTACAGGTTTAGGACTCAGGGTGTAATCTTTAAATTGGTAATATTTCCCATCAAAACTAAAATTATTCTGTGTCCATACGCCTTTTAAGCTACGAATAAATTCTTCTGAACGTGCATAACGCTGATCATGTTCAGGCCATTCTTCACCGATTGCATCGAACTCACTACGAAACCAGCCACTAACCACGTTAATGGCAATACGGCCATTGGTTAGATGATCAATCGTTGCAAGTTGCTTCGCGGCAAGTGCAGGTTTCCATGGGCCAGGTAGGATCGCTGCAATGACTTTTAGACGTTCAGTTTTTGCCAAAATACCATGACTGAAACTGACTGATTCATGTTGATTTTCTGCGTTATAGCCTGCAGTAAAACGGATTTGAGTCAATGCATAGTCAAAACCTGCTTTTTCAGCAGTTTGTGCGAGACGCACGTTATAGTCAAAGCTCCAATCTGTGCGTTGCTCAATGGTACTGACTACAAGGCCACCACTGACGTTCGGTACCCAATAGGCAAAAACAATATTATTATCTTTAGACATTTTAACGACCCTCTAGATGCACGATGGTTTTATGCCACGTGCGTTTTCGGCGATTTATTTTGGTGAATACGAGCTTCTGCAGCATCTAGGTTAGGTACTGCGGCAGATGGTAAAACTTCTTCTTGTTCAATTTGTTTGTTAATACCCAAGTTTTGGCTGGCTTGAATGGTTTTTTCTTTGATCACGTCAGCACGTTGACCTTTGGCAGGTGCCCATTCAAGAATCGGTAATGCACGTGCCACAGCAAGGGTAATGCGTGCGCGTAGAAGTTCACTTTGAATAGTGTATTCAGGTGTGAAATCACGATCAGTCGCATAGACGCCAATTGGTAGTGTTTGTGCTTGGAAGAAGCTGAACAATGGGCGAAGCTGATGTTCAAGGACAAGTGCATGACGTTCAGAGCCGCCAGATGCAGCAAGCAGTACAGGTACATCAACCAATGCCGTTTGTTCTACAAAGTCAAAGAAGTGCTTGAAAAGACCCGTAAATGAAGCACGGTATACAGGTGTTCCCACAATGAGAGCATCTGCTGCTTCTACTTTGGCTAAATCATCCTGTACACGTTGTGGCAATTGGTTGCGGTAGATTGCACCCCCTAAGAGTTGTCCAATTTCACTAAATTTAATGAAATGCACATTGATTGGCGTTGCCTCACCCAACTCATCAAGAATAGCTTGAACCAATGCTTCTGTCTTCGATGGATTATTGAGACCACCGGAAACAGCAACAATGTTTAGTGGTTTTTGGAGAGATGAATGTGACATAAGAAAAACCTAAACTGTATATTTATGGATTAACGTTATTAATCCAAAATCAGCTTATGCGGTAAAATAAGGAAAATCTTAAAAGTTATCTATTTTTCATATATGACTAAATTGGTAGGGATTGATCTTGGTAGCTATTGCTAATACTTTGAAAAATAGATTTATATTCAAATCTGCTAAGCTTTGCTAAATCGTGATATACCATATATAAAAAAGTGATTAGAATTAAATAATTAACGAAAAAGAGCTGCATCATTTTTTTATGTAGATAAACTGAACATAAATTAAATATTTATTAATTCTTGCATACCCTAAATAGCACTTGTGTGGTTAGAATAGAGCTACCGTGCACAAGATCTCTCATGTTGCCTATGAATATTTTAATCGTTGATGATCATCCACTGTTTCGTCATGCTTTAATTCAAGCCGTTCGTTATAGCCTGCCACAAGCGCAAATCCATGAAACTGCTGCTGTGAATGAGTTTTATGAACGTCTAGAGAAAGGTCCTGAACCAGATCTTGTTTTGCTGGACTTGAATTTACCAGGGGCTTCAGGCTTCTCCGCTTTGGTTCATGTACGCGCGCAGTATCCTTCATTGCCAATTATTGTGGTGTCTGCACATGAAGAAGCCAGCATTATCCAACGCTCAATTGCACATGGTGCGATGGGCTATATTCCAAAATCGGCACATCCAAGTCATATTGGTGAAGCGATTCGTGAAGTGTTGGAAGGGGAAATCTGGTTACCACCAAACTTGCCTGCCAATATGAACTTCGACCCACGTGCGGCTGATGAAACTGCTTTAGCTGAACGTATTCAATCTTTAACACCACAACAGTTCCGTGTGTTGATGATGGTGGCAGAAGGTTTACTCAATAAACAAATTGCTTATGAGTTAGATGTGTCAGAAGCGACCATCAAAGCGCATGTCACTGCAATTTTCCGTAAGCTCGGTGTACAAAATCGTACCCAAGCTGTATTAGCAATTAATGCGTTGAATATCGAAGAAAAGAAAATATAAACACTTTGATATCGCCAAAAAGAAAAAGGAGTCGATGGTTCGACTCCTTTTTTGTTGTGTGTTTCACTTAAAATTACGCGATATAGTCCTGTTTTGGTGTCATATCTGCACAAAATAATGGGTTTAATGCACACTGTAATTCATCAATTTCTTCCTGCGACACATAGCCTTTATTTTTTAAAAATTCAGCGACACGTTCATCGCGTAAACTTAAGAATGTCGCATCATAAACACCAAGATCGACAAATAGCGCTGCGGTTTCAAGGCTATTAAAGCGGTCTAAATATACATCGTTGCCATACATCAAAAAGATATGGTCTTCATCGGCATGTGGGTCAACATTCAAACTTTCTGCCAAAACTTCAGGCGGTGTTTTAATAAATAGCAGTTCGGAGAGTTCATCAAACTGAGTGGTATCCAGTTTGAGTTCACCGGTTTTTACATGACCCAACCATGCTTTAAACACCAATACCGCACCGCCGCGTAGTAACATGCTCCAAATTTGGTGGCGAACTTCATGGCTTAATTCGCGTGATTCGACTTCTAAACTTTGAATCAGTTTCGATTCTTGTTCGGCAATTCGTTCAAATAAGCCTAGACCTTGAGGCTTGTAGGCATAAGGCTGGAATACATCAAAATGCAGCTCATCAAAAACTTTTAAGGCCAAAGGGACTGCGCTTTGATAAATCACATCGAGTGCTTGGATTTGAGCAGCATTCAGTTTGCTATGCTGAAACAGTTGTGCCCAATGAATCACAGGCAAAAGGGCATTTACGCCGTATTCACGGTGGAATTGTTGATTTTGATTATGTTCCAGCTCAGTGGTATTGATCGTCATTGTTGTTTGTCCTCTGCGTATTCGTGGTTGATCTTTGATAATCAGCTAATGTTTAGAATCAGAAGATCAAATCATGTGTTTATTTTTAGGCTTTATTACGTGAAAATTAAAGTAGGACAAAAGTTTAAAATTTATTTTTAATTTAAAAATAATTATAAATAACAATATCTTGAAATTTAAATTTTAGATTTTCTATATGTTTTTAAGAATTTTGAACAGTTTTTGCCATTCCAAAATTCAAAATGAGCACTTTGGTCTATAAAAAGTATGCGCGGGTATCGAAAAATGATGCGTTTTGTACATTCGCTTAAAAATTAAGCCAATTTGGAAATTTTTATTTACACTTAAAATAAAAATGCCCATGTTGCAGCACAACATGAGCATGCTCAAAACAGCAAATAGACCTAGCTATCTGAAATTTTTAAACCCGATAACCATGACCGTAATGAAGCAGGTTTAAGCGGTTTTTTCAGTAGGACAATATTTTGCTCTTTTAAGCGTTGAGGAAGTTCAGGATCAGAATCTGCAGTAATTAATGCCACAGGCACATTCTCTTTACGATGTTGCAAAATAAAATCCAGTCCCATTTTATTTTGATTCAAATGTTGATCCACCAACCAAACCTGAATATTTTCCTGTTGGATGAGTTCAGCCGCTTGCTCGGGCTCTGTTGCTTTAAAGACTTGATAACCCCATTTGCTGAGCAATGTGGACATTCCTTCCAAAATGGTTTCGTCATTATCTAAGCACAGCACTTTAAAGGCTTTCGCTTTTAATGGAACAGCTTGCGTTGGTGCTGCCACAACTTTTGGAGCTTCAACCAAAGGGACCTCAATCATAAAGCATGAGCCTTGACCGAGTGTTGAATAGACATAAACAGGATAATTCAACATGCTGGTCATACGCTGCACAATGGCTAAACCAAGACCTAAACCTTGTTCACCCCAAGGTGAAGTATGTCCACAGCGCTCAAACTCTTGGAATAGCTTGATGCGTTGTTCTTCAGCAATACCAGGACCTGTATCCCAAACCCCGATACGAATATGCTGGGGCTTGCTGCTTGAGCGTAATACGCCAACCACCACTTTACCTTTAGCTGTGTAGCGTAGGGCATTGCTGACAAAGTTTTGAATAATACGTCGAATCCATTGTGGATCGGTATCAATCCAGAATTGAGCATCATGTACGCTAAATTTAATCTCGCGTTGTGCAGCAATCGACTTAAATTGCAATTCTAAATCGCTAAGCAAATCGTGTAATGGATAGGCCTGACGTTTAGGTTGAATAGTTCCACCTTCTAAACGGGCAATATCTAACAGTGCAGACAACATACTTTCTGCACCATGTAAGGCACGATCCAGTTGCTGCAAGGTTTTACGGTCTTCTTCAGACTGTACACTTTGCTCGAGCGCAGTACTAAATAGACGTGCCGCATGCATCGGCTGCAATAGGTCATGACTGGCAGCAGCAATAAATCGACTTTTCGACATATTGGCTTTATCAGCTTGTTCACGTGCCAGTTGTTGCTCCGAAAGGGCATCCGCAAGCTGTTGTGTCCGGTCACGTACACGGCCTTCAAGCACAGCTTCATTTTCACGGAACGCTGTAATGTCGGCAAAGGTTGTCACAAAACCGCCACCTTCGATCGGATTCCCACGCATCTGAATCACACGGCCATCTTTACGAATACGTTCAAACTCATGGGCACTGCCTACACGCATCCAATGCATACGTTTACGGACATGCTCCTCGACAGAACCTGGTCCACATTCACCACGTTCAGCGTTATAACGAATCAAATCTGAAATTGGACAGCCAACATAGACAATGTCTTTTGGATAATCGAAGAGTTTAAGATATTGATTATTCCATGCAACCAAACACATGTTTTCATCCACCACACTCACCCCTTGGGTCATGTGGTCGATCATGGTCATAATCAGATTTTGGTTAAACCGTTGCCATTGGGATGCTTGGTCAAGAATATTCGCGACCTGACCAAGTGCCAAACCATTATTAACCATCGCGGTTGTCAGTAATGTCCGCGCAGAAGCAGCGCCAATCGTGCCTGCCAAATACTGTTCGGTAAAACGCCACCACATCCCGTTTGCACTGCTATTTTCATTCAGCTCTACATTGTTTTGAGTGCAGAACTGCTCAAAAGCACGCATGGTCGGTTCTTCACCAGTAATACGTTTCGAAAGGGTAATTAAGTCACCGACTTTTAAACGTGCTACATCTTGATGAGAATAAGTAATCTCATTATTCAGACTTTGTGAAGGCAAAGGCTTGGTTTCATAATAAAAGAAACTTTCTGCCTGAATTTGCTCTGCAATGCTTGGTCGGAAAATACGCGATACCCAAATATATAAAATAAGGTTTAGACCAAGTGACCAAATCACACCATGGGTCAGTGGATCAAAAGATTCAAAACCGAGTAAGGCTTCAGGACGTAAAATATTGATGCCAAATGGACCATGATTGAGAATATTTTCACTGATGTACTGAAATTCTGTAGGTAGACTGCGCAAAACGGTTGGGATTAACAAAGTATAGGCCCACATGGCAAAGCCGGTAATTAACCCTGCATACACACCTTGCTTACTGCCACCACGCCAATATAAACCACCAATCAGAGCAGGGGAGAACTGTGCCACAGCACTAAATGCCAAAAGACCGAATACAGAAAGCTGGTTAATGTCGTTAAAGAAGTTATAGAACAAGAAGCCAAAGAGCATCACACCAAGAATACAGATACGGCGTGTAAACTTAAGAACTAAAGGCAAGCGTTTGTCATGGCGAGAAATAAATTTAAAGCGCCAAAGTGCCGGCATGATTAAGTCATTACTGAGCATAATCGACAATGCCACGGACGATACCAATAGCATTCCTGTGGATGCAGAAAAACCGCCCAAGAATGCCAATAAAGTAAGCCAATCTTGGTTATAACTGAGGGGTAAAGACAAAACAGCCACATCCGGAATGGCTAAATACTGCGGAGCTGCATGTAAAGCCCAGCTGGCGATGGGAATAATAGCGAGCGTGGTTAAAATCAGATACACAGTAAACCAGCGACGTGCCCCGCGAATATGTTTTTCATCACGCAATTCAACCACAGCAACGTGGAATTGGCGTGGTAAACAAATGATCGCTAATGCCGCAAGCAAAGTTTGTATCCAGAAACTTTCAGGCACACCAAACAGCTGAACATCTCGGAATGTTGTACTAATGTCATTTGAGATTTGCGCAACATTGGCTGGTGAATCGAACATAAAGAAACATGCAACCGCGAGCAGTGCAAAGAGTTTCACGAATGATTCAAACGCAACCGCGAGCATGAGACCGCCGTGTTGTTCAGTATTGGCAATTTGCCGTGTACCAAAAATCATCGCCAAGATCGCCAAAATACCGGTCAATAGAAGTACCCCATTGGTGGTACTCGTGATCCCTGCGGTCGGTTCCAAAATCACGGCGGCACTTAATGCGATGGCACGTAGCTGTAAAGCCAAATACGGAATAATCGCGATGACAGCCAAAATGGTGACTAATGAAGCCAATGGCCCACTTTTACCGTAGCGTGCTGCTACAAAGTCGGCAATCGATGAAATGGCATGGTTCTGACGGACTCGTCCTAGGCGTCGCCAAATGTCATATCCCAGTGCTACAAACAGCAAAGGTCCAAGATAAATAGGCAAGAAAATAATACCTTCACGAACTGCAGCGCCAGTTGCGCCATAAAACGTCCACGAAGAACAATAGACACCTAAAGTTAAACTAAACAATAACATGCGTCCGCGAGTACTAAGACGACTGGCATGTTTTTCACCGAAAAATGCACAAATAAAGAGGATTGCGATATATAGGGCGAGCACCCCGATAATGAGCCAACTGTTCATATAGCCTGATGTGTACTGAGCAGAACACTATGATACCGCATCCATAAAGCCCCCGTTGAAATTGATTATTTTTTAACGACCAAAGTCTAAATTACAACCAGTAGAGAAGCTTGCTAACGTGGTGCAGTGATAATTCGAATTAAAAAATAACCGACCCAAGGTTGGGTCTAAGGAGAAAAATGATGGATGAGGCACAAGTAGACCGAATTCTACAAAATCCAAAATTTAAAGAGATGGTTCAAAAAAAGCGCAATCTAAGTTGGACACTGACAGCCATTATGTTGTTTGTCTATGTCGGATTTATGCTGCTGGTTGGCTACAACAAAGAGTTTTTACTCAGTTCATTGTCTGGTGGTGTGACAACTTGGGGTATTCCATTGGGTATTGGCATCATCGTTTTATCATTCGTGTTGTGCTGGGTGTATTCATCCATTGCAAATAACAAACTTGATCAATTGAATGCTGAAGCGATTCGCGAAGTCGAAGCCATTACTCAACAACAAGGAAAGCACTAAGATGAACGGATATTCATTTAAAAAATTTGTGCTGGCATTACTGGCACTTTCACTTTCTTCTGTCGCATTTGCGGGTCCAGATTTGGGCGCAGCTGAACAGCAGGCTACAAACTGGCATGCCATCATCATGTTTGTGATTTTCGTAGGCGGAACACTCTTTATTACCAAGTGGGCAGCCAAACAAACCACAAATACCAAAGATTTCTATACCGCAGGTGGTGGTATTTCAGGCTTCCAGAATGGTTTAGCGATTGCCGGTGACTTTATGTCAGCAGCATCATTCCTCGGTATTTCTGCGATGGTGTTCCTGTCAGGTTTTGACGGGTTGCTGTATTCACTCGGTTTTATGGTCGGTTGGCCAATCGTTCTATTCTTAGTGGCTGAACGTCTACGTAACTTAGGTAAATATAACCTATCTGATGTGGTGTCATTCCGTTTACAGGAAAAGCCAGTACGTACTTTGGCTGCATTTAGTTCTTTGGTGGTTGTTGCTTTCTACTTAATTGCACAAATGGTTGGAGCAGGGCAATTGATCAAATTGCTCTTCGGTTTGAACTATAACTTGGCTGTGATTATCGTTGGTGTGTTAATGATGGCTTATGTGATGTTCGGCGGTATGCTGGCAACCACATGGGTGCAAATTATTAAAGCGGTGATGCTGCTTTCAGGCGCGACCTTTATGGCATTTATGGTGATGAAAGGCGTTGGCTTTAGCTTTACCAATATGTTTGAACAAGCCATTGGTGTTTTCTCAAATGTTCACAATGTTAGTTTGACTGAAGCAGCAAAAATCATGGGTCCAGGTAGTCTTGCCTCTAACCCGATTGATGCAATTTCACTGGGTCTTGCATTGATGTTTGGTACTGCAGGTTTACCGCATATTCTTATGCGTTTCTTTACAGTAAAAGATGCCAAGGAAGCACGTAAATCCGTTGTGGTTGCAACAGGGTTCATTGGCTACTTCTACCTGCTGACATTTATTATTGGTTTCGGTGCAATTTTGTATGTATCGAACAATCCGCAATTCCTTGATGTCGCGAAAATGGCACTAACCGGTAAGTTAGAGCTTGTCGGTGGTAATAACATGGCTGCGGTTCACCTTGCAGATGCTGTTGGTGGTGACCTATTCATGGGCTTTATTTCTGCAGTTGCCTTTGCCACAATTTTGGCAGTGGTTGCAGGTTTAACCTTGTCGGGTGCTTCTGCAATTTCACATGACTTATATGCAAACGTATTTAAGAAAGGTCAAACAACACCTGAGTCTGAATTGCGTATGTCAAAAATTGCCACTTTAGGTCTTGCGATCTTTGCCATGATTTTGGGTATTTTGTTCGAGAAGCAAAACGTAGCCTTCATGGTAGGTCTGGCATTCTCAGTAGCTGCATGTGCAAACTTCCCTGTACTTGTGCTTTCAATGTATTGGAAAGGTTTAACAACACGTGGTGCGGTGCTAGGCGGTGTTGCAGGTCTTGTGACTGCAGTCGTACTGATTGTGTTATCTAAAGCGGTATGGGTAGATACATTGGGTATTTCGGATACTGCGGTTGTACCATTTAACGGTCCTGCATTATTCGCAATGCCACTTTCATTCTTCTGCTGTTGGTTATTCTCTGTGACAGATCAATCTGCACAAGCTCAAGCAGAACGTAAAGCATTCGATGCACAGTTTGTACGCTCTCAGACAGGTATTGGTATTTCAGGTGCTTCAGATCACTAAAATGACCAAATAAAAAATGCTCCTCCTAGAGGGGCTTTTTTATTGTTTGAAAAATTTAAAAATCACTGGTGATTTTGATAGTTTTATCGCAGCATCAAACAATATAAAAAATAAGAAGCACAATATGGATAAGTTAGCTTGGCGAATTTACCGAAATTTCGAGTCTTTGCCGTCCGCATGGCTGTTGGCAATTCAGCTTGTGCTGCTCATTCTTTCTGTCTTGGCTTATGGCAATTTGGCTTACCGTGCTGCGACGTGGGTGATCGGTGTAATTCTATTGTTTGTGGTTGCAAAGGTGATTCGACAAACCCCCGTATTTACTTTCGTGGGGTTAACTTTTGTCACAGGTGCTATCTTTTTTTCATTACTCATTTTGTTAGGTGTTAGATCGACAGGTGTACATATCACAGCACATGCATTTGAAGCCGCCGCATATTTCTGTGCAGCTTACGGGTTATTTCGTTATATGTTTCATGATCGTTATTTAACTAAAGATGAGTTATTTGCAGCAGCAGCGGTATTTACATTACTGGCTTGGGGATTTGCATTTTTATATAACATTTGTCAGTTGGTCTATCCATTTAGCTTTAGCAGTGTAAATGGGCAGGCGGTGCAGCCCTGGTTCGATTTATTATTTTTAAGCTTCAGTGTGCAATCTGCGACAGGCCTATCTGATGTGATGCCGGTGAGTCCTTTGGCACGAATGCTGACCATGATTCAAATGTTTTTAGGGGTAATGTACCTTGCCATTATTGTCTCGCGTTTAATTGCATTGCAATACAAGCATCAAGTACCGAAATCTAAAGATAAATAAAGCATTAAAAAAGGACGCATAAAGCGTCCTTTTTTATTTCAGTATCTAATCAGAGATTAGAAACGGAATTTAGCATTTAAGCCAACAGTTTGTGTATCGTATTTATTACCTTCAGCATTAGCATTTACATAGCTAGCACCTACAGCAACTGCAGGGGTGATGAAGTAGTTTACGTTTGCACCTAAAGCTTTGTCAGGAGAACCTTCATAGCTAGATTCTAAGTAGTTCACACCAACGCTTAGTTTAGGGTTAAGGTAAAGTGTAGTACCTAGGTTGTAAGCAGTAGATTCACCATAAACTAAACCAGATTCAAAACCGATAGACATGTTAGTGCCGTCGATTGGACCTACATATTTAGTACGTGCAGTGATTGCATCTTGGTCTTCAGCGATAGTTGCAGATTCAAGAGCAGCTTTAGCAACACCATTAGAAACGATGTTGAAAGCATCATAAGAAGTTTGGTCAGCAACGCTAGTGTAACCCACAGCAACTAAGAAGTTAGGTTTAAGTAAAGCACCTACTTCTAAAGCATAACGGTCGCCGTTGTCATCAGCTTTACCAGCTTTGTTGTCTGTAATTGTATGGCTATAAGAAGCGCTTGCGTAAGCAGGAACAACTTTAGTTGGGATATAAGCTTCACCTTTCGCACCGAAAGTATGGTTGGCAGTACGTGTACGGTCAGCTTCTTCTTGACCATTTTCACCGTAGCTGTACGCAGCAGAAACGTTAGATGCATGGTTAAGGAAAGCAGCTTCAGCTAAAGGACCTTTAGAAGCGTCAACATCTTTGAAGTAGTAAGTACCTTGAACAGCGCCAGTAAAGTCTTTGTCGTTAGCAGTATTGTCGATATGTTCTGCTTGACCTTGAACTTCGAATTGGTACGCTTGAGCACCGGTCATCGCTAATAATAAAGCAGTGGCTAAACCAAGTTTTTTCATGATAATTACCATTTTGATACAAGGGATTTGAAACAAGTCACGATTGTATTGTAACAATTTATGTTGTCAATGGAGGGGATTATGCTCTTTTTCAAGAGTCTTGTATCGTATAAATTTTGTTTATATTTCCACTAATTTTCTTCATCTTTTAGATACTAATGTCTTAATTGTATAAATTTCATATATTTATGAATACGAATTTGATTATTTAATATCTTGAAAAATCAATAAAATTAAATCTCTTTTCGTTTTTTATTTATGCAGATTTATTATGAAAAACTTTAATAAACAGTTGGATATGTGAAATTTTTAAATTTGATTAATAGTTGGGCAATCAAAAGAATTTACATAAAAAAATTGTCTGTTTTTAGCTCAAATGATAGATGGGAAAGTGGTTTAAGTCACATTCATATATTTTTATGTGATTGGTTTAAAAACCTAGTAAATTGATCGGCTTTACATTTTTTGTGATTTTTGCCATAATTTATAGCATCTTGTTATAGATCAAATGTGTGATTTTCAATTGATCTTATTCTCCACAAGTTTTTGTTTTTATCAGTCCAACTTTCCCCAAGGTTGGACTTTTTTTTGTCTTTAAAAAAATGTGAAAAGTACCAATTCAAAAAAAATAAGATAATAAATCAAAATTTCTTTGCACTGATATGGTGCATTAATTTAGTTTAAAATTATTTAAATATTCTTAAAAGCAAAAAAAATCCCAATCTTCATAGAAAACTGGGATTTTTTCGCCAAAATTTGCGGGAAAACTAAATTATCTGCTGAGGTATAAATTAATTCGCCCTAATGCGGTGCATTATGCACTTATTTGTTGCATGTGTAAATAGTTTAAAAAAGAGCTTTTATAACTTTTTTTCATTAAGCCTAGTATTTAATGTGCTCTAAAAAGACGCTTAAATGGGGGTATTCAGGCTAGAAAATAAAAATCTTTTATAATCAGTGATATTGAATAATTAAAAATGAGATAAAATGCACGGATAAGGCGACAAAATGAAATAAAGATCACTTTATGAGCATTAATTGTTGATTGTATAATAGCCAGCTTTAAACGTGATTATTCTTTGGGATATTGAGGAGCGTCGGTTAACTCGTGAATTCATTACGCTCTGAAAAACTCAGTAAGCGCCTGTATTGGGCGATGTCGATCATTATTCTATGTCTATTGCTGATCTGTATCCCATTGATTTTCAGTAAAGGACAGAGCTTTCTTCAGTCCGTTAAAACCTATCACGAGTTAGAAACGATCAGCAGTATTGCGGATTTGGCAAATCAAATTTCTCGTGAACGTGCCCCTGCCAATAAAGCAATGTCGAGTAGCCCAAGTGAGTTGGCTGCACATCAACAAGAGTTGATGGAATATCGCTTAACAGTTGATGCAAAAATTAAAGAAACGGCTGAAATTTTAAAAGAGCATGGTTTTGATGAACTCAGTACGCAATTAATTCAGACAGTTCAGCCTTCTTTGGCACGTGGGCGTGCTGAAGTTGATCGTTATGTCGCTTTGCCATATAGCCAACGTAATGCCGAAGCCTTAGATCATTCCGTTTTAGCGATGTTTGATGCATGGGAAAGTTCTCGTAATATTTTAAAAGAATTCGTAATTACCTCGAAAACGCCTTCACCACGTTTAACGCCTTTTATTACTCAAATTTTACTTTTATCAGATTTACGTGACCAATCGGGGCGAGTTGCCTCCAACATCATGGCACACGTGACATTTGGTAAATATTTGCCTGATGAAAATCTGACACGCTCGTTACAGACTCAGCGTCAAGTTGTGTATCTATGGGATTTGGTCGATACTTTACAACCAAAACAAGATAAAACGCCTGAGTTTGTCCGTTTACACCAAGATATTCAGACTCAATTTATTGAAAAAGGCATTCCGATTGTTTCAGATCTGATTGACGATAGTATTCAGCATCGTCCATATAGGTTAACGGGTACTCAGCTTACAGAAAATATCGTCGATAAGTTTGCGACCGTGATTAAGCTGCAAACTTATTTGATTGATTACAGTACCGATCTTGCGCAACGTGAAATGCAGCAGAATCTAAATTACCTTTTATGGTCGGTTGCGATTTCTTTAATCTCGGTATTGGCAGCTGTATTTAGTATGGTATTTGCGCGTAGAAGCATTTTCTTACCATTGATTGCGGCACGTGAAATTTTATTTGATTTGAGTAAGTCCTCTGAACAGGAAGTACATAATAAAAACGAACAATCTTCTAAAGATGAAACTGAAACATTATTTGCTGCAATTCAAAAGTTAGAGCGTATGTTGCAGCAGCGTGATGCTTTGGAATTTCGTTTAAAAAATATTGCTCATTCGGATTCACTCACGGGCTTATCGAATCGTTTTGCTTTGGAAGAGTACACCAAGTTCTTGGAGGAACATCCGTCCAAATTCACCAAGACCTGTTTAATGATTATTGATATTGATCACTTTAAACAGGTGAATGATCAGCATGGTCATATCGTTGGTGATCAGGTGATTCAGTCTGTTGCGGATTGCTTAAAATGGAATGTACGTACTTCCGATATGATAGTGCGTTATGGCGGTGACGAGTTTTTGGTATTGATTGAAAATATTGAATTGGTCAATGCGCTGAATGTTGCAAACAAGATTCGTAAAGAAGTGAATGGCGAAACGATTTTGGATGGGGAAGGTCAGCGTATTCCATTTTCAGTGAGTATTGGTGTGGCTGTTGGTGCAGATTCTTGGTTGGAATTATTTGCAAAAGCGGATAGTGCTTTATTTGAAGCTAAAGCTAAGGGACGTAATGTCGTAGAAGCGGCTTGATGCTTTTTAATTGTTTTTGATTTATAAAGAATTATTTCAATTTAAACTTTATAAAAAATGAATCAAGATCAAGAAAAACGCTTAGAACAAATATTTCGAGATAATCAAAATAAAGGAATTGCAATTGCGATTACGGGATGTTGGGGTATTGGAAAAACTTTTGCTTGGAATAAATTTATCAAAGAAAGAGCAGAATTAGAAAAAGATAGAAAGCATTTACCATTAAATATTCGTCTTAAATATCCGAATATTTTTAATAAAAAATATTCCTATGTCTCTTTATTTGGTATCGAGAGTTTGGCTGATCTTAAAGTAGCAATCGCAACAAATATGAGTCGTAATTATTTTAATGAAGAGTCAACACAGTCTGTTGAGATACCTAAATTTTTGAAAAAGAGTTTATCTGCAATTCGTGATGTAAAAATGAGTGCTGGTGGAGGAAATTTGAGTCTTAATTCTTCAGCTAGAATTTTTGAAGCAGTTTTATATTCTCAAGTCAAAGATGCAATTATTTGCTTAGATGATTTTGAAAGACTATCTGAAAAATTGAAAATTCAAGATGTCATGGGGCTAGCAAATCAATTAAAACTCGAACGGAATTGCCAAGTGATTTTAGTTTTAGATGAGTCGAAAACAGATAGTGAAAATAAGAATAAATATTCTGAATACAAAGAAAAGTTAATCGATGAATCAATTAAGATTGCATCTGTTGAACCTTTAATTCGTAAAAATACAAAAGATATAGATAAGCCATTAGTAGATTTAATGGTGAAATTTGCTAATGAGTTAGAAATTCAAAATTTTCGATTTTTTCAAAAGATTATAAAACTGTATAAGGAGTTTAGAGCACAACTTCCTGAAGAGGTAGCTTATTCAACTAAAGAAATTATTTTGATTCGTATAATACAGGGTTACTTTATAGAGGATTTTGGCGTAGATAAAGAATTTGCTTGGAGTGATATTAAGCTTGTAAATGAAGAAAGACAAAAAGATTGGTCAGAGGAGAAAATAGGAACTTATCGTAGACTGAAAACAATAGATTATGCTTTTGTACATGACGATGAATGGTTAGCTGAGTTTATAAAATACTTTAATCAATTAGGTGAGCCAAATTTTTCCAAGCTTAGAGAGTTGGTTAATTCTGATTTAATATTAGAGGAAAGTAATAAACTTCGAGATGATTTATATCGCTTGATGGAGGAGTGGAGAAATCTAGAAATTGATTCCACATTCTGTAATCGTCTTTATTTTGTTGCTACTAAAAGGATAGCCTCTGAAAATTTAGAAAACTTAAGTTTTTACTGTGATTTATTGAACGAATTTGGACAGTCACTATTAGCTAATGAACTTCAAAAAAGTATTGAAGAATATTTGTTAAATGAATATCAAAGCAAAGGCTACCTTTTCGTAAAAGATCATTTTAGTTTTGGTTTCAAGTCTGAAAATAGATTTCACGTTTTTCTTAAATCTTTACAGGAGAAACAACCTCATCAAGGATTACCTATCCTGAGAGATATCGTTTATAGGTATGTTTTTCAAAGTGGATGGAACTCTCAAACAGATTCAATTGTTATTGGTCAAGCAACCAAAGCAGATTGGCATAATTTAAATTTTCATGACATTCCAACAGATGAAAGATTTCAAGAGTCGAATAAACTTCAAATTTTAATGAAATTATTAGATCAACAAATTTCGTTAGATTTACAACCCCAAATCAATACTTTGATTTTTGAAATACTTGAAGAGGAAGCACAAGCTTCTGACGTAGAACGAAGAAAAAATATTGAATATGTAATTAAGCGTTTAAAGGAATAGAAAAGGGCTCTTATGAGCCCTTTCTAAATCACTTCAACAAAGGCTTTAAGAACTTCGCCGTATGTGATTTCTTCGATTTCACTACTTCTTCAGGCGTACCTTCGGCAATGATCATACCACCGCCCGCACCACCTTCAGGACCTAAGTCCACAATCCAATCCGCAGTTTTAATCACATCCAAATTATGCTCAATCACCACAATGGTATTACCCTTGTTGCGAAGCTCATGCAGAATGTCGAGTAATTTGGCAATATCGTGGAAGTGCAGACCTGTAGTCGGTTCATCAAGCACATATAAGGTTTTACCTGTATCACGTTTTGCCAATTCACGTGCCAATTTCACACGTTGTGCTTCACCACCCGAAAGTGTTGTCGCAGATTGACCCAAACGGATATAGTCCAAACCAACTTGGTGCAAGGTTTCCAAACGACGGTGAATCACAGGAATCGCATCAAAGAAATGCATCGCATCTTCAACGGTCATTTCTAAAACATCAGAAATGTTTTTACCTTTGTAATTCACTTCCAATGTTTCGCGGTTATAGCGTTTGCCATGGCAGGCATCACAAGGCACATACATATCTGGTAAGAAGTGCATGGCAACTTTAATCATACCATCGCCTTCACAGGCTTCACAGCGACCGCCTTTCACGTTAAATGAGAAACGACCTGCGCTATAACCACGTGCTTTCGCTTCAGGCGTTTGTGCAAAGAGTTCACGAATCGGGGTAAATAACCCTGTATAAGTGGCAGGGTTTGAACGTGGGGTACGTCCAATCGGGCTTTGGTCAATATCCACGACTTTATCAAGGAATTGTAAGCCATCAATCGAATCAAACTTTTCCGCATGTAAAGTGGTTGCACCGTTTAACTGCGTTGCTGCTAGTGGTAACAAAGTACGGTTAATCAAGGTCGATTTACCTGAACCTGATACACCGGTCACACAGGTCATGACACCTAATGGAATGTTTAAATCGACATTTTTCAGGTTATGACCTGCCGCACCCATGAGCTTGATTTGCTCTTCAGGTTTTGGCGGTTGCACACGTTTTTTCGGGACTTCGATTTTTAGCTTACCTGTCAGGTATTGACCAGTGAGTGACTTTTCATTTGCCACGATTTCATCATATGTTCCTTCGGCAATGACATGACCGCCATGCACACCTGCACCCGGACCAATATCAATAATATGGTCAGCAGCACGAATGGCATCTTCATCATGCTCAACGACTAAAACAGTATTACCCAAGTCACGTAAGCGAACTAGCGTTTCAAGCAAGCGATCATTATCACGTTGATGCAAACCAATGGAAGGTTCATCAAGCACATACATGACACCCATTAGGCCTGCACCGATTTGCGATGCCAAACGGATCCGCTGTGCTTCACCGCCTGAGAGGGTTTCGGCAGAACGAGACAGACTTAAATAGTTCAAACCGACTGACACAAGGAAGTGCAAACGTTCACGAATTTCTTTAAAAATCTTATCGGCAATTTCACCTTTGGCACCATCTAGATTTAAATCTTGATAGTAGCTTTCGGCATCGCCAATCGACATTTTGGTAATTTCAGCAATGGTCTTGTCTTTAACACGAACATGACGTGAGATTTCATTCAGACGTGAACCACCACAGGCATCACACGCCGCATTAGACAGGTACTGTGCTAAATCATCACGCACATAATTACTTTCAGTTTCACGGTAACGACGTTCCAAATGCGGCAATACACCTTCAAATGGAATCACACGATTATGGCGACGACCACGCTCATCGATATAACTCAGGTCGATCTTTTCTTTGCCTGTCCCGTACAGGAATTTTTTCTTCACATCGGCATCAAGTTCATTCCAAGGCGTATCTAAAGAATAACCAAAATGCTCTGCGACTTTTTGAATCATGCTGTAGTAATACGGACGTTGACGATCCCACCCACGAATCGCACCTTGGCTAATGGTCACCTCAGGGTTTGGAATAAGTTTATCCGCACTAAAGTGACTGCGTGTCCCTAAACCGTCACAGACCGGGCAGGCACCAAATGGGTTGTTAAATGAGAACAAACGCGGTTCAAGTTCGCCGACAGCACGTTCACATTCAGGGCATGAGTGTTTTGCGGAAAATACACGATCTTCTTGTTCGCCTTTCATCCATGACAAGATCGCAATATCACCGCCTAGGCGAAGTGCAGTTTCAAAACTTTCCGCAATACGGTTACCCAAATCATCACGGACTTTAAAACGGTCAACCACGACTTCGATGGTATGTTTTTTCTTTTTGTCGAGTTCAGGTGGTGGATCAATTTCCATGATTTCACCATCAACACGCGCACGTACAAAACCTTGGCTTTGTAGTTGTTCAAACAGTGCTGAATATTCACCTTTACGCTCGCGAACCACAGGTGCAAGTAGAAGCAGGGCAGTCCCTTCTTCAAGTGCTTTTACCGCATCGACCATTTCAGACACGGTTTGTGCCACCATCGGCAAGTCATGTTCAGGACAATAAGGTGTACCAACTCGGGCGTAGAGCAGACGTAGATAGTCGTAAATTTCGGTAATGGTACCGACCGTTGAGCGCGGGTTGTGACTCGTTGATTTTTGCTCGATGGCAATGGCAGGACTTAAACCTTCAATTGAGTCAACTACAGGCTTTTCCATTTGGGAGAGGAACTGGCGAGCATAAGCAGACAGGGACTCGACATAACGGCGTTGACCTTCTGCATATAAGGTATCGAAAGCCAGTGAAGACTTACCTGAACCAGAAAGTCCCGTAATCACCACAAACTTGTCGCGTGGAATATCAAGGTTCACATTTTTTAAGTTATGGGTACGTGCGCCTCGAATACGGATGTGACTTTGGCTCATGCAATGATCCTAGAAATTTCATTTGAATAGAGTGTGTATATGATAGCGCATGAAAAATGTTCAAGTACGATTAATCGTTTTTTATAAGTCAAATTGTGTCGCAATGATGTAAGATTCACTCAAATTGCATGAATAGAAGACGATCTTATTGATCTCACAAATTTTTTATTCAACATTAAAATATTAAAACAAAAATTAAAAGGAACACTGGGGTGAAATTAATTTATGCCTTGCCATTGCTGAGCTTTCTATTGACCGCTTGTGGTACCGAACAGACCGAATCAGCTAAAACTTACGACAATTTGGCACAGGCTCAAGCTGCGATTCACTTTGAAAATGGCAAAATCGATGATCTGATTGCTCAGTTGTAATATGCACAGTCCGAAGACGAAATGAAAAATCTGATGTGCAAACTGATTCCTAAACAATATGACAAAGTCGCTGCTTTGATTGATGAAAACCAACAGCATATGACCGCTTCAGATCATGCAATTTTGGCAGATATGCGACACATGATGAATGAGCATAAAACAAAATTTTTAAACAGTGATAAGTGTCGATAAATCGGATTATTTTTGCGGTGAATGATATTTCTTAAACTCTAAGAAAACGTTTAAGGGTATGGTGCTTAAGTGTTTGGCGTGGTGAAAATTCTCTACATTTTAATTTTGGTTTTTAGCAGGGATTAAGTTCATAATACGCTCATTTAAGATGAAGGTTTAGGCAGCAGTGCTTAAGCCTGCACGAATCATGGATATGTCACGCATATCTAAGGTTCATCCAAATTTATATTTAGGTCGTTTTGTATGTTGAAACATTTTGGTTTCTCAATTGCATTTTCGGTCGTGTGTTTAGGTCTAGCAGCGTATTGGGGCTTTGCCCATCACCCAGAAGCGGGTGTACAGGCTATGATCACTGCACTGACCTTGACTGCAATTTTAGCAGTCATGGAAGTGTCATTGTCATTTGATAATGCGGTAGTGAATGCCTCAGTTTTACGTGGTTGGAATCATTTCTGGAAAATGATCTTCTTGACCGTCGGTATTTTGATTGCTGTGTTCGGTATGCGTTTGATCTTCCCAATCGTCATCGTGGCAATGACGGCTGATATGGGTATGCTTGAAGTGGTCAATATGGCCCTGAATGATCCTAAGAATTATTCAGAACGACTGATTGCCCATCATGCTGAAATTGCAGCCTTTGGTGGTTCATTCCTATTATTGGTATTTCTGAACTTCTTCTTGGATGAAGGTAAAGATACCCATTGGTTCCGTTGGTTAGAACGCCGTTTGGCGCACCTTGCCAATGTACCTGCGATGTCCGTATTCCTTGCACTAATCACACTTTTAGTTATGGCTGCTTATGTTGAAGAAGCTAAACGTCTTGTGGTGGTAATGGCAGGGATCTGGGGTATCGTGATTTATATCGGTGTACAAGTGCTAGGTCATTTGCTTGGCGGTGAGCCGGAAGTGGATGAACAAGGCAATGCCATCGCACATGACTCAAATGGTGCAGCAACAGGTGTAATCAAAGCAGGTTTAGGTGGTTTTATCTATCTAGAAGTTCTCGATGCATCATTTAGTTTTGATGGCGTGATTGGGGCATTTGCGATTACCTCAGACGTCGTCATCATTATGCTAGGTCTAGCGATTGGTGCAATGTTCGTACGTTCAATGACTATTTACTTGGTTGATAAAGGTACATTGGATGCTTATATCTACCTTGAGCATGGTGCGCATTATGCCATTGGTGCATTGGCGTTCATTATGATTGCTAGTGGTACAGGTCTGCATGTGCCTGAAGTGGTGACTGGTTTAATCGGTGTCGCATTTATTGTGTGGGCTGTGATTGCCTCGATTCAATACAATAAGCGTTTAGAACAGTCTTAACTGATTTAAATATAAAAATGAAAGCGTAGCCTCGGCTGCGCTTTTTTGTTTTTCAGATACAGTTCATTTTTATTTCAAATAAAAATCATGCCTTGCTTTGAGTTGAATGTCCTATAATCACTGCTCAAGATCAACTCAATCGACTGCCATAATTTATGATGAATGCTTTAGAACGTCGTTCAACCTTTGCCTTGAGCAGTATTTTTGCACTGCGCATGCTTGGGCTGTTTATGATTATTCCTGTGTTTTCAGTTGCGGGGCAATCATATCAGTATGCCACGCCTGCGCTGATTGGTTTGGCAGTTGGGGTATATGGTTTAACACAGGCAATTTTACAGATTCCATTTAGCTTAATTGCTGACCGTTATAGCCGTAAACCGCTTGTGGTATTGGGTTTGCTGATGTTTGCCTTAGGTGGTGCGATTGCTGCGATGTCAGACACCATTTATGGCGTGATCATTGGTCGTGCCATTGCAGGTGGTGGTGCTGTGTCTGCTGTGGTGATGGCACTTCTTGCCGATGTCACACGTGAAGAAAATCGCATGAAAGCCATGGCAACCATGGGCATGAGTATCGGTTTATCTTTTGTAGTGGCATTTAGTCTTGGACCTTGGTTAACGGGTTTAGTCGGTATCTCAGGGTTATTTTGGGTGACGACTATTATGGGGTTGGCAGCGATTTTGATGTTGTTGCTGGTACCAAAAGTCACACGTCATCATCGTAATTTCCAACAAGGATATATTGAACAGCTTAAACAAGTCCTGAAAATGGGCGATTTAAACCGTCTGCATGTTTCGGTATTTGCTCTGCATTTATTGCTAACCGCTATGTTTATTTACGTGCCATCACAGTTAATTGAGTTTGCCCAAATTCCATTGGCACATCATGGTTGGATTTATCTGCCTTTACTGGTGATCAGTTTATTTTTTGCCTTTCCAAGTATTATCTTGGCTGAAAAATATCGCAAAATGCGCGGTATTTTCCTGATTGCGATTGGGGGCATTATTTTAGGTTTACTGGTGCTAATCTTCGGTTATGAATCGAAATATATTTTGATTCTAGGTCTAGGGTTATTCTTCATTGCTTTTAACGTGATGGAAGCGTTATTGCCATCGTGGTTGTCAAAAGCTGCACCGATTCAATCTAAAGCGACAGCCATGGGCGTCAATGCCAGCAGTCAGTTCTTAGGGGCATTTTTTGGTGGTATGATCGGTGGTCAATTGTTGCTTTTAAACAATACTGCGCTTGGTTGGAGTATTTTATCGGCTATTGCTATACTTTGGTTGCTATTAAGTTTTAGCCTGTCCCAACCTCGCTATTTATCGAGTTTGGTGTTGAGCTTGCCTGAAGCCAAAGAAACGGATGAATGGACTTCTCAACTTTTGGCAATTCATGGTATTGAAGAGGTCGTGGTCATGGCCGAGCAACGAGTTGCATATATAAAAGTCGATAAACAGCAAATTGATGATGCTGCGCGACAACAATTAACGCACTTGTTGGGTAAAGAGGTAGCCATTTAATCATAACTCTTATAAAGTAAAATATAGAAATAGATAGGAAGTAAACGTCAGATGCGTGGTGTAAATAAAGTTATTTTAGTTGGTACTTTGGGTAAAGACCCTGAGACAAAAACTTTTGCCAATGGTGGTTCACTCACTCAGTTCTCAATTGCAACAAGCGATTCTTGGACAGATAAAAGTACAGGTGAGCGTAAAGAACAAACTGAATGGCACCGTATTGTGTTGCATAACCGTTTAGGCGAAATTGCACAACAGTACCTACGCAAAGGCTCAAAAGTATATATCGAAGGTTCATTGCGTACCCGTCAATGGACCGATCAAAATGGTCAAGAGCGCTATACCACTGAAATTCGTGGTGAACAGATGCAAATGTTAGATTCAAACCGTGCTCAAGGTGAACAGTCTGACAACGGCGGTTTCGGTCAACCGCGTTTTAATAATAACCAAGGTGGTTATGGCAACAACAATAACCAAGGCGGTTATAACAATGCACCGCAGCAAGGTGGCTATAACAATGCTCCTGCGAACAATGGTTATGGCAATAACAACCCAGGTGGTTTTGCACCAAAAGCACCTGCACCAGTGTCAGCGCCTGCTGCAGATCTAGATGATGATCTTCCGTTTTAAGCGAAGCATTTGATTCTGTGAAAGCCGCCTTAAGGGCGGTTTTTTATTGTTTGAAAAAAATAAATAATTCAGAAAAGAACTTTAGAAAAAACTTAATAAATCTAAAAATCCGATAGTTTTTATAAAAACTTACGGTTTTACCTATTTTAATAATTTTCGTATTCTAGCTTCAACGAAACAATGATCTCCCATACAGAAAGAGGAAAATCACATGAGCTTAATCAACACTCAAGTTAAACCATTCAACGCTACAGCATATAAAAATGGTCAATTTATTGAAGTTTCTGAAAAGGATATGATCGGTAAATGGTCAGTTGTATTTTTCTATCCTGCGGACTTTACCTTTGTTTGTCCAACAGAATTAGGCGATTTAGCTGATCACTATGCTGAATTCCAAAAATTGGGTGTAGAAATTTATTCAGTATCGACTGATACACATTTCACGCACAAAGCTTGGCACGATTCTTCTGAAGAAATCAAAAAAATCCAATATGCAATGGTGGGCGATGCAACTTGGACTTTAGCGAAAAACTTCGAAGTGTTAATTGAAGAAGAAGGTCTTGCTGACCGTGGTACATTTGTGATTGATCCTGAAGGTAAAATCCAAATTATTGAAATCAATGCGGGTGGTATCGGTCGTGATGCATCAGAATTACTT
Organism: Acinetobacter sp. NCu2D-2; assembly: GCF_001647675.1. Lineage (NCBI taxonomy): Bacteria > Pseudomonadati > Pseudomonadota > Gammaproteobacteria > Moraxellales > Moraxellaceae > Acinetobacter > Acinetobacter sp. NCu2D-2. The sequence goes on from NZ_CP015594.1 coordinate 87,412, forward strand.
CGTAAAGTAAAAGCAGCACAATATGTACATGCTCACCCAGGTGAAGTTTGCCCAGCGAAATGGAAAGAAGGTGATGCGACACTTGCTCCTTCAATCGATTTAGTCGGTAAAATCTAAGCTTATCTAGATTGAAGCCCTATAAAAAAACCAGCATATATGCTGGTTTTTTTATGCTTTAATTTTTATAACCATGTCCACTTTCAGTTTTAGCTCTTAAGCCTGAAACTAAATGATCAATCAGTTTTTCCATTACCAAGCGTTGACCCTTACGCGGTGCATAGACCAGTTGAACAGTTCCCACATTTGAGCACCACTCTGGCAAAATATGCACTAAACGGCCACGTGCGATATCTTTTTCTACGGTCAGATAAGGTAAGTCAGCAATACCGAGACCATCCAAAGCAGAGTAATATACTCCAGCCAAATCATTACTTTTAACTCTTGGCTCTAAGGGAATATCAATACTTTCATAGGTATCTTGTCGGTATAAATGCCAGAGATGACGTGACTTATGTGTGCCTAGAACAATACTTGGAAATTGACTCAATTCAGTTGGATAGTGAATCTTTTGACCATTGAGTAGCTCAGGACTTGCGACTAAACAATGTGTGGTTTTAATTACATCACGTACGACAAGATTTGCATCTTCATTGGCAGTAAAGTTGGTTCGAATGGCAAGATCGACATCATCATGTAATAAGTCAATACGTCGACTACTCAGTTCCATTTCAATTTGGACTTGCGGATATTGTTTTAGGAAGCCATTTAACAAATCACGAATTTGATAACGCATCATTTCAGCAGGGCAGCTGAGCTTAATCAAACCTTGAGGTTCGCTTGTTTGCTTCAATAGCACATTATGCGCACATTCTACCTGATGAATGACTTTCTCACATTCCTGAAAAAATTCTTCTCCAAGCGGAGTTACTTTAAAATGACGCGTGGAGCGTTGAATCAAGTGGACATTAAATTTAGCTTCTAAGTCTAAAATTCGTCGGCTTAACTTTGATTTGGTAATTTCGGATGCATCGCTGGCGGCACTAAAACCTCCATGTTTGACCACTAGATAAAAATAGTAGTAATCATCAAAAGAATGCATGTTGGCTCCAAGCGTTCTGTGTGAAGAATGGAAAGAGGAAAAGACGTGAATAGTGTCAGTATCTAACTATACCGTCTAAATGCTGTGTATTTTTAGAGCTTTAATACTAAAGATAGCAAGAAATTAATCAATAGTTCGAATTTTGACAGATCATCATTCATTTATCTTAACGAACCTCAATATTTTTAATTGTTTAATAGGTTTGGTTCAAGATTATCTAAAGAATGGCTGGGAGTAGTTATACATTTTTCAACGTCACTTTGGACTCTGAGCTATTCATAATCAAAAGATTATTGTGTGATTTTTTGAATTTTGGACAGAACTTATCACTAAGCATAAATTAGTTAATAAATTAATTATATCAAACATTAAAATAGGACAAAAATATAAGTCTGGTTAATATATAATAACGATAAAATAAGATAATGTGACTTGGTTCAATATTTTAGTGTTTAAAATATCTTTATAAAAATGAAATTTAAAGTAAGCGTCCGCTGAACCCCATGCCTATTTTTTAATTCGGTTCAGGTTTCCAGCGGTGTGGTAGCAATTCTTCAATCTGAGTCACTTTATGTGTCGGCAACCTTTTCAGCACATCACTTAAATAGGCATACGGATCCAGCCCATTCAGCTTTGCTGACTGGATTAATGTCATAATATTGGCTGCTCGCTGACCGCTGCGCAGCGAACCTGCAAATAACCAGTTCTTACGTCCCAACGCCCAGGGGCGCATCTGGTTGTCGGGTAGTCAGACGCAGTTACCTACGTCCAACCCCCTAAGAACCGTGCATGCGAGTTTCCCAGCACACGGCTCAAGCCTCTGCTAAGGCGCCATTCGGCACCCGGTTATACATCGTTGACATTGGCAAACTGAACATTCCTCGGACAATACAGATGGTAAATCTCAAGATTAGCAACTGCATCCGTTCCACCATGACTTAGCTTCACAATATGACGGCTGTGCCATGGTGTATCTTTGGTGACTGGTTTAAGACAGGCGCAGCAGCGACCACCTTGTTTTAGCCACACCCGATACAGCTTGGCTCGCCCCTTTGCGGAGACCAGCATTCTTTTACCCCATCGGGATTCGAAGTACTCATCCCATGCGGGGTCATGAGGGTTAGCAGCAGCCTTGATCTTGATATGTCGCACAATTGGCGTGTCCGAGGCAGACACTAATGTGTATTGTCGCTTCCGACCATCGGCGGACTGTTCATCACATGAGAACACCCATCGACGCGCTCCTTGTACTTTGAAATACCGATCTTTGACCCATCGGAGTGTCTTGCGAGGGTGGCGACGTACAGCCCATCGCCAGAGCATTTCCCACACTGCGTTGTCTACCTGGTTGAAAACCTTCTTGGCAACGACATGACTATGATAGTTGGCCCAACCCCTTAGAGTCGGGTTGAGCAAACCGATCAAAGTGGCCTGTCGTGTCGCTTTGTTTGCATTGATTAATGCTCGCAGCTTGTCAAGGTGAGCGCTGATGTTTGCCTTTGACGGCTTGATCAGTAGCTTGCCGTTGTACTTACGTACGTTCCAGCCAAGAAAATCGAACCCGTTCCCTATGTGCGTGATTTTGGTCTTTTCCTGAGAGAGCACGAGACCGCGCTGCGCCAGAAATTCAACCACGGCAGGACGAACTTCATTTTCGAGCCACTCTTTAGAATACCCCGTGATGATGAAATCATCCGCATACCGTACCAGTTGCAGCTTTTTGCCTGTCCATTTGGCGTTAGAGAACCTCTTAGCCAGCATCGTTTCCAGTCCGTCCAAGGTCATGTTGGCCAGCACCGGGGAGATAATACCTCCTTGCGGTGTTCCGGAAAGACTGGGAAACAGCTTGCTTTGGTAGACGTAACCGGCTTTGAGCCATTTCCGTAGAATCACCTTGTCCATTGGGAGGTTGGCGATCATCCAGTCATGGCTGATATTGTCGAAACAGCCTTGAATGTCACCCTCTAGCACCCACTCCGCACTTACTTTTCTTGACAGCACACCAAAGCACTGTGCTGCAGCATCCGCGGTTGAGCGTTGCGGTCTGAACCCATAAGAGTTCCGATCAGCGATGGTCTCCGCGATGGGTTCCAAAGCCAGCAGATGGAGCGCCTGCATGGCCCGGCATTTCATCGTGGGTATCCCGAGAGGTCTCATCTTGCCATTTTTCTTCGGAATAAGGACTCTCCGAAGCGGAAGGGGCGTGTAACCTCGCCTCTTCAACGACATCATCGCACCGGTCTTGGCCTTGGGTGTATTCCAAGTCACCTTGTCGACCCCAGCCGTGTTTTTGCCTTTGTTTTCAGACACTCGTTTGACGGCCAATGCTTTGCCACTAAACGAGTGAGTCAGCAGCCATTGCAAAGCTTTCGCCTTGTTATGCCTGCCGTCTTGTACCGCCTTCACAATACGCGCTTGCAGCCCTCTGACATGACGCTGTACAGCAATCCAATCGATGCTGTCCCACGATGTGCTGGAAGGTGCACACGCTGATACTGCTGCATTCATTTGCTCTCCCTCCATTAAAAGGGTTCTACACACTCTCTTGTGATGAGAGACCATAAGGACGTCAGCCCGCTTTCGCGTGGGGTAATGTTTCAACCTCTATCCAACCCATTACAGACTGGCATTCGCTTTTTCCTCGTTCCTTCGCCCGCATCACCATGGGCAGTTTTTGCAAACTGCTTTCCCAATGGGAGTAATACGGGATTTCCACGTTCCGCTTACTGAAGTACATCGGCTTAGGTGCCTGCTATCGACCGGGAGGCGTATGGGTCACGAATGCGTAGTCGAAAGACGCAATTCCCACCTCCATTACCGTTTTGGTTCGAGCGTATCAGCCATTTCCGCTCGTTCAACTTAACGATCGTTACGCAGATTCACATGTGTTCACCATACCGATTATCTAGCCCTTGTCCGGCTATGGCTGCCAGAAGGGTACGCCTCTCACGATTGATACCCCGCACCTTGCGGTGCCTCGTTACATTGTCGAAGGCGCTCTTTATTCAGCCTTCTAGATTCACCCGGTGACACGGGTGGTTCCCGCAGGGGGAACAACTTCATTAAGCGACTTCGTGTCGCACCTCAACCCAATTATTATCTATAGGTAAATTGCCATCATCCAGATAGCGGCTTAAGGCTGGCCAACGCTTCAGAGTGTAATTGATCGCCTTGGCGGTTGGAGAACTCGATGGTACCGTCAGTTGATGTTGGTTGAGCCATTCATATAGTTGTTGCATCACTGGTTGACTATGCTGTTGTCGGTATTCGCGGCGGTCTTCCACTGTACCATCGGTCTTTTTCCTGAGTTCTGCTTCTATCGCATACAGTTTCTGAATCAGCACCAATGCCTGTGCAGCGACCTGACTTTTCCCGGTCACATGCAGTTCATGGAATTTACGACGTGCATGGGCCATGCAGCCCACCTCAATGACATCGCCTGATTTAAAGCGTGCTTTATAACCACTGTAATCATCACAGACCAGATGGCCCTGCCAGCCATTCAGGAACTCTTCTGCATGCTGACCTGAACGACTATCCTGAAAGTCATAGATCACCGCTTGAACTGGATTGTACTGTGTAGTGGCATAGGCCCAGACATAACCTTTCTTCGGTTTTTTATCATTCTCACCCATCCGCATGATGGTGACTGGTGTTTCATCTGCATGCAGCACCCGCTGTTGCAGCACCACCTGTTTTAAAGCATTGGCCAGAGGTTCCAGTTCTACACCGCAGCGACCTATCCAGTCGGACAGGGTTGATCTGGATAGATCAATTCCTGCGCGTAGAAAGATTTGACGTTGACGGTACAGCGGCAAATGATCGGCATACTTCGATACCAGCACATGGCTGAGCAGTTCAGGTGAAGCAATGCCTTTATCAATCACATAGGCGGGCATCGCTTGCTGAGTCAGGGTGTCACACTGATCACAGACCCATTTGCCACGCACATGCTGTTCCTTATAGAACTGTGCCGGTCTGAAATGCAGTTTTTCACTGATATCTTCGCCGATACGACGTAACTGGCAGCCACAACTGCATTGGGTTGATGCAGGTTCATGCTCAATACGGATGGTGTGTAGATGATCCGGCAGCAGTCGACGTTTAGGTTTGTTGACTGTGGCTTTCTCTGTCGATGCATCGGTTTTATCTGCATTCAGCCGCTCCAGTTCCAAATCAACTGCTGCGATATCCTCTTCAACCGCTTCGTCCCACAGATGGATTTGTTTTGCGGTGAGATGTTCGTTTTTACTACCGAATTTGTGCTGTTTAAATAGTGCGAGCTCATGCTCGTATTTTTGCGTGAGAATGGAAAGATGTTGAACTTTGGCATCCAATTGCTGGTTTGATTTTTCTAATTCTTGATTTGATTGTGCCAGAGACTGATGCTGCATTGCCAACTGTCTGGTAAATTCCAGCAGTTGTTCATGGGTCAGTTGGCTTAAGTCTGGCAGCGTATTCATGACCGCAGTATGCCTGAGGTCATGAGAAGAATGAAATAGAACGTTTGGAGGATGGCAGAATGGTCGAGCCTGGTTTAGAGCATTGTGACCACCTGCTGTCGTCCAATGCGCTGCCAGGGCAAACCCTGGATCAGTGCCTGTAACTGTTCCGGGCTGAGAGCTACGCTTTCACCCTGGTGAACTTTAGCCCAGTGAAATTTGCCCTGTTCCAGCCGCCGGGCACACAGCCAGATGCCCAGTCCATCATGCACCAGTACTTTCATACGATGGCCACGTTTATTACAGAACAGGTAGGCGCAATGCGGTTTGATCGAGCCAAAGGCTTTCATGATCTGCGCCATAGCCGTATCCATACCCGCACGCATGTCCATCGGCTGGGTAGAGAGCCAAATTTCATTGATACGGATCATGTTGCCAGTGCCTTGAGTAATTCTGCCAAGGCAGGTATTTCTGATGTCTGCCATTTTAGCTGAATATCATTATTCGTATGAGGCACGGTGATACACAACGTGATCCTCTCATCAATAGGTTGGCTGATTGCAGCAGTGTAAGGCAAAGCAATAAATGCTGGATTCACATGAGTAGGATCCTGCACGGCACCATCATGATGGCTGAGGATCCTGATCCAACGACTGACAAGGTTGGCATTAATACTATGTTGCAGTGCGACCGAAGCGATCGAGGTATTAGGATTTTTGCAGGCATTGACAATACTGAGTTTGAATTCTTTGCTGTATGTTCTGCGTTTTTTAGCAATAGGAGGTGTTGCTGAATATATATCCATGTTCATGGATTAAGTCCCCACTTGTTTTTAGGTGGGGACTAAATTAAGGCTTATAGGATCGCTTGGTAAGGCTGTGTTAGCCGGATGCTTACAATTTAAATCCATTGTCTCATAAATGAAATACTGAATATTAACTTGGTTATTTATTCATCATTACGTAAGGGCTAAGATAGCACCATGTTCATCCTATCTTATATAGGAGTAATAAGATGAAAAAAGTAATTGGTGTATATCGTAATCAACAAATGCATTGGGTTGGCGATGGCTTCCCAGTCAAAAATCTATTCTCCTATGATCGTTTGGGGCAAGCCATTAGTCCATTTCTGCTTTTGGATTATGCAGCTCCTTATCATTTCGATGCGACTCAAGCACAACATGGTGTAGGCTCACATCCACATCGCGGTTTTGAAACAGTGACATTGGCGTACCAAGGTGAAGTGACACATCAAGACTCAAGTGGCGGTGGTGGCACCATCCAAGCAGGGGATGTGCAATGGATGACAGCAGGTTCAGGCGTAGTACATGAAGAGTTTCATTCCAGTGATTTTGCCCAACATGGTGGTTTGTTTGAAATGGTGCAGCTTTGGATCAATTTACCTGCCAAAGATAAAATGACGACACCACGTTATCAGGCGATCACCAAAGCAGATATTCCTCGTGTGAAGCTTGAAGATGAGGCAGGACATATGCGTATCATTGCAGGTGAATATGCAGAGCACCGCGGTCCAGCCCAAACTTTTAGTGATGTCAATGTTTGGGATGGCGAGATCAAAGCGGGGCATGAAGCATTTATCAATGTGCCTTTTTTCCATAACAGTATTGTTGTGGTGTTAAAAGGTGATGTAGATATTAATGGTACGCATGTGTTGGACAGTTCTATGGTGATGTTTGGTAAAGGCACTGGAACAGGCATTCGTTTACAGGCAGATCAGGATACTCAGTTTTTAGTATTGACTGGGGAGCCATTAAACGAGCCAATCCAAGGTTATGGTCCATTTGTCATGAATAGCAAAGCTGAAATCGTGCAAGCTTTTCAGGACTTCAATAATGGTAAATTTGGTGAAATTGCTGTAGAAACAGTTTGATCTTGTAGAAAAGAAATACAAAAGCCTCTGTAAATACAGGGGCTTTTGTATTGCAATCGCTGTATGTTCTTCTTGTTATTAAGCTTATACACCGCAATTCGATCATGTGGAGGCTGATCAATCGAAGTGTTTATTATGTGATCATCTTAGTGAAAATTATATTTAAAGTAAAATAAGTTTTAATGATTGGTCAATCATAAACTCTGATTTGTAATGTATTAATCGATATAGATAAAAAAGCAATTAATTATAAAAATTCAAAGAAGGGAGAAAGAAGTCAAAATTTACTGTCCTGTTTGATTTTGGTGAAAAGCCTGCAATATGGAAGATTTTAATAACATCATTGCTCAATGCTTAGGTCATAATTTCGAAAAGTTTTTAATAATGGATGATCAGTTTGGATATCGCAGTAATTGGGAGTGGCATGGCCGGACTGGCAACAGCCAGAATTCTTCAAGATGCAGGACATCAGATTACGATTTTTGAAGCACTTCAAGGTCGTGGTATGGACAGTCATAGTCTGGAGTTTGAAGGTGGTTTAATTGATGCACCTTTACGTGTGATGAACCCTCATTTATGGAAAAACACGCTGAGCCTTGCGACTCATTTAGGCATTAAAACCTTTCCAGTGCGTACCTATATGGCATGTAGCTGGTTATTTGAAGATAAGACAGAAACATGGTTAACGACGTCACGTAGTCGAATTGGTAACTTCCCGATTATTAATAACCGTAAAGGTTTACAGCAATATGGCTGGCGTTTGGTCAAAGGTTTACTGCAACTGAAAGCGGCTTTAACCAAGTTTTTTAAATCTCAACATCAAGAGATCAGCTTGGCTGAATTCATCAATCGCAATGAAATTGAGGAAGTTTTTTGGCATGGTGCGGTGATGCCGGTACTTTATACGATTTGTACCTGTGATCCGAAAACTATTGGTGAATGGCCTGCGAAACCATTATTGATTTTCCTGCGTCAACTTACTGATGGAGATGCTTTACTTCGCATGCAAGGTGGAACACCTGCATTGGTTGATAAACTAATTGAAGGTATCCATATTGAAGATGGTGCTGCAATTACTTTGGTACAAGAGCAAGGTGATCAGGTTAAGGTAGAGAATGCGGCAGGGTATTCGAAACTGTTTGATCGTGTGATTGTAGCGACACCAACCACGAATATTGAACAATTCCTAGATGTGAACCAATTTGCTAATGATATCGAATTGCTAAAGAAATTTAAATTTGAGCAGGGTGAATTGGTTATTCATACCGATGCTTCTGTAATGCCGCCAAAACGTAAAGATTGGGCAGTTCTGAGTTATATGATGGATCGTAAATTCACTCGTCAGCAATTTACTGTTTGGCTGAATTCGATTGAACCGAGTTTAGTCGGCAAGTCTGCCGTATTCCAAACATGGCGTCCTGTGACTGAGATTGACCCGAAAAAAGTGATCTCATCTGTCACCTTAACGCGAGCAGTCGTCGATGCTGATACAGTTGCCTTGAATAAAGAGCTTCAACAACGTCACTTGGATGCCAATCGTAAAGTCTTTTATTGTGGCTCATGGTCATGTGATGGCTTACCGATTTTAGAATCTGCCGTAACCTCCGCGATGAAGATTGGTGAAATCTTTGCTGCTCCACTGCCATTTGCAGGTTTAAAACCTGTGGTTGAAGTTGCACCGCAGTTGGGCTACTAAAATGCATTTACCCAAAGCATTCAAGACCAAATTATCTGAACATAAATATGCAATTAATGCTGCAATGTTAGGTGATCAGTCGAGCTTGCCTTGGAGTAATTTGGGATATTGGCAAGCAGGTCAGCATGATTATGTGTTGGCTTGCGCGCAATTGGCAGATCATCTTGCTCAAGCTGTGAATTTAAATTCAAAAGATAAACTGCTTGATTTAGGTTGTGGGCAAGGTGCGAGTTTATTGTTTTGGCAACAGCATTATCAGGTACAATATTTGGCAGGCGTTGAGTTACAGGCACAGCATGTTGCGCGTATAAGGGAACAAATTCCTGATTTAAATGCCATTTATCATGCATCTTTTTTAAAACTGAAAGAGATCCAGTTTTCACAGAAATTTGATGTGGTGATGTGTATTGATGCGGCCTATCACAGCCCATTAATCACGTTGCTCGACAACATAAACAGTGTTTTGAATTCAAAAGCACGAATCGGATTTCACACGCTAATTTGGTCAGATCAAGGGCAACATTTAAATTCATTACAAAAATTACAATATCGAATGTTGCTAAAATCTGCAGATGTACACTTCAATGAGTTAAAAACGGCATCACAGCTAAAAAATATATTGGAACAGTTTGAATTTAAAGATATTGAGATTGAGGATTTATCAGCACAGGTCTTATCGGGTTTTGCGCATTACGTAAAACAGGATTTAAATTCAAAAGGACGCTTAAAAGAAAAAACGAGTACTAAGTTAGATGAATTTAAAATTCAAATGACGGCAAAGCTATGTGAGAAATTATTTAGAGATGGTTTTGTCAAATACGTACAAGTGACTGCACAAAGCATAAAATAGAAAAATGCGGGCTTTAAAAACATCAAAGCCTCACTAAGAAGCGAGGCTAAGAAATGGTGCCGGCACACGGATTCGAACTGTGGACCTACTGATTACAAGTCAGTTGCTCTACCAACTGAGCTATGCCGGCGTTGTGGGATGCATTCTACAGATTTTTTTTAGCCATGCAAGCCAAAAAATAACCGTTTAAATTTTTTGCGCTACTCTGCATAGGTAAAAACATTAAATCAGTGAAATAAATTGCGTAAAAATAATTTCGCCTGCATGTGGAGCTACAGGCGAAAATTTGACGAGTGAATAATATATGGAAATAATTAACGGCTTCTTAGCACTTTGTCGAGGTCTTGCGCGCATTCTTCTAAGGTGAATGCCATATCAAATTGTAACTGAGGTTTAAGTTCTTGAGCGAGGCTTCTCCATTGTTCAATGAGACGTAAAGCTTTCTGAATTTTATGTTTATTGACATCTTTGGCGATGGTCGGGGTATAACCGCCACGTTTAGCATTTTTGATCTGTTTTACATAGTTTGCGCTGTTATTCATATTCGCTCCTTAGAATAGCAGTGAACCTGAGTGGACATGAAGTGAAGATCAAGAGTGAACTAAGTCTTTTATTAAAATGGTTTTCTCCTTATTTATTAGGTTTAAATTGAACATAACATAAGTTTTGTGACAATAGAATTAAGCTATTTTTATGCCAATTTTTATAAGAAAATAAAAAAGCCACATAGTTGTGGCTTTTTTAATAAGGTCTAGAATTTAAAGATTAGAAGCGATATTTCAGACCGAAGTTATAGCTTGTGCCGTGTAGGTCAAGTGAACCGCTACGACCTTTTAATGTAGTGGTTTCATCTCCAACAGTTTCTGTGCCGCGAATGCTGGTATTTTGTGACCACTTATAACCAAGACCTGCATATGCAGCAAGTTGAGGCGTAAAGTAGTGACCTAATTCAATATTTACAGGAATGAAAATATTACGTGCTTTAGCATCGGTTTTAGTGGTTGTTTCTGTACGGTCAGTTTCTTCTCCCGTATCAGGATCAAATTCGATAGAAACGTCTGTGCTGCTATATTTTAAATCAGACCACATATAGCCAATACCTGCTTGTGCGAGCGCATAAGTATTGTTTTTATTGTAGAACGTGTATTGTCCACCAAAAGACACTTGCTCGTTTTTAAAGTCATCATCAGATTGATGCTCGTACTTAGTCCATACACCACGTTGGTCAAAATCATAAGTTGAACCAAGATGGAAACCATGAAAACGTGCTTTTCCACCAATAGCACTTGAATCTACTTTCCACCCTGTATAACCACCATGTAAGGTAAATGCATTATTGACTTGGTCAGATGCTACAGTTGTTGAAACATAGTTTGGTGTTGTCCCCAAGGCAGCAGGTTGACCATATTGCACATTCAAAGCTTGATCTGCGCAGGCAATTCCTGATGCTAAAGTTGTTAAACCAATTAAAATAAGTTTTTTCATTATTATACCCCTCAGTAATGACCTTCATGCTAACAAAAAACAATCGATTTACAATATTTTCATGATAAATAACGCAAATACTGGTGGGTCTAGTTTTTAGCTTGAATACCTTGGTTAAAATTTTATTTTTAAATATACCGTCAAATATCTCTGGATACTACAAGACTGTATAAGATTGCAAAGACGAAAAAAAAGGCTTGAACCCTTTAGATTCAAACCTTTTAGTACTACGGTATAGTCCAGTAACAAGCAATTTTGGCGGTGAAAGAGGGATTCGAACCCTCGATACGCTATAAACGTATACACACTTTCCAGGCGTGCTCCTTCAGCCACTCGGACACTTCACCATGGCGGTGCATAATATAGAAAAAACAGAATCATGCCAAGCTGAAACAATTGATTTGAAGAAAAAGTTTTAGTCTGGTGCTATGATCTGCAAAAATGCTTTAAAACGAAGACAATATATGCAAAGCACTGCACATAAAGCAGCTCTCCCAGTGGTAACACTTGCTGCGCTTGGGGTCGTTTTTGGTGACATTGGCACCAGCCCTCTCTACGCACTGCGACAATGTTTTCTTACCGCACATCTAGCGATTAGCGAAGCCTCAGTATTGGGAATTTTGTCACTGATATTTTGGTGCATCATGCTTACCGTCAGTTTTAAGTATGTGACCATTATCATGCGTGCCGACAACAATGGTGAGGGCGGAATCATGTCTTTATTGGCATTGAATCTGCGGACGACCTTAATTTCGGATGATAAAAAGATCTATCTGATTGCCCTTGGTTTTGTCGGCGCTTCACTATTTTTTGGTGATGGCATCATTACGCCTGCGATCTCCATTCTGTCTGCCATTGAAGGTCTGAGTATTGCAACGCCTGTTTTTAATGACTGGCTTATGCCTTTATCAATCGGGATCTTGGCGGGGTTATTCTTTATTCAGCGTCACGGTACAGCGACGATGGGTAAGTTCTTTGGTCCATTAACACTGACTTGGTTTTTATCTATAGGTGGTTTTGGTTTGTGGAGTATTCTGCAAACGCCTGAAGTCTTGGCGATGGTCAATCCTTATTGGGCTTTCCATTTTGTCTTTGATCAGCCTTATGTGGCGTTTCTAACTATGGGCGCAGTTATTCTCACGATGACGGGTGGTGAAGCGATCTATGCCGATATGGGGCATTTTGGACGTCTTCCGATTCGATTGGCATGGTTCATTATTGTATTACCTTGTTTACTCCTGAACTATGCAGGGCAAGGGGCTTTACTGCTTCGTGATGCCAATGCCCTGACCAATCCATTCTATATGCTGATTCCGAATTGGGCGTTGTATCCAATGATTGGTTTAGCGACAGCAGCAGCGGTCATTGCTTCACAGGCGGTCATTACTGGCGTTTTTTCAATGGTCAATCAAGCGATTCAATTACGCTATTTACCACGCTTAACCGTACGACATACTTCTGCAGTTGAACGTGGACAGATTTATTTGCCATTTATTAATTGGATGCTGTTTATCTCAGTCGTGATTCTGATTGCACTGTTTGAAAATAGTGCCAATCTAGCCAGTGCTTATGGCGTGGCGGTCACTATGACCATGCTTTGTGGAACGATTCTGATTTCGATATTGGCCTATGGTTTTTGGCGCTGGCCAATTTGGAAAGTATTGTTATTCGCGACACCATTTTTAATCCTCGATTTTATTTTCGTGGCATCGACGTCATTGAAAATTATTTCAGGGGGATGGGTGCCAATCATGCTTGGAGCAGTCCTGTTTACAGTATTGATGACATGGAAAGATGGTCGTGCATTGGTGCTGAAACGTATGGAACAAGATGCGCTGCCAATCGAGTTGTTTATTAAAAGTGTGTCGATGGGTGGTGGAACCAAATTTGTTCCGGGAGATGCGATTTTCCTGACTGGAACGCCGAATATTGTGCCACATGCTATGTTGCATAATATTAAGCATAACAAAGTTTTACATGAACGTAATATTATGGTTACGGTAGTGACGCGTGATATTCCTTTTGTGCCTGCCGATGAACGAGTTAAAGTCGAAAAGCTGGATCAACACTTTTATCGGATCTATATGTATTTTGGCTTTAAAGATCAGCCCAATATTCCTCAAGCTATGCAACAGGCCTATGCTGAATGGGACTTTGAATACGATTTAATGCAAATGAGTTTCTTTATTTCGCGTGATCGTATTATTCATACAGTTGGAGATGGCATGGCGCCTTGGCGTGAAAAACTGTTTATTTCCATGCAACGCAATACCAGTCCTGTGAGCGATTTTTACCAAATTCCGACCAACCGTGTTGTTGAATTGGGTAGCCAGATCGAAATCTAAATTTTGAAATATTGTGAAATGAAAACCAGAGCTAGTCTCTGGTTTTTTATGTGAAAAATAAAATTTAAAAATAAAGAATAAAAGACTGTTATGAATAAATACGGTGCAGGATTCAGCAAGAATGGATCTAAGTGCGACATAAAATGACGCATCAATGCTTATTTATTCAGCAAATAACGAGTGCTTGATATACTTCATTTACGCAGCTTGTTAAGCTCAGGCTCAATGCGGTAGATGTACAAAAGTAGCTGTTCAATATGGCAAAGAAGCAACGGAATTCAAAAAATTTAATTACTCAGTTTTTAAATGAAAATACGGTAAAAATCATTCTTGGCGTGGTCGCTTCAGGGAGTTTTGCAATTGCTTTTGGGCAAGAAAAAATTAGCCAATTGGTTTCGCTATCTTCAGGGTCTAATACAGCATGTCTAGATCAGTTTTATCGTGATGTTCCGCCTTATTTAGTAAAAGAAAGTCTGAAAAAAGACAGCTATTCACTGTGTTTTAATGGCTTTAATGTGGCTTATTCAGGTGTTTCAAAGACACCATTATGGGTGGCAGAGCTGTTAACGCCGTCGCGCTTAAGTCAAAAAATTCCGCGTGAAGATAATTTCCATGAGGAAGAGAGAGTTAAATCTGCACATCGTGCAACTTTAGCGGACTATCGTGCCTCAGGTTATGACCGTGGACATATGGCACCGAATGCAGATATGCCAACCAAAGCCGCACAGTTTGATAGTTTTTCGCTAGCCAACATGGTGCCGCAATTTCTGTCCATCTAATCATATCATATTTGGTATTAAGTATTTGTTTTTAAACAATTATAAAAATATGATAATCATATTTTTATATCATATAAATTTTTTATTAAGTGGATAATCGTGAAATTTAGTTTTTATTTAATCATATTTAGTATCTGCCTAAATAGTTCATTAGTGTTTGCTAAAGAAAATATTAGTGTTATAGATTATTCAGAAATTGCTAAGAAAAGACCGATAGAATTATATAGCAGTAAACAAAAACAAAATTCATTTGATGGTTGTTCTGATTTATTTCCTAAAAAAAATCCAAAAGAGACAACTGAGTTAACATATTTTAATAAAATGAAGTGGAGTATAAGGGAGTTATGTTCTGATAACTTTGCTGTAGTATATTCAGATCGCACTAAAACACCGCTTCTAGTTATTGAAAAATTAAGTGCTAAACAAATTAAAAATAAAAGTGAAGGTTTGAAACGGACAGATTTCTTTTATTCTGATCCTAGAATACCTACTAAAGGTAGAGCAAAAGCATCTGATTATAAAAATGTTCGGCCTAGCGTTGATAGAGGACATCTAGTACCAGCTGGTAATTCAATTACGGCTCGGGGTATGGCTCAAACTTTTGCATTATCTAATATTTTTCCGCAAGATTCAGACAATAATAGAGGTCCATGGAAAAAAATTGAGACTGATGTTAGAAAATATATCTTAAGATCTGAAGGAGATACTTATATTCTTTCTGGCATTATTTTCGATAAAAAAGAAAATTCAGTTAAGATCGGTAAAAATAGAGTTTGGAAACCATCTAGAATATTTAAATTAATTTATAACCCTAGCGAAGATAAAGTTTGGGTATATCTCATTAAAAATGAATCTATAAAGATTGTACCTGAACCAATATCTTATGAAGAATTTGTTACTGAGACAGGAATAAAATTTGGATTCATTAACAGTAATGGGTCTAGTTATAATTCATCTAGTCAGCCTGTTAAAGAACAAGATATATTCATTGAGAATATAAAATCAAAATTTTTGGAATGGTTGCAGAACTTTCTGCAAAGTTTAATTGTTAAAATTCTTCATTAAGAGATTATTTTAAATAATGTATATTTTTATTAATTAGTCGGATTGTTATGCCAAAACATAAAAGTCAATATAAAACTGACTCTGGTTTTTTATCTGGAAATTTTATTAAAGTAGTTTTAGCAATTATAGCAATCAGTAGTTTTGGATTAGCTTTCTATTATGATCAGGTATCAACAACTTTGGTTAAGCTCTATCCAATAGGGGATAAAAAATGCTTAGAACAGTTTTACAAAAATGTTCCACCCTATTTAAATAAAGAGAGTTTGCAGAGAGATACTTATCCATTATGTTTTAATGGTTTTAATCTGATGTACTCAGGAGTATCAAAAACTCCACTTTGGGTAGCTGAGCGTTTAACTGTTCAACGATTAAGTCAAAATGTGCCTAGAGAAGTTAATTTTCATGAAGAGGAAAGGATTCCTCTTGATTATCGTTCTAAGCTTTCAGACTATCGTGGTTCTGGATATATTCGTTGGCGTTTAGCTCCAAATGCAGATATGCCAAATAAAACTGCTCAATTTGACAGTTTTTCATTGGCGAATATAGCACCAGTTGCAAATTTAGAAGTACTAACAAAAATAGAATATTTAATACGGGGTATTGCGATTAAGAAGAATCAAGATGTATATGTGGTTACTGGACCAGTATTTGCTACGAAAAAACTTAAAACGATAGGTAGGGGGGTCATTGTTCCAACAGCAACCTATAAAGCCATATATATGCCAAAAACAGGGGTTGCAGGTGTGTACTATGCCGAAAATACCCTGAAAAATACTGTTCCAAAAGTGCAGGTGATCAGTGTATGTGCGTTGGAAGATCTCACTGGAATTAATATTTTTCCTCAGTTAGAGGAAGATCAAAAAAGAAATACATATAGTCTTCCTTTAAGCCCAAATGACTTAGCATCAGATAAAGAAATTGAATATTCTTATTGGGATGCCGAAAGTCAATGTGCAACTGATATTTCAGAAAAAGATATAAGCATGCTTCAGAAGAAGTTTAGCTTTGAATAAGTTGTTTATGATAATATCAACAAAGAAGGGCAGAGTAAAACTTGAAGTGCGACATAAACCACCTAATTAATTTAAAGGGTTTATGGAGTATATAAAATTGTCATACCATCATCTTAACTTTGAAGATCGTACTGCATTAATGCTTGAGTCAAGAAAAGAAGGCTTTTCACCCAGAAAATTTGCTGAACTCATTAAAAGACATCCTAGTACGATCTATCGTGAGCTTAAAAGAAACAGCATCAATGACGTTTATCAAGCTCAATATGCTTCTGATAACACCTTCGCTAGACGTAGACATGGTCACAGAAAACTCAAAACCGATTCAATCCTCTGGAAATTTATTGTTGAAGCGATCCGTTGTTTATGGTCTCCTCAGCAAATAGCAAAGCGTTTAAAGACATTTCCTGATTTGGATCAAACAATGAATGTAAGCCATACAACGATTTATTCAACGATACGAGCATTACCAAAGGGTGAGTTGAAAAAAGACTTATTATCCTGTCTGCGTCATGAAAATAAAAAGCGAAAAGCTACCGGTGAACCTAAAAAAGATTCTATATTACAGGATATTAAAACTATTCATGAGCGCCCAGCCGAAGTTCAAGAAAGAAAAATACCGGGTCATTGGGAAGCTGATTTAATTAAAGGTAAAGACAATAAAAGTTCGATAGCAACACTTATTGAACGAAATACACGGCTCTGTATCTTGGCAACATTACCTGATGCAAAGGCAGAATCAGTGCGCAAGGCTTTAACTGAAGCTCTGAAATATTTACCTGCAGAACTGCGTAAAACATTGACCTATGACCGTGGACGTGAGATGTCAGAACATAAAATCCTCGAAGAAGATTTAGGCATAGATGTATATTTCTGTGACCCACATTCGCCATGGCAGAAAGGCACATGCGAAAATATGAATGGTTTAATTAGGCAATATTTACCTAAAGGGATTGATTTAAACCAGGCAGATCAGCATTATTTAAATCAAGTTGCCATGTCTCTGAATACTCGCCCTAGAAAAGCGTTAGATTGGCTTACACCATTAGAGAAATTTGCTCAGCTTGTTGATTATCATAAGGCTTTTGAAACTGTCGCACCTCATGTTTGAATTCGCCAAGTTATTCTAATTTTTGATGAAAAAACTTTATTTATTAATACAATATTTTTAATATTATTATTTCGGGTGCATGATGCAAACTTGGGAAAATTGGTTAGATTCCAATAGGAAATTGATGCAGCACCCTGTAGATTTTGAAGAAAGATTTGTTATTGATATCCTTAAAAAAATTAATGGTTTAAAGCCAGAGGATGTTATTCCTCAATATCATTTTACTGATTTTGATGGAGGTAATCGTTATATTGACTTTTGTATAAAAAATGCAGAAAAAGGGTATTTTTTATCAATCGAGCTTGATGGTCGTTTTAAATTTCAAAATGATCTATTGGAAAAAACTTTAGAAAGACAAAATGCATTAGTTGCTAATGTTGGTACTTTAGTACGTTATGCAAATACGACTTGGTTGAATAATCCAAATAGAGTTATCAACGAAATTCAGACAATTTTATATAAGCAAAAAATTAAGCACATGAATGATGCAGAGTCTAGAAAACAGATACAAAAATCTCTAAGTGATTATCAAAAAGAATTACTGGAGGTAAAAGAACTTAGCATAAAAAATAATCATGAGCAGGAACTTAAAAAGTTAAACTCAGCAATTATGGCTTTAAAAGCACAAATGGCTGAGAAAAAAGAAGCTCCGAATGAGGTAGGAACTACTGATGAATTAAAAAATATTGCACAAATGATGAAAGGGCTTAGCCAACAGATTGATGAATTGAAGGCAAAGTCAAAAGAAGACATCAACCCAGAATCTAAACAAGATAAAGAGGTAAGTGCTACAAACCTACAATGGCCGGAACAAGTGCTTAATACTAGTCCTGAATTAATAGTTACATCAAATAAATCTGTTGGTATAAAGCATATCCATATGGCTTTATTAGGGCTCATAGTTATTTTTATAGTAGGTATAACTACATATATTTTGAAAAATGAAAAATCTTCAGATATTAAATATACTGATTCTAAAGATACAGTAAGCAAAATTGTGGACTCTGAACCTTCTTTTAATAAAATTTCTAATGAGTCTCCAGACATTGATCCTCTAGTGAATGATTCACCTCAAATTGAAGTGGAACAGGTTACTGCTCAGGAGCAGAATATTGAATCACATACAGAAGACTCATCATTTATACATGCTAGCGACGCGTCAAAATATATTGGTGAATACAGGAAAGTTTGTGGACAGGTTGTACAAATAAAAGAATTTTCAAAAGGCATATATTTAAATTTTGGTAATAATTATCCTAGACAAAATTTAACAGCTGTCGTTTGGTCAAGTGATATTTCTAATTTTGGAAATTTGAATCAATATGTGGGTAATAGTATCTGTATTTCTGGTGAAATTACGTCATATAGAGGTACGCCACAGATTGAATTAAGCAGTTTAGAGCAAGTAAATTAATATTATGGGTATCATCATAGGAATAGTAGGTTTTGTTTTTTTCTCCTCGTTTTAGAACAATATTTTAAAGATCAAGAGGAACGAGACAGGAAAAAAGCAGAAGATGATGCTAAACGAAAATTAGAAGCACAAAGATTACATAGCTTAAAGTTGGAAAAAGACCGTATAGCTCTTGAGGTATATAAGTCAAAATTATTAAATAAAAGTAATTTAAAAAATATGGGACTTAATAAAGATCAAATTATACTATGGTATTTACTCATAATTATTGTTGCATTAGTAGTTTTTATAACTGTTTGGAATATTTAAGGTCATGAAGAAAATAATGTTCAAGAAATTTAGCATAAGTTTATTTTGTTTAAGTATGGTGTCCTCTGCATTTGCCGCAGAAGTGAAAGTAGAAGCTATAAAGGCTCCTTTTTATGTAGGTCAATCAGTCATGGCTTGCGGTAAATTAGTTGAAATAAAGCATTTATCTAATCGACATTATTTGAATCTGGATAGAAAATATCCAAACCAAACATTAACAATATTAGTATGGGATAATGATTACCGTTGGTTTGAAGAGCGCTTTGGTAAAATTGATGCAAAAATTGGGCAGAGATTTTGTGGTCGAGGAACTATAGAGGAATATAAGAATAATATGCAAATGCAAATTAAGAACCCGCAGTTTCTAAGATTGATGAAGTAATACATTTGAAATTCTTAATAAGTTTAAATAAATTAATGACTTGCAGTTTAGTATTGTTTCTAAATCTAAATTGCATTTCTTCTATCTATGCTAATAATCCTCGCTATTCTTCAGCAGGTATCGTAATTAGTAATATTTTATATGTTGTTGATGGAGATACCATCCATATAAAAGATAAAGATGAATGGAAAAAAATTCGTTTACAAGGAATTGATGCACCAGAGAAAGACCAAGCATTTGGTAAAGAGAGCATGCGTGTTTTAGCTAACTGTTTGTATAAAGCTAAAAAAATTCGTATTGAATGGACTGAAAAAGACAAATATGGAAGGTTACTTGGAAAAGTTTTAGTAGATGAAACAGACTGTAATTTGTCTCAAATAAAACAAGGTTATGCTTGGCACTATAAATTTTATCAAAAAGATCAGACAGATCGTGATCGTCAATTGTACTCTAATGCAGAAATAGAAAGTCGTAAATCTGAAATAGGATTATGGAAAGAAAAATGTCCCACTCCTCCATGGGGCTGGCGGAGAAATAATATTTTAAAATGTTCTTAAGTATTTGAAAAAAATAGAATATTATGGCAATAAATCTTTAGGGTTTATATCGATTGACTTAGCAATTATATAAAGTTTTAAGACAGTTAAATTGACTTCCCCTCTTTCGATACGTCCTAAATAACTTCTATCTATCCCAGTCAGTAATGCCAAATGCTCTTGGCTAATTTTTTTAATCTCACGATTTTTGCGTATTAACTTTCCAATATCTTTAGCTAACTCTTTCATTCAGATAGATCAGTAAAAAATAGAACTATTAATTTTTGATGTTTATAAGTCCACGGCTTATAATCCTCATTTTGATTTTGGATTGCTAGATGTCTAAGAGAGTATTGCCATTCTATAATCGTTTTTTTGATCTTTTTGAGAGGCTTGTAATTGAACAATGGGAGGCTAAGACTTTTATTAACAATGTTTTATCAGAAGATCTTATCAATGATGAAAATAAGAAAAAAATTTATAAAGGAATTAGGGTCTGTTGACATTTGTTGCTTAAAAAAATAGCGAGGTAGTAAAATTAAATCGCCAAACCCAATTTTACTCTCGCTATGCCTCGTACAATGCTGAATGATCAACACTGGTCTAAGTTACTTTCTATTTTCCGAAATTTTGATATCTATTTCAAATCTAATTTGAGAAATTTTGTCGAAGCCATACTTTATAGAATAAGAACAGGCTGTCCTTGGCGTGATTTGCCTAAAGAATTTGGTTCGTATAACTCAATATTTAAAAAATATAATCGTTGGTGTAAAAATGATAAGCTAATGAAAGTATTTAAATTAATTTCTTCAAATGCTGATATGGAATGGGTTTTTATTGACGGTAGTCATGTTCGGGCACACCAACATTCTGCTGGAATAAAAGATCAGGATATTTCTAAAAGCATTGGTGGAAATAGTTCTAAAATACACTTAGCTGTTGATGCAGATGGCAATCCAATTGAAATTATTATCTCCGATGGAACGACGCATGACGTCAAGATTGCTCCAAAAATGATTGAAAAACTGGATTTGAGTGAAACGGAAGTATGTTGTGCAGACAAGGGATATGACTCTGAATCATTAAGGGAACAAATATCTGCGAAAAAAACTAAAGCTAATATTCCAAGAAAATCAAATACACAGTCAAATAATGACCATATGGATTGGTATTTATATAAAATCAGGCACTTAGTTGAGAATGCATTTTGTAGGTTAAAGCAGTTCAGAGGAATAGCAACACGATATGATAAGCTAAAGTGTAGCTATGAGGGTGCAGTTGCATTAGCTTGTGTATTTATTTGGCTACCTTTATCGGGTAAATTCTATACTTGAAATGTCAACAGACCCTAATGTTCTTTATAAATGTGGTTATTTAACACGTAAGAAAAATCCCAAAAACAGTAAAGTGTTTTTGTACACAGAGGCACAACCAATTGTGGATTATAGAGCGAAAAAAATTAACGAAAAGATTGAAAAAGTATTAAAAGAAAAAATGAATACTATCTCAGACAGTTTAAATACAAAAAGCAAAGAAGCTGTGTTCATTAGTGAATTAAAGGTAGAGTATCCAGAAATAGCTTGCCAAATTGACGTTATTCAACAAGAACATCTTCAAATTTTGAATGATTTAAGCACCAAAAAAAATGTCATAAAAAACTTATGCAATATTTTAATATAAGTGAATTCTAATATGGAAATAATTTAAAATTGATCAGATAAATCTTCAATTTTCCTATTAAAAAACATTAGGATTCTGATCCTAGACAGTATCGTGGACAACAAATCCCTCTAAATTCTTAAAATATTTCTGTTCAAAGGCTTCTGGGCTTAACCAGCCGTTTGCGGAATGCCTTCTGACCCGATTGTAATAAATCTCAATATAGTCAAACAAGACTGTATTCGCTTCTTTTCGAGTGGCAAACACACTGCCATGGACCACATGACCTTTCAATGTATGAAAGAAGCTTTCGGTCACTGCATTATCCCAACAGTTTCCCCTGCGTGACATACTTTGAACGCAGTTATTCGTCAATAATAGCGCCCTAAAATCACGACTACAGTACTGTGAGCCTTGGTCCGAATGCACCATGACACCCATTGGATACCCCTGACGAGCCATTGCATAATGAAACGCATCATACACCAATTGACGGTCTATTCGATGGCTGGTTTGCCAACCGACAATACGACGGCTGAATAGATCCAGCATCACACACAAATACAGCCAACCTTGCTTAGTACGGATATAGGTAATATCCGTTGTCCAGATCTTATTGGGTTCATTGACCGTAAATTGACGATCCAACAAGTTAGGCGCTGTAGGCAAACGATGGTTTGAATCAGTCGTATACTTGTATTTACGTGCAATCCTGCTACGTAAACCAAGCTTTTTAAGCGTTCTTCCAACGGTTCGTTCGCTCATGCTGTAACCTAAATCATGCATGTCATGTACCAATGAAGGTGCACCCAATCGTGCATGATGCTGCCAATATACGGCTTTTAAATCATTATATTTCTGCGCTGGATTGGCCTGGCGTTTTCGCCAGGCATAATAGCCTGAAGTGCTGACACCCAGGCATTGACAGGCAGAAGATACAGTGACTTCATTCACATCCAGATCTTGAATTACCGTGTACTTTTCTTGGCATGATCTGTCAGAAAGTACACATGCGCTTTTTTTAAGATGTCATTGGCTTCCCTGAGCTGTTTGACTTCTTTCTCTAATTCTAAGATCCGCTGTTGTTCTGGTGAAAGTTGACGTTTGCTTGAACCTACTGGATTGGCTTCACGAATCCATTTGTCTAAAGTTGAATAACCCACACCTAATTTCTGGGCGATTGCAGCTATAGGTTCGTGGGAGTTTGAAAGTGCATAATCAATCGCTTGCTGTTTAAATTCAGGACTAAAACGTTTAGCCATTTCTTGAATCTCCAAAGATTAAAGTTACGTTATCTTTAGAGGGACGTGCTGTCCATTATTTTGGCTAGGATCAGTATTTCATCCGCAGATTATGCATGAATATTTAAAATTCTTCGGTACAAATAATCAGGGCTTTGTTGCACAAACCTATCTGTAAAGGCTTTTTCAGCGATATAATTTCCAAATGAATAAGCCTACACAGAAAATCTACCGCACAACCAATTGGCCCGCATATAACCGAGCACTCATGAGTCGCGGAAATATTGCCATTTGGTTTGATCCTGCTACGCAATGGTATGCGCCATCAAAAGGCAAACAAGGGCGAAATCAAACCTACTCCGACGCAGCCATCCAATGCTGCTTAATGATTAAATCCTTATTCCGTCTATCTTTACGTATGGTCACTGGCTTTGTGCAAAGTCTGATTAAACTTTGCGGATTAAATTGGACCGCACCAGATTACAGTACGCTTTGTAGAAGACAAAAGCATATTGATATTGCAATCAGCTACCAAAAAAGTAGCGATGGGCTGCATCTACTCGTAGACTCTACAGGCATGAAGTTTCTAGGTGAGGGCGAATGGAAACGCAAGAAACATGGAGCTGAATATCGTCGCCAATGGCGTAAACTACATATTGGTATAGATGCCAAAATCCTACAAATACGCGCTATTCAGCTCACAACCAATAATGTCAGTGATTCACAGGTGCTTGGTGATTTACTTAATCAGATTCCACAAGATGAGCAGATTGACTCTGTTTATACCGATGGAGCTTATGACACCAAGCAATGCCGTCAGGTTATTGCAGATCGGCAAGCACATGCGGTGATTCCACCTAGAAAAAATGCGAAACCATGGAAAGATACAAAAAGTAGCTCGCTAGAGCGAAATGAATTACTTCGAACAGTTAAACGTTTAGGCAGGACATTATGGAAAAAATGGTCAGGCTATCATCGCCGCAGTTTGGTGGAAACCAAGATGCATTGCATCAAATTATTAGGCGATAAATTAATGGCAAGAAGCTTTCCTAGTCAGGTGAATGAAATTCATGCACGTGTAGCAGTCCTCAACAGATTTACGGAATTAGGTCGACCACTTACCCAAGTTACGCCTTAAATTTGGCTCAATTAGGGGCGCTTTGCATTTCAAATCTTTGTGCAACAAAGCCTATCAAAAGCATAACAGAGCTTTTAAATATTTTGTCTATTTTTTATTCAGTTTGTTATTGTTATTTTGTTTAAATATGATACTGAATGTAGTACACAGAACGCAAGCACCGAAAAATAATCAGCAGGTATGGCGTGAGCTTGAAGAAGCGACTCGTGCCATTGTGACCAAACAAAAATTAGATGTCTACGTTGTTACGGGTCCGATTTTTGCGGCTAAAAAATTAAAGACCATCGGTAAAGGCGTGATCGTACCGACCGCCACTTATAAAGCCATCTATCTTAAAGTGAAAGAGGACTCCACCCGACAGTCAGGGTGGAGGTGAATTTCAAGGATTTTAACCTTGTTGGTTTTCAATGTATTTTTTAATAATATCCAAAGGTGCGCCACCACAAGACCCTGCAAAATATGAGCGTGACCACAAAACAGGTTTTGCATAACTACCACGTAAATCCAAAAACTCATTTCTCATTCTTCTGCTTGTTACTGATTTTAAGTTATTTACCAATTTACTGAGTTGAACTGTCGGTGGATACTGAATAAGCATGTGAACATGGTCAGCTTCACCATTACATTCCTTTAATTCCGCATCAAACTCTTTGCGGATTTCAGATGCACACTCAATAAAATACTTATGATGCAACTCACCTAGAATTTTCTTTCTGTACTTAGTAATAAACACTAAATGTACATGCAAATTAAAGGCTGAATGTCGGTTTTTATATATTTCTGTCATTGGTGAATGGCTTAATTAGTGGTAGTATTTATACATATTAACATATACACACTCATTTATGAAAATCAACAAAGCGTACAAATTTAGGCTTGAGCCTAATGCAGAACAGGAGCTTGTTTTAAACAAGTTGCTTGGTTCTGCACGTTTTGTTTGGAATCAGATATTGGCTGCATCATTCGAGATGCTTGCTAATAATGAGCGAATTAACAAAGTTAATTTAGTTAATAAAATCCCTGAATTGCGCAAAAAGCCTGAGTGTGCTTTTTTAGAAAACAGTTCAAATGGTGTCTCACTTCAACAAAAAGTTCGTGATCTTGGTGATGCTTGGGGTAAATTCTTCGATAAAAAAGAACAAGCCAAGCTAAAGCAAAAACCATTCAAAGCTAAGAAGCCAAAATTTTTTAAATTACCCGATGGTAATGAAATTCAACTTAGACCACTCATGCCACGATTCAAGAAAAAATCAGATGGTTATGATTCAATTCGTATTGTTCAATTTAATAGGTATTGTTGGGTTAAAGGCAACCAAGTTAAATTGCCTAGTGATATTGGCGTTGTAAAATTTAGAAAATCACAAGATATTTTAGGCGAGATTAAGAACGCCACAATCTCAAAGCATGTTGGCAAGTGGTATATCTCTTTTGGTGTTGAAAACACAATTGAAACACCAATTCACCCATCTAAATCAGCTATTGGTGTTGATCTTGGCATCAAGAAATTGGTCACAACCTCTAATGGTCAGGTATTCAACCCGATCAATAGTTTTAAAGCCAATCAAGTGAAATTAGCTAGACTTCAACGCAAGTTGAAAAAGAAAACCAAGTTCAGTGAAAATTGGAAAAAACTTAATTTAAAAGTTAATAAACTACATCATCATATTGCCAATATTCGGCATGACTACTTGCACAAAGTCACTACAACTCTCAGCAAAAACCACGCAATGATCGTAGTTGAGGACTTAAAAGTAGCTAATATGTCGAAGTCTGCAAAAGGCTCAATTGAGAAAAAAGGAAAGAATGTTAAAGCCAAATCAGGCTTAAACAAATCAATCCTAGATCAAGGGTGGTCAATGCTTGTTGATATGTTGGAGTATAAGCAACAATGGCGAGGTGGCTTACTTGTTAAAGTTGACCCTAAATATACAAGTCAGACTTGTAGTTCATGTGGTCATGTTGCAAAAGAAAATAGGCTCACTCAGGCAAACTTTAACTGTATTGAGTGTGGTTTTAGCGAGAATGCGGATATAAATGCTTCTCGCAATATTTTGGCGGTGGGACACACCGTTTTGTCTGTGGAGGGTGGATGCGGTAAAGGTCGCCTTGTGAAGCAGAAAGCAAGCGAAATCCGTGAGGGAGTCGCCTAAGAGCTTTTGCTTTTAGAATCCTCCACTTGAGCTAGTCGAAAGTGGTGGGAGTGTGTCAAACATTCAGCAAGATATTTATCCATAAGCTATTTTCCTTGTTGTTTTAATTTATTGTTGTTGATTGTTTTTTGAACTTTTTCAGTTTATTTAATTAGCTCGATGATCACAACGACTATTTTAAAGGGTTAAACTATTTTGAATGCGCCATTGCTGTGGTGTCAGCTTGGTCCATTGTTTAAATGCCCGTTGAAATGCACTTTGTTCTGAATAGCCTAATAGCAACGCAATTTCTTGAAGGCTTAAATTGGCATCTTTTAAGTATTCGGTAGCCATCATGCAGCGTATTTCCTGCATGCGCTGTTGATAGGTTTTGCCTTGCATTTGTAAATGGCGTTGCAACTGTCTGACTGACATATTCATTTGCTTTGCGATATGTTCAATTTGGAACATATTTTTTTGCAAGCCCGTTAAAATCGCTTGTTGTAAGCGATGATCAGCGGGGCGGGTATTTGGCAGTTGTTCCAAAAGTGCTTCGGCTTGCTGTCTTAATAATTGTTGTAAAGTTTGATCGCCTTTTTTTAATGGTCGATTCAGTTCCGATACCGCCATTAAAACTTGTGTTTTCGCCTGACCAAAACGGACTTTGCAGCGGAAGTATTGTTCATAGACTAAGGTGTGTTTTGCGCTTTGATGCTGAAAATGAATTTCTTTTAAACGGATGTCTTGAATATCGAGAATCGATTTTAAAAATTCCATCATCAATGCAATCGCAATCTCATCAGTAATTTGCGCCGTCATATTAAAGGGAATTTCGTCCCAAGCGATGGATAAAAAATCATCCTGAACCGAGACTTGAAGTGGAGTACCGTCATAAACCAAACGATGATAGTCATGGTAACGCATTAGGGCATCGCCTAAAGTTTCGCAGGACAGAACGACATAGGCCAAAATACCCAGATGCTTCGGTTGAACCAAAGCAGCAATTTCCAGTCCTAGTCCAGGGCGTTGTAATTGTTGGTCTAAAGCGACCAGTAAATCACGCCAAATCACATAATCGAAACGATCAACATTCTGAATATCTTTGAGTTTTTTGGGAATCTCTACGCCTTTATGCTCATAATAGGCATAGAGCAAGTGGGCTAAGCCACCATAAATTGATCCTACATAATCACTAGAAACTTGCATTTATAATTCTTTTATTCTGTCGTGTTTTGTCAATCATATTCATTTTTTTGGTCAATATCTAGTCTTTCATATTGCTTATAGTGAAATAAGCGATTAGGAGGACCAACATATGTGGAAAGGATTTATTGCAGGGCTTGTTGTCGCCAATGGTTTTGAATGGGTCGCACACAAATATGTTTTGCATGGTGTGCATCGTCAGGGTAAAACACGCTTTAGCCCTGTGCCCAAAAGTATGCGTTCGCATTGGGAGCACCATCGCGAAGTTCGCAAAACCTCTTTTTTTGATCATGGTTATGTGGAGGGTTTATCCAACTGGCGAACCATGAATGAAGTGCAGTCACTTGCTGTGGTGGTCGGTGTTTTCGGTTTGGCTTTTTATCCTTTTTCAAAAGGCATGGCTTTATCAACCGTTTATAGTGCATGTAACTATTATTATATCCATCGACATGCACACTTAGAGCCTGAGTGGGCGATGAAAAAAATCCCATGGCATTATGATCATCATATGAATAGTAATCAGGATGCGAACTGGTGTGTGACCAAACCTTGGTTTGATTATGTGATGGGAACGCGTGTGATTTCTTCTCCTGAATTACAGGAAAACAATCCTTTGGGCATCGCATTACCAAAAAGAATCTCAAATTTACTGAATCAGGTTGTTAAGCGTTATCGACCAGTGAAGTGGACAGTTAAACAAGACAGGTTTTCAATAAGTTCCTAAACAATAAGCTAAATTTTTTAAAAATGTCGTCATTTGTCAATAAATTGTTCAGCTATTGTCAATCCTAGCTAACAAATATGCCCTATATTTGCTTTGTCCAAGAATCTTTAGTCAGTTCTTGGTACTGGAGTGAGAGCTTCACCTATTCTGAATACCAAGTGCTGTAGTCTTTCTTGGTTTTGATAAGGAGTCGAAAGGCTCCTTTTTTTTATGCTTAATTTTGTGCACAAAAAAAAGAGTGCCGAAGCACTCTTTCCTAAAAAATGGTCTTCAATTAAAGACGCATTTCAATCCCTTGCTCAGCAAGATATTTTTTCGCTTCGGGAATCGTATGCTGACCAAAGTGGAAAATTGACGCCGCCAATACTGCGTCTGCACCACCTTGAATAATGCCGTCCGCCAAGTGTTGTAAGTTCCCCACACCACCAGACGCAATCGTTGGAATGGTGACACGGTCGTTGATTGCACGCATTAAAGCGAGGTCATAACCTGCTTTAGTACCATCTGCATCCATCGAAGTGACAAGTAATTCACCTGCACCGAAGTCTGCCATTTTCACCGCCCATTCAATTGCATCAATGCCTGTTTCTTTACGACCGCCGTGGGTAAAGATTTCCCATTTATTCTCGCCAGTTTTTTTGGCATCAATCGCAACCACGATACACTGCGCACCGAAACGTTGAGAGGCTTCTTGTACGAATTCAGGGTTATAAATCGCAGCTGAGTTAATCGAAACTTTGTCTGCACCTGCGTTTAACAGTAGGCGAATATCTTCAACTTTACGGACACCACCACCGACTGTTAATGGTACGAAGACTGATTCAGCCATACGTTCTACAGTACGATAGGTCGTGTCGCGTCCATGATGTGTAGCGGTAATATCAAGGAAAGTAATTTCATCGGCACCTTGTTCGTTATAACGACGTGCAACCTCAACCGGGTCACCTGCATCACGAATATCAAGGAATTGAACACCCTTCACCACACGACCATTGTCAACGTCGAGGCAAGGAATAATACGTTTAGCTAGCATAAATTTTTCCAATTATTACAGCCGATTATGAAACTCACCCACGCAAGCGCTACACCTTGGCAGATGGAAACGGTATTCTAGCAAACTTATGTAAGTTTTTTCGCAGGTTTTCTATGTCGGTTTATACCACTTTGTCTTTAAAGGAAGTTCAGGATTTTGCAGCGCCGTATGGTTTAAAGGCGATTGATCTGATTCCCATTCAAGGCGGTATTCAAAATACCAACTACTTTTTAGTCTGCGAAGATGCGCAATATGTATTAACTGTATTTGAAGATATGGACGAACAAGCGGCAGGGGAACTCGTGCCTGTGCTTGAGTGTTTGGGTGCGGCTGGTGTAGCTGTACCTGTGCCGTTATCCCATTCAGGTAAAGCCATTCACAGTATTAAAAATAAACCTGCGCAAATCGCACCACGTATGATGGGAGAACATCCCATGCCATCGACCCTAGCGCAAGCTGAAGCGATTGCGGTAGCGCAAGCGAAAATGCATGTAGCATTACAGGACTTTAAACTCGAACGTAATTTCGTACGCGATCATGCCTATTGGTATGGTGTGGCACAGGCAATTAAGCCAAGCCTGAATGATGCCGATAAAGCACTGCTCAGTAAATTGCTTGGCTTATATGAAGCCATGACTGCGGTATATCCGAATCGTCCACGTGGGTTTATCCATTCTGATTTATTCCGTGACAATACCTTATTTGATGGCGATCAACTGAATGGCATTCTCGATTTTTACGAGATGAACTATGATGAATTGCTGTTTGATATTGCGATTACCTTAAATGACTTTTGTACCGAATATCCTGATGTCACTTTAAACGAGCAAAAAGCGGTGGCTTTCCTCAATGCCTATGAAACGGTACGTCCTTTAACTGCGGATGAAAAAGCGTGTTTAGAGTTGTATTTGGCCATGGCAGCAGGGCGTTTTTGGATGATGCGTTTACAAGTAGCGCAACGCAATGCTGAGTTGGGTCGTACCGGCGATGATATTTTGCAAAAAAATCCAATCGAGATGCGTAATATGTTGATTGAGCGTTTAAAATTCGTCACCGCTTAATTCAATTCATTTTAAAAATATAAGGATAGGGAACATGCGCGATCAGGGACGTTTAGTGGAATGGTTTGATGACAAAGGCTATGGCTTTATTCAACCGAATGACCCTGCCAAAGATTGCGTATTTCTACATATCAAAAGCTTTGCCAAGCCCGGCCCGCGTCCAATCGTGGGCTGTGCTTTGGACTACACCGTCATATTAGATGAACGTGGTCGCTATAGTGCACAGCAAGTGATGTACTTGAAAGCATCACAGACCAAAACTGCGCAGAAAAAGAAACCGAGCTATGCGCAGCAAAAAGCCAAGCTGCAGCCGATGCAAATTGCCTGTGTAGTGTATATTTTATTTTTAGCTGCCGTCACTTTGGGCGGTTTGTTGAGTGGAATTGTTCTGTTATTTATCAGTATTATCAATGCTATGACCTATTGGTTTTATGCGCAAGATAAAGAAGCAGCGCAGTTGGGAAATCGCCGGGTACCTGAAAATACCTTGCACCTGTTGTCTTTTTTAGGTGGATGGCCGGCAGCATGGTTGGCACAGCAAAAACTGCGACATAAAACACAAAAACAACCATTTCGTCAGATTTATTTTTGTACTATAGCTTTTCATATCATTCTAATTATATGGCTAATTTCACCTTTGAATCCTTTTACGTTCTGAGGTGAATGATAAGGAGCGTACATGAATTATTCGATTGATAAAGACTCAAATCGCACCTTAACTTTGATTCTTTATGTGTTGTATATCATTGCGATTTTTACCGGTGGCTTACTTGCGGTGATCGCTTTAATCATTAATTATGTCAAACGTAGTGATGTCAAAGGGTCTATTTTTGAAAGTCACTTTACTTGGCAAATTCGCACCTTTTGGTGGTATCTCATTTGGAACGTGATTGCCTTTATTCCTTTCATATTTTTATTCTTTACCGGTGAAAATCCCGATCTCTTTGCTGGTGTTGCTTTGGGCGCAACAGTCTTCTGCGTTGGCGTGATTTTCTTTGCATGGGTTTGGATTGTCTATCGTGCCATTCGCGGTATCATGCGTTTGAATGATAATTTACCGATGTATCAAGCGTCATAACCAACTTAGTGACAATGAAAGAGCAGCTTTAACTGCTCTTTTTTTATTTCTTTTGATTCTGACACTAAGAAGTGCACCAATATCTTGCATACACGGAACATTTGAGTACACGTTTTAATAATAGAAATAATTCTTTCATCTATAAACTTTACTTTTTTTAAAAATTAAAATTACATTTTTAATATTAATAGTTTACTTTTTTATTTTTATTAATTTACGTATTTAATATATAAAATTTACTTTTTTAATAAAATAACTTTACATTAATGTACAGTTATTTATTTAAATAATAGGAATGGAATATTAAATTTTTATGTCCGATTTTATTTAGCTATAAAAACGTCCACGACGACGGCGTAAACCTAAGATATGAATAGCGCGGACTAAAACTGCATAAGAAACTGTATAGCCAAAACGTTGTTCGAAAAGTGGAACTAAATCACTTATATTTTTAAATTTTGTATTTTTTACAAAGACTTGAAACTCATTCCAATCTTTGATGTGACTTGGTGCACCACGGTTTTTTGCCGGTTTTGGAACTAAGTCACCTGTTTCTTCTTCAAGTCGAATCCATGCATCCAAAGTTACTCTAGAGATGCCAAATTCTTTACACACTGCCACTTTGTAATCAGTCTTTTTATACATTTGAAGTGCTGCTTTTTTAGTTTCTAAACTGTACTTAGCCATTTATGACTCCAAAATTTTAATTTCACTTTTTTTTATTATATGGCATGGAGGTTGCAAAAGAACAAATAACGAAAATAAATAAATTTTAGGTGACATGCATGGGAAAAGTGCAAAGTTCGTTTAAAAAAATGTCCTTATGGCAAGTGGTCATTATTGGGGTGGCATACATGACCCCAATGGTCGTTTTTGATACATTTGGCATCGTGTCAGGTATCACAGATGGGCGAGTACCATTGGCATATTTATTGGCTTTGTTTGCCATGTTATTAACAGCATTTAGCTATGCGCGCTTTGCCCGCCAAACAGAGAGATCAGGTTCGGCCTATAGCTATACGGCGGAATCGTGTGGGACCAATGCCGGCTTCTTTGTTGGCTGGTGTGCGCTGATGGATTATATTTTATTACCTTTGGTAAATGCCTTATTGGCAGGAATCTATCTTGAAGCGATTATGCCAAGTGTGCCGTATTGGGCTTGGGTCTGTGTCTTTACTGCGCTAGTCACACTGATTAACTGTTTCCGTATTAACATTTTAGCCAATTTAAGCATTATTTTTGTGGCAGCACCGCTGCTTCTGATGTTGGTATTTATCTATCTTGTGGTGAAGGGCATTGGGTCCGAACAAGGCTATGAACATGTACTAACACTTACACCATTATTTAATGGCGATAGCAGTGTTTTACCTTTAGTCGCAGGTGCAGCCATTCTCTGTTTCTCATTCTTAGGCTTCGATGCGGTGACGACCATGTCGCATGAAACCAAAGAACCTAAGAAAAACATTCCGCGTGCCGTGTTACTGACAACTTTAACGGGCGGTGTGATTTTCTTCTCAGCATCTTGGTTTATCCAATTGTATTTCCCAAGCAATGTCCGTTTTAACAACCCTGATGAAGCGCTGCCTGAAATTGTGTTGTACGTGGGTGGGGCACTGTTCCAAGCGGTATTCTTGGTGGCGCAAATTATGAATACCTTCGCCTCAGGTTTGGCAACGCATGCCAGCGCATCACGCTTAATTCACATCATGGGTCGTGATGGTATTTTCCATAAAGGTACTTTTGGGCAAGTGCATGCCAAGCTCGGTACACCGATGTATGCCGTACTTGCGATTGGTTTAATCTCATTAATGGCAATCGTACTCGACCTTGCGACAGTGGTCAGCATGGTGAGTTTTGGTGCCTTGATTGCCTTTACTGCGGTGAATTTTTCAGTCTTTATGAAATTTTATGTGAAAGATGGTCAACGTCACGGTCTTAAAAATATCTTCTTAAATGCGGTTTTACCGTGGTTGTCTGTCTTGGTGATGATGGGACTATGGCTCAACCTTGAAAGTGTGGCACTGATCTGCGGCTGTGTTTGGTTAGCCCTTGGTGTGCTGCTGTTTACGTATAAACGTCTGCGTAAGCAAAATATCGTGATTAGTAGTGCCTATTAAAAAATTGAAATGTTAAATATGTCGAAAATGAAAGAAATGAAGCGAGTAAATCAAATGAATAAGCCAAAATTTGTTGAAGATGTTGAATTCAGAGCCAGTATCAATGCACAAAGTGGAAAAGAGTGGAATTGGCTCAATCCAAAGCATGGGCAGTTTGAACATCCTGCCAACTATTATGAAAGTTCACTTGAAATTGGCCATGAATTTCCTGCATTAAATGCCGATATCGAATGCGATGTAGCTGTGATTGGTGGTGGCTTACTCGGTGCATCAACCGCATTACATTTATCTGAGCAGGGTGTTGATACCGTCTTGGTTGAGAAAAACCGTATTGGTGGGGCAGCTTCAGGTCGTAATGGTGGACAACTTACACCAGGGCTTGCACGTTGGGAAGCGGCGGAAATGATTGAGCATTTTAGTTATGAAGATGCTAAAAAACTGTGGCACTTTACCTCAACCGAAGCCATGGCGTTAATTGATAACATTGCCGATCGTTATGATTTAGAACTACAACGTAAGCGTGGGCATATTACTGCTGCTGTGCATGAAGGGCATTTGGTGGGCTTAACCCAAGGTGCAGATGCACGTAAGTATTTAGGTGAAGATCATACCCAAATTGTCGGTGAGCATGAGCTCAAACAATATATTGCGTCTGAAAATTATTGCGGTGGTTTAATCGATTCTCTTGGTGGTCATATCCATCCATTGGCACTGAATCGTGGCTTAATCTATGGCTTTTGCCAACATGGTGGGCAAGTCTTTGAACAAACTGAAGTCACGTCGATTGAAGAACGTGAAGACGGTATTTATGTGACCACACCATCAGGTGTGATTAAAGCACGTAAAAGTGTGGTGATGGGTGTACATCATGCCTCATTTAAGTTGTTGCAAAAGAACAATCAAACTACGATTCCGTTCTATACCTATGTGTGTACCACAGCGCCATTAGAAGTGGATTTGAAAGAACTTCTACCAACAGACGCACCTGTATACGATACCCAATTCCAAATTGATTATTACCGTGGGGTATCGAAAAACCGTTTATTGTTTGGCGGTGAGGGCACAGGTTCATGTTGGAGTCCTGAGAAAACCCATCAATATTTATTGGGTCGGATCAAGCATGTGTTCCCACAACTAAAAAGTGTTGAGCTAGATTTTGTTTGGAGCGGAACTACTGATCTGACTATGAATGGAGCAGCCGACAGCCGTAAATTTGGCAATAAATTCCCGATCTACGCGGTACAAGGGTGGAGTGGACATGGCGTGGCACAAACCGTGCGGATTGGTAAAGCCATAGCGGATGATTTTTGTGGCAAAGCCGATGACTTTAATATGCTGACCAGCATTCAACATCAAAATATTTTGTTTGGTCGCGCATTGGCACCCGTCGTGATTCCGATGGCAAAAACTGCTTATGGCTTAGGTGCTTTGGTGAACCCAGGCAAGATGGTGTCGTTCTAACCTTAAAGAAGTCCCCCCTTTGTCAAAGGGGGATTTAGGGGGATTCATAGAGGTAGCGTAGAGAGATTTTATTGAGCTAACTTATCTTCAGTTTTATGTTTCAAAAACTTCGGTTTCCATTCACTTAAAATCACACCGATTACCACCATGAATCCACCAAGCAAGGCAAGCGCGGGTAAACGCTCACCCGCGAGCCGACCAAAGAGACTTGCCCAAATGGGTTCACCGGCGTAAATAATCGCAGCTTGGGATGGATCGACCATTTCCTGTGCCCAATTCATCACAAGTTGAATACATGCGCTGGCAACCCCTAAACCGACAAGAATCCTCACTAAATGGGGATGAAATTCAGGTAAATGCTGTTCACCTAAGAGCGGTGCCATCATGAAACAAAAGATTGAGGCAAAGATCAGCTGTAAAACAGTCACACGTTGCGTATTCACTTTAGGCGCAAAGTAACTAATAAAAATAATTTCCAGTGCAATGGCAACAGATCCACAAATAGTGAGTAGCTGCCCAAAATTCAGTTGGATTGCACCAAAACCATTACCTGTTAAAAAGACCAATCCCATAAAAGCACAAGCCGCGCCGATCCACGTCATTACATGCGGTGTTTTACGAAATAACAGCCACAACAAGATCGGCACGAGCGGTACATAGAGTGCGGTTAAAAAAGCCGATTCACTGCTGCTAATGGTCTGAATGCCAACAGTCTGTGTACCATAGCCTAATGCCATGACAGCACCAATGGCTGCACCTGCAAGAACTTCTTTGAAATTCATTCCTTTGAGGTGTTTGTATGAAATCAGTGTGACTGCAATAGCCGCCATCGCAAATCGTAAAGCCACAAATAAAATGGGACTACTGAAACTGAGTCCATATTTCACAATCAGAAAAGTTGTGCCCCAAATGAGGGTGATCAAAATTAAAGACAGCTGCGGTAATTTTTGCTTAAACCACGAGGGGGAGGAACTCGCTAATTGAGCAGACATGGGAGAGATGACCTAATGAAAAAAATCAAAAACAAAAAGAGGTCCGAAGACCTCTTTTATTGCAAAATCAGTGAATTAGATTAAGCGTCTAATACAGCTTGAGCTTCACGAAGGTTTAAGGTGCCTTCATAAATGGCACGGCCAGTAATCGCACCTAAAATACCTGGTTGACCTTTCAAGCCGTGAACATCATCGATATTGGTCACACCACCAGATGCAATCACAGGTAAACCTGAATAGCTTGCAAGATTCACAGTTTGTTCAATGTTTACACCTTGCATCATGCCATCACGTGCAATGTCAGTATAGACAATGCTTGATACGCCAGCATCCGCGAAACGTTTTGCAAGTTCAGTCGCTTTAACGTCAGTGACATTTGCCCAGCCATCGGTTGCGACCATGCCATTCATAGCATCAATGCCGACAATGATATGACCGGCAAATTGTTTACATGCTTCTTCAACAAACTCAGGCTCTTTAACGGCTTTTGTCCCGATAATCACATAAGACACACCTGCATCTAAGTAATGCTGAATCGTTTCAAGTGAGCGAATACCACCACCGATTTGAATTGGAAGATTCGGCTGCGCTTTAGCAATCGCTTCAACCACAGGCTTATGAATTGGCGTACCTGCGAAAGCACCATTCAGATCAACCAAATGCAAGCGACGCGCACCTTCGTTAACCCAATGCTGTGCAGTTGCCACTGGATCATCAGAAAATACAGTATCGTCTTCCATACGACCTTGTTTTAAACGGACACATTTGCCATCTTTCAGGTCAATTGCAGGGATGATCAGCATGCTTTCGCTCCTGGCCTAATCTTCGAATGAATTTTGAATGGCAGTCATCTTAACAAATAAAGCGCAATTGTCTAAATCTAAAAACTAAATCTTATATATGAAAAAAACCTGTCATTCGACAGATTGGAGTGAGTTTAGGGGCTTCACATTATTTTTATCCAGCTTGTTATTGTTCTAAGAGGTCAAAATACACGTTTTAGCCAAACTGAAGAGGAAGATTTAAATCCAATTCAATATTTTTTAGCTGTGTACCTAAATCATAAAGTCCATCATTGACACTAACGACAGTATTGCCAACGGTTGCAACGACATCACCCGCGATTGGAAGTGTGGTCAGTGTGTTGGTCACAGGCGCTAGATCATCGAGTAAAGCATCGAGCGTACCAGATACATCTTGGACAACACCGCCAACACTGCCCACAGGATCATTCAGTAAACCTGTCACTAATTCTAAAGGCTGAATACTCGCGACATAATCACCTGTTTCAGCAACGAAACCTGAGAGATTAGAACTGGTTTGTCCAACTGCGCTGATAAGATCGCCAACAACAGGAAGTGTGGTTAAGGGTGCCATGATTGGTGCGGTCAAATCGAGAGCACTGTCTAAAATATCGGAAACGCCTCCTAAGGTTTGTCCAATTAACGCAGTCGAGCCATTCAGAGCTGTATCTACACCGCCTAATAGATCACCTGCAATGAGTTGGTCTGAAATTGCATGTACGCCTTCACTGAGTCCAGAGATCAGCCCTGTACTTATATTTAACACGGTACCTACCACATCACCAATCACTGGTAAATCACTCAGAGCATCCGTCAATGGTGCGGTCAGTGCTGATACAGTTTCGACGACCTCATCAATTACAGTGATGACGGCTTTGGTGAGTAATCCTACTGCTTTAGTAATGCCTTGAAACGCCAGTGTAAAGACGCTACTAATTTTCCCACTACCCAATAATGTTGCCATGATGTGTACCCTCGCTAATATTTTGATTGACCACTCATCGGTGGAAATTTGTTGTACGTATCATGTTTTAGCAAACTTTTGAGAAATTAAAAGGACTTAAAATACACGTGTACAATAAATTGAATTTTGGATATGAAGAAATTTGAATGGAATCAGTTATCTAGAGGTGAAATTTGGTTTTGTGAAAAAATGTAATTAAAAAACAATAATTTATGATGTTTATTTTGGTGCTTTTGTTCACCTTTGGCATTTTCATTGTGCAGTTTTCACTTCAATTCATCATCAAAGGGTCAGTTTTGCTTAAAAGTCAAAAAAATTGATTTAATGTTAAACAAAATCGTCCTGTGAAATGCCATACGATAGGGCAAAATCGAATTTACATAAGTTTACAGCGGCAAAAGAGGATTCGCTCAAGTGATGTACTTAATGGCGATCTGTCCAAGAATGCAAGCGGCTGTGTAGGCGAGAATCTTGGCTATTATTTGAAAGAATACCTAAGCGCACCAATTCTTGAAAAATCACTACACAGGCATAGGCATCTGCCGCGGCATATTCAATTTGTGCCTGAGTTAAACGGGAGTTTGACCAATTGGACGTGCTGATTTTTTTTGACTTAGGAAAGTTTTGTTTAAACAGCAGTGCGATGGCATTTTTCACACCAAGCGGCGTTTTGATACCGAAACTCGAAAAGCATTTTGACAGTTCAACCACACTATTTAAAACAATGCCTTTTTTACGAAATAGATGCGCATCATTTTTCAGTCCAAACCCAATTTTAAGTTGAGCAGGATTGGCAAATATTGGTGTCAGGAAAGCCCATATTTCAGCATTCATTTGAAATAAATACGCTTTATTTTGCGTTGCTAACTGAATGAGATGAGGGCCGGTCTGGATTTCACCCTTACGAAATGTCGGCTTGGACTCAGAGTCAAAACCAAAGTATTGAGCTTGGCAAAGTTCATCCTCAATAGCTTTACACCCTGCCAAATTATGAATCACCACAATATGTTCAAAACCTAAATTTTGAAAAAGTGGATATTGAGCGATTTCTTCTTTACTGGGTAAAACTTGAGGCGTTGTTAAATCCATAAGGACAAGCTCGGAATTATTGCCAAATCAGCTTAAAGGCAGATGCTTATTTCAGCAAGCTCTCCTGATCAACAACGTATTCATTTTATGGATGAATATTTTATTCATTTTCAGCCTTATGGATGTTTGACGGTTTTAGCATAACTTGGTGATTATCATATAAGGCAACAGCAAAAACACTCAGCAGATAGATACTCAAAAGCACATAAATAAGTGCGAGGAATTTCTCCCACATTTGAACAGGTCGAGGTAGACCATAGCCATTCGCGTCTAAATCACCTTTGGTACAAGTGAGATAAAGCATAAACAGCAGATTTAAAATAGGGATGACGATCAATACACTCGACCAGCCTGAATGGTTCAGATCATGCAGACGTCGAATCGTAAAAATCACGGAGTAATACAGCAACACTAATCCATAAATCAGGACGATGGGGTAGACAAGCCAAAGCATCCATTGCTGATAATTATGGGGATGCAGAAAGGGTGAGGTAGCGATTAAGGCAAGTGCAAGTGGAATCAGCCATAGCATGAGTATCATTTGCCATGCCAGCCAGCTACAACGGCTAAAGCGTCCGTGCGGAGAACGAACGGAATGTGGATTGTTTTGAATCATTCATTATTCTTTTTATTTTGAATGGATTGATGATAGACGGTTTTGAGAGCAATCGAAATACGTTTGATCTAAAAAACTAATTCAATATTGGAGCATAAAAAAAGCCCGCATATGGCGAGCTTTTTAATTGGGAACAGGAAATTAGATTTTCCATTCCACAAAGTTTTTGAGCAGTTGTAAGCCCGCAGTGTGACTTTTCTCAGGGTGGAACTGCGTTGCAAACAAGTTTTCTTTATGAATTGCAGTGCAGAACTCTAAACCGTAGTCACAGGTTGCAGCAACGATACCTGCATCTTTTGGCTCAACATAGAAACTATGAACGAAGTAGAAACGCGCATCTTGTTCGATGTTGTTCCACATCGGGTGGCTTGGGTCAGCTTGATGAACTTGGTTCCAGCCCATGTGTGGCACTTTTAAGCCGTCTACATCAGGGAAGCGTTTAACTTCACCTTCAAAAATACCCAGTGCATCCGCACCGCCATTTTCTTCAGAGCGTTGCATAAGCGCTTGCATGCCGACACAAATCGCAAGCACAGGCTTATTAAAGACTGCATTACGTACCACGTCATCAATGCCAGCTTCCTGCATGCCTTGCATACAGTCACGCATTGCACCCACGCCCGGGAACACAATTTTATCTGCTTGCGCAATCAACTTTGGATCATTGGTCACATCGACAGTTGCACCCACATGTTCAAGTGCTTTTGCTGCTGAGTGAAGATTTCCCATGCCATAGTCAAGAAGGGCAATA
Organism: Acinetobacter sp. NCu2D-2; assembly: GCF_001647675.1. NCBI lineage: Bacteria > Pseudomonadati > Pseudomonadota > Gammaproteobacteria > Moraxellales > Moraxellaceae > Acinetobacter > Acinetobacter sp. NCu2D-2. The sequence goes on from NZ_CP015594.1 coordinate 127,884, forward strand.
CGGGTCATTACAATGTTCCTTTCGTTGAAGCGACTGTGTTGGCAGCACGTGGATCAATTTCACATGCCATACGAAGCGCGCGCGCAAATGCTTTAAATACGCTTTCGATTTGGTGATGGCTATTTTTGCCTTTCAAGTTATCAATGTGAAGCGTCATCAGTGAATGGTTCACAAAGCCTTGGAAAAATTCAGAGAATAAATCCACATCAAAACGACCAATCATAGAACGAGTAAATGGAATATCCATAAACAAGCCCGGACGACCAGAAAGATCCACCACAACGCGGCTTAAAGACTCATCTAAAGGTGCATAGAAATGACCATAGCGTTTTAAGCCTTTTTTATCGCCAAGCGCTTGCGCAAATGCCTGTCCGAGTGTGATCCCGCAGTCTTCTACGGTATGATGATCGTCAATTTCCAAATCGCCATCACAATGAATATCAATATCAAACAGACCATGTCGCTTGATTTGATCAATCATATGATCTAAAAATGGAACACCAGTGTTTAAAGTGCCTTGACCAGAACCATCGAGGTTCAAACGAACTCGAATTTTGGTTTCGTTGGTATTTCTTACCACTTCACTGATACGATCTGTCATAGACACGTTCCTCAAATACGTCAAAATGATTGATGTAGAAAATATTTTCGCCGTGACGACGTCACCGCATATTAGATTGCTCAGGAGGGTTTATCAATGCCTATTACCGTACATGCCTATACTTCGCTTGAAAATGAAGAAGTACGCAGCCAGCTTGAGCGACTGTATGACACCAGTCCTGAATTTAGTGATGGGACAGATGCCATTGAACAACTAGAGCAAAACTTAGCACAGTATACCTCACTTTATACCGCTGAATTTAATACTAAAGTCATTGGTGCAATCTGGAGCAGTGGTCAGGGCGAAAGCCGCCTACTGCAAAATATTGTGGTGCATCCTGCCAATCGTGGGCGCGGGGTTGCCGACCGACTGGTAAGTGAAGTCTGCCGTATGGAAGAAGAAAAAGGGGTGAAGCATTTTGAACCGGGCTGTGGCGCAATTCACCGCTGCTTAGCGCATTTAGAAAAAATTTAAAAAATCAAAATTTTAGAGCAGCCTTTGGGCTGCTTTTTTTATTTTGGATAAGTCTAAAATTTAAAAAATGCCTTAAAACGCTAGAAAAATGAACGATTGTAATAAAATATGAGTGAAATTTATGCGGTTGAAATAAATAACACTTTTCACGCTTGACGGCACAGCAGCAAACCGCTTTAATACGCCTCATCCGGCGTGATAGCTCAGTTGGTAGAGCAACGGATTGAAAATCCGTGTGTCCCCAGTTCGACCCTGGGTCTCGCCACCATATTCAAAACTTATTTAAAGTTTCAATCCCTGATCCCATCAGGGATTTTTTTTATCTGTGCTTTTTATGTGTGGATAAAATATTTAAATACAGCTTAAAAAGTATGCAGTTAAATATTTTTTTTACAATTAGCATTGACTAATGTTCCGAGATACGGCTTAATACACGGCATCGGCGTGATAGCTCAGTTGGTAGAGCAACGGATTGAAAATCCGTGTGTCCCCAGTTCGACCCTGGGTCTCGCCACCATATTCAAAAAAACCTCAAACACTGTTTGAGGTTTTTTTTCGCCTGTCATTTTGTCATTCAGCTGAAAACAGTGGTTTTGGCTCACTATCTAGCTTTCAGACATGAGTCCATGCTTTGCTGACTTTCAGGACAATTCACATGAGTTGCCATTCATCTGAGCACGCATGAGTTATCCCATTAATCAAGGTAATCTAGTAGATAAGAATATTGGAAATTGACTGGATCATCATCAGTTACAGCATTTGGGTCATCAATAATAGGGGAAAGGCAAGCCAATGAATATCATGAAAATGTCTATATTCGGACTCATGCTCGGTGTTTACAGCATGGGAACACAAGCCGAGGACGAGCAAGCGGTCGTGACTCTGCCCACTCTGACCGTGATGGCCGAACCTGAAATGAGTAATGAAACCGGCTATGTACCTTTTGTACAGGAAGAAAAGAATCTGCGAGCTTTACAGCATCAGGTGATTCGTGGAACCCGGGATGCAGAGAATTTCATGGTCAATCCTGATGTGGTGGCAAACCTCGAGATCCAGCCCATAGATCTAGATTCACTGTCACCGGCACTACAGCAGTATGTGCTGACCATTGCCCAGGGACTGCAATCCAGTGATCCAACCCAAGGGTTATATACCATTCTGGAGAATTTTGGCATTGATCGGAGTAATAGCTTGCAGCCAGATCGCAATATGAAAATCCAGATCAATCTGGACAAGGTGAATATCGACTTGCTTGAAAATCACCTGAATTTACCGCCTGTTATGCAATTACCGAGGCAGCCCTGAAATACTGTTCAATGCTACCTATCCATCCCCGCCAGTCGGGGATTTTTTATTACTTGAATTTACGGTAAAAGGAGCATGAATTTCTAATCGCCCTCTTAAAACCAGCATCGAAAGATACGCCAGTAATCATGCTGAAATGACCGTGTATCAATACTCACAGTAATGCTGATCATATTTACACAAGTTTAAGGAACAATAAGGTCTCTCCCACTGAAATGACGATGCGGAGGTATTCCTTATGCGTCCCCTTGCCACAACTTTCCTCATGTTAATGAGCCTGTTTTCTGTACTGCATCTGGTCAATGCACATGCCGCACCAGACCCAGTTACGTTACCGACACTGACCGTGATGGCAGATCGTGAATTGCGTGAAGAAACAGAATTCATGCTGCCGCTGCAAGAACAATCCAGCCAGAAAAAGGCGTTAAAGATGCGAATGATGAAGATTGAACGTGAATTGCAGGACTACTCGGTCAATGCTGATTTTGCGGGTGATCTCGACATTCTACCCAGCACCAATCCGGCACGACTGGATAGCCTGCCACCGGGGCTGCAACAGTATGTGCAGGCGATTGCGGATGGCTTGCGCTCAGCGGATCCACGTGAAGGTGTTTATCTGATGCTGGTGCCTTTTGGCATTGACCGTAATGTAAGTAGCGTTCAGGCCGCTCGGGAACAGTTTAACCTGAATAACATCGACCGCAGTCTGGTCAATGAATGGTGTGCAGTCAATGCTTGTTAAGCCGCTACCAGCAGGCGACCCAGTCAGTTTGAAATGCAACCGTAAAAATGATGATTTAAATCATCTGGCTACTGCTTAGGGTTTTTGTATAGCAAGATTGCTTTTGGTTCAAAAAATCAGCATATTGGTTGAAAGCTAATCTAATTTAAACCCATTGCAGAGGGAATATTTGCATGCCACGTGTCTTTATTATTCTGGCTGGTGCGACCGTGGCGGTCTTTGCCTGGTTGTTCTATCAATATACGGTACAGCAACAGCATAAAGCCGAGCTGATCGAATATGAAAGCGTCCTGAATGAAAAAACGGCTGAGATTTTTGAGCAGGCGCAAGACTGGAGCATTCCAATCCAGCTAGAAATCGAAGAGGACCGTCTGGATGGCGATTATGCGGTCATGGCCGAATATGTACTTGGACAGATGCGAGACCGCGCAGAGGAACGCAACCAGTATTTACGTGATCTGAAAGCAGCGAATTGGGAGCGTTTCCTGGACATTGATCGTTTGGAAAAGGATCAGGCGCAAGGCTATAAAGAAACTGAGGCCATGCTCAAGCAGGTACATCAGATTGTGCAGAATTATGAGCAGACCATTCAGCACCGAGAAGAGACCCAGATTAAGCAGGTCAAGCAATTGGATATCAAGCAGCGTTATCGTCAGCAATTGGCCCATAACCTGAAAGCGACCCAGCAGGAAAGTGATGCTTATGCCATCTTCGAAATTGAAAAGCAGAGTCTGGCCAAGGCTGATCAGCTATTTGCCTTGCTAAAGAAGTATAAATGGGAAAAACGAAACCGCATGTTTATGTTCCATGATGAGAAAGCGGTTCAGCCCTTTATCGCGCTATATAAAGATATTGAAAACTTGAATAAACAAATGCAGCAAATTAAGACAAAAAATCAAAAAATTGTCGAAGAAGCCTTGTAACAGCAAAGTGCTATTTGTCTGTAAGCCATCTTGAGCATGGCAGCAAAAGCATAGACATGTTATAGATAAACAGAGATTTAACAGCTAAATAAAATGGCACAACAACAGGAGCAATGCTGCATGACCCAGGATCTCGTCTGCTACAAAGAAATGCCGATCTGGACACAGGAGCGTATTCCGCAGGGTTTCCAGCGTCCGCATAATACCAAGACCGGCACCTGGGCCAAGCTGACAGTGTTAAAGGGTGAGCTGACCTTTGCCTTTGTCAATGAAAATGGCGAAATTCTGTCGACACATGTATTTAGTTCTGAGCAGCAACCACCGATGATCGAGCCACAGTGCTGGCATCAGATTGTTTCCAGCAGTCCAGATGTGGAATGCCAGCTGCGATTTTACTGCAGCAAGCAGGACTACTTTGCTAAAAAATATGGCCTGACCCCAACCCATTCTGAAATGGTGATGGCAAAGCCGTATCTGACTGGCGGACGTGCGCTGGATGTGGGCTGCGGGCAGGGCCGCAATGCGCTGTATCTTAACCAGATGGGTTATGAGGTAGATGCCTGGGATGTCAATCCGAATAGTCTGGATAAACTCAAGCAGATCATTGCGGTAGAAGGCATTCAAAATATTCAGGCGGCACAGCGGGACTTGAATGCTGATCCAAGCATTTCTGGCAGCTATGACTTTATCTGCTGTACCGTGGTGATGATGTTCCTTGAAGCCCAGACCGTTCCAGCCCTGATTGCCCAGATGCAGCAGGCGACCAAGCTCAATGGCTATAACCTGATTGTCTGTGTCATGGATACCGATGATATTCCGGCTCAATCAGACTTTCCTTTTGCTTTTAAACAGGGTCAGTTAAGCGAGCTGTATCAAGGCTGGAAGTTGATCAAATACAATGAAGATGTTGGTGAATTGCATCGGGTGGATGCACAGGGGAACAGAATCAAACAGCATTTTGCTACGATGCTGGCGCAAAAAGTTTCCGCTTAATTTTTGAATATTTAAAAATATCAGCAATAAAAAAGGATGTCTTCTGACATCCTTTTTTGTTTAAAGCGTTAACTTATGCTTTTTTAAACCAAGAGAAGAAACCTTTTTTCTCAGCTTTTTCTGTTGCTTTTACAGCAGCTTCAGCAGGTGCAGCTTTTGCCGCTTCTACTTTTTCAGCAGCTTCAGTTTTTACAGCTTCTACTTTTTCAGCAGCAGCGTCTTTTACTTCAGCAGTTTGTGCTGTTGCTTCAGTTTTTACAGCCTCAACTTTAGCTTCAGCAGCTTGTTTTGCTTCAGCAGGTGCAGCTTTCACAGCTTCTACTTTTGCCATTGCTGCTTGTTTTTCAGCTTCTGCTTTAGCAGCAGTTGTTTTTGCTTCAGCTTTTACAGCTTCAACTTTTGCTTGAGCAGGTGCAGCTGCTTGTTGAGCTGTTTGAGCCGCAACAGTTTTTACTTGAGCTTTAAGGGCAGCAGCAGGAGATACGATTTCAGCAGCCATAGCAGATGCAGAAGTGGCAACGATTGCAGTTGCAAGGATAGTTTTAAGCATGTTCATTGTACGCCCTGTTGGAGAAAGGAGAATGTATCGGGCGATATGATACGCTTATGAGATTTAAGTTGATGATGAATAAGGTTTTAATGGTTGAATATTCAACTAATTTTACAAAGGGATAACATTGAGATCATGCCAAACCTATGTTTGGTGTAGGTATTCTTATATTCATTAAACAACGCTATCTTTATTTAGAACCCCTGACGTGAATTTAAATAGCAAAGTCAAAATGTCAGAAAATTAGGTAATAGCTGATTTTAATTTTATACATTGAGTTGTTCTCAGCGACAGGGGAGAGCAAAGTTTATTGTTTTAATATAATGAATTTATGCGCTGAGTTTCGTTGCTGCTTTGCTGTGGATGTATGCTATTAGATTTTTACAGCTATTATTAAAGATTACTTTTAATTCAATTTGTTGTTATTGATAGGTCATTATTTATCAAGTGTTAGCATTGTGATATTGTGTGTAAAACACACATTTGATTTGTTATTGACCTATTGTTTTTTTGACAGTATTCCTTATAATATCGATGTGCGAGTAAATCCTAGTCTAACTGCGACGCTCTTATGAGTATCGTTAGCGTCATTAATTGGCGTCAGTCCTAGGGGTCGCACTTTTTTTTGCCTTAAATTTATGAATATAAATATATATTTAGATGAAAGTGGTGATTTGGGGTGGACATTAGATAAGCCTTATAGACATGGTGGATCTAGTAAATACTTAACGATAGCGGCATTAGTTGTTCCTAGTGAACTCACTCATATTCCCAAAAGATTCATAAAAAAACTTTATAAAAGAAATAAGTGGAATCCTAAGATAGAGAAAAAATGGTCGGCAATGACTAATGAGGAACGTAAAGATTTTGCATATAGAGCAAAAAAACTTGTTTTAGATCATGCTGAGATTAGATTTATTTCGATTACTGTCAAAAAAAAGAATGTTTTACCGCATATTCGTTCTGATGCAAATAAATTATATAACTATATGATTAAAATGGCTTATTTAAATGAAATGAGTCGTGCTGAAATTGTTCATTTTATTCCAGATCCTAGATCAATAAAAGTGGAAAGTGGTAATAGCCTACATGACTATTTACAAACTGAATTGTGGTTTCAAAAACAGGTTAAAACACGGCTAATTACCAATCCGATTCCAAGTGATCAGTGTTCGAATTTACAATTTGCAGATATGTTATCGGGAATTGTTCAGGGTAACTTTGAAGATAATAGCTGTGATATTTTTAATATCATTTCTGATGTTTTTAGTTATAAAACGCTATTCTTCTGATAATTATAAAAAAGAAACCCCGCAATAAGCGGGGTTTCCTTTATCGAGGTATTTAAGAATTAAACACGTTCGATGATTGTCGCGATCCCTTGACCAAGACCGATACACATCGTTGCAAGACCGATTTGCGTATCTTGTTGCTCCATTACGTTTAGAAGCGTAGTCGTGATACGCGCACCAGAACAACCCAATGGGTGACCAAGCGCAATCGCACCACCGTTCAAGTTCACGATGTCTTGTTTTTCATAAAGACCTAAACCTTTAAGCACTGACAAGCCTTGTGCAGCAAATGCTTCGTTAAGTTCGATGGTTTGCATGTCTTCAATTTTAAGACCAGCACGTTTCAATGCTTTTTGCGTTGCAGGAACAGGACCAAAGCCCATGATCGCAGCATCACAACCTGCAACTGCCATAGAGCGAATTACAGCACGTGGCTTAAGACCAAGCGATTGCGCACGTTCAGCAGACATCAATAACATTGCAGAAGCACCATCAGACAACGCTGAAGACGTTGCAGCAGTTACAGAACCACCTTTCGGATCGAATACTGGACGTAATGCTTTGAATGCTTCAAGGTTTGCATCAGGACGAATTACTTCGTCGATGTCGCAAAGCTGTTTAAAACCGTTAGCATCATGACCTTCAATACCGATAATTTCGTTCTTGAAACGACCTTCCTGAGTTGCAGCCCAAGCACGGCGGTGAGATTCCACACCAAACGCATCCTGTTCTTCACGCGTAATGCCGTTCATACGACCCAACATTTCAGCGGTTAAGCCCATCATATTAGACGCTTTTGCATAGTGCTTAGATGCTTCTGGGTTCAGGTCGATGCCGTGCATCATGCCTACGTGACCCATATGCTCAACACCACCGATAATGAACACGTCGCCTTGACCTGTCATGATTTGTGCAGCAGCCGTGTGGATTGCTTGCATAGAAGAACCACACAGACGGTTTACCGTTTGACCTGCAACAGTCTTAGGTAAATCAGCCAATAACGCGATGTTACGACCAATGTTCATACCTTGCTCTAGGGTCTGGTTCACACAGCCCCAGATCACGTCTTCAACTTCGTTGACATCAAACTGGTTACGAGCAACAAGTGCACGTACAAGTTCAGCAGAAAGGCTGTCAGCACGTACATTGCGGAACATACCATTTTTGGTTTTACCCATTGCTGAACGTACGCCATCAACGATGACAACGTCACGTGGATTTAAAGTAGCCATTCACGTTGCTCCTTAACCGTAGAATTTTTTGTTGTTAGCAGCCATGTCACGCAACATTTGTGGCGCTTCATAAGCCTTACCTAAGTGTGCGTATTTGTCGCAAAGCGCAACGTACTCAGCTACACCTGTTTGGTCAATGTAACGGCATGGACCGCCACGGAATGGAGGGAAACCTACACCCATGATCATCGCCATATCTGCTTCAGATGGTGTCGCCACGATGTTGTCTTCTAGGCAACGAACAGTTTCGTTACAGAACGCAAGCATCATACGGTCAATGATCTCTTGAGGATCAAATTCACGTTTTTCAGATGTTGCAACAGAAGCCACAAGCTCGTACGCAGTTGGATCAACCACTTTGGCTTTCTTGCCTTTCTTGTCCAATTCGTATTTGTAGAAACCAACGTCATTCTTTTGACCAAGACGTTTGTTTTCGTACATGACTTGGATTGAACCTTTGAAGTCAGGCTTCATACGGTCAGGGAAACCTTCTGCCATCACTTCTGCACCGTGAACGCCAGTATCAATACCGACAACGTCCATCAAGTAAGCAGGGCCCATTGGCCAGCCGAATTTTTCCATTACTTTATCGATTTGCTGGAAGTCAGCACCATCTTTCAGTAATAGGTCAAATGCACCGAAGTAAGGGAACAAGACACGGTTCACAAGGAAGCCCGGGCAGTCGTTGACAACGATTGGTGTTTTACCCATTTTTTGAGCAAGCACGACAGTCGTTGCAATTGCTTCAGCAGACGTTTTCTCACCACGAATCACTTCTACCAATGGCATCATGTGAACAGGGTTAAAGAAGTGCATACCCACGAAGTTTTCAGGACGCTCTAGGTTTTCAGCCAAACGTGTGATTGAAATCGTAGATGTATTAGAAGCAATGATGGTGTTTTCACGCACTTTTGCTTCTGTTTCTTTCAGTACGATACCCTTAACTTTAGGGTTTTCAGTCACCGCTTCGATCACGATGTCCACTTCTTTAAACTCATCATAGCTTAGAGTTGGACGGATACGTGCAAGGGTTTCACCCATTTGCGCAGGCTTCATTTTCTTGCGTTCAACTTGTTTCGTCAGAAGTGTATTCGCTTCTTTCATACCTAAAGCAAGTTGTGGGTTACCAATGTCTTTCATGATAATTGGTGTGCCTTTGCTTGCCGCTTGGTAAGCAATACCACCACCCATGATCCCTGCGCCGAGAACAGCCGCTTGGTTGACAGGGTGTGCACCTTTCTCATATTTCTTCGAAGTTTTCTTCACGATTTGGTCGTTGATGAATAAACCAATCAACGCACCTGCTTGTGGAGTTACCGCAGCTTTTGCAAAGCCTTGCGCTTCAACTTTTAATGCGTCGTTACGTGGAAGGCTTGCACCTGCTTGTAAAGAATCCAGCATCAATTTTGGTGCAGGGTATTGAGCAGGGTTTGCTTTCGCAAGTACCGCACCTTTCGCTGTATTGAACGCCATCATTTGCTCAAGCATGTTGAGTTTTACAGGCTCTAATTTTTCTTGGCGTTTTGCTTTCCAGTCTAAACGACCAGAGATTGCTTGTTTCACAAGGTCAATCGCAGCATCTTGAAGTTTGTCTGCAGCAACCACCGCATCAACAGCACCGTCTTTCAGTGCAGCAGCAGGCTTTTTCGGGTTCGCCATTGCCATCCATTCAACAGCATTGTCGATACCAATCACACGGCTTAAACGAACTGTACCACCGAAGCCCGGGAAGATACCGAGTTTGATTTCAGGTAGGCCAACTGCAGCCGCTTCTGACATCACACGGTAGTCACAAACGAGGCACATTTCAAAACCGCCACCCAATGCTTGACCATTGATTGCAGCAACTTTAGGAATCTCTAAATCTTCAAATGAGTTGAAGATGTCATGAACAGGCAGTGCCCAGTCCACAATCGCTTGTTCGCCTTGTGCGAAGTTCGCGCCAAATTCGGTAATATCCGCACCTACGATAAACGTAGATTTGCCAGAGGTTACGATTAAACCTTTGATCTCAGTGTTATTTTTTACTGCTTCAATCGCAGCTTTAAAATCTTCAATCGTTGCACGGTTAAATTTGTTGACCGACTCACCTTGTAAGTCAAAGCGGAATTCTGCAATTCCGTCCGAAAGCATTTGGACGGTAATGGCATTGCCAGCGTGGATCATGCCTGATCTCCTTTATTTTGGAGGACTTCTAAGTTGATGTTGTGAAGCGTTATGCGCGATTCCTGCGCATATTTATGCTTCGCCAATCTTACGATAACTATAGCGAAAAAGAACATAACAAGTTGTATCAAGCCGTGACGCAAGGGTCATCTATTTTTGACAAGACCACGATGCCTGCTATGTCTTAAGCCGTAGCTTAGTTTTTGCGAAATGATCGAAAGATTTTGTTTCGATTCATTATTTTTGCAGAAGCATGGCGTTATATATTGGGTGTAAACATTACATTTCAAGCAGAATAGATTTTTAATGGCTGTCAAAAAAGTCAATTGAGTCTCATTTTTCAATCTTCTTTGATGCCCATGCATGCTTCTGATCAAAACAGTTTGAGCTTTTGTATAGGTTTGGTTGCTAAACAGGACACTGATCGTTTTTTGCTGTGAACAATGTTGTGCAAGTTTTAATATATTTTCTTTGCATCATTCGACGCTGGCTGTTTCAGTTCAAAACAAAAAAGTGCGCGTATGAAACCAACCGATCAAACCTTAATGCAGCAAATGCAGATTTCACTGCTCGATATTGAGCGGCGTAAGCAATTGTTGGGCTTGGATGAAACTGAGCTGCTGGCATTGTCACGTGTGCGTAGCATTGTGGAACCTGAGCTGGAACACATGATTGCGAAGTTTTATGACTTTCAGACATCGGTTCCCGAAATTAATACTTTAATTGGTGATGCAGATACTTTGGCACGGCTGAAAGTGGCGCAGCATCAATATATTCTCGATTTGTTTAGTGGTTGTTATGACAGCATTTATGTTAACACTCGGCTGAGAATTGGTGTGGTGTATAAACGTATTGGGGTAGAGCCGCAGTTTTACTTGGCGGCGATGCATCATCTCAAAACGCATTTATTCGATTTCATTAAAACCACCATTACTGAGCGACATTTATTACGTCAAACTCTAAATAGTTTAGAGAAACTGTTTATGTTTGATATGACCTTGATATTTGAGACTTATGTGTGGAGTCTCATGAATAAAGTGAACAGTTCTAAGGATAAATTACAAGAATATGCGATGGCATTAGGGGTGCATGCGCAGGAGATGGAAAAACTCTCGAGTATTGATCCGCTGACAGGTTTACTCAATGTGCGCAACTTGATGGTGATTTTAAATGAAGTGCTTTACCGTTCGCAGCAACAACGCCAGCCACTCACCGTTGTATTTATAGATATTAATGACTTTAAAAAGCTCAATGATGAGTTTGGACATTTATATGGAGATGAAGTCATTCAGGCTGTTGCACAGGCATTGAAGAAATATGCGCGTGAGGAAGATTATTGTTTCCGCTATGGTGGCGATGAATTTTTGGTGATTTTACCGAATTGTACTGAGCAAAGTGCACAGGAAAGTTTTATCCCTCGGGTCATGAGTCAAATTGAACATTTAAAAAATCCTGTCACTTTAAGTGTCGGTGTACATCAAACCGATGAAAAAACAGGATATCTGGATGGAGCACGTTTAATTGCGACCGCAGACAATAAAATGTATCAGATCAAAAAAAGCCAGAAAATAGGTCATTAAACCGCTTCAACGAAGCCGCATAAAATGAATTCCATAATATTTTTAAGGGTATCTTATACTCTTAACGCTTTCACGCTAGAATGCAATAAACGTGGAGGCATCTATGCAGCGATTTGGTTCAAAAAAAGAATGGTGGGTGGTGGCATTTGTCATTTGTTTATCGGGCTTACTGATACAACTTTTGCTGACCATGTATGCACGAGGAACCTTGCTGCACTATCCAATTCATTCGGCAGTTTATTTACTTACTATTGTTCTGATCTGGTGGCCGTTATTAAATACCACCTATCGCATTGACTCGCATCATTTGTATATTCGTAGCCTATTTTTTAATTGGAAGATTCCTTTAGAAAATATTCAATCGGTGAGCAAAACTAATTACTTTGTCACTGCGCCTGCCTTGTCCTTAGATCGGTTGAAAATAGAATATCTTGAACAGGATCAAACCCGATCTGTGATCATTTCACCGAAGAAACAGCAGATGTTCATACAGCACTTACAGCAGGCGATACCGCATTTAACCAAATAGAGCGATTGCCGCTTTAGCAACTAGGAAGGCTCGTTTATTTTCCATGTGGCATCCACATAGTCCAAATGTAGCTGCTGCTGTTCAGGATGCTGTAAAAAATAAATTGCGAGTATCGGTTCAAGTTCGGTACGGATTTTGCGAGCCAAATGGCGTGCGCCGTAACGAATGTCATGGTCTTGATAGAAATAGGCTTTGGCGCGGTCAGTTAGCTGAATCTGACGTTTTTGATGTTGTAAGCGTTGATTGAGTTTGCTCAGCTCAATGTCGACCAAACGAGGCAGCGCATCGTTTTGTACCGCTTGATAATGTAAGGTGCGATCAATGCGGTTTAAGAATTCAGGATCAAATTTACGCTGCATCACCTTAGAAATGATTTTTTCTGTAGGCATGCGTTTTAAACAGATTTGCTGCACTTTTTCAGGTAAATAATTCAATTTGTCGAGATATTGCTGAGCCGCCTGTGCACCGACATTACTGGTCATAAAGATCATGCAATTGCGAAAATCGATGGTTTTGGTCCCTGCGGTTAAGGTTAAGCGACCTGTATCCAAGACATTCATCAGTCCACGAATGACTTCATTCGAGGCTTTTTCTAACTCATCAAAGAGCATAATGCCGGGGCGGGTATGTGAGCCAGCAATCGCAGTTTCATCGAACAGGCTATGACCTTCTTTAGAACCCACATATCCAGGAGGCGCACCGGTCAGTGCGGCCGCATAATGTTCCTGTGCCAAAGTATTCATATCTATGCGGCAAAAAGCATCTGGACGCCCATAAATGGCTTCAGCAATTAAGCGTACAGTTTCGGTTTTACCTACACCGGTTGGGCCGAGCATGAGTGTCACCGACAACGGACGTTCAGGACTAGAGAAATCGGCTTTGACCACATGCAGCATTTTTTCTATTTCATTTAATGCAGCATCCTGTCCAATAATGCGTTCGCGCAACAACGCCATCACTTCACGCGGTTCAAAGTGAAAACGCGGTTGAATCATCAAACGATCACGTTCTGAAAGGGTATTATTTGATTGTATAGCGGCTTTAGGAGCGATCACGTGATTGGGCGCGGTCATGGGTCAAACCTCAGGATTGAACTAAATCAGCATAGCAAAGTTAAAACTTGAAAATTATAGCTTTTAGCAATCAAGTCATTGTTAGAAAACATCAATCAATATATGAATCATTCAATCAGATGCAGCATTGCGTAAATAGTTCAGAGGAATTTTGTGTCATTGCTTGAAAATGCCACAGAAACCATCACATTATCTGCATATCATCAGAGCAGCTGCATAGGTTTACGGTGAACGAAAACGCACGTCCGCATATTGAAAAAATCTTGGCCAATATGACCACCTTACCCGGGGTGTATCGTATGTATGGCAAGGATGGTGAACTGCTGTATGTGGGCAAAGCTAAAAATCTTAAAAACCGTGTGTCGAGCTATTTTGCCAAAACTGTAGAGCACCCGAAAACGCAGGCTTTGGTGGCACGAATCTATGATATTCAGACCTTGGTGGTACGTTCTGAAACTGAAGCGCTGTTACTTGAGCAGAACCTGATTAAGCTACATCGTCCGCCGTATAACATCATGCTGCGCGATGACAAGTCCTATGTTTATATCTTTGTCTCATCAGATAAACCTTATCCACGGATTGCTTCAGGACGTGGTAAAGGCAAGCATCAGGTGGGTAAGTTTTTTGGACCTTATCCAAGTGCTTATAACGCACGTGATACCTTGGTCGTGCTACAAAAATTATTTAATGTGCGCCAATGTGAAAACAGTTATTTTGCCCAGCGTAAACGCCCATGTTTGCAGTATCAGATTAAACGCTGTTCAGCCCCTTGTGTCGGATTAATTTCACCTGAGGATTATCAAGAAGATGTGCAAAACTCGATTCGTTTCTTACAAGGGGATACCAAAGAATTAAATCAAGAGCTGATTGCTAAAATGGAAGAAGCCGCAGAAAAACTCGAGTTCGAGAAAGCGGTGTTCTACCGCGATCGGATGGGTTTGCTGCGCGATGTGCAGGCACAACAAGCGATTTACAAAGTCAAAGGTGAAGCCGATATTCTTGCGATTGCCTATCAAGCCGGTGTGACCTGTGTGCAAATCATGCATGTACGTAACGGTAAAATGCTCGGTGGTAAGAGTTATTTTCCTGATATGCAGGGTGATGATCTTGGGCAAATGTTGCATGATTTTATTGCCAACTTTTATTTCCAAGTGGCAGATGAAATTCCCGCTGAACTGATCGTCAATGTTGAAGTGGCTGATCAAAAAGATTTACAACAGGCATTGTCACAGCATTTTGAAAAGAAAATTCAGATCAAATCCAATGTGCGTGAAACCCGTGCCGAATGGTTAGAGTTGGCACAGATGAATGTGCAGCATGGGATTAAATCCAAACTGGCAAATCACTTTGAATTGAATGAACGGTTCCATCAGCTTGAACAAGTGGTTGGACGACCAATCGATCGTATCGAATGCTTTGATATCTCTCATACCATGGGGGAAGAAACCGTGGCATCGTGTGTGGTCTTTGACAGTGGTGGTATTCGCAAGCGTGATTACCGTCAGTTTTCTATCAATGATATTACCGCAGGTGATGATTATGCCGCGATGCGTCAAGCGTTAACACGTCGCTATAAAAAAGCCATGTTGCCAGATTTACTCTTGATTGATGGGGGTAAAGGGCAACTGCATATGGCGATGGAAGTCATGCAAGAGTTAGGTCTCGAAGATGCCTTTATGGTCGGTGTTTCCAAAGGTGAAGGACGTAAGCCGGGACTTGAAACGCTGCATTTTACGGATGGCACTAAAATTCAATTACCTGAAGATCATAAAGCCTTACATTTGATTCAACAGGTGCGTGATGAAGCGCATCGCTTTGCGATTACCAAGCACCGTGCGAAGCGTGATAAGAAACGTAGTACTTCTATTTTGGAGGTCATTCCCGGATTAGGGCCGAAACGCCGTCGTGATTTATTGACGCATTTTGGTGGCATTCAAGGCGTACTGAAAGCGTCTGAACATGATTTAAAAGTCGTACCTGGCTTAGGTGATGTAATGGCACGAACCATCTATAAAGTCCTGCATGAGTAATGCTTGAAAGTAAAAACTGGCAAAAGTGCTCACTGACGCATGAGTCATTGATCATTTAAATCAGCTGATTTTTATTTGATCATAGTTGGAGTTTTGAAAAGCCAAGGATTGCTATGTCACTGATTCCGATTTACGCACAAATTGAACAGCAGGATGTTGTCGATATTCCTGAGGGATGGTCACAAGGTCGAACCATTTATGGCGGACTGGTGGCCGGTATGCTGATGCATAAAGCGGTCAGTACTATTCAGGATGACAGTAAACAGTTGCTCAGCTGTAGTGTCACCTTTGTGGGACCTGTACAACGTGCACCTGCCAAGCTGACCGCAGAGATATTACGTCAGGGTAAATCTGTCACCACGATTGAAGTACGGTTATGGCAAGATGATGCTGTACAAACTATTCTTATCGCTAGTTTTGGCACACATCGTGATTCCAGTATTGTGGTAAAGCGTGAAAAACAAGCGCCGCAGTATCCTGACCTGTCAGAACTACATTTGGTTCAGCATAATCCGTTGGCACCTGAGTGTTTTAAGCAGATGCAGATGGCATGGGCTGAAGGGCAATATCCATGTACCGTAAGTGCTGAGCCAGATTTCGGTGGCTACTTTAGATTTGCGCCTGAACTGCATGAAAACCGCGAAATGACGGTTTCTGATTTGATGGTCGCGTTTGATATGTGGCCACCTGGTGTTTTACCGATGTATCGTCAAATGGCACCAGCAAGTTCACTGACATGGCATGTCACTTATGTACATCCATTGCAAACAAATGTTCAAGATTGGCTTAAATATAAAGTATTTACAGATTATGCGGCAGAAGGGTATTCAACAGAACATGCTTATCTTTGGGATGATCAAAATCGTTTAATCGCGATAGCGCGACAAACAGTGACGGTGTTTGCCTAGTGACACTGCAAGGCAATTCGTATAAAGTGAAGCCTATTCATGATGGATCTTAGCTCACTTCAGGTGTGCATTTTCATCGTTCATGAGGGGAACAATTGGCGGTGTCTATGACTACAGGTCGTATCCTGAATATTCCTAACATCTTAACCTTAGCGCGTATCGTTTTAATTCCAGTGTTTTTATTGGTGGCTTATTTTCCGCCAGCAGTGGGAATTAATGATGCAGCACCGAATGTGACTCGCCACTTAATACTGACCGGTATTTTTGTGATTGCTGCGGTGACAGATTGGTTCGATGGTTATCTTGCACGTACACTCAATCAAACCTCAGCATTTGGGCGTTTTCTTGATCCTGTGGCTGATAAACTCATGGTTGCAGCGGCATTAATTGTTTTAGTGCAATGGCAACCGACCATTTCGATGGCATTTGCAGCGATTGTGATTATCTCACGTGAAATTACTGTATCTGCACTTCGTGAATGGATGGCAGAGTTAGGGGCACGTACCAGCGTTGCAGTATCCACTGTAGGTAAATATAAAACAGCTTTTCAGATGATCGCAATTTCAGTCTTTTTGCTGAATTGGCCGCCACTTGAAATGTTGGCCTATGCCTTGTTGTACACGGCTGTAGTATTAACTTTGTGGTCAATGATGATTTATTTAAAAGCGGCTTGGCCGTATCTGAAACAGCCTTAAGTTCGAATTCTTTAAAAAGCTCCTTTTAAAAGGGGCTTTTTTTATAGCTCAAAAAAATTAAGGCAAAAAAATACCCAGTCCTTTGGGGGAAGAACTGGGGGAAATCGGGATATTTATCGCTATTATACAAAGATGTTGCCATCTTCTTGATAGTCATTATAAGGGCATGAATTTTTTAGTCATGTGGCTTCTTGTAGACTAATGTTGTGGTTTATAACGAGCTATGTAGGGTAAATTTACATTTAATTATTTTGATACAAATTAGAAGTTTAAAATAAGAAAGGGTGATACAGGTATGAAAAGAATGCTGGTTATAAAAGATTAGGGTAATAAAAAAGGAGCCTTTACAGACTCCTTTTTGATATTTAAAACTTCTTGCTTCGCATGTCTTGATTATCTAAAACATAGCTTTAGCTCTTGCAGCGTGGCGGAGCAGTGTTTGTTCCAATACAAAGAGCCTCGAAAGAGATTCTTTCAGATTAAAGCCTACGCACACCTTTGGTGTTCGTCTTGCGTAATTATTAGAGGAGCCCATAAAAAAAGAACCTCCAAAGATAGAGATTCTTTTTAGGCTAAAGCCTACGCGCAGCATAGCTGCTTGTCTCGCAGAAAATAAGGCAGTGCTTCAAATTTCACTCGAAGCCTAGCTTCTCGTCTTGCGCAAGGGCAGAGCAGTGCTCTGCTTATCCTTGCTCAGGCTTTAGACCTTCGGCTTTTTCCAATGATTCATCATTGCTAAAGAACTTTTCGCGTTGTTCTTCAAGGAATTTTTTAGCATCAGGTTCAAACACATTTAAACGTTTTTCATTGATTAACGTTGTTTGGTGCTTTAACCATTCGCCCCAAGCTTGTTTAGACACAGTGTCAAACAATTCTTGGCCCTTTGCACCAGGGAAGGGTGCAAAGTCTAAGCCTTCCATTTCTTGTTGATACTTACGGCAAAAAACTTGTCGAGACATATCAAAACTCCAATTTGAACTGAATATTAAGCGTAAAGCTTTTCAAGACGTGCATAGGCACGTTGAATTGCTGCTTCAACTTGTGCAGGCGCAGTACCACCGATGTGGTTACGTGCATTCACTGAAGCTTCAAGTGTTAATGCTTTTTCAAATACGTCGGCTTGAATCAAGTCAGAGAACTGTTGAAGCTGTTCAAGTGTTAACTCAGACAAGTCTTTGCTTTCTTGAACACCAAGTGCCACCGCTTTACCGACAATTTCGTGTGCATCACGGAATGCTACGCCGTTTTTAACAAGATAGTCTGCAAGGTCAGTCGCAGTCGAGAAACCACGAAGCGCAGCTTCACGCATAATTTCAATGTTTGGTACAAGCGCAGGAATCATGTCTGCAAATGCCATCAATGAACCACGCACGGTATCGATTGCATCGAATAATGGTTCTTTGTCTTCTTGGTTATCTTTGTTGTAAGCCAATGGTTGACCTTTCATGAGTGTAAGTAGACTCATTAAGTCGCCATAGACACGACCAGTTTTACCACGGATTAACTCAGGTACATCTGGGTTTTTCTTTTGTGGCATGATTGAAGAACCGGTGCAGAAACGGTCTGGAATGTTCACAAATTTGAATTGTGCTGATGTCCAAAGAATCATTTCTTCTGACATACGAGACAAATGCATCATAATTAAAGATGCAGCAGCATTAAATTCAATACCGAAGTCACGGTCAGATACTGCATCGAGTGAGTTTTCAGCAACGGCTTCAAAACCTAACAGTTCAGCAGTATAGGCACGGTCGATTGGATACGTTGTACCTGCAAGTGCAGCAGAACCAAGTGGCATGCGGTTAACACGTTTACGGCAGTCAATTAAACGCTCTGAGTCACGTACCAACATTTCAAACCAAGCCATCAAATGGTGACCAAATGTCACTGGCTGTGCAGTTTGAAGGTGAGTAAAGCCCGGCATAATCGTATTGGTATTTTTTGCAGCTAAGCCCAAAATACCTTTTTGAAGTTTTTCCAATAATTTTAAGATGGCATCAATTTCATCACGTACATATAAACGGATGTCTGTTGCCACTTGGTCGTTACGGCTACGACCAGTGTGTAGTTTCTTACCTGTGATGCCAATACGTTGAGTCAAACGTGACTCAATATTCATGTGCACATCTTCTAAATCAATGCGCCATTCGAAATTGCCCGCTTCAATATCGGCTTTAATTGCGCTTAAGCCTTCGATAATGTCATCGCGTTCTTGTTCAGTGAGCACACCAACTTTTGCAAGCATGGTTGCGTGTGCAATCGAACCAGCAATATCTTGTTTATAAAAACGTTGGTCAAATTGTACAGATGCTGTAAATTCAGCAACAAAAGCATCAGTCGCTTCAGAAAAACGACCGCCCCACATACCCGATGTTTGGGCTTGTGATGGATTAGAGGAATTAGAAGATGTGGTCATGTCGGCTCAATAAGATCAAAAGCAGTAGAACGAAAAAGAGTATAGCAAATTCAGCGGCTATTGCCGAAGTCTCATCTGATCAATCTTTTACAAATCTTATGGGGCAGAAAAACTATTCATATTTCTTTAGTCAAATTGGCAATTGGCGCTACTTATTAGAACTGGTCATTGCAGGTAATATCTTGGCCATGGTGCTGAGTCTTGCTGAAGCGCAGACTTGGCAGAATCTCGATGCAACTCACCTCATTCAGTATATGCTGTATATCAATTGGGTATTGCTGTCCTTTGCCTCTTTGGTCGAAGCTTCAAATAATCTATTAAAAAAAATTAAAGTGCATTGGGCAATGTTTGCAGGATTTATACTGCTACAAAGTATCGTATTGGTGACGACGGTAAGTCTGAATGTATTGATGCATTTTGGGGTGAATTTTAATCTTCAAACATTAACCACAGAGGTGGTCTTTCACCGAGTGGGCATGCACTTAAGTTTTGGCATGTTATTGGGGACGTTTTGTTTTCGCTATTTATATCTACGTGAGCAATGGTCAAGACAACAGCTGAGTGAGTTGAATGCTCGGATTCAAGCCATGCAAGCGCGTATTCAGCCGCACTTTCTGTTTAATAGTCTAAATAGTGTGATTAGTCTGATTAGCATCGATCCGGATAAAGCTGAGCAGATGCTACTCAATTTATCGAGATTGTTTCGGGCCAGTTTTCAGGAATTAAAGCTGGTTAGCTTAAAAGAAGAGATCGAATTGTGTCAGCGTTATTTAGACATTGAACAGATGCGTTTGGGGGATCGGCTCCATGTGGAATGGAAACTTGAAAATAAAGATCAATACTCAGAAGTCAAAATCCCATTATTGACTTTACAACCTTTATTGGAAAATAGTATTTTCCATGGAGTTGAAAAAATTTTAACAAAGAGTACGATAAGCATATTGATTGAAATATTGCAAAATCAAACGAATATCATCATAACAAATCCATATACAGTGGATCATAAAACGTTTAAAAAGGGGCATGGTATTGCAGTTGAAAATGTAAAGCAGCGTTTAAAGGCTTATTATGGCCCAACGATGGTATTTCAAACATTTGCCGGCGAAGGGATGTTTACGACGGTGGTGCAATACCGATATAAATAAAAATAATTGCGAAAAGCGTAAATAAGAAGTCATGATAATGACTGGAAAAGGAGGATAAATGGACATCCTAATTTGTGATGATGAGCCTCTTGCGATTGAGCGTTTATCACGTTTAGTGACTCAGTTGGGGCATCATGTGGTTGCAACTGCGACACATGGTCAGCAAGCCATTGATCTTGCTCATCAATACGAACCCGATGTCATCTTACTCGATATTCAAATGCCAGAAATGGATGGATTGACCTGCGCGCAGCATTTACGTCAGCTTGAGCCAATGCCAGCCATTATTTTTTGTACAGCATATGATCAACATGCTTTGGATGCATTTAAGTCCAATGCTGAGGGTTATCTGTTGAAGCCCGTGATGCAACAGGAATTGCAACAGGTATTAGAGCATATTACTAAACTTACTCAAGCTCAGATGAGCCAGTTAAAACAAAAAGAAAATATGGAAGAACTTAATATCAGCCGCCATCAGATTGCGGCAAAAACTTATCGTGGGGTGGAACTCGTTCCGGTTGAAAATATTTACTATTTTTTAGCGGATCAAAAGTATGTCACCGTACGTCATAAAAATGGCAGTGTTTTAATTGATGAAACACTCAAAGATTTAGAACAAGAATTCGGTTCAAAGTTTATTCGGATTCACCGTAATGCTTTGGTGTCGGTGAGTTATCTGGATGGACTTGAAGTTGTCAGCTCGGGTCAGTATCAGGTTCGCTGCCGTGAACTTGAAGAACGCTTAGCCGTGAGTCGTCGCCATTTGCCTATCTTGCGTGAACGCATTCATAAACTTTAATTAAATAAAGCAGATGGTGTGAACTTGCATAAATTCACTTGCATTTTAAAGTGAGGTGGTTAAGTTTACACTATCGTTCTTATTTAGCTTTGTTAGAATTTATGAAGACACTGAAAATTGCGACTCGACAAAGTCCGCTGGCACTCTGGCAGGCAGAACATATCCGTGCACGTTTAGAACAATTACATGCCGATCTCAAAGTCGAGTTGGTCACCTTCGTAACGCAAGGCGATAAAATCCTCGATACACCGCTTGCCAAAATTGGCGGTAAAGGACTTTTTGTTAAAGAACTTGAAGCAGCGCTCTTAGATGGTCGCGCTGATCTTGCCGTGCATTCGATGAAAGATGTGCCGATGGCTTTGCCTGAAGGGTTAAGCCTCGCAGTGATCTGTGAACGTGAAGATCCACTTGATGCATTTGTGTCAAATACCTATGCACACTTTGATGACCTCCCTCAGGGCGCAAAAGTCGGTACATCGAGCCTACGTCGGAAAAGTCAAATTTTAAAACAGCGTCCTGACTTAGAGATTATTGATCTACGCGGTAATGTGGGAACACGTTTATCCAAATTAGACGCAGGTCAATATGATGCGATTATTTTGGCAAGTGCAGGTTTAAAACGTTTAGGATTGGCTGAACGTATTCGTCATAGCATTGCGCCTGAAGTAAGTCTGCCTGCAGTAGGTCAAGGAGCACTCGGTTTGGAGTGCCGTGCTAATGATCAGGCTGTTCTAGATCTGATTCTTCCATTACTTCACCCAGAAACAAATGCATGTGTTCGTGCAGAACGTGCCTTTAATGCTTATTTGGAAGGTGGTTGCCAAGTTCCAATTGCGGGTTATGCGACTCTACAGGATGGGAAAATTGCCATCGAAGGGCGTGTGGGAAGTGTCGATGGGACAACTTTACTGAAAGCACAACTTAAAGCAGAGATTGATGATGCTGAAGAACTCGGTGTAGCGCTTGCACAGGAATTACTTGCTCAAGGTGCAGGTGATCTTTTAAAAGCGCTTTATCAATAACAAAGCCCTTATGTTATTCATCAATACGAGACCATCAGAACGTGCTGCTTCGCTGACCCAAGCATTGCAGGCGGCACAGATTGATGTGCTTGAAGTGCCCTTGCTTGAACTGGTTAAGCAGCCATTTTCGAACGAATTGCATGGGCTGTATCAACAGATTCAAGATGCTCAAGTCATTGTTGTGGTCAGCCCAACTGCAGTAAATATTGGCATGGAATATCTCAGCCAAGCCAATCTTTCACTATCCGATTTGAAGCATATTCAGTGGATTGCCGTGGGACAAGCGACAGCAACTTGTTTGAAAAAATATGGAATCGAGAGTCATGTGCCGGAAGTGGAAACTTCCGAGGGTATGTTGAATTTACCGATTTTAACAGCATTAAATGCTGGGGCTTGCATTGCGTTTTGGCGCGGCGAGGGTGGTCGACTGTTTATGATGGATCATCTTAAGCAGCTCAATATGCGGGTTTTAAACTTGGTTTTATATCACCGCCAATGTCCTATGCAAGCAAGCACAGTGATAGATCATCATTTCGAATCTTTAAATGAGTTATCTAGCTTTAGCGTACTCATTACCAGTGAAGCAAGTTGGCTGAATTGGCTGTCAATGATGAAAAAATATCCTCAATTGATTGAAAAAGCGTATTATTTGGTTTTGGGTTCACGGCTAAGTGCGATTGTTGCAGCAGCGATGCAACCATATAAAGCTTTAGGATGGACTGAAATTCACGACTTACAGCCAGAAACTATCTTGCAGCAGTTAGCAAATGTACAAGGGATGTCATGAAAAAAATCGTATGGATCATTATTGGTATTGCATTAGTTTGGGTGGCAAAACTCAGTTTTGATGTATATGGTTTAAATCAGCAGCAAGTTGCATTAACGCAAACGTTGGCGCAAGTTCAGGCGCAGAATGATAATTTGAACGATCAAGTTGCATCACTCAAGCGTCGAGTGATGGGTGGGGAGACCCTGAATTCATCAGATGCGAATGCGTCAACATCGGGCAGAAATTTGATAGATGACGCCGCTTTGGTTCGTCAGCAATTAGATTTAATTGAGTTTGCCTTACAGCAACAACAATATGCGACTGCGATTGATAAGTTAAATCAGATGGAACGTAGCTTAGTGGATTATGAATTCTCAGCTGCGATGCGTGAAAGTTTGCAGGTAGTGATTGCCAAAGATCGGATCATGCTGAAACAGTATGCTGCAACCCAAATTGATCAAAATAATAAATTGAAAGAATTGCTCCGAAAAGTGGATCAACAGATCAGCCAAGAACTCGCCAAGCCTTATCAATCGAATACACAAGAACAAAGCTCATTTTGGAAACGCTTAATTCATATTGAGCCTGCGAATAAATCGAGCGAAGTATTGATGCAACGTGCTGTTGTATTGAAAGAAGCACAGCTACGATTGGTCATGGCGCAAAATACCTTACAACAAGGTCAGCAGATTCCATTTGCCAAAGCTGTAGATAGCGTGATTGAAGTATTAAGACCCTTACCCGATGCACAAAGCAAGCGATGGATTGAACAGCTAAACACTATTAAATCGAGCCCTGTATTGCCGTTACCTAACTTAAGTACACGCACGTTGATTGGAGGTTAGCATGAAGCAAATTCTCCTTGCTTATTTATTTGTGGGTTTGATTTCAGTTGCCTTACTCAGTTTACTCAGTTATGGCTATGGTTTTGGATATGTGTATTTATATTGGCGTGAATATCAGCTTCAAACCAATCTTTGGGTTTTGCTTGTTCTGATTTTCTTACTCAGTTTTACCATGCAGATGTTGTGGTATAGCGCAAAGCGTTATTTAAGCCGCGAACAGCGCAAAAGTGAAACTGTGATCAGCTTTAATAATTTACACCCTTATGAGCAATTGGCAGTTGTATGGCTGCTAAATGCAGCGCAAGATCAACGTGATTTTATTCAACAGTCATTTAAAGAATCGGGTTTATTAAAAGATGTGATTCATGCCCGATTAAAAGTAGGTCATCAAGATTTTAATCAAGCCTTAGATTTATTAAACAGTTCCAATCCAATGGCGTTTGAGCTAGCGGAAATACAACGTATTGAAATTTATTTAGCTCAACAAGAGGGCGAAAAAGCCTTAACGCATTTAGAATTTATAAATCAACATGAGCTTTCACCTTGGTTATATCAAGTCAAAACAGCCTATGAACAACGTGTAACCACTTTATGGGGTGTATTTGCTGAGCAATATCCATGGTTATATTTACGTTCTACCAAATATGGACATTTAGATCATCAGGTTAAAATTAATTGGCTTCAACAAATATTGATTAATTTTGATCAGGCATCTTCTGAAGACTTAGAATATTTAAAACAACGTTATTTGGATTTGGGTGATCAAGTCTTTGAACGCGATTACTCCGTTAAAATTTTATGGCTCAAATTATTATTTAGAATGCCAGAAATGAGTGTTGAGCATGAGCAATTAGCGGTACATTTATTAGAACAACAATTTAATGCTGATGTTTTTTATCTATGGTTCCAGCAACAATTATTAAAGCAAATGCCTGAATACGAAAAAGTCGAGCAGCAAATTACTAAATGGGAAAATAAATATCCTGCGCTGCCTATCTTAACTTTTGCAAAATGGCACATTTACCAAGCAACAGGGCGTATACAAGAGGCAGAGCAATTACTTGCTTTATACCCTGATGATGTACGCATGAGCTATTTAAGGGTTAAATCAGCATTGCAAGGTAATGATGCCTTAGTACAAGAGTTAAATCGTGTGTTTGAATCAAATATTAATTTTCTGAACATAAAAATATAGGAACCAGTGATGAAGGAACTATCACAATACCCCGTAGTATATGAGCAACAAGTGGCTTGGGGAGATATGGATGCTTTTGGTCATGTCAACAATGTCATGTATTACCGTTATATTGAAAGTGCACGACTAGCGTATTTGGATCATCTGAAAATTTTAGATTTGCCATTATTTACGGTAGTTTTAACCAATCAATGTCATTATTTAAAGCCTGTGGTTTATCCAGATCAATTGAGTATTGGAGTTCAAATTGAAGAACTTCGTAATAGTGCTTTTCGAATGCATTATTTACTGTTTAGTAAAATTCAAAATGAGATTGTGGCTCAGGCTGAAGCTGTATTGGTGTGTGTAGATAAAAACACCATGCAAAAAATTAAAATCCCAGATGCGATTGTTAAAACCATTAAAAATCTTGAATCATCGGTGGGGAATAATCTCTAGGAATTAAAAACTATAATATTTTTGTAATGCTTTATATTTAATATTGTTGTGACTGCTCAGTTTTTTATTGAATGTTTTATTTAATATAAATATCATGGGCAGGTTATTTATAAAACAAATAATGTTATTTTTTTGGAGAGAATTATGCCAGATATTACAAATTTATCTGTTGAAGAATTAAAGCGTCTACAAGCTGAAGCTGAAGCACTTATTGCGTCTAAAAAAGACCAAGAAATTGAAGAAGCCTATACGCAAGTATTAAGTATTGCAGAGAAAGTTGGTTTATCAATTGAACAACTTTTAGAATATGGTGCTACGAAGCGTAAAAAGAGTTCTCGTAAAGCGGTTGAACCTCGTTACCGCAGCAAAACCAATAAATCTGACACTTGGACAGGTCGTGGTAAACAACCACGCTGGTTAGTGGCAGAGCTTGAGAAAGGCGCGAAGTTAGAAGACTTTTTGATTTAATTCAAAATTTTTAATCAGCTTGACCAAGATAGGATTGTCTTGGTCTGACTTGATCAACCAAGCAATTTTGCTTGGTTTTTTTATGTTTACGAATTGGCGAAGAGTAAAAAGTATGCATAATGTCAGTGTATAACGAAAATATGATAAGCAGGGATTGATCATTGATATGTCGGTCGTGGTGGCATGAATAACAAACCTAATACTTTCAAATGGTTGATACTCGCCATAGGTGCTTTTTTTATTTTTGTCGTCTTGCAAGTTCCGGCAGCATGGTTGATTGCAAAGTTTTATAAAAATAATCAGGTGGTGCACAATGTAAATGGCAATATTTGGCAGGGAAGTGCAGATTGGAAAAAGGGTAATCTAAACGGTAGTTTAAATTGGCAGTTAAGACCTTTGGATTTCTTATTGCTGCGCACGGGTGCCAATATTGATGTGCATAGTGGAAATACCAAAATATCAGGTATCGTGAGTTATGGTTTGGGGAAAACCTTACATCTCAAAGATCTACAGGGTCAACTTGCGCCTGAAACGCTTAAAAGCATAGCCGACTGGCAGTGGCCGACCAATCCAATTCAATTTTCAAATGTCAGCTTAAAGTATAAAAAACAACAAGGCTTTAATGATGCAGTGGGTGATATGCAGTGGTCAGGTGGGGAATTGCTTTATACCTTTGCTCAGCGTCAGGAACGTATGAATGTCCCAGTCTTGGCGGCACAAATGGCAGATGAAAATGGACAGCTGTTGATTGATGTTCGTGATAATCGTGAACAAAAGATGATGAATATTAAGTTGGATGCCGATTTGATGTTGGATGTGCAACTGACTCAGCGTTTATTACTCAATGTTCCCTCTTACGAAGGTAATGCGGGCTTAGATACTTTTGTGATTAGTACTCGACAACCACTCATGGGGGCGATGAACTAATGGCATTGAATTTAGATCGCTTGAAAGAGTTTGATGTTCGCCAATTGAATCAACTTGGGCCCTTGTGTTTACTTATTCTGATTTTGTATTTGATGTGGAAGTTGGCGGCATTATTTTGGCTACTGGTTGCACCAACACAACCTATGCAAGTTGAGCGTGTTGAATTAGGTTCTAAACAAGCGCAAATTCCTAATATCAGTTCCTTTTCTTTATTCCAAGAGCAAGCAAGCCCTTCTGCGGTATCAAATCTAACCGATATGATCTTGCAAGGTGTGATGATTGCTACACCCAGTCAATATTCATCAGCCGTGATTAAATATAAAGATTCATCTGATCGCTTTAGAGTGGGTGAGGCGTTGGGAGATACGGGGTATGAGTTGGCAGAAGTTTATTGGGATCGTGTGGTGTTAAGACAACGTTCTGGCGCAACCCAAACCTTAAATTTTAAAGGTTTGGAACATGGATTGAATCAGCCTTATAGCCAGAATAACTCGAACCGATCAGCGTTCAATGCACCTGAAACGACAGAATCTTCGCCACAAGAACAAACAAATTCTCCGCAAAATGAGATCAGCCGTGCTATTCAGCAGATGAATGAAAACCGTGATCAATATATGCAGAATATGGGCGTGTCAGCCTCTTCAGAAGGTTATGAAGTCTCTGCGCGTACACCAGCTATTTTAAGAAATCGCTTAGGGCTAAGACCTGGTGACCGAATTTTATCGCTCAATGGTCGCACCATGGGCAATGGGCAATCTGAAACGCAGCTATTAGAACAAGCGCGTCGAGAAGGCCAAGTGAAATTAGAAATTAAACGTGGTGATCAAGTGATGACCATACAACAGGATTTAAAGTGATGTCTCGTCACATATAAGGTTGGGAAACACCAAAGTTTATGGCTTTATTTAATAACAATCGATCAGCTTGGGCCTTTTGTGTAGCAGCACCGCTTGTGGCGATGGTCAGTACTGCAAGCTATGCACAGACGTGGAAAATTAACCTACGTGATGCAGATCTTGCTGCTTTCATTAATGAAGTGGCAGACATTACGGGTAAAAACTTTGCGGTAGACCCGCGAGTACGTGGCAATGTGACCGTTATTTCAAATAAACCATTAAATAAAAATGAAGTTTATGACCTGTTTTTGGGGGTTTTAAATGTCAATGGTGTGGTCGCCATTCCATCGGGTAATATGGTGAAATTGGTTCCTGATAGCAATGTTAAAAGCTCAGGCATTCCATTTGATGCGAGACAGCGCGCAACGGGCGATCAAATCGTAACGCGTGTCATCTGGCTGCAAAATACCAACCCGAATGACTTGATTCCTGCACTTCGACCATTGATGCCACAGTTTGCACATTTGGCTGCAGTCCCGGGGACCAATGCGCTGATTGTGTCTGATCGCGCCAGTAATATTTACCAACTTGAAACCATCATTCGTAACCTAGATGGTACAGGTCAAAATGATATTGAAGCCGTGACATTACAGTCCAGTCAGGCGGAAGAAATTATTGGTTTGCTCGATAGTATGAGCGCAACGGGTGCTTCGAAAGATGTACGTGGTTCACGAGTTCGCCTTATTGCAGATAATCGAACCAATCGGATTTTGATTAAAGGTGATCCAGCGACGCGTAAACGCATTCGTCAGATGATCGAAACTTTAGATATTCCTGCTGCTGATCGTTTAGGCGGGCTAAAAGTATTCCGTCTTAAATATGCCAGTGCCAAAAATCTTGCTGAAATTTTACAGGGTTTGGTTTCAGGACAAGCAGTATCTACAAGTGGTACGAGCACTAACAGCACGAATAATAGCGTCAACACGTTGACCAATGTTGGTTCAAATACCAGTACGGAGAGTAATGGGATTAGCAGCGGTATTCAACTCAATACAGGGTCTAGCAATACCGAGAATACTATCAGTAGCTTTAATGCCAATGGCGTGAGTATTATTGCAGATACCGCACAAAACTCGATTGTGGTAAAAGCTGATCCGCAGCTCATGCGTGAAATTGAATCTGCAATCTCTCAACTTGATGTGCGTCGTCAGCAAGTGTTGATTGAAGCGGCGATCATTGAAATTGAAGGCAATGATAGCGACCAGTTAGGTGTGCAATGGGCACTTGGTGACATCAGCAGTGGCATTGGTCTAATTAATTTCGACAATATCGGTGCAAGCTTAAAAAGTTTAGCTTCAGGTTATGTGCTTGGCGGTGCTGCAGGTGCAGCTGCGCAGGTGGGAACTGGTGCTTCATTGGTGGTGGGTGACTATCGCGAAGGTGCGAATGGATCACGTAAGCTCTATGGTGCAATGATTCAAGCCTTGAAAGAAACGACAAAATCCAATTTATTGTCGACACCTTCTATTGTGACCATGGACAATGAAGAAGCTTATATCGTGGTCGGGGAAAATGTCCCATTTGTGACAGGCTCGCTATCCACAAGTTCGACAGGTGTTGCTAATCCGTATACCACGATTGAACGTAAAGACGTCGGTGTGACACTTAAAGTTGTGCCGCATATCGGTGAAAATGGCACGGTACGCTTAGAAGTAGAGCAAGAAGTGTCTGCAGTTGCACGTGATAAAGGGCAAGCCTCAGACTTAGTCACCAGTAAGCGTGCCATCAAAACTTCGATTCTCGCAGAGCATGGTCAAACGGTAGTACTCGGTGGGCTGATTTCAGACAACACGACCTTTGGTCGTCAAGCTATTCCGGGTCTTGGTGCCATTCCGGGTCTAGGTCGTTTATTCCGTTCTGAAGGAAAAGCCAATCAGAAACGCAATCTCTTGATCTTTATTCACCCAACGATTGTCGGAGATAAAAACGATGTGCGTCAGCTATCGCAGCAGCGCTATAGTCAGCTCTATAGCTTGCAATTG
Organism: Acinetobacter sp. NCu2D-2; assembly: GCF_001647675.1. NCBI lineage: Bacteria > Pseudomonadati > Pseudomonadota > Gammaproteobacteria > Moraxellales > Moraxellaceae > Acinetobacter > Acinetobacter sp. NCu2D-2. The sequence continues at coordinate 157,879 of NZ_CP015594.1, forward strand.
GCACTCGATAGCGATGGCAGTTTCGCGAAATTACCGGAAAATGTAGAAGATATTTATCAACAGCGTATTCCTGTGTCGAATGTGCCGCGTACATCGCCGTATCAAACAGTCCCAAGTGCACCTGCTGCAACAACCTTAGCAACGCCTGTAGCGATTGAGCCTGTAGTACAGACCTATCCAATAGAGCCAGCACAACAAGTGGAAAGAACCAAAAATACGGTGACGACCACAACACTGAAACCAAAAAACTAAGGCATTCGGCATTGATTTAAGCCATGCTATGATGATGAAAAAGATGAAAGAGTAAGAGATTTCATGACTTGGAAAATTCAGGCCATTAGTGGCGAGATTACTGGACAAGAAATTAGTATAGATCGCGATATGTTGGTGGGGCGTCATCAGGCTGCAGATATTGTTTTACAGGCTGCTGAGATTTCACGTAAACACGCTGCTTTCTTATTAAAAGATCAGGCACTTTGGGTACAAGATTTAGGTTCATCAAATGGAACATTCCTGAATGATGTGCGCCTAGAGACAGAAGCAGAAGTTAAAGAAGGTGATATTGTTCAATTCGCCAGTCTTAAGTTTAGTGTCCTTGCACCTGCTCAAGATATTCAGGTTGAGCCTGAACTCGAAGCAACTGCTGAAAAAGTGATTGAAGAAGTTGCAGAAAAAAATCCAGCACGTGAAATGAATGATCAGGGCATGCCTGAGCTGAAAGAACGTGATGCATCTGTGCAGTTAAATCGTGATGGTATGCCGACGAATGTAGGTGTACCAAAACCGGCACCAATTCCAGAAGGTGTTGATTTGAGTGCGGTTAAGCCTGAGCCGACACCAATCCCTGTTGAGCAGCCGATTTCACGCGTTGAAGAAGCTAAAGAGCAACAAAAAAATGCATCTGTGGGTTTGATCTCAATCATTGTGTTAATCATTTTCGCGATTGTTGCATGGGTATTGTTTAAATAAGCAGCCTATTGTTTACAATGAGGGCATGCTAATACGCATGCCTTTTTTATGGCTGCGAAAAAGAGAAGAGGGTTTTGATGTCTGTTGCACAACTTGATACGCGTAAAGTTATCTTATTTGACTTAGATGGCACTTTAGTAGATTCGGCATTCGACTTATATCGTTCAATGAACATGAGTCTCAATGCATTGCAGTTGCCTTTGGTGACTGAGCAGCAAGTACGTAATTGGGTGGGTAAAGGTACATCCCTGTTTTGTGAGAGTGTATTAAAACATCTCACAGGAAAAGTTGAAGCTGCACAGCATCAGCATTTATTGGCGACGTTTTTAAAAATCTACAATGCCGATCCATGTGTAGATACTCGACCATTTCATGGTGTGATTGAATTTTTACAATGGGCAAAATCAGAAAATAAGATTTTGGTCTGTGTAACCAATAAGCCTGAACAACCTGCTCGTATGATTCTAAAAACACTTGCCATGGATCATTATTTTGATGACACCATTGGGGGAGATCGTTTTACTGAGCGTAAACCAGATCCACGTCAGCTTTTACATTGTGTGGATCACTATCAGGTGACTAAAGAACAAGTGTTGATGATCGGTGATTCAGTCAATGATGTTGAAGCCGCACGACGGGCGGGTATAGATTGTATTGTGGTTAGCTATGGTTATAATCATGGTGAAAATATTGCAGATTGCCATCCACAGCAAATCGTGGATGATTTAACAGCGCTGCTGAATTAAGTTAGGGTACTTAGGGAATTAAAATGAATAGTTGTAAGGTTTTTCGATGGCGTCGCTCAGTTCAATTCAATTTACATACTGAGTAACCCTAATTTATAGAGAAAAACCGCATGACAACTCAAGCACAATTCCAAAACCTTGTAGCACAAGGCTATAACCTTATTCCTGTGTATCGCCAACGTCTAGCCGATACAGAAACCCCTTTGTCGGTCTTTGCTCGCCTGAAACAGCACAAACAAGCGTATTTGTTTGAATCGGTCGAGGGCGGTGAAAACTGGGCGCGTTATTCGATGATTGGTTTAGGCGAATCAACTGTCTTTTCCTGCAATAATGGTCAACTCACTGTACAGCACGCGGATGGTCAATTAGAAAAACAACACTGTGCTGATCCGTTTCAATATATTCGAGACTTTCAGGCACAGTTTAAAGTCCCTACACAAACTGATGTGCCTGGGCTTCCAAGCTTCACTGGCGGCTTAGTCGGCTACTTTGGTTATGATTCAGTTCGTTATATCGAGCCTAAGCTCAAGAACGTCCCTGAAGCGGATCCAGTCGGTTTACCTGATATCTGGATGATGCTGTCTAAAACAGTAATTGTGTTTGATAACTTGAAAGATACGCTGTTCTTGATTGTTCATGCTGATGCTACCGATGCAAACTCGTATGAAAAAGCACTTGAACAATTAGATGAAATTGAAAATATCTTAGCAACGCCTGTCAGTCTGAAAGCAGAAAAACATACACCACCGCATTTTGAATCTTTAACAGGGCACGATAATTTTGTGAACTCTGTTGAGAAAGTGAAAGAATATATTCGTGCAGGGGATGTGATGCAGGTTGTGCCGGGTCATCGCATGGTGTCGGATTTCGATGGTGAGCCATTACAGGTCTATCGTGCGCTACGCCATTTGAATCCATCGCCGTATTTATTCTTAGTGCAAGGGCAAACCTTAGAAAACAATACACCATTCCATATTGTTGGCTCTTCACCAGAAATTTTATCCCGTTTAGAGAATGGCGTTGCAACTGTGCGTCCACTCGCAGGCACGCGCCCACGTGGTAAAACCAAAGAAGAAGATTTGGCTTTAGAAAAAGACTTGCTCTCTGATGAAAAAGAGATTGCAGAACATTTGATGTTGATCGATTTGGGTCGAAATGATGTGGGGCGTATTTCAAAAATCGGTAAAGTGCAAGTAACTGATCAAATGGTGATCGAACGTTATTCGCATGTCATGCATATTGTGTCGAATGTGCAAGGTGAAGTACGTGATGATGTCGATGCATTGGATGTTTTTAAAGCAACTTTCCCTGCAGGTACGCTTTCGGGTGCGCCAAAAATCCGTGCCATGGAAATTATTGACGAAGTTGAGCCAGTAAAACGCGGTATTTTTGGTGGAGCTGTTGGTTATTTAGGCTGGCATGGCGAAATGGATATGTCGATTGCCATTCGAACCTGTGTTATTCGTGAAAATAAGGTCTATGTTCAGGCTGGGGCAGGGGTTGTTGCAGACTCAAATGCAGAGTCAGAATGGAATGAAACCCAAATAAAAGCTCGCGCAGTGATCAAATCGGTTGAATTATCATCAAACGGATTGATTTTGTAGGTTTTTAGCGGTTTTTTTAAAAAAAACACTTGCACGGATTCTAAGTTTTGCTAAACTGCACACCGTTCCGATACGAAACGTACGAAACACTAAGAAACGCCGGCATAGCTCAGTTGGTAGAGCAACTGACTTGTAATCAGTAGGTCCACAGTTCGAATCCGTGTGCCGGCACCATCTTAGAGAGTGGAGTAAGTCAAGTAAAGAACGACACTGATGTAAGTGTAAAAGATGGTGAGGTTCCCGAGCGGTCAAAGGGGGCGGACTGTAACTCCGCTACGAAAGTTTCGAAGGTTCGAATCCTTCCCTCACCACCAATTTTAAGACTTCAAATAGTGGATTGTACCAACATCGTGCGGGAGTAGCTCAGTTGGTAGAGCGGTAGCCTTCCAAGCTACATGTCGCGAGTTCGACCCTCGTCTCCCGCTCCATATATTGAAGCTTATTATGCTCTTATAGCTCAGTGGTAGAGCACTCCCTTGGTAAGGGAGAGGTCTCGAGTTCAAATCTCGATAAGAGCTCCAGATTACAGTTTAGCAACGTTGTTGCACAAAAGATTCCAAAAGCAGGCTATTTAGTCTGCTTTTTAAGTATTTGGTGTTTGGTTTTTTAAACGACATGTCGGAGCTGGGTTTTACTCAGGATTGTGTTCGACGTAAACGAGGAAGATGAACATGGCTAAAGCTAAGTTTGAACGTAATAAGCCACACGTTAACGTGGGCACAATTGGTCACGTCGACCATGGTAAAACAACTTTAACAGCTGCGATTGCAACTGTATGTGCAAAAACTTTTGGTGGTGAAGCGAAAGACTACGCTGCAATTGACTCTGCACCAGAAGAAAAAGCACGTGGTATTACAATTAATACTTCACACGTTGAGTATGACTCTACAATCCGTCACTATGCACACGTAGACTGCCCAGGACACGCCGATTATGTTAAAAACATGATTACTGGTGCTGCCCAAATGGACGGCGCGATCCTTGTATGTGCTGCGACTGATGGTCCAATGCCACAAACTCGTGAACACATCCTTCTTTCTCGTCAGGTAGGTGTACCTTACATCGTTGTATTCTTAAACAAATGCGACCTTGTAGACGACGAAGAACTTCTTGAATTAGTAGAAATGGAAGTTCGTGAACTTCTTTCTACTTATGACTTCCCAGGTGATGACACTCCAATCATCCGTGGTTCTGCTCTAGCAGCTCTTAACGGTGACCAAGGTCAATACGGCGAACCAGCTGTAGTAGCACTTGTTGAAGCGCTTGACTCTTACATCCCAGAACCAGAACGTGCAATCGACCAAGCATTCTTGATGCCAATCGAAGACGTATTCTCAATTTCTGGTCGTGGTACAGTTGTAACAGGTCGTGTTGAAACTGGTATCATCAAAGTTGGTGAAGAAGTTGAAATCGTTGGTATTAAAGATACAGTTAAAACAACTGTAACTGGCGTTGAAATGTTCCGTAAACTTCTTGACGAAGGTCGTGCGGGTGAGAACTGTGGTATCTTGCTTCGTGGTACTAAACGTGAAGACGTTCAACGTGGTCAAGTACTTGCTAAACCAGGTGCAATCAAACCGCATACTAAATTTGACGCAGAAGTATACGTACTTTCTAAAGAAGAAGGTGGTCGTCATACTCCATTCCTTAACGGTTACCGTCCACAGTTCTACTTCCGTACAACTGACGTAACTGGCGCTATCTCTCTTAAAGAAGGCGTTGAAATGGTTATGCCTGGTGACAACGTAGAAATGTCAGTAGAATTAATCCACCCAATCGCAATGGACCCAGGTCTACGTTTTGCGATCCGTGAAGGTGGTCGTACAGTTGGTGCTGGTGTAGTTGCTAAAGTAACTGCATAATACTAAATGTACTTTTCAGATTGGGGCTTCGGCTCCAATCTGTTTTGTAGGTCAGTAGTTCAATTGGTAGAGCGTCGGTCTCCAAAACCGAATGTTGGGGGTTCGAGTCCCTCCTGACCTGCCAAGTTTTTATAAAAGACGCTTGATGTTGGTAAAACTGGTCATATAATAAGTCGCGTAACCTACGACGAGTACAAAAATGTCGAATGATAAATCACGTGACGCAAATGGCGGCGCGGCAATTCCTCAAAGAAATAATCCTGCTGTAGATGTCAACTCTGGTTCTCCATTAGATATTGTTCTATGGGTTATCGCCTTGATTTTACTCGTTGGAGCAATGATGGTGAATCAATATTTACCAGCATACTGGGCACCAGCGAATGATATTTGGGTTCGTGTTGGGGTAATTTTGGCTTGTATCGTTGTGGCTTTAGGTTTATTATACGCCACCCATCAAGGCAAAGGCTTTGTTCGCTTACTGAAAGATTCGCGAATTGAGTTACGTCGAGTGACCTGGCCAACCAAACAAGAGACTGTGTCCACATCTTGGCAAGTTCTAGTGGTTGTAATCATCGCTGCAATTGTTTTGTGGTGTTTTGATTATATTTTAGGCTGGTTAATGAAGTTTATTATCGGGTAAGAGAGCTATGAAACGTTGGTACATTATTCATGCCTATTCAGGCTATGAAAAACAAGTGATGCGTTCGCTTAATGATCGAATCCAGCGTAGCGCTGTTGCCGATAGCTTTGGTGAAGTCCTTGTCCCTACAGAAGAAGTAGTGGAAATGAAGGATGGTAAGAAACGTAAGTCAGAGCGTAAGTTCTTCCCAGGCTATGTATTAGTCGAAATGGAAATGAACGACGAAACTTGGCACATTGTTAAAGAATGTCCAAAAGTGCTTGGCTTTATTGGTGGTACGGCTGAAAAACCTGCGCCAATTACTCAGCGTGAAGCTGATGCGATTCTTGCACGTGTACGCAACACTGGTGAAGCACCTCGTCCTAAGACAATGTTTGAACCAGGTGAAGAATTACTCGTAATTGACGGTCCATTCACCGACTTTAAAGGCGTGGTGGAAGAAGTTCTTTACGATAAGTCACGTTTAACGTTGACGATTAATGTGTTTAACCGACCAACACAAGTTGAATTGGAATTTCGCCAAGTCGAAAAATCAGTTTAATACGTATTGGTTGAATACGCCCAATTTGTACTCAAATTGGGCATTGTTGTTGTAACGGTATCGTTACTTGAATCATTGGGGAGCCTAACGGCGTTTGCACCCAGAGGTAATTTGAAATGGCTAAGAAGATTGACGGCTATATCAAGCTGCAAGTTCCAGCTGGTAAAGCGAATCCAGCGCCACCTATTGGTCCTGCATTGGGTCAACGTGGTGTTAACATCATGGCATTCTGTAAAGAATTCAATGCTGCTACACAAAAAGTTGAAGCTGGTCTTCCAATTCCTGTAGTGATTACTGTGTACAACGATAAGTCGTTCACATTCATCATGAAAACTCCACCTGCTGCTGTTCTTCTTAAGAAAGCTGCTGGTATTGCTAAGGGTTCAGCTGTACCTAACAAAACTAAAGTTGGTAAGTTGACTCGTGCTCAATTAGAAGAGATCGCGACTACTAAAGAACCAGATTTAACTGGTGCTGACTTAGACGCGCGTGTACGTACCATCGCTGGTTCTGCACGTTCTATGGGCTTGGAAGTGGAGCTTTAAGACATGGCTAAATTAACTAAACGTCAAAAAGCGATTGCTGCTGCTGTAGAAGCTCAAAAAGTTTACACTTTGGAAGAAGCTGTAGCGGTTCTTAACGGCCTTCCTGCAGTTAAATTCAAAGAATCTTTGGATATCGCTGTAAACCTAGGTGTTGACCCTCGTAAATCTGACCAAGTTGTTCGTGGCGCGACTACTCTTCCTGCAGGTACTGGTAAAACTGTACGTGTAGCTGTATTCGCTCAAGGCGCTGCTGCTGAAGCTGCGAAAGAAGCTGGTGCAGACGTTGTTGGTTTCGACGACCTTGCTGAAAGCATCCAAGGTGGTAACCTTGACTTTGACGTAGTGATTGCTGCTCCAGATGCAATGCGCGTTGTAGGTAAACTTGGTACTGTTCTTGGTCCACGTGGCTTAATGCCAAACCCTAAAGTGGGTACTGTAACTCCTGACGTAGCAACTGCAGTTAAAAATGCAAAAGCTGGTCAAGCACGTTACCGTGTAGATAAAGCAGGTATCATCCACGCTGCGATCGGTCAAGTAGGTTTCACTGCTGAAGCTGTTCGTTCAAACGTTGAAGCTCTTGTAGCTGACCTTAAGAAAGCAAAACCTGCTACTTCTAAAGGTGTTTACATTCAAAAAATCACACTAAGCTCTACTATGGGTCCTGGTTTGATCGTTGATGTAGCAAACGTTTCTAAATAAGTTTCGACTTATACAGAATTTTAAAGCCCTGAGTAAGTTTTAAAGCACTGCTTTAAAATTTACGCAAGAAACGCTCCGTCGTATTTTGCAAACTTAGGCAAACTTTGAATTGATAAATAAATATTTATCAGCGTCAAAGACCTCGGGCGAGGGGAGTTTTATGCTTCTCTCTTAATCCTCCAGCCTGAGCAGACGCGGTGGTGTGATTTGTTCCTCCTCCGCGTGTTGATTCAGTGATGAATCGACGAATTGGGAGTGCATTCAATTGAATGCATAAATCACCTTTAGGAGGTTTTACAATGGCTCTTCTTATCGAAGGCAAAAAACAGATCGTAGCTGAAGTAACTGAAGTTGCTTCTACTGCGTATGCTGCTGTTGTTGCTGACTACCAAGGTCTAACAGTTGAGCAATTAACTGCTCTACGTGTTGAAGCTCGTAAACTAGGTGTTGCTACTCGCGTTGTACGTAACACTTTGGCTAAACGTGCTCTTCAAGATACTCAATTCAATATCTTGAATGAAAGCCTTGTTGGTCCAACAATCTTAGGTTTCTCAACTTCTGAAGACGACATGGGCGCTGCAGCTCGTTTGTTCGAAGAATTTGCTAAAACTAATAAAGCATTTGAACTTAAAGCTGCTGCATTTGACGGTAAGGTTTATCAAGGTGCTGAAGTTAGCGTTATCGCGAACCTTCCAAACCAAGAAAAAGCGCTTACTATGCTTGCAAACGTTCTTCAAGCTCCTATTTCGAAATTGGGTCGCCTTATTACTGCGCTCAAAGAGAAAAACGAGTCAGAAGCTGCTTAATAAGCTCGAACCTATACACACATCATTCAATACCCATTTGGAGTTAATCTCATGGCTTTAACTAACGAAGAAATCCTAAACGCAGTTGCTGAAAAAACTGTTCTTGAACTTGTTGAACTTATTTCTGCTTTCGAAGAAAAATTCAACGTTTCTGCTGCTGCTGTAGCTGTAGCTGCTGCTCCTGGCGCTGCTGCTGCTGCTGAAGAACAATCTGAATTCAACGTTGAGTTGACTTCATTCGGCGCGAACAAAGTTGCTGTAATTAAAGCAGTTCGTGAAGCTACTGGTCTTGGCTTGAAAGAAGCTAAAGACATGGTTGAAGGCGCACCTACAGTTCTTAAAGAAGGCGTTTCTAAAGAAGAAGGCGAAGAGCTTAAGAAAAAACTTGAAGAAGCTGGTGCTACAGTTACACTTAAGTAATTTCTTAAGGGAGCCGATTTTTTTATAATCGGCTCCAAAAATTGGCTGATGGCTCTTGGGTCATCAGCCTTTTTGCGTTACAATTATCGGCTCGATTTTTGTTTGCATGAGATATTATTCATACAAATTAAAATAAAGAAAAATATCAAACGCTTACCAATATTTTTCAGTAAAAAATATTGTTAAGCGTTTTAATACCACTAAAAATTGCAGCATTTGTAAAGAGTGGTGGCCATATCCGGCCAGCGTAATTCCTTCTGAGCCCGTTCTGCAGGCGGGTTCGGTTTACACTTTCCGAGGACTCCAGATGGCATACTCATATACCGAAAAGAAACGGATCCGTAAGAATTTTGGTAAATTGCCTAGCGTTATGGATGCTCCGTACTTGCTCGCGATTCAAGTCGACTCGTACAGAACATTCTTACAAGATGGCAAATCACCAAAAAACCGCGAAGATATCGGTCTCCAAGCCGCATTTCGTTCAGTTTTTCCTATAGAAAGTTATTCTGGCAATGCTGCTTTAGAATTTGTTGAGTATAGTCTTGGTAAGCCTGAGTTTGATGTACGAGAATGTATTCTTCGTGGCTCAACTTATGCGGCGCCAATGCGTGTAAAAATTCGTTTGATCCTTAAAGATCGTGAAACGAAATCGATCAAAGACGTACGTGAACAAGAAGTCTATATGGGCGAAATGCCATTAATGACAGACAACGGTACCTTTGTTATCAATGGTACTGAGCGTGTAATTGTGTCTCAATTACACCGTTCACCAGGCGTATTCTTCGATCACGATAAAGGTAAAACTCACTCAAGTGGTAAAGTCCTTTATTCTGCACGTATTATTCCTTACCGTGGTTCATGGTTAGATTTCGAATTCGATGCAAAAGACCTTGTCTATGTACGTATTGACCGTCGTCGTAAATTATTAGCGACTGTTGTTCTTCGTGCGCTTGGTTTAAGCAACGAAAACATCTTAGACATGTTCTACGAAAAAGTACCTGTATATCTTGATATGGGTAGCTACCAAATTGACCTTGTACCAGAACGTCTGCGTGGCGAAATGGCTCAATTTGATATTGCTGACAAAGAAGGCAAAATCATTGTTGAGCAAGGTAAACGTATTAATGCGCGTCACGTACGTCAAATGGAAGCAGCAGGTCTTGAAAAACTTTCTGTTCCTGATGAGTACTTGTACGAACGTATTGTTGCTGAAAACATTTCATTAAATGACGGTGAAGTGATTGCTGCAAATACGGTATTAAGCCATGAAATCATGGTGAAAATTGCTGAAGGCGGCGTGAAGCAATTCAATATTCTATTCACTAACGACATCGATCGTGGTTCATTTGTTGCTGACACACTTCGTGCAGATACAACAACAAACCGCGAAGAAGCACTTGTAGAAATCTACAAAGTGATGCGTCCAGGTGAGCCACCAACAAAAGAAGCTGCTGAAAACTTATTCAACAACTTGTTCTTCTCTTCTGAACGTTATGACTTATCTCCAGTAGGTCGTATGAAGTTCAACCGTCGTTTGGGTCGTCCTTACGAAGTGGGTACAGATCAGAAGTCACGTGAAGTTGAAGGTATTCTTTCGAACGACGATATCATCGATGTATTAAAAACATTGGTTGAAATTCGTAACGGTAAAGGTGAAGTCGACGATATCGACCACTTGGGTAACCGTCGTGTTCGTTCTGTTGGTGAAATGACAGAAAACCAATTCCGTGTTGGTCTAGTTCGTGTAGAACGCGCTGTGAAAGAACGTCTATCTCAAGCTGAAACTGATAACTTGTCTCCGCAAGATTTAATCAATGCGAAACCAGTTGCTGCTGCAATCAAAGAATTCTTTGGTTCAAGCCAGTTGTCTCAGTTCATGGACCAAAACAACCCATTGTCTGAAATTACACACAAACGTCGTGTATCAGCGCTTGGGCCTGGTGGTTTGACACGTGAACGTGCGGGCTTCGAAGTACGTGACGTACATCAAACTCACTACGGTCGTGTTTGTCCAATTGAAACGCCTGAAGGTCCAAACATTGGTTTGATCAACTCGCTTTCTGTTTATGCGAAATGTAACAACTTCGGTTTCTTAGAAACTCCATACCGCCGCGTTGTTGATGGTCGTGTAACTGACGATGTTGAATACCTTTCTGCAATTGAAGAAGTAGGTACTGTGATTGCACAGGCCGATTCTGCAATGGACAAAGAAGGTAACTTAACAGAAGAATTTGTTTCTGTACGTCACCAAGGTGAATTCGTACGTATGCCGCCTGAAAAAGTAACGCATATGGACGTATCTGCTCAACAGGTTGTATCTGTTGCTGCATCACTTATTCCATTCCTTGAACACGATGATGCGAACCGTGCATTGATGGGTTCAAACATGCAACGTCAGGCAGTACCTACGTTGATCGCTGACAAGCCGCTTGTTGGTACAGGTATGGAAGCTAACGTAGCGCACGACTCAGGTGTATGTGTTCTTGCGAAACGTGGTGGTCGTATCGAATTTGTTGACGCTTCTCGTGTTGTTATTCGTGTGAACGAAGACGAAATGGTTGCGGGTGAAGCAGGTGTAGATATCTACAACCTGATCAAATATACACGTTCTAACCAAAACACTTGTATTAACCAAAAAGTTCTTGTGAAACTTGGTGATCAAGTGGGTCGTGGTGACGTTCTTGCTGACGGTCCCTCAACTGATGGCGGTGAGCTTGCGCTTGGTCAAAACATGCGCGTAGCGTTCATGACTTGGAACGGTTACAACTACGAAGACTCGATCTTACTTTCTGAACGCGTTCTTCAAGAAGACCGTTTAACATCAATTCACATTCAAGAATTGTCATGTGTTGCACGTGATACTAAATTGGGTGCGGAAGAAATTACTGCCGACATTCCAAACGTGGGTGAAGCAGCACTTTCTAAACTTGATGAATCAGGTATCGTTTACATCGGTGCTGAAGTTACCGCAGGTGACATCCTTGTTGGTAAGGTAACACCTAAAGGTGAAACGCAGTTGACTCCGGAAGAAAAATTGCTTCGTGCAATCTTCGGTGAAAAAGCAGCTGACGTTAAAGATTCATCTTTACGTGTATCTTCAGGCGTTAAAGGTACGGTTATCGACGTTCAAGTGTTTACACGTGATGGTCTTGAAAAAGACGAACGTGCTCAAGCAATTGAAAAAGCGCAGCTTGATGCTTACCGTAAAGACTTAAAAGAAGAATTCAAAATCTTCGAAGAAGCAGCACGTGAACGTATTGTTCGCTTGTTGAAAGGTCAGGAATCTAACGGCGGTGGTACAACTAAACGCGGTGACAAACTGACTGAAGAATTGTTATCTGGTTTAGAACTTGTTGACTTACTTGATATTCAACCAAGTGATGAAGCAATCGCTGAACGTTTAACTCAAATTCAAGTGTTCTTGAAAGAGAAGAGCCTTGAAATTGATGAGAAATTTGCAGAGAAAAAACGCAAACTTTCTACAGGCGATGAGCTTACAACTGGCGTATTGAAAGTTGTTAAAGTTTACTTGGCTGTTAAACGTCGCATCCAACCGGGTGATAAGATGGCGGGTCGTCACGGTAACAAAGGTGTTGTATCAAACATCCTACCTGTAGAAGACATGCCGCACGACGCGAACGGTGTTCCTGTAGACGTGGTACTTAACCCTCTAGGTGTACCGTCACGTATGAACGTGGGTCAGATTCTTGAAACTCACTTGGGTATGGCAGCGAAAGGTCTTGGTGACAAGATTGATCAAATGCTCAAAGAGCAACGTACCATTCTTGAGCTTCGTGAATTCTTAGACAAGATTTACAACAAAGTTGGTGGCAAACAAGAAGATCTTGATAGCTTAACTGATGATGAAATCTTGGCATTGTCTGGTAACTTGCGTAAAGGTGTTCCTTTAGCAACTCCAGTATTTGATGGTGCAGAAGAATCACAAATTAAAGAATTGTTAGAACTTGGCGGCATTTCACGTACTGGTCAAACAGTATTGTATGATGGCCGTACTGGTGAACGTTTCGACCGTCCAGTAACTGTAGGTTACATGTACATGCTGAAACTGAACCACTTGGTTGACGACAAGATGCATGCGCGTTCTACTGGTTCTTACTCTCTAGTAACGCAACAGCCGCTGGGTGGTAAAGCACAATTCGGTGGTCAGCGTTTCGGTGAGATGGAAGTCTGGGCACTGGAAGCATACGGTGCAGCATATACGCTTCAAGAAATGCTTACTGTGAAGTCGGATGACGTTGAAGGTCGTACCCGTATCTATAAGAACATTGTAGATGGTAACCATTATATGGACCCAGGTATGCCTGAATCGTTCAACGTATTGACCAAAGAGATCCGTTCTTTAGGTATCAACATTGAACTGAAAAATGGTGACTAATTAGTTCCATTTAATCTCCCTTGCGAAGCAGTGCTTCTCACCTCTTTAATAAAGAGGGGCAAGGGGGATTTCTCAGTTAAAAAACAATATTTGTGACCCAGTTGTTGAGTGAAAATCTCCACAACACACGGAGAAAAAAATTGAAAGACTTGCTCGATATCATGCGCAAAAAGACGGATTCCGACGGTCATGCTCCTGTAGAGTTTGATCGCATCCGTATTGGTCTTGCGTCACCAGAAATGATTAAGTCGTGGTCTCATGGTGAAGTTAAAAAGCCAGAAACCATTAACTACCGTACGTTCAAACCAGAACGTGACGGTTTATTCTGTGCCAAAATCTTTGGTCCAGTAAAAGATTACGAATGCTTGTGTGGTAAATACAAGCGCATGAAATACAAAGGCGTCATTTGTGAAAAATGTGGCGTTGAAGTAACAACTGCGAAAGTTCGTCGTGAGCGTATGGGTCACATCGAATTGGCTTCTCCAGTTGCACATATCTGGTTCTTGAAATCACTTCCTAGCCGTATCGGTCTTTTATTAGACATGACGCTACGTGATATCGAGCGCGTATTGTATTTCGAATCTTATGTTGTCACTGACCCAGGTATGACTCCATTTGAGAAATACCAACTTCTTAACGATGAAGAATACTTCAATGCGTTAGAAGAACACGGTGATGAATTCACTGCGAAAATGGGTGCAGAAGCGGTTCAAGACTTGCTTAAAGATATCGATCTTGAAGCTGAAATTGCGCGTCTTCGTGAAGAAATTCCAAATACAACTTCAGAAACTAAGCTTAAAAAAGCCTCTAAGCGTCTGAAATTGATGGAAGCATTCAACGATTCGAACAACAAGCCAGAATGGATGGTGATGAACGTACTTCCTGTACTTCCACCAGATCTTCGTCCGCTTGTACCACTTGAAGGTGGTCGTTTCGCGACTTCTGATTTGAACGATCTTTACCGTCGTGTGATCAACCGTAACAACCGTTTGAAACGTCTTCTTGACCTTGCTGCTCCAGACATTATCGTACGTAACGAAAAACGTATGCTTCAAGAGTCTGTAGATGCATTGCTTGATAACGGTCGTCGTGGTCGTGCAATTACAGGTTCGAACAAACGTCCTCTTAAATCTTTGGCCGATATGATCAAAGGTAAACAAGGTCGTTTCCGTCAAAACTTATTGGGTAAACGTGTTGACTACTCTGGTCGTTCGGTAATTACCGTAGGTCCTAGCCTTCGTTTACACCAATGTGGTCTTCCGAAGAAAATGGCACTTGAATTATTCAAACCATTTATCTTTGCGAAACTACAAGCATCTGGTCAAGCAACAACCATTAAAGCTGCGAAGAAAATGGTTGAGCGCGAAACTCCAGAAGTTTGGGACGTTCTAGCCTCTGTTATTCGTCAACATCCAGTGATGTTGAACCGTGCGCCAACACTTCACCGTCTAGGTCTTCAAGCATTCGAACCTATTCTGATTGAAGGTAAAGCGATCCGTCTTCACCCACTTGTATGTGCTGCGTTCAACGCTGACTTCGATGGTGACCAAATGGCGGTACACGTTCCATTAACACTTGAAGCTCAATTAGAAGCTCGTGCGTTAATGATGTCGACTAACAACATCTTGTCTCCAGCGAACGGTGAGCCAATCATCGTACCGTCTCAGGACGTTGTCTTGGGCTTGTATTACATCACTCGTGATGCAATCAATGCCAAAGGTGAAGGCATGGTGTTTGCGGATACTGACGAAGTAAACCGTGCGCTTGCAACTGGTCAGGTTGATCTACACGCTCGTGTTAAAGCACGTGTACACCAAACTGTCATTGATGAAAACGGTAACCGTGAACAACAAACTATTATTGTTGACACGACTCCGGGTCGTTGTTTGCTTTGGGAAGTTGTACCAGAAGGTATGGATTTCCAACAAATCAACGTTGAGATGACTAAAAAGAACATCTCTAAAATCATCAACTCTTGCTACCGTAAATTAGGTCTAAAAGATACTGTTATCTTCGCTGACCAATTGATGTACTTAGGTTTCCGTCAAGCGACTCGTTCAGGCGTTTCGGTTGGTATGGAAGACATGCTTATTCCACCGCAAAAACAAGCGATTATTGGTAAAGCAGAAGCTGAAGTACGTGAGATTGAACAACAGTTCGAACAAGGTTTCGTAACTGCCGGCGAACGTTATAACAAAGTGGTCGATATTTGGGCGCGTACAAACGACCAAGTAGCGAAAGCGATGATGGACAACTTGTCTTACACCACTGTGAAAAACAAACAGGGTGAAGACGAGAAACAAAAATCATTCAACTCAATCTACATGATGTCTGACTCTGGTGCCCGTGGTTCGGCAGCTCAGATTCGTCAGCTTGCAGGTATGCGTGGTTTGATGGCGAAACCAGATGGTTCGATCATTGAAACACCAATTAAAGCGAACTTCCGTGAAGGTTTGACCGTACTTCAGTACTTCATTTCAACTCACGGTGCGCGTAAAGGTTTGGCCGATACAGCACTTAAAACTGCGAACTCTGGTTACTTGACTCGTCGTCTTGTCGACGTAGCACAAGACTTAGTCATTACTGAGCCAGATTGTGGTACTTACGATGGCTTAATCATGACACCATTCATTCAAGGTGGTGATGTGATCGAGAACTTGGGTACTCGAGTATTGGGTCGTGTTCTTGCTGAAGATGTGAAAAAACCAGGTACAGAAGAAGTTATCTTGCCACGTAACACATTGATCGACGAAAAACTTGCTGTCTTCCTAGAAGACAACGGTGTCGATGAAGTGAAAGTACGTTCAGTTGTTAACTGTGCTTCTTCATTCGGTGTATGTGCGAAATGTTACGGTCGTGACCTTGCACGTGGTCACCAAGTGAACCCAGGTGAATCTGTAGGTGTAATGGCTGCTCAATCAATTGGTGAGCCAGGTACTCAGTTAACCATGCGTACGTTCCACGTTGGTGGTGCTGCGAGTCGAACTTCTGCTGCTAACAGCGTTCAAGTTCGTAACAAAGGTACAGTACGTTTCCACAATGTGAAAACAGTACAACATGCGAAAGGTCATTTAGTATCAACTTCACGTTCTGGTGAAATCGGTATTGCTGATGAAATCGGTCGTGAACGCGAACGATACAAAATCCCTTACGGTGCTTCAATCATCATCAAAGATGGTGAAACTGTTGAGGCAGGCGGTGTTGTAGCAACTTGGGATCCGCATACACATCCACTTGTTACAGAAGTTGCAGGTAAAGTACGTTTCAGCCAAATCGCTGATGGCGTAACTGTTACAACTAAAACTGATGATGCAACAGGTATGTCGACTATCGAAATCTTACCAGTGACTTCACGTCCTGCGTCAGGTAAAGATATGCGTCCTGCTGTTGTTCTTGACACAGTTGATGGCGGCGAACAGTTCTACTTCTTGCCACAAAACACAATTCTTTCTGTCCGTAATGGCGAAACAATTGGTGTCGGTGACGTAATCGGTCGTGTACCACAAGAATCTTCACGTACTCGTGATATTACCGGTGGTCTTCCACGTGTAGCTGACTTGTTCGAAGCACGTAAGCCGAAAGAACACGCGATCCTTGCAGAAGTGTCTGGTATCGTAAGCTTCGGTAAAGAGACTAAAGGTAAGAACCGTCTTGTCATCACTCCAGATGATGGTTCTGAAATTTACGAAGAGCTTATTCCGAAATGGCGTACCATTAACGTGTTCGAAGGCGAACATGTGAACCGTGGTGAAACCATTTCTGATGGTCCACAAAACCCACATGACATTTTACGTCTGAAAGGTGAAGTGGCGTTGACTAACTACATCGTGAACGAAGTTCAGGACGTTTACCGTCTACAAGGTGTAAAAATCAACGATAAACACATCGAAGTGATCGTACGTCAAATGCTTCGTAAAGTTGACATCATTGACGGTGGTGATTCTAGCTTCATCAAAGGCGAGCAAGTGGATTACATCCGCGTTGTTCAAGAGAACCAAGCATTGCTTGCTCAGAACAAGTTCCCTGCGAAGTTTGAACGTCTGTTGATGGGTATTACTAAAGCATCGCTTTCTACTGACTCGTTCATCTCTGCTGCATCGTTCCAGGAAACAACTCGTGTGTTAACTGAAGCGGCTGTAACAGGTAAAGAAGATGATTTACGCGGTCTGAAAGAAAACGTAGTTGTAGGTCGTCTGATCCCAGCGGGTACAGGTTTGGCTTACCACTTAGAGCGTCGTCGTCAAGAAGCAGAAGCTGCAGAATTTGAATTGCACAATGACTTCTCTGATGTTGACCAAGCTTTAAGTCAAGCGTTCAGCGATGAGTTTAACGGTCTGTAATTAGCCCTTAAACTAGTCTAAAAAGAGCCACCTTCGGGTGGCTTTTTTATATCTAAAATCTTTAAATTTGGTGTTTTCTCAACAGTATTTGATATAGACCTACGAAATATGCAAGTATTTGTGGTGAAAAACCTTCAACCCATTAGGAACCATAAGATGAAAATTTTGGCGATTTCAGCAGCATTACTTCTCGCACTTGGTCTAAGCGCTTGTTCTAAAGATAAAACTGAAAATACAGAGTCAACCAATGCCAGTGAACCAGAAGTAACAGTAGATCAAGAAAGTATGGATGAAGAACCACAACCCTTAGATGCAGCACCGCTTGAAACAGATGATTTTGCAGCATCAGAAACTGTGGCTCAATAAACATAAATAGATGACAGGAGGGCATGAGCTTTATGCTCTCCGCACTTATTCTCATTTCATTCTAAATAACATCTAACATCGTAGTTTTCCTTCATTTACAAAATTCGGTCGAAATCTTGCAAGAAGAAACAACTTGTCATCATTCGCTTCTTAAAATGTGTTTAACCTAAATGAAAACCAATTGGAAGGATGAATGAGTCATGAAAAAGATGATGAGTGTTATGGCAGTTGCAACATTATCAACAATGATGTTGGCAGGCTGTGAGAGCATGTCTCCAAGTCAACAACGTATTGGTGCTGCAGCGCTCGGTGGTGCTGTAGGTGGTGGTGTAGGTAATAGTGTCGGTGGTGGTGTAGGTTCGGCTGTCGGTGGTGGTGCAGGTGCTGCGGTGGGTAGTAAAGCACAAGGCGGTTCTAACCGTAATGCAACCTATAGTGGTGTCGGCGGTGCAGTGGGTTCAGCCGTAGGTAAAAGTATTTTCGGTGGTAATGCTGGTGCTGCTATTGGTGGCGCGATCGGCGGTGGTGCAGGCGCAGCTATTGAGCAAAATAATCGTCGCTAAGCGTTCTAAAAAAAGCACCTTATTTAAGGTGCTTTTTTATGTGTGTCATTCAGGGAGAATATCTAGCTACGATCTTGCTGGAATTTTTTAAAAAGTCCTGTGGCTTTGGCATGTTTACGGCGGATATAAACTGTTTTTTGCACTTCAGCAATACGGACACCAGATTCATCGACAATGTTTAAAGAATAGTTACGATAGACAGGTGCATGGTTCGCTGCAAGTTCAATAATAGTTTGGACTTCTTCCGCATCGATACGAATATCGGCATAGACCGTACC
The DNA here is from genome assembly GCF_001647675.1 of Acinetobacter sp. NCu2D-2. Lineage (NCBI taxonomy): Bacteria > Pseudomonadati > Pseudomonadota > Gammaproteobacteria > Moraxellales > Moraxellaceae > Acinetobacter > Acinetobacter sp. NCu2D-2. The sequence goes on from NZ_CP015594.1 coordinate 176,654, forward strand.
GCGTCCTGGTGCTAAAAATTGAATGCTCGCTGCACGATCCCATACGATGTACTTAGGGCCCAAATGATGCATCAGAAGCAGCATATAAAAAGGGTCGACCATCGAATACAAGCTTCCACCAAAGTGCACACCAACGACATTACGATTTTTACGCGTCAGTGGCATTTTGACTCGGATATGATAATTGGCTAAATCCATTTCATCGACTTCGATGCCAGCACCACGATAAGGAGCATAGTGATTCAGCATAAATTTCGAGATCAAAGGTAAACTCTGAATTTTACGTAATAGGCTCATACTGACATTCTTTTTTCTTGGATTGCTATGCATACTAGAATAACCCAATAAGCTTGGCATTGATAAATCATGCCGTTTTGCAAAATATAAGGTCAATAACAACAAAGGAACTCAGAATGGATACACAAACACTATGGGTAAGTACCAGTGATCAGCAACGTCTATGTGTAAAAACATTTGGTGAGCGCTCAAAGCCTGCTTTGGTATTGGTGCATGGCTATCCTGATCATCAGGAAGTGTGGGAACCTATGATTGAGCATCTTGTGCAGCATTATTTTGTTCTAACTTATGATGTACGTGGAGCAGGGGATTCTTCTATTCCAAAACGAATCCGTCACTACGCATTGCCTCGACTGAGTCAAGATTTAGCTGAAGTGACCGAACAAGTTTTGGGGGATAAAGCGTTTCACTTGGCTGCACATGATTGGGGTTCTATTCAATCGTGGGAGTCTGTGACTGAGTCTAAATTTAGAGGCCGAATTTTATCGTTTGTTACCATATCAGGGCCATGTTTAGATCATGCTGCCTTTTGGATGCGCAAACAATATAATCAAAATAAACCGAAGTTTTTTAAGCAGCTAACCAAATCTTGGTATATCGCTGTGTTCCAATTGCCTTTTTTAGCGCCAAATGTGTGGCGTTTATTTAATGCAGAGCGTTGGGCCAATATTTTAGACAAATTAGAAGGTCAATCTGATTTGCCGCTGAATCAAAATATTGCACAAGACGGACAATATGGGGTGGGGCTTTATCGAGCAAACTTTATCCCAAGGTTACTAAAACCACGTCAGCGTTATGCAGTTTGTCCAGTCCACGCGATTGTGCTGACGCAAGATAATTTTGTTAGTCCAGAATTGATTGATGAAGTACCACAATGGGCAGAACAATTCAGTCGGGTTGAAGTCGATGCGAATCATTGGGCTGTTTTAAGTCAGCCTGAACATATTGCGAATCTAGTTCATAAATTTATTCAAAAGCACAATGGCGCATAGTGCGGGTAAAGCCATTTACAAATCAAATAGCGATGCAACTGATGAGAGGAACTCCATAGAAATCAAACTCTGATAAAATGGGTTCTTTTTCAGACTCCCTTCTTCTTATGTTTGCTATTCTTGCCGCCATTGCAGTCATGTTCGGACTGTCGCTGGCTCGTGTTCCTGTGGTATTCGCATTGATTATTGGTGCAGTCGTTGGTGGTTTACTCGCTGGTTTGGGTATTCACGGTACTATCGAGGCATTTAACAGTGGTTTGGGAAATGGTGCTCAAATCGCTTTGGCTTATGGTGTACTCGGTGCCTTTGCCCTTGCATTGGCGCGCTCAGGATTACCTGATTTACTTGCGTACAAGCTCATTACCAACTTGCAAGGGACAAGTAATTTAAAAGCGCAAAACCGTGTTAAATACGTCATTTTTGCGACCATTGCCTTAGCTGCAGTATGTTCGCAGAACGTCATTCCAGTACATATCGCATTTATCCCAGTTTTGATTCCACCTTTATTAAGCGTTTTTAATCATTTGAAACTTGACCGCCGTTTGGTGGCATGTGTGCTGACATTTGGTTTGGTGGGAACTTATATGCTGGTACCTTTTGGTTTTGGTGCGATCTTCTTAAATGATATTTTGGGTCAAAATATTAATACCTTTGGTAAGCCATACGGTTTTAGTATCACCTATGACATGATTCCTAAGGCTATGGCATTACCTGTTTTTGGTATGTTTGTAGGTCTTATGGTGGCAATGTTTATTAGCTATCGTAAACCGCGTGAATATGCTGACGTTCAAGTCAATGCAGCAGCACACAGTATCTCAGGTGAAATTAAAAGCGATGCAAATGGTAAACCAGAAGTTGCGCGTTTTACGCTGATCATGGCGGCAGTTGCAGTCGTTGCAACACTCTCTGTGCAAGTGATTTCAGACTCGATGATTCTTGCTGGCTTGGTGGGTGTTGGGATTCTAAGTTTCGCTGGCATTTTCAAATGGAAAGAAGCGGATGATGTCATCATTAGCGGTATGCGGATGATGGCTTTAGTCGGTTTCATTATGATTTCAGCACAGGGCTTTGCCTCAGTGATAGAAGCGACTAATCAAGTACCAGAATTAGTAAAAGCATCCGTAGAATGGATTGGTAACAGTCAGGCTTTGGCTGCATTTTGGATGTTGTTGATTGGTCTACTAATTACTTTAGGTATTGGTTCATCTTTCTCTACTGTGCCGATCTTAGCGATTATTTATGTGCCACTTTGCTTGCAGTTTGGCTTTAGCCCAGCAGCTACCATTGCATTAATTGGTACTGCTGCGGCACTCGGTGATGCAGGTTCTCCAGCTTCTGATTCAACCTTAGGGCCGACATCAGGCTTAAATATGGATGGTCAACATGATCACATGAAAGACAGTGTGGTTCCGACTTTTATTCACTATAACATTCCATTAATGATCTTTGGTTGGATCGCAGCAATGGTACTTTAAATGTAAATTGAGTCACATTTAAAATGCTTATTGATTATTAATTCTGAGTAAAATCGTTGGAAATATAATAGTAAAAATTAATCAATTTGGTGGATTTAATAAAACCCACCAAATTGATCAAGTTAAAATAAATAAATATAAAAAATAATAACTTATAAAATAATTTAAAATAGATAAAAATAATAATATTGCATATTTTTAATACTCATGTTTATTATTAATTTATACATTCCAGAGGTTAATTAAAAATGTTAAAACAATTAGCGCTTATTAGTTTAATGGGGCTTTCAGCATCTGCAATGGCAGGGCAATGGCAAGTTAAAGTGGGGGGCTCAATTGTATCTCCAACTGGTGATTATGAGCTTGCACCTGATACAGTTGTAAAAGCAGCTGATGAATTAGCATTTACCCCTTCGGTTGAATATTTCTTTAATGACAATATTTCAGCTGAAGTGTTATTAGCAGCTCCTATTAATCATGATGTTGAAGTGAACGGTGTTGATTCAGTTCGCATTAAACATTTACCTCCAACAGTTACTGCCAAGTATCACTTTAAAAATGCATCTCGCTTTACCCCTTATATTGGTGTAGGCGGTACAGCATTTGTTGCATGGGATGAGCGTGGTAAAGCGAGTCTTGCAAACACTGATGTTAAAGTAAAAGAGGCGTATGGCTTCGCAGGTCAGTTAGGATTTAACTTCCAACCTGCTGACGCAAAAAATTGGGGTGTTTACTTTGACGCACGTTATGCACAAATTAGCCCTGAAGTAACTCTGACAGGTGACGTAAATACACAGTTTGATTTAGATATTGATCCTATGGTGTATACCATCGGTTATAGCTACAAATTCTAATAAGAGTTAAATGATATAAAAAGCCTCAGCAATGCATGAGGCTTTTTTAATTTTTTGCAAAAGAACAACGATTTATAACTTAATGCAATTGAGTCCGTGCGACGAATTATCTACATTCATAATCTAGAATTAACACGCATGTTTAAAATAATCATAAGGAAGATCAAACGTGAAATTGTGGTTTGGATGGGTATTGGTCTTCTCTGTTCTTTATATAGAACCTGTATATGCTGCAAGTTTTGATTGTGATAAACAGCAAACCTTGACTGAAAAAACGATTTGTCAGCACATTAATCTCAATGATGCCGATGTCAAAATGGCAACGACCTATAATATTTTGCGCCGTCTTGTACCGATGGGAACCCGCTCGGTAATTCAAGATGAACAAATTAAATGGTTGCAACTGCGCGATCGTTGTCGTGATTCTTTAGAATGCTTGGAACAAGTCTATAGTATGCGCTTACAAAAATTGGGTTTGCATTTGGATCGTATTTATCGAAATGGACCTTATTAAAGTTATTCAAAAAATAGACAAAAATTTAACGTTTACTATTGAAAATTAGCCATCTCACTCCATTCATATAGGCAATAGCAATAATCTGCTTCATTGCAATGAAAGGAGTGATTAATGAGCGATTTAAGCGTACAAAAACATAGTTTCCAAGCTGAGGTAGCCCAATTATTGCACCTCGTCACGCATTCTCTTTATTCAAACCCTGAAATCTTCTTGCGTGAATTGATCTCGAATGCTTCAGATGCATGTGACAAATTGCGTTTTGAAGGGATTAATCATCCTGAATATTATGAAAATGATCCAGATCTACACGTTCGTATCCGTCTAGATAAAGATAATAAAACGCTAACCATTTCTGATAACGGTATTGGTTTAAGCCAGCAAGAAGCGATTGATAACCTAGGTACGATTGCAAAATCGGGTACTAAAGATTTTATGTCTAAACTGACAGGTGATCAAAAATCTGATGCTCAATTGATTGGCCAGTTCGGTGTAGGTTTCTATTCAGGCTTTATTGTTGCAGAAAAAATTACCGTAGAATCACGTCGAGCAGGTTTAGCGGAAGATCAAGCTGTCCGTTGGGTGAGTGCAGGAACGGGTGACTTTGAAGTTGAGCAGATCAACAAAGCTAGCCGTGGTACAGATATTATTTTGCACTTACGTGAAGATGCACTTGAGTATTTAGAAAGCTATAAAGTTAAGCAAATCGTCAATAAATACTCTGATCACATTAGCTTGCCAATCGAAATGCAAAAAGAGGTTTGGCAAGAAGAGGAAGCTGCAGAAGGCGAAACGTCTAAAGGTGGTCAATTTGTTAAAACTGATGAGTGGGAAGCAATTAACTCAGCAAGTGCATTATGGACACGCAATAAGTCTGAAATCACAGATGAGCAATATACTGAGTTTTATAAAAATTTAACCCATGATTTTGCTGCACCATTGGCTTGGGCGCACAACCGAGTTGAAGGTAGCACCGAATATACACAGTTACTTTATATTCCAAGCAAAGCGCCTCACGACTTATTCACCCGTGAATCGAAAGCAGGCATCAAACTGTATGTAAAACGTGTCTTCATTATGGATGATGCGGATAATTTAATTCCAAATTATCTACGTTTCGTTCAAGGTGTCGTAGATAGTGCTGATTTACCGTTGAACGTCAGCCGTGAACTGTTACAAGAAAGTCGCGATGTTAAAACGATTCGAGAAGGGAACACTCGCCGTATTTTGACTGTACTGGATGGTTTGGCAAAATCTGAAGACGAAAAAGATCAGGAAAACTTCAAGACCTTCTACCGTGAATTTGGTGCCGTATTAAAAGAAGGTTTGGGTGAAGACTTTGGCAACCGCGAACGCATTTTAAAACTTCTACGTTATGCAAGCTCGAATAATGATGAAGTGTCTACTTCATTGGCAGACTACAAAGCGCGTATGAAAGAAGGCCAAAAAGCCATCTACTATGTGACTGCTGAAAGTTTAAATGCTGCAAAAAATTCGCCTCAGTTAGAACTGTTCAAGAAAAAAGGCATCGAAGTCTTACTCATGACAGAGCGCGTGGATGAATGGGCGATGAACTTTGTACACGAGTTTGATGGTACACCATTACAAAACGTGTCCAAGGGTGCGGTTGATTTAGGTGATCTTCAAGATGAAGAAGAGAAGAAAGCCCTTGAAGCTGCGGCTGAACAGTTTAAGCCTGTGGTTGATAAGCTCTCTGATGCGTTAAAAGACAAAACTAAACAAGTTCGTGTGACTACACGCTTGGTCGATTCACCAGCATGTTTAGTCACAGGTGAAGGTGAGCTATCACCACAACTGATTCGTATGTTGAAAGATGCGGGTCAGCCTGTACCCGATGTGAAACCGATTTTGGAAATTAATCCTGAGCATCCATTGGTGAAAAAATTGGATGGTGCAGAGCAATTCGATGATTTGGCCAATGTGATATTTGACCAAGCATTGATTGCAGAAGGTGGGTTACCTGAAGATCCTGCTGCATATATCAAACGAATCAATAGTTTGTTATTGAAATAAGACCAAAAAAAGCCCTCAAAAAATGAGGGCTTTTTATTTACTGGGAATCTAAAAATCCAAAAAAACGATTATGAGGTTAAAAAATACACGCAACTTTTAATCTGCTTAAAAAATAAAAAATAATAAATTAATCTATAATTGCGATTATAGAATTTTGGAAATCTCCCGATATGAAACGTTTATTTTGTCTTGCGACAAGCTTGGTACTTTTGAATGTAAATGCTTCAGCTAGTCATCCGAATCAGCATATTGTACGTACAGACCGCATTGCTTTTTCTCAGATGAATTCTCAGCCTCAGCAGACGAAACCTGTTGAACAGGTTAAGAGAACAGACCGTGTCGTATTAAGAAAAGTGATGCAAGACCAGCCATCTTTGCAGTCAAAGCGTATTGCACGCACAGATCGAGTGACAGTAATCAAATAATGTATTTGAATCAAAAAGCTCCAAACGTGGAGCTTTTTTATGTTTAGAAAAACGCTTCTAGACGTAAAGTTGCACCCAAATAGTGATCACGATCTTCACGTTTATCATTTAAATAATTGACATCGGTTTGAACAAAAAACCATTCTCGTAAAACAGGTTGTCGCCATGAGATATAAGGTCCCCAACGATTGAGCCGAGCTTTAGTGTCATTGATATAACCGCCCGTATATAGACCATAACTAAAGCGATGATCATGAAAAAATTGATGTTGTCGGAATGAATAATTATTCCATGTCAGGTCATCATCCTGTTGATCGGCATAAATGATGTTAAATTGGTTAGACAATAAGGGATTGTCAGGACGTGCATGTGTGAAATCTAAATTGGTTCTTAAGTAATTTTTACTTTGTAGACCATAGCGATAGATTTGCTCAGCTTGAAAAGAAAAGTCATTTTCTAATTGCCAATAACGACTCAGCTTTAAACGTGTAAAGAGATCATCACCGGAACGAAGCCCTAGATCGAGATCCGTTTCAAATGGCAGTCGTTTAGAAAACGTTGACCAACGTAAAGCAATCGAATTATTTTCCTCTTTGACTTGTTTACGATCGAGCTTCGCATTTGACTGTTGTGCTGGAAGTTCATCGCTAATCGCTACGTTATTTTCTAGTTCGTTGTCTAAACTATCATCACCGAACACTAAACTGAGTCGATTTTCTAAGGTGGGAAGTTTAATTTTACCTTTGATTCGGGGATTAAACTTAAAGTCATCATATTGATTCCATTTGGTATCTACAATGACACGTAGGCTCGCAGAGGCAGGTTGACCAGGCTCAGGTGTACCAAACCAATGATTCATTTTTTCCGCACTACGATCGGCCCAATCGCTAATTTTCTTTTGTTGAATATCAAACCAAGAGTGATCCTGTGTGACTTCAGTTGGGGGGACAATAACGGTGTCGGATTCTGCCGGTAAAATATCCGGAGCCTTATCAATCAGTCTTGGAATTTGATCGACCAAATCAGGATATACGGGGTGAATAATAGGACTATCCTCAGGTGGATAATCCAAAACTGCATCAGCATAAGTGGACTGTCCTTGTATAAGGAGTCCTAAACATGTCATTGCCAAATAATATTTATTGGTCACTGGCTGTAATACTCAGTTTATTATCAAGATTTTCCTGAGTATTTATTGAGTTTGTATGTCGAATCAAGACTTGGCTACAAAACTCTAGCAATTAATTTTTGATATAAGATTGTAAGGCTTGATACAAATCATGAGCAGAAACCGGTTTAGGCATGCTGCTGATGCGCGATTGGATGTGCTGCCAAGTCAGATGTTGATCTTTTTTCAGGATAATGCACGGATATAACAATTCCTGTGTATTCAGTTTGAGTCGATTATCACCATGGATAAGACGTAATTTATGGCGTTCTTCGAGGAGAAGTAGTGGAGTCTGAGTCGTCGCTTTAGCTTCTTCAAACAGCATATATTTGCGTGAACTAAATTGAGTCGTTGCAAGATAAGCCAAATAGGTATCAGATTGCCAAATTAAATCATTCTGTTGATAGCAATCTAAGAGATGTTCAATCGTGTCTAAGTGCTTATAGATATCCTGCCAAGCAACAGATCTAATCGAATTGATTTGCTGTTTTTGTGTGGAGACCAGTTGCTCCAAGAGCGTTTGTACCTGATCAATTGTATCCACGCCAATCAGCATTAAATAGTGCGTAAATTCTGCTTGTTCATTCAAAATTTCAGCAAGATAGATGGGCTGTGCAAGCTGATCAATATCATCTTGATAGTTTAAGAAAATTTGTAAATGTGAAGAGGTTTCAAGATTTTTAAGTTTAATCGGATAGAGGTTGAAATCAGAAGAAGAGAGCACTTCCTCTGCTAAAATTTCGATCTTAGAATCGCCGATTTTAAAATCTTTCGAAGGTCGTGGTCGTGCAACAGTCTGCACCTCTTCTACAGTTTCAATTGGATGCTCTTGATCAGAAGATAAGGAGCTAATTTCATCTTGCTCCTGAATCTCTATCTGATCATTGTTATCATGGGGGCATTAATATCTAGATCAGCATCTTCTAATGACAGTAACACTGCCGATGCATGTAGTTCACGATCAGCGGTTAGACATTGAGATAAACTTTGCTGGCGAACTAACCAGTTATAACTCTGTTCAATGTTCGTCCATTCACTGATTAAAGCGGTTTTATGGGGAGCGGGGATCAGCCAAATCTGCCAACCTTTTTTTCGTCATAGAGAAAAGCCCAGCCAGAGTCAGGATAAAGATAGAGGGCTTTTTCTAAATCCAATTCGTCCTTAAAGAAGCCACGAAAACTGAGTTGAAACTCACTTTGCCCAGCAAATTCATAAGCTGCCATTTCGGGTTGAGTACGAATTTTAAAAGCGAAATGTTGCTTCTTAAATATAGGATCATTGCACTGTTCAAAAATTTCTTGAATACGAGTTTTAGAGCGCGCGACTTCATATAGACTTTGCGTACGATGATCTAGACTTTGACCCAAATCCTGTAATTCTTTAATTAAATATGCTTTCTGTAATGCATTCATGCATTTGTAGACTCTTATAAATATTTAAGGGCTTTATCTAAGGCTTTTGCTAAAACAATATTTACTGCAAGATCAATTAACTTATATTCGGCAGAGTTGGGGTCAGGATATTGTTCAGCCATTTGAATAAGAAACTCCACTGAAATCGCCTGTGGCGCAATTTTTCCCTGAATTAATGCTTGTAGTTCATTCATTGTAGATCATGAATTCAATTGGTCATTGTGATTGATTATAGATAAAGAATTTTAAAAATGTGATTATTTTTTCTACTTTTTGAAAGAGGAAATCTCTTAAATAAAAACAAAAAAATAGGCTGATGAAAATCAGCCTATTTGGGAGAGAAAACGGAAACATTAAGCCGCTTTTTGATTCTCTTCTGCAACAGGTTCAGAAGTCGCAGTATCTACAGCTGGTACAGATGCTTTAGGTGCTGGAAAATCAGGAATATATACAATTTGCGCAGTCGCAGTCATTGAAAAAGCCATCACTGTTGCAGCCAAAGCAAATTTAATTGCGTTCATCACATTCACCTTTAAAACAATATTGTTCACTTATGAACAAAGGGGAGAACTATCTAAATAACGTGAAAATAATAGCAAATATAGATAATTAAAAAATGATCAAATCGGCAATGTATGAAAAACAATCAAAATAATAATGATTAAAAATAACAACTTAGAGCTAAAGCTCTAATTTAGCTTTGCTTTTATTATTTTAGGAATGTTCATATTTAAATATTACAGATATAAAAAATCCCCAGTAAACTGAGGATTTTTTTTTGATTAGGGAGAAATTATTTTTCTTCGATATTACAACTGTCATCAGTACATTGCTCAGCAGCTTGAGTAACAGGCTGAGATGCTTTTTCTAAGACTTGTAAGAAAACTTCTTTGGGTTGAGCACCAGCAAGCGCGATACGTTGATCAAATACAAAGAATGGTACACCAGTGACTTTGAGTTGATCGCGTGCGACTTCTTCATCGTATTTAACAAATTCAGCAAAAGCATCAGAATCGAGTAAATCATCAACTTCAACAGGATTTAAACCGATACGTGCAGCTACATCTTCAAGTGTTTCACGTTCACCAATAGCTAAACCTTGGGTCATGTAGCTAAAGAAGAGGGCTTCTTTAGCTTCGTTACCTAAGCCTTTGCTTTGTGCCAAATGAATCAAACGGTGCGCATTAAAAGTATTGCCTGAGTTTGCACCTTCCCAGTTGAATTCAATACCTTCGCTTTTTGCCATTTCAGCAATATTGCGTTGCATCTCTTCAACTTCTGCGATGCTACGACCATATTTTTGTGCAAGACGTTCAGTATTTGATACTTCTTGGCGTACAGGTGCCTCAGGGTCTAATTGATAACTGTGCCAAAAAACTTCTAATTCAACACCGGCGTCTTTTGCTGCGGCTTCTAAACGTTTTTTACCAATATAGCAAAATGGACAAACCACATCAGACCAAATATCTACGCGCATAAGTATCTCTAAACTCTTAACATTGAAACTTCAATGAGGGCAGAGAAACATAATTTAAAGCGTCATATGTTGAGAATTTTTAAATTATTTGTATCTCTTAGACTCTCTTTAATTGCAAATACATATTTTGATACATAAGTTTCTTAAATGATTTAAATAATAAAATATTTAAATACAGTTGCTTAGAATCTGAGATAAAACTCATATGTGAGTAATTTCCTATCATCAAATTATTCTGTTCTCCTGTTCAAATTTTTATCTGTATGAGTGGTTTTTTGATGGGCATTGAGCGGTGCTAAGCTGATTTTACAGTGAACTTTATCCACTTATATCAACGGGGGGTGTATGAAAATAAAGTACTTTGCGCTGGTTGCCGCATGTCTGCTATCAGCTAAAACCTTGGCTCAAGAAACTGCTATTTCGATGCATCATTTAGATGATGATAGGCTTAGTCAAATTATGGGGCAAAAGATAAATTTAGATCTCGATATACTGATACCAGATCGTTTTAAAGTTCATCGGTATTTACTACAGGAGACGATCCAATCATTAATCGAACCCAATAAAAAGCGGCCATTAAAAAATGAATTTAATCAAATTTTTAGAATAATGGAGAATGGGCAAGTGAAAATTCAAATTGATCGAGATGTGGTATCGATCAGAACCATAGAATTTAGATTGAGTTTTGATGGCTTAAATGACTTAGGTAATAACTTGGTCGATCAAATTCACTTCTAACTTTGAAATCAAATAACTTTTAAATCTATTTGAAGTACGAGTATAAAAAAACGCCCCAATTGGAGCGTTTTTTTATTGGTCTAATTAAGCAGATTTTGCTGCAAGCATATGACCTTTTTCTTCAAAGTTAGCATGCCAAGACAATGCTTCGTTTAGAAGGTGAGGGGTTTGACCGCCTTTAGCACAGGCACGATCAAAGTAGTCATTCAATGCATCTTTATACATTGGGTGTACACAGTTATCGATAATGGCACGTGCACGTTCACGTGGTGCAAGACCGCGAAGATCGGCAAGACCTTGTTCTGTTACAAGAACGTCAACATCGTGACCTGTATGGTCAACATGAGATGCCATTGGTACAACTGATGAAATGTCGCCGCCTTTCGCGATTGACTTGGTTACGAAGATCGCAATGTGCGCATTACGTGCGAAGTCACCAGAACCACCAATACCGTTCATCATTTTCGAACCACAAACGTGAGTGGAGTTCACGTTACCGTAGATATCGAATTCAAGGGCAGTGTTAATGCCGATGATGCCTAAACGACGTACAAGTTCAGGATGGTTCGAGATTTCTTGCGGACGAAGTACAAGTTTGTCTTTGTACTGGTCTAAGTTATTGAAAACTTTTTCGCCGTATTTTGCAGAAAGCGTAATTGATGAACCAGACGCGAATTTCATTTTGCCGGCATCGATCAATTCAAAAGTACAGTCTTGAAGTACTTCTGAATACATGATCAAGTCTTCAAAATTAGATTCTTTAAGACCTGTTAATACAGCGTTGGCAATTGAACCAATACCTGCTTGTAATGGACCTAAGTTCTTAGGTAAACGCTCAGCAGCCACTTCTTTCTCGAAGAATTCGATCAGGTGGTTGGCAATACCTTGAGTTTCATCATCCGGTGCAGTTACGGTTGACGGAGAATCATGATATTCATTGTTGAATACGATACCCACAATTTTCGCAGGATCGATATTGATCGCATGTGTACCGATACGCTCATCAACGTGAGTCAATGGAATTGCTTGACGTGTTGGGCGATACGTTGGAATATAAATGTCATGTAAGCCTTCAAATTCAGGGCTTAAATTCGTATTAATTTCAACAATTACTTTTTCAGCGAAAATAGCGAAGCTTGCTGAGTTACCTACAGAAGTCGTTGGTACGATACCGCCATCTTCAGTAATTGCTACAGCTTCGATAATCGCTACGTCTGGGCGTTTCAATTGTTTATTACGCATTTGTTCAACAGTTTCAGACAAATGCTGGTCAATAAACATCACTTCGCCTTTGTTGATGGCTTTACGAAGTGTGCTATCCACTTGGAAAGGAAGACGACGAGCCAATACACCCGCTTCAGTCAATTGTTTGTCTAAATCGTTACCTAAAGACGCACCCGTGATAAGTGTAATTTTTAATGGGTTTTCTTTTGCTTGTTGAACGAGAGCAAGAGGTACTGCTTTTGCTTCACCAGCACGTGTAAAACCACTCATACCTACCGTCATACCATCTTTAATGAAAGCGGCGGCATCAGCTGCACTAATTACTTTGTCATGTAGGGAGGCCAAACGAATACGATCTAACGACATTTTAACTCTCTTAAATTCCTAAATACTGATACGGATTGTACCGATCAAATAAGGCATTTTGCATAGGTGTTAGGCTAAGGTCTAATTTTTTCTCTGAATGTAGGTATAATTATTAATGATAGTTTTTAAGTGGCTGAAAACTTGATTAATTATGTAAATAGTTTAATAAAACTACAAAGTTGATCGTTTTATTTTTGAGCACTTGCTAGAAGTGCTCGGTAATACTTTGGCGGATTTTCTCTAGGGTTGTTGGTGGAGATGTCGTTTCCTCTTCAATAAGCTCAAGCGGGAGGGAGATAATTGCTTCTAAGCCTCCTTGTGGACGGTTATGGATAGAGAGGTGACCTTGATGAATGTCAACAATACGTTTCACAATGGCCAATCCTAAGCCACTTCCTTGCACTGTACGGGCAGAATCACCGCGCACGAACGGTTGCATTAAGCCCTCAATTTGATCTTCTGGAATACCCTCGCCATGATCAGCAATACTGATTTTTAACTGATCCTCAAGGACATAAGCAGAGATTTCGATAGGTTCAGCACCATAGCGTTTTGCGTTATTGATTAAATTACCAATCAGACGCTTTAGAGACATACTTCTGGCTGGAATTTTAGGGATAGCTTCAGGGCTAAAACGAATATCTAGCGGACTAAACTGTTTAACTAATTCCTTGAGTAAAACATTAACGTCAGTGTCTTGCGGTTCTTCATCCGAGCCGTCACGCATAAATGAAATAAACTGATTTAAAATGGCATCCATATCTTCAACGTCATAAATCAGTCCTTCTTTTAAGAAGTCTTCATCGGGCATCATTTCTGCACTGAGGCGAATGCGGGTCAGAGGTGTTCGTAAATCATGTGAAATCCCCGCCAACATGACACGACGTTCACGTTCAGTTTGTTCAAGCGTATAAATCATATGATTAAAGGCATGGTTCACCTGTCGAATTTCAAGCGGACCATGATTGGTATCTAAATAAGGGGCAGAGCCAGATTTACTGTAGCTGTTGGCTGCTTCCTGTAAGCGGCGCAGTGGTCGGTTGAGCTGACGAACCAAGGTTAAAATAATAATCCCTGCAATAATCGGTGTGCCGAGTAACCATGCCAAAATCAGTTCTGAGCTGTAATTGGCATAGGTCTTTAAAGGTTCACGCACCCAATGCCCATTCATTTCAGGTGTTTGAATCCAAATTTGCGGGCTAGGCTTGAATTGGAAATATACCGTTGCTTGATCAATTAACAGTTCTTTGGCGAGTTTTTCTTCAATTTGATTGGTAAAAAATTCCGCAATGACTTTTTCACGGACATTGGGATATTGTTTGGGATCCGTGACGTATTCAATACCAATACGATTTTTCAAGAACTGATCAATATCGACTTCTTGTTCATTGTGATACATGCGCAGATGTGGATTATTAATAATCTCTAGTTCTACAGCCAAGTAACGCGCATGTTGTTGAATTTCAGGTAAATACAGAGTTCGCCAAAATATCCATAAAGACATAAATAGGCTAAACACCACCACAAAGATCACAAGCACCGCAGTTCGCATCGCAGCGGAACGGGGTTTGATTTTATCTAGGAAACGTTCCGTGGGAGTACGTTTCTTTTCAGAAAAAGTGACAAAATCTGTAAATTCTTGTGGATCAATGGGGTCGAGTTTCACACCAGCTTCCTGTAGGCGCATTTAAAATAAGCAGCGTTTTTCTTCGCGGAGTCTTACTGCATGTACCTTCAATTGAAGGAGCTCGCTCTGTTACTTTTTTAAAAAAAGTAACACAAAAACTTTGCCATTCGCTGAACTCGTATAGGTTTATACGAGCCTATAAAATGTAGTCTGACTCAAACAGCAGCGAATGGCATTCAGGGACAATAAATGTGGAGTTATTGCTGCCTTAAAGGGTATTTTTATTCCGCACCATCTGGAACAAAGACATAACCTACACCCCAAACGGTTTGAATATAACGTGCACGGGCAGGGTTTTCTTCTACTAAACGACGTAAACGAGAAACCTGAACATCAATTGAACGTTCCATTGCGCCCCATTCACGACCGCGTGCCAAATTCATCAATTTATCCCGCGTTAAAGGTTCACGTGGATGTTGGACCAAGGCTTTAAGTACTGCAAATTCACCTGTGGTTAAAGTCACGACTTGACCTTCACGGGTTAAGGTACGTGTAGATAAATCTAAAGACCAAGGACCAAAGGAAACCACTTCCATTTGTTGGCTAGGTGCACCCGGAACTTCACGGACTTGACGACGCAGTACGGCACGAATACGTGCGAGTAATTCATTTGGGTTAAATGGTTTTGGCAAGTAGTCATCTGCACCTGCCTCTAAGCCCGCAATACGGTCAGAGTCACTACCACGTGCAGTCAACATAATAATCGGGGTATCAATATTCGATTGACGTAAACGACGGCAAATACTGAGACCATCTTCTACAGGGAGCATAAAATCGAGCACGATCAGAGAAAAAAGTTCCCGCTGTAAAAGTCGATCCATTTGCGTTGCATCATGTGCAGTTTTTACAACAAAGCCTTTATCTTCCAAAAAGCGTTGTAAAAGTGTACGTAGACGAACGTCGTCATCGACAACCAAGATGCGTTCGACCCGATCGGTTTCGGTATGTACTGCATCAGTTTTTTCAGCTGGTACAACTAAACTCATGAGGTGCTCCTTTATTCTTTATTGTCGTCGTATACAAACTTAAACTATGACTTGAGTATACGATTCATTTATATCGATTGACTATGCTCTAAAGCAACAAATATTGCAGTTAAAATCAAGACATAGATACCAAATATATACATGTAAGCGTGCATGGTTTGGCATTTTGTTATGCTTGAATCAGATCATCAAGCATGCCATTGGTCATGAATTTGCTACGGTAGAGATAAAAGCACTGCTAAAGTGTAGCTAAATTAATAAAAACAATTGTGGATTTTATGGACTTGGTCTTTATAATCTTGGCTTTCAGTACTTATCCTTGTGGGATCAAACACGATGACTGACTTAGTTCAGCAGTTGGCAAAAGAAATTGCCGTACGTCCAAATCAAGTTGAAGCTGCCATCAAATTGATTGATGAAGGTGCCAGTGTTCCTTTTATTGCACGTTACCGTAAAGAAGTAACGCAGGGCTTAGACGATACGCAACTTCGCCAGCTCGATACACGTTTAACGTATTTACGTGATCTGTATGAACGCCGTGAAAAAGTGATTGAATCACTGAAAGAACAAAACAAATTAACAGATGATTTGTTAGCACGCGTGAATGCAGCCGAAACTAAAAATGCATTAGAAGAAATTTACGCACCGTACCGTCCAAAACGTACCAGTAAATCATTTAAAGCACGTGAAGCGGGTTTAGGTCCAATTGCAGAGAAAATCTTTGCTGAAGCGGTTGAACCTCTAGAGGCACTTGCTGGTTTTAGTCATGAAGATTATCCAGACCAAGAGAGTCAGCTTGATGCTGTTCAGCACATCCTGATTGATGAATGGGCTCAAAATGTTGCATTAACTGCAGAACTTAAAGCAATGTTTGCTAAAACTGCTGTACTTAAAAGTTTAGTGGCAAGTGAAGAGAAAAAAGAAGTCGGTAAAAAATTCCGTGATTACTTCGATTTTTCAGAAAGCTTAAACAAAGTACCTTCACATCGTTTACTTGCGATGCTTCGTGGTCGTCAAGAAAATGTATTGGGTCTAAAAGTTGAAGGTGAAGATGATGCATCTTTGGCACGTATTGAAACTGAATACAATTTAGATCAAGCACAGCCACAAGCTCGCCAAGATTTCTTAAAGCAAACTGCGAAATTGTTCTGGCTCGGTAAAGTTCGTCCAAGCATCGAACATTCGTTATTGACTGAAAAACGCTTGGCTGCTGAATCTGAAGCAATGCAAGTCTTTGCTGAAAACTTACGTCATTTATTGCTTTCTGCACCTGCTGGTGCGCGTACGACTTTGGGTGTTGACCCTGGTATCCGTACAGGCGTGAAATTGGCTGTTGTAAATGCATCTGGTGATGTTTTAGCGCATAGCACGATTTATCCATTTGCACCGAAAGATGATAAAGCCGGTTCTTTAACTGAGCTTGCGCGTTTATGCCGTGAATTCAACGTCGATTTAATCGCGATTGGTAACGGTACCGCAAGCCGCGAAACTGAAAGCTTAGTGGCTGAAATGATGGCTGCGAATAGCGATCTTAAATTGACCCGTGTTTCTGTATCAGAAGCAGGTGCATCGGTTTATTCAGCATCGGAACTTGCATCTCAAGAATTACCTGATTTAGACGTTTCCATTCGTGGTGCAGTGTCGATTGCTCGTCGTTTACAAGACCCACTTGCTGAACTTGTGAAGATTGATCCGAAATCGATTGGTGTAGGTCAATATCAACATGATGTGAACCAAGCTGGCTTAGCGCAAACGCTTGAAGCTGTGGTTGAAGACTGTGTGAACTCAGTCGGTGTGGATGTCAACACAGCATCAGCCGCGATTTTGGGTTATATCGCGGGTTTAAACAAATCAATCGCGCAACAAATTGTTGAATTCCGTAAAGAGCATGGTCGTTTCGACAACCGTCAATCTTTGAAAAAAGTGCCACGTTTAGGCGAACGTACTTTTGAACAAGCCGCGGGCTTCTTACGTATTCAAGATGGTTCTGAACCATTGGATGCTTCTGCGGTACACCCTGAGTCATACGCGCTTGTGTCTAAGATCGTTGCAGCGAAAGCAACCACAGTCAAAGACATCATTGGCAATACCGAAATCATTCGCCAAGTGAATGCTGAAGAATTCGTTGATGATCAATTTGGTTTACCGACCATCCAAGACGTGTTAAGCGAACTTGAAAAACCGGGCCGTGACCCACG
This sequence comes from Acinetobacter sp. NCu2D-2, assembly GCF_001647675.1. Classification (NCBI taxonomy): domain Bacteria; kingdom Pseudomonadati; phylum Pseudomonadota; class Gammaproteobacteria; order Moraxellales; family Moraxellaceae; genus Acinetobacter; species Acinetobacter sp. NCu2D-2. The sequence goes on from NZ_CP015594.1 coordinate 194,501, forward strand.
TCCTGAGTTCCGTACTGCGAAGTTCCGTGATGATATTACTGAAGTTTCACAACTCACTGAAGGTTTGACATTGGAAGGCGTGGTCACCAATGTGACGAACTTTGGCGCATTCGTGGACGTTGGTGTACATCAAGATGGTTTAGTGCATATTTCTGAACTTGCCAATAGCTTTGTCTCTGATCCACATAAAGTGGTGAAACCGGGTCAAATTGTACAAGTGCGTGTATTGAACGTTGATGTTGAGCGTAATCGTGTGAATTTGTCGATGCGTCCTGAAGGTGCTGAAGCACCGACTAAAGCGCCACGTCAACCACGCCGTGAGCAAAACAACGAGCAACGTGGTGAGCGTAAGCCACAAGGCAAACGTCCACAACATGTACGTGGTGAACGTCCGCAAGGCGAGCGCCCACAAGGCAAACAGCCACAGCAAAAACCACAAGAGCAAAAAATTGGTGGTTTAGGTGCGCTGTTATTGCAAGCCGGAATTAAAGGTTCGAAGTAATTTTTAACCATAAAAAAACCTCCCGCTTGGGAGGTTTTTTATACTGATATTTAAAATTTGACAGAATTTAAACATGTTAAGAAGTTACTATCAAAATAATATTTCTGATTTTTTAATCAGTTCAGATGATTCAATTTTAGGGTCTTTAGTAAAAAAATCACGAATTTAGCCTTGAAGATTTACAAAAAAATGCCTGGTTAGCACAAATTCATATTCTGAAAAAAAATCTATCCAATTTAGCAGCAGGCCATATTTACTTTGAATATAGTATTCCTCGTATGGGAAAGCGTGCAGATAATATTTTAATTATTCGCAATCTGATTTCTGTGATTGAATTTAAGGTTGGAGAAACTACTTACTCTGCACCTGCTAAAAATCAGGTTTTAGATTACTGTTTGGATTTACAGAATTTCCATTCTGAAAGTCATAATAAAAAAATTATACCTATTCTCGTAGCGACTGATGCAAGTGAACAAAACATAGTTTGGCAGGATATAGATAGCTTACGTGCTCCTATTTGTTGTCACAAACATAACTTAAAACAGGTAATTGAAGCCTCTCTATTGAATTATGAATCTAGTGAGAAAATTTATATTCAACAGTGGGATCAAGCTATCTATAAACCAACACCTACAATTATTGAGGCGGCAAAAGCACTTTATCAAGGACATCAAGTCGAAGAAATTTCCAGAAGTGATGCAGGGGCGATTAATTTAAAAATCACCTCTGCACGGATTGAACAGATCATTGAGGCTACAAAGCAACATCAAGAAAAAGCAATTTGTTTTTTAACAGGCGTACCCGGTGCAGGAAAGACCCTAGCTGGGTTAAATATAGCAAACCAAAGACTGAAAAAAGATGCATCGGAACATTCTGTATTCCTGTCTGGAAATGGGCCATTAGTGGATGTGTTACAAGAAGCATTAATTCGACAAACAATTGAGACTTCGAAGCATTTGGGGAAATCTAAAACTAGATCATCTGTTGAAAGAGAAGCGAAAGCATTTATTCAAAATATCCATCACTTTAGGGATGAATATTTAAAATCTCCAGAACAACCGATCGAAAAAGTAGTTGTGTTTGATGAAGCACAAAGAGCATGGCGTAAAGAACAAGTATCGAATTTTATGAAGCAGAAAAAAGGGATTCAGAACTTTGATAAATCTGAACCCCAATTTCTGATTGAAGTCATGGATCGCCATACAGATTGGTGTGTGATTATTTGTTTGATTGGTGGTGGTCAGGAGATTAATACCGGAGAAGCTGGTGTTATCGAGTGGTTAGATGCATTACAACGACATTTCCCTGAATGGCAGATTTATTATTCAGAAAAAATTTTAGACGATCATGTTTACTTACAAGATCACCTTCAAAAGCATAGTTTAGTTGAAAAAGGACATAAAGAATCAGCTTTACATTTATCGGTATCAGTTAGATCTTTCAGAAGTGAAAAAATCGCTGAACTCGTACAAGCAATTTTGGATGGTGATATATACAAAGCGCAAGGTGTCTATAGTCAAGTCGCTGCAAATTATCCAATTGTTTTAACAAGAGATTTAAAGAAAGCTAAGGCTTGGCTAAAACAACAAGCCAAAGGTACAGAGCGTTATGGCATCATTGCAAGTTCTGGTGCAAGACGTTTAAAAGCTGATGGAATTGATGTTAAAAATAAAATAACGCCATCAGATTGGTTTTTAAATCCAATAGATGATGTCCGTTCTTCCTATTATTTAGAAGATGTTGCAACAGAATTTGATGTGCAAGGGTTAGAACTCGATTATTGCTGTATTGCTTGGGATATTAACTTTTATTTTAAAGCTAATTGGTGTTATCAGGCATTTAAAGGAACAAAATGGCAAAATATTAATCATGCAGAAAAGAGAAAATACTTACTTAACACCTATCGGGTGCTCATGACACGGGCACGTCAAGGTTTGGTGATTTACCTTCCGGAGGTAGATGATAATGATTGGACTCGACCAAGTGAATTATATGATTCAACTTATCAATTTTTAAAAACATGTGGTTTTAGAGAAATTTAAAAAACCCTCCCATTTGGGTAATGCCAGTCAGTTAAGAAATTGACTGGCATTTTCTTGGATATTTTTGTGCTTTAATTTTCACTACTCGCGGACATTGCCTTTGCCTTTTTTCAGGTAATACAAATATTTTAGATTGTTCAAATAATTGTGCTAAATGTTTGGGTAGATTTCCTGCTGATTCTAAAGGTGTGTGCCTTAAGATATTGATAATACTCATAGATGCAATATGGAAACTGATCCTTAAAGGACTCACCTTTGCATGTTCAGCGATAAACCTCATCTGTCTTCTTAAGATATTATAAGCAATAAATACCCCCCACAATTCTTGATAGACCAAATCAGGTTGTTTGCTTCTTAAAATTCTTGCATCCTGTAAATCACTTTTAATTTCCCGATAACACATTTCTATTTCCCAACGCTGGATATAAAGCATTGCAAGGTCTTTGAATGGATAAACTTCAGAATCTGTTAATGATGTAATGTAACGTCTTATTTTTCCTGCATATTCAACTTCAATTAAACGTGCTTCCCAATAGTCACCCAATGACGGATTTATCTTTTTTGCTCTTGCTGAAACAGGCATTTTGATCTGAAAGTCATGGGCCGCATTATGATGAATCACTTCATAACGCAGGTTGTCCTTTGCTCGCATCAACCAATGACTCTCTTCTGCCTGAGATTGCCAACTCACTAAAAAATCAGCAGAGAAGTAAGCACGATCAAATAGGGTAATACTGCGAACTGGTGCTTTTAATTGACTGGCTAAGGTTAATTCACCTTGATCCATACTGCCAATTTGGGCATCAATCATTTCATGTGTATTGGTATTCACCAGGCAAGTCGCTCTGACTTGTGGGTAAGGGGTAGCTGCTGTTTTGCCTTTGGATGAACCAAAGTGCTTAAAGTTTTCTTCTGTATGAGGCATAGACCAAACCACACCATCTACAGCACAAACGCATAGACCGTGAAAGTTGCTATATTGTTGTTGTGAGTCTTTAAACCATGCCTGACTTAATGTCGAAAATAAAGCACTCATGGGCTCTAAGCCTAAGCGCTGTCTTGCTTGTACGGATGCACTCGGTACACAGTATTCTGCCGTACCGAAAACAAGTTGCAATTGTTGAACCACATACCAAATCGGTTGATTTCGAAATAGAGCAAGTCCGATTACCAGCCAAACAACATGTTCAGCAGGCAGTTTTCTTTTTCGAATTGATGCTTTACCTGTTTGGTTTAAGCAATCTTCAATCCAGTTTAAATCAATCAATTCACTGAATTGTGAAAGTGAAGGTAGGGTTTGTTTTAATGTTAAATCTAAATTCTGAGATAAATTCATAAAAAAAGAGCGTATTTACATACGCTCTTTTTACAGTATTTTAACTTTTTTTGCTTAACTGACTGGCATTACTCCCATTTGGGAGGTTTTTTTATAGCGCAGATTCAAATCCCAAGTGCAACACATTTGTAGTTAGTTGAAAAAGTTAGGTGTATTCATAGAATCATTAGACTTTTTCAACTCGCAATTGGAAAGCACACAATGAAGAAATACACCCAACTTTCTCAAGATGAAAGATACGAAATTTATGCTACTTTGAAAAGTAAAAGTTCAATCGCTACCCTTGCTCGGGAGTTAGGACGTTCACGATCAACCATCTACCGTGAAATAAAAAGAAATACTGGGCAACGTGGATATAGAGCTCAACAGGCAGCTAAATTTGCAAGTCAAAGACGGTACCGTCCTTCATCATCAATGACAGCATTTGCCTTCGCTTATATTGATTATTTGATTGGTTTGGACTGGTCACCAGAACAAATTTCAGGTGCTTTAACACAACGCGGTTGGCTGGATGTACCTTCACATGAGTGGATTTACCAGTACATTTATCAAGATAAATCACAAGGAGGTAAACTCCATCTACACTTAAGGCATCAGAAGAAATATCGAAAACGCGGTTACAAAAACACGGATCGTAGGGGGCAAATCATTGATAAAACAAGTATTCACTGCAGAGACCAGGTCATTGATCAACGACAACGTTTAGGAGATTTCGAAGGTGACACGGTGATTGGTAAACATCATAAAGGTGCTTTATTGACACTCGTTGATCGAAAGAGCCTGTATGTACATATTGTTCATTTAGGGCCAACGAGAGCATCCTCTCAAACGATTACTTGTGCATTAGATCGTTTACAAATGAGCCATGCTTATAGTGTGACATTTGATAATGGCAAAGAATTTTCCGAACACAAAAGAATTACTAATGCTGGGATAGAGACGTATTTTGCTGATCCTTACAAGTCTATTCAGCGAGCTAGAAATGAAAATACGAATGGTTTAATCCGTCAATATCTGCCAAAATCATCATCGTTTGATGATGTGTCAAACGAACAAATAGAGCAGATAGAATTTGCACTCAACCATCGTCCTAGAAAAACACTAGGTTGGTATACACCGAGTGAAGTTATGGCTGGTTTTTATACTGTTGCACTTGCCGTTTGAATCCGCCTAGTTAAAAGTAAAATATGAGCTTTTCGCAGCCTAGCAAAACTACAGTAAAAATTTTAAAAAGACTGTAAAAATAGTGTAAAAGTCACACAAAACAACAAGCAAAGCCCCCTTTAAACGGTTTGGATTGTCCGACAATATTTCTCGGCTGCACTACTTTTGAATAATTCAGCAGCATAAGAACAATTTTTTCTTTAATGAGACAACGGTTTAATTATGGATGTGGCTTCTCGAAAACAACGTTTTCATTTTAAGGATTTACTCTCAGGCACAGTGGTTTTTTAGTAGCGTTGCCACTGTGTTTAGGCATTGCTTTGGCTTCAGGTGCGCCAATTATTGCCGGCATTATCTCGGGTATTGTTGGTGGTATTGTCGTGGGGCTTTTGAGTGGCTCACATATTAGTGTGGCAGGCCCAGCCGCAGGTTTAACTGCGGTCATCTTGGTACAACTTGATACTCTCGGCGGCAATTATGCTGCCTTTTTATTGTGTGTGATTTTGGCAGGGTTACTGCAAATTGCTTTTGGTCTATTTCGCTTGGGCTTCTTTGCCAACTTTATTCCCAATAACGTGATTTTAGGTCTACTTGCCGCCATTGGCTTGATTTTGATTCTCGGGCAAATCCAATATTTATTTGGACTCAGCAACTTTAGTTGGCAAGGCATATTCACAGGGCAGTGGGCGCAGATTGGCTGGGATACTGGCTCAATCATTATTGGTATATTCAGTCTATTGTTTATGCTGATTTGGGATCAAACGCGTTTAAAAACGGGCTTAATTCCCTCGGCACTGATAGTTGTTGTCGCTGCGGTTGTACTCAATCTATTGCTCAGTCTATTTCAACCCAATTGGGCAGTGTCCGCACAGCATCTGATTCAACTGCCTGATATTTGGCAATCGCCCAGTGCTTTTTTTACCTTTCCTGATTGGCAGCAATTAAACAATCCATTGATCTATATGGGTGCTGTGACATTGGCTGTGGTGGCATCACTCGAAACCTTACTTAATCTTGAAGCAGCTGACAAACTTGATCCTAGCAAACGTTCTTCACCGCCGAATCGTGAACTTTGGGCACAAGGTGTGGGAAATGTGGTTTCAGGTGTGATTGGCGGTATGCCCTTGACCTCTGTGATTGTGCGTAGTTCAGTCAATGCCAGCGCAGGGGCAAAAAGTAAAAATTCAGCTATTTTTCATGGGGTACTGTTATTGCTTGCAGTGCTATTCTTTGTACCGCTGATGAATATGATTCCATTGGCAGTCTTGGCTGCCATTCTGATTTTAACGGGTTTTAAGCTCACCCATCCCAAGCTCTACGCTGAACTGTATCGTAAAGGTTGGAAACAGTTTCTACCGTTTATGGTCACCATTGTGGCAATTCTAGCGACAGATTTACTGATCGGGATTTTGATTGGTTTGGCGGTGAGCGCAGGCTTTATTTTATATGGCAATTTTAATAAGGGTCTCAAAATTTACCGTGAGCATCATTTACATGGCGTGATTACACGGTTGGAATTGCCGTCGCAAGTCAGCTTTTTAAATCGTTCAGCACTGATTTCGGCCTTAGAGCATATACATCAAGGTGAGCGTGTGGTGATTGATGCCACCCATGTCGATGATATGGATGCCGATATTTTTCAACTGATTCAAGAATATCAGCAGGAAACTGCCAAACAACGCGGCATTGATTTACAACTGATTGGTTTTAAAAACCATTATGCCGATGCCAAAGAGGCGGTGCTAGATATTGATATCAGTACGGTTGCATTACAACAACGTTTAACACCTCAGGCAGTGCTGGATGTATTAAAAGCCGGCAATGCCCGATTTGTTCAAAATGAACGTTTACAACGCGATATTTATCGTCAAATTCGAGTCACTGCAGAAGAGGGGCAGCATCCCATTGCTGCCGTACTCGGCTGTATGGATTCACGTGCACCGACCGAAATGATTTTTGATGTCGGGATTGGTGATTTATTTAGTCTACGTATTGCGGGTAACGTTGCAGGGCAAAAGGTGCTGGGTTCCTTAGAGTTTGCTTGCCAAGCCAAAGGTGCCAAAGTCATCGTGGTGCTTGGGCATACCGACTGCGGTGCGGTGACCAGTGCCTGTCAATTGCATTTGGCGGGGCAGTCGCCGCAAAGCCTTACCAGCATGCCACATATTCGTTATGTGCTCGGTCCTTTAAATGAATCGGTACATAAGGTGGCAGAAATGATGCAACCGCAGCACATGACGGCTGCATTTATTCAGCAAGTCACGCAAATGAATGTGCACAACAATATTCGTTATATTTTGCAAGAAAGTGAAGTATTACTGAACATGGTTGAGCAAGGCGAGATTTTAATTGTCGGTGCTATTTATGACGTGAAAACTGGTCAAGTGCAGTTCTTAGGTGAAAACTAAATTGCATCAAAAAGATCAGCGTGTGACGCGCTGATCTTCTTTCATATGTTGAGCCAATAGGACTTTAAAGCTGCGGCACAATCCAACCACACAGAATGAGCATAATCCCCAAATGACCGAGTTTACGCGTCACATTGACCAGTTTAGACGGTGGTTGCTCAAGCTGTTTAGCATAGTCTTCTACAGACATGCCTTTTTGTGCTTTGCTGGTATAAAGAAAAACAGCTAAGTCGATACAAATCAGAATGGTACCAATATCGGACACCAATTCCATCAGTTCAAATTCTTGGGTATAGAGCGCTAGACCAACGCTATAAATTAAATAAATCCCAAAGGCTAAACAGGCATATTGAAGTAACAGCAAAAACTTCTGCATAAATCTTAACAGCTCAAAATAAATGAAATATATGACATATAAGTCGGGGCAGCTGAGGAGATTACAAGCATTGCATCACCTCTGCAAAGTTTTGCTTTTCAACCAATTCTAAAAATTCATCACCCAAACACTGACTTTCAGCAATGCACTGCTTCCAAAGCTGAATCCGTTGTTGATCATCCAAACCTTTTAAGCTGAAGTCTTTACGGTCGGGTAAACGTCCTAAAGGTAAACTGTTTAAATAGGCTTGCGAAGGCGAGATCAGCAAAGTTCGGGCTTGGTTATTTGGATTGGCTGTACGTTTAAACAGTTTATCAAACCAACCTGGGGTAATGCTGTCGGTGAAATGTGGATACAGCACAATGCCTTTAGATTCAAAAGGTAAGTCAATATGATAGTCAATCAGACCGCCATCGCGGTAGCTGCCTTCCGGGGCATTGGGAATATCTTTAACTGCTGCCATCACCCCTGGAATGGAGGCTGAAGCCATCAGCCATGCCATGACATTTTCTTCAGTCAAGCTTTGATAATGGGTTTGAAATGCATCATCGTGAATCTTGAAGGGCGTACCAATATTGGGTTGGCTGATCACACGCTGCATAAAATGACGGCTATGTTTACGCCCCAATGCAGTGGTGCCCACAATACCTGCCAAAGCGGTCATTAGGGGCAGCGCATGGTCGCTTTGAAACAGGTTTTGCGCTTTAATTGAGAGCACAGTCAAATGATAGTCAGGATGATGAATCAGTTTGCTTTCATGTCCTTTGACTAAGTTGCTGAGCATTTGATAGCAGACCGTACTGACATCCTGCTTGGTCATTTTTTTATGAAAACTTAAGTGGGTATAGAGCTCACCCAGTAATTCAGTTCCCTGTTTGGCACCATGTGCTGCAATACTGGCAAACCGCCAACTCCCAATCGATGAACCAATTAAAGTTCGACGTTGTTGAGCTTGTGGCAGAAAGTCACCAAAAATGGCTTGATCGAGTCCTTGAATGCCGATGCCTTTGGGACCACCTGCAGCACCGGGAATAATATCGACCTGAGCGGGTTGTAAGCCGTCTTTTAAAATAAGCTCGCGTGCTAAGTGACCGGCGCGAATATTGAGTGAATTGGCTTTTCTTTTTAGGATTTGGGTCATAAGCAGGTGATTCTAAAATATGAAATCGTATCAATTGTGCTCAGGTTACCCGATTTAGTAAAAAGATAAAAATTAATCCAACAATAAATTATGCCCAAATAAGATTGGGCATAATTTTAGTTTAGAATGCTTTATATTGAATTCCAATTGATGCTAAACCATAACGCTTATCTAGACGGGATGCTGTCACACCGTTATAGAGGAAAGGAACATAACCGATCAGGTTCTTTTGAAACAATTGACCTTGTAAATAGCCTGTAATTTTAGGGGTAAAGTCGTAGCTAAACTTTGCTCCAAAAGTATGGTTGTCTTTAATAGGGGAATTACCAAAGGTGCTAATACGGTCATCAATCCCATCACGCCATAAACGTTGATATTGATAGGCAAGTTGGCTTTCGAATTGTTTATATCGCCAGTTCCACGAACCTCCAAGACTTGCATAATATGCATCGTAGTTGAGATCTTGATCGATATTGATTGGAAGTGAATTTGAAAGATTTGAAAAATCAAGCGTTTTAATAATAAGTCCATCGATGACACAACGACCCAGTATTTCACCTATTAACTGATTATTATCTTTAAGCTTAACCTTTGCATTACAGCCATTAAATTGACCAATAGCATCTAATTGTTCAACTTTGACTTTACTATAACCGACTGAACCAAAAAAATTAATCCGATTCATAAAATCGATTTTGTGGGATACGACAGCATCAAATTGAATTTGTAAATCTTCAGGATTAACCACTGTCACATTTTCAATTCTTTTTCCATTGATTAGTGTTGGCGTCGACTTTTGAATTTCATTGGCATAATTACCCCAAGCGCCGAGACGGAAGGCAATTTGGGTTTCATTCGTTTGCATGCGCTCAGGTGCAAACTGTAGTGTAAGAGATACTGTATCTAATTTATTGGTATCTATAGAATAATCGATTTCCCGATGCCAATATTGAGTGTCAATCAACCATTCTGGATTGATATGATATTGCCCAATTAAATGTACACCTAGATAATCACCCGAATCACCCTTAATGCCTTCACTTTCTCTTATATCGAAAATATCGACTGTATTATTGACCAAATCCAGACTGGCACTTAAATTCAACTTTTCTGAATGAGGAGATACCTCTAAGAATAAATCATTAGGTGCAGAATAAAGGTTAGAACTTAAGACTAAGGTACTAAAAAAAAATAAAGATTTTTTCAATTTAATTATTACCGAACTAGATATAAAAAAAGCCAGTGATATTCACTGGCTTTTGTAAATGTTATTGAATTTCAAAATAACCTGTGGCTGTTGTACCCGCAAATAGGGAAGTCGAACCGTTACTTAGAGTGAATGTACCTACGTCTAGACCTAATCCTGCAGCAACAGGGTAATTTTCAGGTCGAACATAAGCACGCGTCTGGATAGAAACAGCTTGATTACTATTTAATATATGGTTGATATAGATCTCATAAGGCTGATTAAGTACGTTTGGATAAGCATTAATAATATCAATAAAGGAAACTGTATTAGACACAGCAGGAATTGTTTTGCTTGTATCTAGTTCAAATGAGCCAGATGGGAAGCCTGCTAGCGTTGAGCGAATTTCAATTTTTGCACCTGTAGGAAGAACAAGTTGAGTAATATCGCCACCAGTAAAGGTAATATTTGCATTACTAATATAAACTTCAACAGTTTCCCAATTACCTGTAGTAAATTTAGCTTGTGTTGTAAATCCAAGAGCTACTGAATCTGTTGTAGATAATGATTTACTCAAGCCAAAACTTACGCCCGCAAGACTTTCTAAATTATTACGATTTTTAGCTAAAGTGATTGGAGCTGTAGTAGAAGAGTTTTTCAAAGCATTGATTGATTCGCCAAAGAAAGACAAAGTGTTATATAGGGCATCATTCACCTTAGGTGCTTGAATATTTTCTAATGCATCAATAATGGTTGAGTTTGTTGGATTTTCAAGTGCTGCAACTAAAGTCTCACCAGAAGTTATTGAACCCTCAGCAAGAATAGTATTTAAGCTTGTAGCAATTGTATTTACATTTGTTGCTGCAGTAGATGGTAGGCTTGCTTGAGTGAAAATATTAGTAATTGCTGTGGTATTAAAAGTTTCACCGCTAATGATTGGTGTTGTATTTGGTGCTAATGCGGCATTTCTAATTGCATTTGCAGCTGCAGTTGGACTTAGGTCTGAGTCTTGTAATTCATTTAAAATTTGTTGTACCAAGAAGATCGCAGCTGTTTGACTAGCGCTAGCTGCTGTATTAGAGCTTAATGGATCGAATGTAGTGACATCAGTATTTGCATCAAATCCTAAGAAAGTTAAGACTTTGTTGAAATCGGAATCTGATAAATTTAGATCTTCTTGAAGGGTGGTTAATGGGCTAGCAACAACTGAGGGTGATGCTTTATCAGAGTAGTTAGCAGATTTAACTTTTAACTCACCAGTGAAGATTTTACCAGTTACAGTGTCTACACCACCCGTGATTTTAATTCCTGTTTCTTGACATGCTTGGGTAGTTTGGAATGTGAATTTGCCATTTTCATCAGTCTTTAAATTTGGGTATAAATTTTGGCAAGTAACATTTGTAAATTTAACATCAGCACCAGCAAGATAAAAGTCAACTGCTGTTCCATTAATTGTTTTTGACTTAAAGCCTGACCCACCTGAAGATGAACCACCACATGCGACTAATAATGAAGTTGCTAAAGCTAAACTCGTAAGTTTGAAAATATTATTAAACATAAAATGCCCCTAAAATGAAACTGTTGTGTATTATCATCATGTACGTTTCATTTTATACCAAAAAATGAGCATAAAAATAAGTATAAAATATGTTTCATCTGTCTTTTAGATGCAACAAAGTGTAAGAATTATAACTTTAAATATATATGTCAGAAATAGTGAACCAAAATGATTCACTATAATGAGGTAAAATGAATGAATTTTACTTTAAAATGTGATTATTTCAACACTCTTAATATAGAAAGTAAACTAACGCAAATAATGAGAATCGTAGACACATACCACGGTGCAACCACAGCAATCGCCAAAAGAATCGCCATAATACTGCCGAACATCCAATTCCGTTTCTGCTGATGCTCCATTTGCAGACGCATGCTTTGCAGCTCGTTCAATTGTTTAGCATGCCACGCAGACTGGTTTTTCAAGCCATTTAAGCTATCAATCAGTAAAGTCGGTAAATCCTGCGCACCTAAAAGCAAATCAGGGATTTTTTGTCCGAGTTCTTTTAAGTTTTTCTGCGGATTCATTTGGGCTTTAATCCAATCGGTAAGGATTGGTTTTGCCAAACTCCAAATATCCAGTTCAGGATATAAGTCCGTCCCTAAACCCTCTACATGCACCAATGTTTTCAGCAACAACATGAGTTGCGGTGGAATTTCTAAATGGAAACGACGTGCAATATCCATAACCTGAATTAAGATGCCAGCAAAATCCAATTCATGCATCGGTTTCGATACCATTGGACCGACCGTGCGACGCATTTCACGTGCTAAGGCATCTTGGTCTGTTCCCGGTGGAATCCAACCCGCTTGATGCACAATCTGAATCAGCTGCATAAAGTCGCTGTTCATGACCGCAAGTAGCATACGCGCAACAGTCATTTGGTCATGCTTAGACAGTTCACCCATAATTGCGCAGTCGAGCGCAATAAAACGTGGATTGCTTGGATTAATGGTTTCGACAAAGACATTGCCGGGATGCATATCCGCATGGAAAAAATTATCGCGGAAGACTTGTGTAAAGAAGATGGTTAAACCTTTCTTTGCCAAATCCGCACGGTCCATGCCTAAACGGTCAAAAGTCTCCACATCTGAAATGGGTACACCAGTGATACGTTCAGCGACCAAGACATCTTTGCTGTCCATGTACATTTCAGGCACATACATCATGCTTGAGCCAGTGAAATTATGACGCATTAAACGGGTGTTTTCAGCTTCCAGAGTGAGATCAAGTTCATTCAGAATAATCTGACGATAGTCTTGAATAATCTCGGATAAATGTAGTGCTCGTGCTGCTTCTATACGCTTCTCAAGTGCATGACCTAACCACGCTAGAATTTCAAAGTCTTGAAGAATTTGCTCACGAATATTGGGACGAGTGACTTTAACAACGACTTCACGACCATCGTGCAGTGCTGCTGTATGCACTTGTGCAATAGATGCAGCAGCTAATGGCTGTGCATCAAAACGTGCAAAGAGCGTATTTACATCCGCCTTTAATGATTCCTGAATGCGCATTTTTGCGACATCATTATCAAAAGGTTTCACTCGGTCTTGCAGTAAGACCAATTGTTGTAAGACCTCAGGTGGAATCAAATCACGACGTGTTGAGAGTAGCTGCCCCAATTTAATTGCCAGCGGTCCCATTTCTTCTAAAGCTTCTTTCAGCTTGAGAGGATTCTTGCGCTCTTTGCTTGACCATGCAGCAGGGTGTAAGCGAATCAGAGCAAGTGCATGACGTGCCTTTTCAGGTAATTCTTCCGCAGGAAACAACGTGTCGAGTCTATAGTGCGCGGCAATGCGCCAAAGTTCGAGTAAACGTGAAACGTGCGGAATCATAGAGTGGCTTACCTAGTTTTAAATTAAGTCTTGTTGAGAGTCGATCTGTGCTTGAAGCTGACGAATTTTAGCTTCAACACGGTCTAAATTTTGGTTCAAGATACGTGTATCTTGATTTAAATCATCCATTTGCCAACGTGGGGCAAATAGACCACTGTCTTCTTTTAAGGCATCTTCAGCAAAGAATAAATGACTTTGCAGCGTTTGCTTGAGTTGTTGCGGTGCAAGTTGGATTTTGGCGATTTCATGTGCCAAGGCAGGTCCAATCCAAGGACTCAAATGCGCTGCTAAATCAGGTTCAGCTTGTTGCATGATTTTTTGGATATCTTGCAGCAGCTTATAGTCACCTTGTAGTGGAATATTTCCCACATCTTCAACAAGCAATAGCTTAATCAGCTCAACAACATTTTCCACACAAAGTGTTGCCGTTGCTTCTGAGGTAAATTCATCTTGTGCATCGAAAGGACGCTGCTCGAAGATGGATGCTGATTCGCTATGACCTGTGACGGTTGGACTTAAACGGACTTTGCCATCATCAAAAAAGACATCAACAGAGAGCTGCGGCGATGTAATCACGACGCGAAGCATTTTCCCTGCTAATGCATTAAGTTGGATGCGGGTAATTGCATCCAAGTCGATGATGTGATGAATAACGCGTTCAATTGCACCGAGTGCTAAGATTGACCACATGGCTGAACCTTAGAGTTTAAAACCACGGTGAACGGCAACAATACCACCAGTCAAGTTGTGGTAATCACAGTTTTGGAAGCCAGCATTTTCCATCATACCTTTTAAAGTACGTTGGTCTGGGTGCATACGAATCGATTCAGCCAAGTATTTATAGCTCTCTGAGTCATTGGCAATGATTTTACCCATGATTGGCAGTGCCGTGAATGAATACAAATCGTAAAGTTTTGAGAATGGCTCAAATACAGGTTTAGAGAATTCGAGTACCAATAAACGACCACCTGGCTTCAATACACGATACATCGCAGCAAGCGCAGCATCTTTATCGGTCACGTTACGCAGACCAAATGAAATCGTTAATAGATCGAAGCTATTGTCTTCAAATGGTTCTAAAGTTTCAGCATTTGCCAAAACAAAATCAACGTTGGTACAACCTGCATCGATTAATCGGTCACGACCAACATTCAACATCGATTCGTTAATGTCAGATAAAACCACATGACCTGTTGGACCCACTTCACGACTAAAAACTTTGGCAAGGTCACCTGTACCACCGGCAATATCGAGTACGCGTTGACCACGACGAACACCTGACATGTTAATCGCAAAACGTTTCCATAAACGGTGAATACCAAATGACATCAAGTCATTCATGATGTCGTATTTCGCTGCAACAGAGTGGAAGACTTCAGCCACTTTTTGCGCTTTTTCCTCACTGCTTACGGTTTGGTAGCCGAAGTGAGTCGTTGGACCGACATTACCTGTGTTTGCACCACGTGGCAGATTGTATTTTGGTACGCTGCCAGTCACTGGGGTATCTGTCAGACGTTGCTCAAGAGATTGCTGCTGACCTTGCGGTGCACCTTGTGGAAGTGGTGCTGTTAAGAATGGGCTCACTTTGTCTGTATTTTGTGCCGACTCAGTTGTAGGGGTAGGCGTTTGATTTTCATTCGACATTGGAGTCACTCCTAACATATCAATGGGTTTAATCTGAATTGTCAGCATAATGACAGATTCTTAGATCTTATTCAGCATTCATGATGCAATTGTTATCAATAATATACAGAAAATGTAGCACAGATCATTGCATCAGGCGCTGATTATTCACTTCTTTTCCAAAATAATGATGTCGGCATTTTGCATAAATCAACGAAATTTTATTGAAACGGTTTTGGATCACCTGAATGAACTTTTTCAATAATTTCGCGTTCAGTCTGAGTGAAATCACGTACAAATTTTTCCGCAGATTTTAATGGCTTCATGGCAAGGAAACCTTCTTGCATAAACTCATACATGGTGTTGAAGTTATATTTATTGGCAGTGCCTTTACACATTTTAAATGCCGTATAGACCACGAAAGAACGCATATATTTATCAAGACTTGCGCCCAATTGATCCAGTAAAGCCAGTTGGTTCAGGCGAGATTGCCCTTGATCCAATTTCAAATATGTATCACGCATCATATCATCTGTAAGTGCTTCATACGGATGGAAGTCTTGCAGCAATTGTATTGCCACTTCTTCATCGAGTTGAACCGCCAAAATGGCAAGTTCCACACCCAAAGTCCCCGTTTTAATCGCATTTTCAGGAATGAGTTTTTCTGCTTTATGTGCATATTTCATCAAGCGTGCAATTTGTTCTGCAAGCGCATCAAAATCAGGTCCGCCATAGAGACGATTAAGAAAATATTCGGACATGAGAATATTTTGCTTTTCAGCAAATTGTTTTGCGTGGGTATGTTGCATACGGGCTTTTTGCCACGCTTGAACATCTTGCAAGCGACGTAAGAGATCGGGCTGCTTGTGATAATGCAATTGATAATAACGTTCTAACAATTCATCTAAAATCGCAAGTTTGGACATGAGTCTTTCAATTCTTATCATGGATGTCTGAATATTAGAGGGTGTTGCGTCATCTCGCTATGACAAAATCAAATTCAGTTCCAATTTGACGGTCAATGTTTCGAAAAATCGACAATGCTTTCGTTGCGAATTGGTTGCAGAGACTAGAAGGCTGAGAAAAACCTTGGCTATACTGAAATGAATAACAAAGATAAAGAGTAGATCATGTCGCAGCAAAAGAATGATTTTCAGCTCATGGATGAACAACAACTTTCAGTTGAATTGATTTCCGCACAATACGAAATTAAAAACACCCGTGGACAAAATAATGCCAAAAGTCTAGTCATTCTGGTCAATGGAATTGAATTGGCAGGCAAAGGTGAAGCAGTTAAGCAGCTACGCGAATGGGTCGATCCACGTTATTTAAAAGTCAAAGCAGATCCACCGATTGTATTAGATCGTCAGCATCCATTTTGGCAGCCTTATGCACGTTTTATTCCCGCTGAAGGGCAAATACTGGTGTTATTTGGCAGTTGGTACAGTGATTTGCTTAGTACCGCTATGCATGCGTCGAACCCAATTGATGACAGTTTATATGATGAATATATCGAACGTATGCGTGCCTATGAGCAGGATTTAAAAAATAATCATGTGGATGTGATTAAAATTTGGTTTGATTTGCCGTGGAAAGCCCTGCAAAAGCGTCTTGATGAAATTGAACCGAGTGACATGCATTGGCACAAATTACATGGTTTAGATTGGCGCAGTAAAAAACAATACGAAACGATTCAACAGTTAAGACAGCGCTTTACAGATGATTGGCTCATTGTAGATGGTGAAGATGAAAATGAACGCAATCAAAAGTTTGCTCAACATATTTTAAATGCTTTAAAAGACTGCCCAAAACATAGCACGAAAGCAGTAGGACGTTGGAAGCAAGCCAAAATCCCTAAAACTTTGCTTGAGCCATCAAATGAGACGCTAGATAAGGATGAATATAAAGCACGGCTTAAAAAGCTCACGCAAAAAGTTGCACATGCTTTACGTACTGACCCGCGATGTGTCGTGATCGTATTTGAAGGCATGGATGCGGCAGGCAAGGGTGGAGCCATTAAAAGGATTGTGAAAAAACTCGATCCACGTGAATATGAAATTCACACCATTGCCGCGCCTGAACAATATGAGTTAAGACGACCGTATTTATGGCGTTTTTGGAGCAAGCTAAATACCGAAGATATCTGTATTTTTGACCGTACTTGGTATGGACGTGTATTGGTTGAACGAATTGAAGGCTTTGCCACGCCAGTTGAATGGCGACGAGCGTATGACGAGATTAATCGCTTTGAGCGAGACTTAACCGAAAATCAAACGGTGGTGATTAAGTTTTGGCTGGCAATATCGAAAGATGAACAAGAAGCACGCTTTAAAGCACGTGAAAACACAGCGCATAAACGCTTTAAAATCACAGAAGATGATTGGCGCAATCGTGAACGTTGGGATGATTATTTAAAAGCTGCTGCCGATATGTTTGAGCGAACCAATACCGAAAATGCGCCGTGGCATGTCATTGCGACTGATGATAAATATTCAGCACGTATAGCAGTTTTAGAGGCGATTTTAAAACAGCTGAAAGCGAATTAATTCGCTTTCAGCTTCCATGGAAAGATTTAAACAGTCTGAGCAACTTGTTTTTGCTGAATGCTTTTGGCTGTGCGGTAGCATTCTTCGACGTGTGCTTCAGCAACTTTTTTCATCACGAAGTAGCCAAGACCCGCTGCAATCGCTTGACCACCGAGTGGAATAAACTTGGTAACTTGTTTGGTAATGACTTTTGCAGCCACATTATTCAGTGATTTTTTCACTGCGGTACGTGCTACCACGAGACCCGAAAACTCGATCCCACGTTTACGAAGTTCATTCCAATGGACTTGTTTAGTTTTTGGATCGAATACACTGATCTGTTCAGGAGCCAGTCCAAAGCGAGCATTCACTTCAGGAATCAGTTGTGACAGAATCCCGACATCAATGACTACATCTAGAAACGGCACAGGGATGACCGCAGCCCCTGCAGAGAAATAGGCGCGCTTCTTAATCAGTTCCAGACATTCTTCACGAATACGTTCTAGATCTAGGCTAGGATCAATATGATCAGGAATTTTGTCTAATTTCATAAATATTTACCTGGAATTTTTACGCTTTATTTTCGCTATTGAGCTATTCAACCATTATTAAGCTGCTTTTTTCAAAGCATTTTTTGAGTTGAGATACCTTTTTAAGGTGGCATAGACAGAAGGGGAAGTATAGTAAATAATCTTTATTGTTTTGTTGTACCAATGCAGTTTCATTTGGGGAGAAAAGATGGCGATTCATGTTATTCAAAGTCAGCGTATTGATGTGCTTTTGGATAGCATGCTGCGTGTGGTTAACCAACAAAGTGATGATCCTTTCGCGGTATTGCAGACACGTCATTTTGTGGTGCCATCTCCTGCGATGGAAGTATGGCTGACACAAAAAATTGCAGAGAAAAAAGGCATCAGTGCTAATACCCAGTTTCACCATCGGATTCGCGCATTTCAGTGGTCATCTTATCAATGGGTACTCAATACCCAAAAAGAACTCGAACAAGTCCGTGAAGCCAATATTCCACGAATTATTATTAAATGGCGTGCATTTCAGGCGTTACGTAAAACCATTTTGCCTGATGAAAATCCATTAAAATCCGGGCATGCCTTATATTCGATTGTGCAGCGTATTTATGATAGTGCCGACCGTTTAGAAAATGGGCCTGAAAAGCAACTTAAAAAACAAAGCATGTTGTATTGGGTGTGTGAGCAGGTTTCACGTTTATTTACCCATTATATGGATTATCGTGGCTACTGTGCGCGTAACTGTCCGCCACAGCAATGCCAATGCGCCAGTAATTGGTTGGAGGCATGGGGTAAAGACATTGCTTTGGATGTCGAGCAGATGATCTATACACCCAAAGATGAAAATGGACAGGAGATTCCAGTCTCTGACTTTATTAAGCTTCAGGCACGGGAGCTAGAAACGTGGCAACGTTGGCTGTGGCAACACATTTTCCAAGATGATTACAATAAAATTTTAGAGATTGAGCAGCTCTATTGGGATCGCATTGAAAACCCTGAAACACGCGCACATGCTTTAAAGCAGTTGCCTTCGGAAGTGGTGGTGTTTACTTTGATTGAACTGCCGCCAAATCAACTGGATTTTTTGCGCCGTCTGGGTCAGCACATTGATATTTATATTTTCCACTTTAACCCATCGCAAGAATATTGGGCGGACAGTGTCGATCCTGATTGGAAAGCCCGTTACGACTTAGGTGTGCAAGAGCGCTTCATTAGAAAATATGAAAAGTCACAAGGCAAGTTGCCGACTGATGCCGAGATTCAGGCATTTTTCCAAGCCTTTCAATTGAACTTTAATGCTGAAGATCGTGAATCACGTCATCCCTTGCTGACGCGTTTTGGTAAACAGGCACGCGATCACTTTTCTTTATTGTCCAAACTCTCTTCAGGTGAAGAAGGTCTGTGGGCAGATGCTTTTGTCGATGAATATCCTGATCATCTGCTTGCAAAAATTCAGTCTGATATTTTGTATTTGGTCGAACCTGAGCAACATGCCTATCTCTTAAAACCCGATGATGATTCGGTACAAATCCATGTTTGTCATTCATCCCTAAGACAACTCGAAGTTTTACGTGAACAAATCACCCATTGGTTGGCACAAGGTACAGAAGAGCATCCGCGTTACCCGCATGATGTTTTGGTGTTAAGTCCAAATTTGAAAGACATTGAACCTGCTATTCGCAGTGTATTTGCACCGCCACCACGTGAACGTGAAACAGGGCAACATCGCTTACATAAGGATATGGTGTATTTGCCGATTCAAATTGCAGGGGTATCACGCTTAGATGTGAGCCACGCGTGGCGTGCCGTATTGGGACGAATTCAATGGGTGTGTGGGCGTTTTAGCATTGAGGATTTTGCCGACTGGCTGTATTTAAGTGCCACACAGCAGCGTTATGGACTGGACTTTGTACAGGTCGAGCGCATCGTACAGCTCTTAGCAAATGCAGGCTTCAAACGCGGTCTCGATCAGGCACATTTACAGCAAAGTCTCATTGATGATGATCAGGATTACCGTTTTAGCTTTAAATATGCTTTAGACCGTTTAGCATTGGGCGTAGCCGTTCCTTCACATCAAATGTTTGGCGAAACGCTGAGTTATGCCAAAGTACAAAGCAGTGATTTTGCTTTAATTAATACGTTGATTCAGATTTATCAGGATTTCGATGCTCGTCGGACGTGGTTCAACGCACATGAGCAGGGACAACGTACCCCTGTAAAAGTTTGGCTGGAACACCTTAATCGCGATTTAAATGAATTCCGTACTGCTGGCGTAGAATCGCTTAAAACTGTTGCGGAATTAATTGATAAGCAGCTGCGTATGCTGACCTTGGCAGATTACCATGACCAAGATGATCCCTATGCTAATCAAGAATTGGTGGCACTCAGTTTACCGTTGCCTTATATCTTGGAAGAGCTGCAAAACAGTCTTGACGCTCAATTGGATCAGGCTGAACCTACGGGGCAGATCACCTTTAGTCAAATTGGTCAGATTCGTCCGATTCCCTATAAATTGGTGGTGATGCTGAACTTGGATACCGGTAAATTCCCAAGTCGTAATCCACATGTGCCATTCGATTTAATGAGTATGCTGAAACCGCAGCTTGGGGATCGTTCTCGTCTTGATGATGATCAAGGCGCATTTCTAGATGCTTTACTCTTGGCGCAGGACAATGTCTGGCTATTCTACAATGGCTTTGATGTGGATGATGGTGAAGCACGCGATCCGTCGACCTCATTACAGGAACTGATTCAGCACATTTCTTATATTTGTGCCTCAAGCGAGCCTGATGCTGACATTGATCCGATGATAGACATTAATGGCTTGAAAGTCGCTGAACATATCCAGCAGCTTTATCACGTACATCCGATGCAACCTTTTGATCCATTAGGATTTACTGAAATTCGGACACCACGATTTCAAGATCAATGGTTTACTGTGGCACAGCAGCTCCGTACGGCTCAATCTGAACGTCAAAGCTGGATCAATATGGCCTATCAATTCGTATCTAGCGATGACAACTTATGTGTATTAAAAGCCGATGAGTGGATTCGCGATATGACGTTCCCAGCGCGCTTATTTTTAAAGAGCGTGGGTGTGTCGAGTGTACGCTATCAGGATATGCCTGCTGCACAAGAACCTTTAATCTTAAATAAATTGGAACAATATCAAGTTCGTGATTTTTTATTACAGCAAGATCAAAAGGTTGAAGCGAAGTTAATCTCGGATTTACTTCCTGTGGGTAAAACTTTGCAAGCGACTTGGATCAGCAGCCAGCAAGAACAAGAGCTGTTACATGAGCGCTTATTAAAGTTGGAAAAAAATCTAACGTCTACAACGCAAAGATCTTGGCATTATGAAACCGATTTGATTCTAAATATCACCGTGCCTGAAGACCTTCACGCAGATTATTGGCTCAGTATGCAGTCCGCTTCAGCATCGGAACGCCGCCGTGCACAGGTTTGGCTGGAATACTTATTGTGGCTGGCTTATATCAATGACGATACACGAAGCACTCAACTTGAACGCATTGTGATCTTTAGTAATAAGACTTTGAGCTATAAAGGCGTTACTTCAACACAGGCACGTCAATATTTAGCGTATTGGCTCAATGCATGGCGTTATGGTCAGCAACATCCATTGGTGTTACCTGCAGAATTACTGTTGAAAAAAGACTGGCAATGGGTCGAAAGCGAACAAGGACAGATGCAAATTGCCGAACTTGATAAACTCCTTGAGGAATGGAATAAAAGCTTTGAAAGTTCCAAGCCTTTAACAACCGATGAGTCAAATCAGCGTCATCAAGATTGGCAATTTATTTTACAGGATCAAGATGCAGATCAGGCACTTACCAAAAGTTGTGCGGAGTTTGCTTATCATCTCTATGCGCCAATTCAACAATATTTGGAATGGGTGAAATAAATGAATATGTCAGCACCCATGCAAAAACAGATTTCGACCAATCCGATTCATGACATGCACTTTAAGGGATTGCATTGGATTGAAGCATCCGCAGGAACAGGTAAAACCTATACTTTATCGAGTTTAATGGTTCGGATATTTCTTGATAAATATTATCCAAATCAGGTCATTGCAACCACCTTTACCCGTAAAGCAACTGCAGAATTGAAAAGCCGTGTGCGCTTACGTGTCGAGGAAACCTTAGCTTATATTCAAAAATATCAGTTGTTGAATTCTGTGGAAATACAGGCACAGATTGAAGCTGAGTCTGATCCTTTGTTTAAGAAGGTATTAATAGATTATGGTTCGCGCATGGACTATGCACGGCGTCGTATGCGTCTCGTCTTAAATCAGCTGGATGAGCTTTTTGTCGGAACACTGGATAGTTTTAGCCAAAAATTATTACGCGAGTTTGCCTTTGAAAGCGGCAAAATTGAACGGGCTGAACTGACTGAAGATCAGGATCTTTACCTCGAACAATTGATCCATGATGTATTACGAGAATGGATTCAGCAGCAGCCACAATTTGTGGTGAATCAGCTGTATTTACAAAATATGCTGAAACCTGCTGATCACTACATCAGCCTTGTGCGTGATGCATTAAATTTCAGTGCTGCACATTTTCAGCAGGTCAAACACGTTGATTGGGATTTAGAGCGATTCGGTCATTGTGTTGAAACGTTGATAGGCGTCAGACCTGAGCATTTAGAGGAAATTCAAACTTTCTGTCGTGAGACACCGAAATATTTCCATAAGAGCTTTTTAACCAAGCTCATTGATATTTCTGCGCAATATCAAGACTGGTGTCACCAGCTTAAAGTTCAGGGCGAGTTAAGTTTTTTTGAACCTGAATGCAGCAAGATTTTACTCAATCTGTGTTATCTCAGACGTAAAAAAACTGACTTTGAACCAACGACACAAGTCTTTAATAAAAGTTGCCCTGAAGAAGAACAGCAGCGTTTCCTTGCCAATGATCTGATTCGTGCGATTGACGCTTTATGTCTTGAAAAAGTTGAGCTTAAGTCCAAGTTTCAGCAGTTTGCTAAACACTTGGATTATCACCTGATTCGTAGTGTGCAAAATCGTTTGCCACAAACACTACAAAAACAAGGTGAAACCACATTCTCACAGCAAATTCGCACGCTTGCTGAAGCGCTGCAGGGTGAGCAAGGCCGTCGTTTTGCGCAGTTTGTACAGACCCGTTATCCCTTAATTTTGGTCGATGAATTTCAAGACACCAACCAAGATCAGGATGATCTACTCGCAAAAATTTGGCGCGATTCGGCGCGTGTGAATCTGGGTTGTATGATCATGGTCGGTGACCCCAAGCAGGCCATTTACGGCTTTCGCGGTGGGGATATGCTCACCTATAACAAAGCCCACGCGGATGTACTCTTAAAGCAGGGGACAGAATACACCCTGACGCAAAACCATCGTTCAGTAAGACCTTTGGTTGAAGTGGTGGATGCTTTATTTCAGCGTCAAATGGATTTTGGTGAAAATGTCCGTTATAGCTTGATTCAAGCAGGCAGCAGACCTCATCCAGATTTGATTGAAGGAGCAAATTCCAATCCTGCACCACTACGCTGGATCCAAGTCTCTGCGGAGGGCAATGAAATTGATCAAGTGGTTTGGAAAATTCGTGCTCTGTTAAATCAAGCACAGCAGGGGCAGCTTAAATTTCGGGATCAATCTGGTCAAATTACTTCGCTCTGTGAAGATGATATTGCGGTTTTAGGCTTTGGACATTATCCATTAGAGCAAGTGAAACAGCGCTTACAACGCATGAAAATCGCGTGTTTTAAGGAGTCGAAGCTCAGTGTCTTTGCGAGTAGTACCGCGCAGGATGTGGCGGCTGTACTCACTGCCATTATGGATCCATTTAACGAAGCTAAAGTAAAGCGTGCCTTGATTACCCGCCTATTGGGCTTTGATTTAAAAGCCTTATTGGAATTACAGCATCAAAATGAAGGTTTAAGCCGCTTTATCAGTGATTTCGACGCCATTCGTGAAATGTGGTTTGACAAAGGCTTCTTAACCGCTTGGAACTATGCACTGAATCTGTTTGGTGTATGGAGCAAAATTGTTGCAAGCCAAAGCATCGATAATGAACGTTTTGTAGTAAATCTACGTCATTTAACCGAAATTTTGAGCCATCAAAGTGAATATTATCAAGGGGCACAAAAACTCTATCATTGGTATTTACGTCAGTTACAGTCACCGTCAGGCAAAGACAGCGAAAAAGAACGTAAACTCTCGGGTGATCGTGGGGTGCAACTTTTAACGATTCATGCCTCAAAAGGGCTTGAGTTTAAAGTGGTCTTTTTGTTGGGTGCGGATGCTGCATTTGATGTCAATAAAGGTAATTTAAACTTTTCACTCAGTGATACACTGTCTGAAAGTGTGCTTGATCAGGCGCGTGTTATTGCGGTCAATCATAAAGATTTGGACGAGCAGGCTGTTCTGCAAAATGCTGAACGAAATGCTGCAGAAAATCATCGTCTTTGGTATGTGGCACTAACGCGTGCGAGTCACCGTGTTTACGCCATGCTCAATGAAAAAAACATCGATTCAACCTCAGGGCTAGCATTTTGGCGTGGGCAAGGCGGCAATGTTTTTGAGCATCCATTATCCATAATGGAAGATTTACTTGAACAAGAACCAAAAGCGATTCACCTGCAACAGACAGAGATAAGTGCAGAGCTTCAAGCATTACCTTTGCCTCATACACAATTTTATCCAAGGACGAAAACCAGTTTCACGGCATTGTCTAAACATCTTGCGCATACAAGCACACAGCAAGATGATTTAGTGGCTTTGAATGATCATCCTGATAGTGCTGCAGATGAGATTGATATCATGCCGGTGCAGGAACAAGAGATTGCAGCACCGTTAGATTGGATTAAACAGTATTTTCCAAAAGGCACTGTGGCTGGAACATTTTTGCACAGTATCTTTGAGCATTTAGATTTTCAAGATCGCGCTTACTGGAACTTGGAAATTCGACGCCGTTTTAAAAACACTGCACCACAGATTTGGTATGAACTGATCGAGAAATTTCAGCAAACCTTCGCAGTTAGGCAGGCTTATGAACACGCCTTTAAGCAGTTATACATTACGGTAACAACCAACTTGGCAACGCTGTTTAAACGCTTTGCGCTTAATACCACATTGAATAGCGAGGCTTTGATTGCCCTCATTCAAAAAGTTTTATTGAGTGTGAATTACAAATTATTGAGCGGTATTCGTCAGCATAAACATGATGAGCAATATCGGGCGGAATGGCGAAGCTTCTTTATCCAACCTGAAGCCTTTGAGCAAACGCGTTTTTTAGCATTTATACGACAGTTCGAATTTTATTTTGAAGAATTAGATGATGACAGTTTTATTCAACAGTTTGAAAAGGAACTGGAAAAAATTGCGCAAGGTTCTTCACAGCCTATAGATGTAGATCGTCTCGTACTGGATGCGGCTGACATTTTGCTTGAAGAAATGGTCGAAGATGTCATTTTAAATCTGATGCAGGATTGGATTGCTGAGATTTTGGCGACACCACTTCAGCCGAATTTTGCCTTAAAACAGTTGGTCAAAGGGAGCTATTTGTCCGAGTTTCCATTTTTCCTATCACTGCAAGATGAATCACTGCAGATCAAGCAGATTCATACATTGTTTGCTGAACACGGCATTCTGATGACCGAATTTAATGAAGCGAAATCAGCGCGGTTTCTCACAGGTTCCATTGATTTGGTTTACTTTGATGGGCAGAAATATCACATTGCCGATTATAAAAGTAACTTCTTGGGATTTGATCAGCAAGATTATAGTATCGAGCGTGTGCAAGAGAATATGACGCATTCGAGCTATTGGTTGCAGGCTGCACTTTACTTGGTGGCAATGCATCGTTACTTGAAAGCCAATATGCAGCACTATGACATCCATCAGCATCTTGGTGGGGCAAGTTATTTGTACTTACGTGGTATGAATGGGCAAGAAAATCAGGGCCATTTTTATTGGCAACCTGAGGTCAGTTTTATTGAAAAATTAGATGAAATTTTGGGCTATATGTTGCCGTATAAAACAGCATAATTGCCAATAATTAGCTTTTTAATATAGATGAAACAATAAATTATCCTGTGGATAAGTTTGAGGATAACTGTGTGGAAAATGAGCAATTTCAAGCAACTCAGCCGGGGGTAGAAATCGATCCATGGATCGAGTATCTCTGTCAGCCGCCTTTTAGTCAGGCTCGCTTTGAAATATCTGCCAAAAAATTGATGCAGCAGGTTTTAGATGCCATGCAGCAGGGAAACAGTTGTCTTCCAGCAGAGCAAAATAGTCTTTCTCTGTTGCATGATCTTGTTGGTGATGCTCAGAAAGCCCATTCACTTGCCCCCTTTATCTATGATCATGGGCAGTTGTATTTGTACCGGTATTGGGCGCTAGAGAAGTCGGTTGCAGAGCATGTTGTCCGTATTCAAGCGAATTCAATTGTACCTGTTGATTTGTCAGAACATCAGCAGCAACTCTTGAGTGATCCTTATC
The DNA here is from genome assembly GCF_001647675.1 of Acinetobacter sp. NCu2D-2. Classification (NCBI taxonomy): domain Bacteria; kingdom Pseudomonadati; phylum Pseudomonadota; class Gammaproteobacteria; order Moraxellales; family Moraxellaceae; genus Acinetobacter; species Acinetobacter sp. NCu2D-2. Next base: position 221,230 of record NZ_CP015594.1, read on the forward strand.
AGCAACAAGCCTTAAACATGGTGGTTGAACAAGGCTTGAGTATGATTACAGGCGGACCAGGGACAGGGAAGACCTTTACCTTGGCACATATTATTGCTGTATTGAATCAAGCCTTACCCAATATACGCATTGCCATGGCTGCACCGACAGGGAAGGCTGCACAGCGTATGAAAGAAGCATTGCAAAATGCATTACATAGTGAGGCATTGGCTGACTTTGACGTTCAAGCCTTGAAGCAATTACAACCTGTGACTTTGCACCGCCTATTAGGCTTAGGTAATCAGGCACAGCCTAAGTTTCATGCCAAGCAACCTTTGCCATATGATGTGATCGTGGTCGATGAAGCGTCTATGCTGGATTTACAGTTGTCGCAGATGTTATTTGCTGCCGTACCCAATCATGCACGCTTGATTTTATTGGGTGATGCCGATCAGTTGGCATCCGTCGATGTCGGTAGTGTTTTGGCGGACTTACAACAAGTGAGCGAGCTGAAAAAAAATCATGTGCATTTGATGAAAACGCGCCGTTTTGCAGATGGAGCACAAATTGGTGTGATGGCGCGATTTATTCAACAAGACGACATGGCTCAAGATGTACTAGCGCAATTTGAGCAAAATGTGGTTCAAGCAACAGAATTACAGCCAATTTCATTGCACGATATTGATGTTGACTACGCACAGTTAGAATATCTCACTGATGAAAAACTGAGTGCTTCAGTGCTTGAACAGTATTATACGAAGCTTATGTATGGCTATGCTGACTATGTTCAAGCATTAAAACAAGGGCAGGATCAGCAGAGTTTTAATGCTTATGTTGCCCATACCATTGAAATCTTTGATCAATACCGAATATTAACTGCGATTCGACATGGTGCGTTTGGTTTACACCAGTTAAATATGCAAATAGAACAGCGCTTATTAAACCAATTGGGACGTGTTAAACAAGGTGAATGGTATGAAGGTCGTCCGGTGATGATGACTTATAATGATTACCAGTTAGGCTTGTCAAATGGCGATATCGGGATCTGTTTTTTACGTGAACATGATGGGCGAAGTCAGTTTGAAGTCTATTTTTCAAGTTTGGAAAAATGGGTCTTGGCAACACGTTTGCCGAAAAACATTGAAACCGCTTTTGCACTGACGATTCATAAATCCCAAGGCTCTGAATTTGCTCATACAGCGGTCGTATTAGATCACTTGGCGAAAAATCTACTCAGTAAGGAGTTGATCTATACCGCAATTACCCGTGCGAAAAAGGTAGTCAGTTTGTTAGTGAATCGTGATGCATTTACACAGGCATTAACAATCAAAACAACGCGACACAGTGGCTTGAGTCAAAAAATAGTGGAACAGTATCGCAATTTTAATGAATATGTGAACTAGTTTTGTGTAGGCAAATGCTTACAAGGATTCGAGAAATTTGCGCATAGAGCTTTTTGTAACTTTTTGAGAAGATGGGCTACATAAAGAACCTAACAAGGAAAGTTAGGCATAATCGCATAATTATACTAATAACGTCGAAAGACAGCGAACTTACAATGACGTAAGTGAAAGAGGAAACTTACAGCCGCTAAGCCTTGTAGTTTTGGGAGAGACTACAAGGCTTTTTATTTTGTTTCGTGATTAGTGTTGTATTAATTTGCTGGAAGAATTCATGATGCTTATTTATTTAGAATTGTTTCGATGTAAGCAAAAAATGATAAGTGTAATATTGTACGAGAATTGAGTTAATTAATGTACGAAATGGCTTACATCGAGAGAGGATATAATCCTCTATGCGTACATTTCTAATCTGTCAAAATCCTTATTACAAGGACGTTAAACATTACCAACATGGAATGTGTAACTAGAAGAGAACGCGATAGGCGTCATAATAAAAATAATAAATAAGAAAAATATAATCATAAGAGAAAAAACTACAGCGCATAAAAAAGCCCGAGTCTGACTCGGGCTTTTCTTTATCTATTTTGAGCCACCGACATCAGAATGTAATCGACCTACATAAAACATGGATTGAATCCAATATTTCTGCTGCGTATCACATGGCTGAAATAACCGACCAAATGTCATTCAGCCTGTAGATGAGTTTTTGCAATTGTCATGATATTCACGTAAAATATTCGACTTGCTGTAGTGATGCACGGCAGTCAAAGTCTTGAATTCTCATTACTTTGATTTTTATCAAGATATATAAGCATCTCGGAGAAATCGAATGGCTTTAACAAACGCAGATCGCGCAGAGATCATCGCTAAATTCGCTCGCGCTGAAAACGACACTGGTTCACCAGAAGTTCAAGTAGCTCTTTTGACTGCTCAAATCAATGACTTACAAGGTCACTTCAAAGAGCACAAACACGACCACCATAGCCGTCGCGGTCTTATCCGTATGGTTAACCAACGTCGTAAGCTTCTTGACTACCTAAATGGTAAAGACCACGGTCGTTATGTTGCTTTGATCGGTGCTTTAGGTTTACGTCGTTAATTCGATTTAAACTTTTATTTTCGGGTTTATTGCATGTTTTGTGCTTTACAGCTGAAAACTAAAGTAGGTTTAGTATTTGACTAAACCAGTGGAAGGGGCGAATGTTTCGCTCCTTCTTTGTGTTTAAAAATAGTGTTTATATCTAGTGAGGTCGGCTTCTAAGCTTTGTCATTTACTTAAACGTTTAAGTTGTGAATGCCAAACCTTAGGGGTCTCCACTAGAATAAAATCGGGAAACAAAAATACATGTCTATGTTTAATATTATTCGTAAAGAATTCCAATATGGCCAACACAATGTTGTGCTAGAAACAGGTCGCGTTGCTCGTCAAGCGAATACTGTTGTGATCACAATGGGCGGCGTACAAGTACTTGTTGCTGTTGTTGCAGCACCAACTGCTAAAGCAGGTCAAGACTTCTTCCCATTGACTGTAAACTACCAAGAAAAACAATATGCAGCAGGTCGTATCCCAGGTGGTTACGGTAAACGTGAAGGCCGTGCATCTGAAGCTGAAACTTTGATTTCACGTCTGATTGACCGTCCAATTCGTCCGTTGTTCCCAGAAGGTTACTACAACGAAATCCAAGTGACAGCGACTGTGATCTCTTCTGATAAAACTATGGAAGCTGATATCGCTGCAATGCTGGGTACATCTGCTGCACTTGCAATTGCGGGTACACCATTCCGTGGTCCAATCGGTGGTGCACGTGTTGGTTTAATCAACGGTGAATACATCCTGAACCCGAACCACGAACAATTGAAAGAGTCTGATCTTGACCTTGTTGTTGCGGGTACTGAATCTGCAGTATTGATGGTTGAATCTGAAGCGAAAGAACTTTCAGAAGACCAAATGCTTGGTGCAGTATTGTTCGGTCACGACGAAATGCAAATCGCGATTCAAGCGATTAAAGAATTCGCTGAAGCGGCTGGTGCTACTCCTTCTACTTGGGAAGCTCCTGCGAAAAACGAAGAGCTTCGTGCGAAACTTAAAGAAGCATTCGAAGCGAAAATTTCTGAAGCATATACCATTGCAGTAAAACATGATCGTTATGCAGCACTTGATGCACTTCAAGAAGAAGCATTGGCTCAATTCGTTCCTGAAGGTGACGAAACTGGTCTTGCTGACGACGTAAACGAATTATTCGAAGATCTTAAATACCGTACCGTACGTGACAATATCTTGTCTGGTAAACCACGTATCGATGGTCGTGATACCAAAACTGTTCGTGCACTTGACGTACAAGTGGGCGTGTTAGATCGTGCACACGGTTCTGCATTGTTCACACGTGGTGAAACTCAAGCACTTGTAACAACAACTTTGGGTAACACACGTGACGCGCTGATGGTTGATACCTTAGCGGGTACAAAAACTGATAACTTCATGCTTCACTACAATTTCCCTGCATACTCTGTAGGTGAAACTGGTCGTGAATCTGGTCCTAAACGTCGTGAAATCGGTCACGGTCGTCTAGCGCGTCGTGGTGTTCAAGCTGTTCTTCCTGCAGCAGATCGCTTCCCGTACGTGATTCGTATCGTATCTGACATTACTGAATCTAACGGTTCATCTTCTATGGCATCTGTATGTGGTGCTTCACTATCACTGATGGATGCAGGTGTGCCAATTAAAGCACCAGTTGCGGGTATCGCGATGGGTCTTGTGAAAGAAGGCGAACGTTTCGCAGTGCTTTCTGACATCTTAGGTGACGAAGACCATCTTGGTGATATGGACTTTAAAGTAGCAGGTTCTGCAAACGGTATTACTGCGCTTCAAATGGATATCAAAATCGAAGGTATCACTGAAGAAATCATGGAAGTTGCATTGAACCAAGCATATGCAGGTCGTATGCACATCTTGAATGCAATGAACCAAGTGATTTCACGCGCTCGTCCTGAAATTTCAATGCATGCGCCTACATTCCAAGTGATCAACATCAACCCTGATAAGATCCGTGACGTGATTGGTAAAGGCGGTGCAACAATCCGTCAAATCACTGAAGAAACGAAAGCTGCGATTGATATCGAAGACAATGGTACAGTTCGCGTGTTTGGTGAAACTAAAGCGGCTGCGATGGCTGCTGTAGCGAAAATCCAAGCGCTTACTGCTGAAATCGAACCAGGTACAATCTACACTGGTAAAGTGATTCGTATCGTTGAATTCGGTGCGTTCGTAAACATCCTTCCTGGTACTGATGGTTTACTTCACATTTCTCAAATCTCTAACGAACGTATTGCCAATGTTGCAGACGTATTGAAAGAAGGTCAAGAAGTGAAAGTACAAGTTGCGGATGTTGATAACCGTGGCCGTATTAAATTGACTATGAAAGACATCGAACAAGCATAATTTGCTGGATTCGATTCTTTAAAAAAAAAGCCCGCATCATGCGGGCTTTTTTTATGGAAAATGATAAGAAAATTAGGCTTGATTTAAATGATTTACACGTTGAATAGTTTGATTTGGATGTTAGAAAATTTGTTTATACTATCCTTCTACTAGGTATCAAAACTAATTGATTTTTATTGGATTAAATTTTTTAAAATCATTTTGAAAATGGTGTTTTCCACAAACTTTCTCCATGATTGTGGTTTATGCTTACGCCAAAATACTTACTCGGATGTTGGTTCATGAAAAGTCGACTGCCAGAATTCAAATTCAACGCACTTATGCTTTCTCTATTGGCGATTTCAGCTACGGTGTCTGCAAGTGATCCTGTGACTACGGCAGCGTCTTCAAATTCAGAACCTTCTCCAACCACTGTACAGACTTTACCGACCATTACCTATGTCGCTGAAGAGGCAACTGCTAAAGACCCTGACATTAGTGCTATTCCAAAAGCAGTGATTAGCCGTGAAGAAATGGAGCAGTATGGCGATCAATCTGTGAAGGATGCATTACGCCGTGCCGCAGGCATCCAAATGGGTGGACTTGGTTCTGGCCCACGTGGTGGAAATGGCGCAATGCGATTCCGTGGTGGTGGTGCACCGGTATTTTTAATCAATGGTGAACCGGTACAAGGTGGACCGCGCGGTGGTATGTCGGTGGTGGATTCTATTACACCGGACATGATTGAACGCATTGAAATTGTGAAGCAACCGAGTGTGGCACAAGCATCAGTGGCATCTTCTGCTGTTATTAATATTATTTTAAAAGAACCTTTAGATGATACACTCATCAGCGGGACAGTGCGTGCAGGTTATGGCTTTGCCGAGTCTGCTCAAAAAGAAGAAGAACGTAAAAATCTAAGCCTACAAATGGATGGTCGTCGTGACGCATTGATCTACAGTTTATCTGTCAATCAAATGTGGAATGACAGCACCAACGTCATTAAAAGCCAAAAAAATGGTGAAGATGCAAAACAAAATAAACGTATTACCGAACGCAAATCACTGATGATTTCTCCACGTATGGAATACGAACTGGATGATCAGCAAAAGTTAATTGCTGAAGTGTTCTATCGTAACAACCAAAGCGATGGTCAAAGTGGTCGCCAAATCCAAGATGATAAAAATGACAGTATTCGTTTGAATACTCGTTATGAACGCAAAGATCAGGGCAATAGCGATAAAATTCGACTTTCAGCAGAACATCAAAATGAAACTGAAAAAACGCGCTTAGTAACAGGTACGAATATCATTGATCAAACCATCAATGAATATGGTCTGGCTTATGATGGCGTACGTAAATTTGATGATAAAAAACAGATTAAATTCGGTGTTGATTCGCGTGCCAGCGAATTAGAAAGCAATATAGAATCAACCTTAGATGAACAACGCTATGCGATGTATGTCGAGGGAAGTATGCGCGTCACTGACCGCAATACTTTGACCTTAGGTGTACGCCAAGAATGGTTAAAACGTTCGGGCTTAGTGGAATATTCAGATCAGCATTTCAGTCCTGTACTGGCACATCGTTTCGATTTTGATGAGCATTGGTCGCTACAAACTAATTTGTCTCAGGCGTTTCGTAGTCCGCGCGCAGACAGTCTGATGCCGACAATTTCTGTCTCTAATGATGAAGATGCTGGCAGTTTAAGTAATCCAGACCGTGGTGGTAATCCAAATTTAAAACCTGAAAAAATATCAGCGATTGAATCAACTCTAGGCTATAACACACCTGCGGGTGGAGTAAACCTAACTGCGTATCACCGTAAAATTGATGATTATATTGAGCGGGTTATTCGCCAAGAAGGTGACCGCTATATTGAAACACCGAGCAACCAAGACAATGCCACAACTTATGGGGTGGAACTGGCAGGGCGTTATGCGTTAAAACAAACTGAAAATGGTCATTCCTTTATGCTGAATGCACAAGTATCTACCGTGCGGGCTAAAGTTGAAGAGGCCAATGGTCAGGAACGCTTAGTCAGTGATGTTGCACCATATAGTGCAAGTGCAGGTGTGTCTTATAATTATCAACCTTGGCGTTTATCAACCAGTTTAAATGCAAACTATACACCTGCGTATAGCCGTGTATTGGATCAGGAACCCTATCGTCGCAGTAATAATCAACGCATTAATGTTGATATCAGCGCAACCAAACGTTTCGATAACGATTGGGCAGCCAGCTTCAATGCCCGTAATATTTTCAGCACAGACTATAAAACGCGCTTAACGGATTTAACCAGTGGCGAGTTACATGAGGCACGAAGCTACGAAAGTATTCCAAGCTTTATGTTGAGCTTAGAAAAAAAATTCTAAGTCTGTTATCTATAGTGAGAGCAGCATTGACTTAATTTCAACGAAAAGTGAATGCTGCTTTACTGATTTAGACTTTGCTGATGATTTCTCAAAATAGAATACAACTCATCTTTGAGTTTGAGCTTGCGCCGTTTGAGCCCTTCAATGTCGTGATTTAAGACATTGATTGGATTGAGTTCAAGCTGTGTGATTTCTTTGTCTAATTCACTATGCTCCTCGAAAAGTTTAGCAAAATGTGCATTATCTTCTCGTAAGGGCTGAATCAAATCCCGATATTCAGGGAACATATGTTTAATCTTTTTATTGCAATCTTTGGTCTTCATAAATACTGCGAATCTCAATAAAGGAAAACATGAAATAACCCTGTGACCTTAATATCAATATAAGGTCTGCCATAGGTCGTAAATTATTTTTTAAAGTTAGGGTGGCGTACTTCGCGGCGTAATTCCTGAACTTCATCAATCAAATCCAACATCATCGCAACCGCACTAAAGGACGCATCAAAATCGCGTTGTAAACGATAAGCCCGTTGTGCACGCGTGACATCTTCAACAATAAATTTGGAATACGGATCGGTAGAGCGTTCAGGCAAAATACCGTGTTCGATGAGCTGTAAGACCCATTCTGGACTTTGTCCACACGCCTGAGCAAAATGTCTTAAATCTAAAGGATGTTCATCCATAATTATGGAGGATGAAAAGCCGTGAGATCCCTGATCGGTGTACTGAATAGTGGTCATGGCAGACTCCTTTAACACATGGTTTTGCCCTATTGAGATGAGCTCATGATGCAGAACAACAAATGATGCTGTGCTGCGATTTAACTTACCCCAAGTGTCCATATATACATCGAGACGTTGCTCTATCAAAACTGACTTTCATCGCACCTAGATTCATCTTTATTTTTAATTTCTAGGACTTAAGTGAATTCTATTTCTTGTGGAAATATCAATAAGCACTTAAATGATATAAAAGTCGGCTCGGTTTAATTTGGTGAAAAAATAACCGTGCATAAAATCATTATTGTAATTTTCCCCGCGTTATAACAGTAATTATTTGTACCTTATTGTTTCAACTTATGACAAGCTAAGGGTGCTTAAATGACTTATATTTAAGTCTTTCAATTATTAGAAATTCTAGTGCTTAAAATAAAATTGCTTCAATGCAGAAAAGATGTTTAGTTAGTTTGTATTAAAATTTTGGCAATAAAAAACACTCCGAAGAGTGTTTTTAAATCATTTAAACTTAGCTTAAATGTTTACCAAACAAGCCCAAGGCTTCTTCTGCAGTGAACGTATATTTGGCATTACAGAATTGGCAGTCCATTTCGATTGGGTTTTGTACTTCGAGTGTTTCACGAACAGAATCAATACCAATTTGTTCTAATGCCACAGCGCAACGTTCTTTCGAACAAGTACAACCAAATTTTAAAGTTTCTGCTTCAGGTAAACGCACTTCTTCTTCGTTATATAAACGGTAGAGAATTTCGTTGGCATCTAATTCTGTTAATTCATCCACTTTCAAAGTTTCGGTTAACATTGTCAGACGTGGCCACAAGTCTTCATCGACACGGCGTTGTTCTTCTTCGCTATTACGTGGCAACAACTGAATCAGTAAACCACCCGCACGTTTTTCATCACTGCCTAAAACAATGCGCGTTGGAATCTGTGCAGACAAGTCATAATACTGCATTAAGCAGCCTGCAAGTGTTTCTTTATCTAAAGGCACAATGCCTTGATAGCGTTCACCAAATTCAGGTTCGATATTGATAAATAAAACAGGGCTAGTCAGTGATTTTAGCACTGTGCTGCTATCGACAGCGCTTTCAAAGCGAGGGTCTGCTTCATAGTCAGCCAAGGCACGAACTTCACCTAAGTGATTGCATTCAGCCATTGCCCATTTAAAACTACCAGACGCTTGAATTTGTAGGCTGATACGACCTTTGATTTTAAGCGTGCTGGCAAGTAAAGCGGTCGCACATAACATTTCACCCAAGATGATTTTTACTGCTGGCGCATAATCACGTTGTGCAATGATGGTTTGTAAAGTTTCTTCAAGATGTACCACTTCACCACGGACAGGGCTATCTTCAATAAAAAATCGTTGGCGTAAATCAGACATAAAATTCTCCATAACCCTGCTTTAATGGTGGCACTATTGTAAAACACAAGTTATGACAGATCATCTCTTATTACATCAAGTTCAATCCCGTTATTGTCCTGTTGTGGCTCGGTACGCTTGGCGTGAAATTGCTTCTGATCTTGAGTCAACAAATACTCAAGCTCCGAGAGTACGCCAGCTGAGGTAGGAGCAATAGCCTGTTCAGATTTAAGCAAATCAATATCGTGATCGGTAAACCTTGCCAAAGTATGTTGAAGCTCATCATTTTCAATACCTAAGCTATGCAACACATGTTGTGCCATAGACAGGGCAGATTGATAGGTTTCACGCCAAATATGTTCAATACCTAAATCTTGTAAAAGCTGTGCATGGTGACGGTCTCGTGCACGAACCCAAAGCTGCAGATCGGGATAATTCCAAGTCAGGTGTCTGACCACCAACATAGAATCTTCAATATCATCAATAGCAATGATTACTTTTTCAGTATGACTCAGATTGACCTGATGCAAGGCTTCAGGCTCGGTTGCATCTGCCTGATAAAATGGAATATTAAATTGTGCTAGGAGATGCGTGGCAGCAAGATTATTATCCATCACACTAAATGGCTGCTGCTGTTGATGCAAAATACGTCCAATGATTTGTCCAAAACGCCCAAAACCAATCAGTAATATAGGGGTTTGAACTTGAGGTGAACTGTCTGTATCAAAGGTCGCAAGCAAATGATTTTGTCGATCAAGTCGCGGTAAAATATGTCGATCGAGCAGCCAATAGAGTACAGGCGTAATCAGCATGGAGATGCTCAAAATCAGTAATAATGGCGAGATCCATGCTTTCTCAATCGAACCTTCCATCAATGCAATCATCAGCACGATAAAACTGAGTTCACCGGCTTGCGCCATACTTGCTGCAAACAAACTGCTGTTGCGCCAAGTATGTTGATAAAAGCGAGCAAGAATCATCGCGATGATGAACTTCACTGATACCAGTATAGCAACGCCAGCTGCTATAAATACAGCATCAGTGAGTAGATTATCTATGGAAATATGAAGGCCCAAAGCAATAAAACTCAGACCAATAAAAAGGCCTAAGAACGGCTGAATACTTGATTCAATCGCAGGTCGAAAGTCTGAATCTGCAAGTAAAATACCGGCAAATATCGCAGCAAGTAAATAATGAATACCGAGTAAATTCATTAAGCTATATAAGCCGAGACTGACAAAAAGTGCGACGAGAAGATGTAATTCATGGCTGCCACTTTTCGCAATCCAAATATATAAAGGCTGAAAAATATAACGATTGGCAAGAAAAAGACCGGTAAATACCATCAATATCACTGCAGAATAAGCCACACCATGTTCGGTCGATGGAATACCTGCCAATAATGGAATGACAGCAATACAAGGAATGCTCAGTAGAATTTGAATCGTGAGAACCGCATAGCTGAGCTGTCCGTGCGTGGTTGTCAGTTGATCGTGTTGTTTTAAATGTTGCAGTACCAATGCAGTTGAAGAAAAGCTTCCGGCCAAGCCAATTGCAAGGCTGGTACTGAGGACAGGGCTGATGAATAGATAACTGAGACCCGCAAAGATGGATGTGCTTACGCAGCTGAGTATTAGTGCAGTCATCCACAGGTTTTGCTTAATCTGAGTTAATCGCGTTGTACGTAACTGTAGACCTAACCAAAATAACAGCAGAAAAAGACTAATTTGCGTGAACTGAAGTTGTATGGCGTTATCAGTAAATAGATTGAGTGCACTACTGCCTGCAAATAGACCCGTCAGTATATAGCCCAAAACCGTTGGAATATTCAGCCTTTTGCATAAGGGGACGACGACCAATGCAAGCGCCAATATCAAAGTCATTTGGAGTAATACGGACATATATCTACCTGAAATCCTTCTTTTATGTTTTGTCTTTATTTAGACATGCAGTTTTAGCTTAATTCTTGAGGGTCAATATCTAAGGTCACTTTCATGCCAGATGGTTTATTACTTAATAGGTTTTGCCACCATGCTCTTAAGTAATAATGTAGACGTGCACGATCTGCGGAAAGCAAAACCATATGCGATTGGTAACGACCCGCTTTACGCTCCATAGGGGCAGGAATTGGTCCCCATATATCGAGATTCAAATCACTGTATTGACGAAGATAAGCAGCATGTTTCTGTAAGAAATCTGTATTTAAACTTTGATCCTTAGATTCACAGCGAATCAGCGCCGCATAACGATAAGGCGGCATCATGGCAATTTGTCGTTCTTGTAAGGTCTGCTTGGCAAATGCGCGATAGTTGTCCTTCACCAAGGTATTTAATAGAGCATGATCGGGACGCAAGGTTTGTAGATAGACATCGCCTTTATGTTCCCCGCGACCAGCTCGACCTGCCACTTGTACGATTAATTGTGCCGTACGCTCTGTGGCACGAAAATCCACACTAAGCAGTCCTGAGTCAATATCTAAAATAGCGACCAAGGTGACATAAGGGAAGTGATGACCTTTTGCCAGCATTTGAGTTCCAAGTAAAATTGCAGGCTCACTTTTTTGAATCTTATCGTAAATTTTTTGCCAGCTGCCGACACGACTGGTGGAGTCACGATCGACCCGAATGACGTCAAAATCAGGAAAGAGTTCATTCAGGTGCTCTTCGACCTTCCCTGTTCCCATACCAAGCGGTTTAAGTTCAGTATGCTGACAACTTGGGCATTGTTCAGGTAGTCGATGTACCGTGCCACAATGGTGACAATGCAAATGCTGGTAAGGTTGACGATGAACTGTGAAATTGGCATCACAATATGGGCATTGTGCTTGCCATCCACAACTATCACAAATGAGTACAGGCGCGTAACCACGACGATTCAGGAAGATCAATACCTGTTCTTTACGTTCCAGCCGTTTTTTCATTTCCTCAATTAAGTGCAGGCTGATGCCATGCTGCTTTTGTGCGACTTTCAAATCTAAAATGTGGATTTTCGGCATGAGTGCCGTACCAGCACGTTGGTTTAATTCTAAAACCTGCATTTTGCCATGATCGACAAGCGCATAGCTGTCGATGCTCGGTGTCGCTGAACCCAAAACCACAGGGCATTGTTGCAGATGAGCACGATACAGGGCAACGTCTCTCGCATGATAGCGAAAGCCTTCTTGTTGTTTGAAGGAAAGATCATGCTCTTCATCGAGAATGATCAAACCGAGATTCGGCATCGGCGTATAAATCGCGGAACGTGTGCCTAGTACAATGGAAGCTTTTCCTGTTTCAGCCGCTTGCCAAGCTTGTAAGCGTTTGCTGTCGTTCAGTCCTGAATGCAATAGGGCAATATTGCATTGGAAACGTGATTGGAAGCGGCTAATGGTTTGTGGGGTCAGTCCAATCTCAGGCACCAAGACCAGTACCTGTTTTCCTTGCTTAAGCACTTGCTGCATGATTTGCAGATAAACTTCAGTTTTGCCACTACCAGTCAAACCATCTAGTAAAAAAGCTTGATACTTATTTTTGTATTTTAAAACATGGTCAATCGCATGCTGTTGCTCGGGATTGGCTTTAAGTGGCATTTGTGCCATTTGCACAGGCTGCGGGCTAAAATCTTGTGGTTCAAGCACACACTCACAAATGCCTTTTTTCTCAAGTGCTTTTAATGTGGCAGTTTCAATCCCTGCCATATTCAGAATATTTTCTGCTGTCCCAACGGGATGCAGTTTTAATACTTTATAGGCTTCTTGCTGTCGTTCTGAACGGCGAACTTTAGATTCTGCATCTAAGTCCAGTAATTTCCATGTACGTGCCAAAAGGTTATAAGGCTTACCTTGACGGAGTAATGCAGGCAAAGCACTTTGTACAACTTCTCCAATAGGGAACTGGTAATACTGTGCTGACCATTTTAATAATTGTAAGACTTGTGCATCTATGATTGCACGATCATCAAGCAGTTCAGTAATCGGTTTAAGTTTAAAACGAGGGTCGACGGGCGCATCTAGAGCTAACTTTTCCATCACAATGCCAACTAAATTCTGACGACCAAAGGAAACCGCGACACGTGCGCCGACTTGTGCTTGTTCATATTGTTCTGCACTAACCAGATAATCGAAGCAATCAAAAAGATGCACGGGCACTGCAACGCGTACACGATAAAGAGCAGTGGTGTGATCGGTTGAATTTGGCATAAATTACAGTGTCTGTCCTGATGAATTGTCGTCGTGATAAAGATCGAGTTATGCTAGAGTGATTGAAACATTTATATGTCAGAATATGAATGATTTCAGTGGTCATGCGCAACAGCGTTCAGCAAAATTTTGGAAAATTAGAGCATTACAATGCCGGCATATCAGTTTACAGCGCTTGATGCGTCAGGGAAGCAGCAAAAAGGCGTTTTGGAGGGGGACTCTGCCCGTCAAATACGACAACAATTAAGGGATAAGTCACTTATCCCTGTGGCTGTTGATCCTGTAGAAAAAAAAGATCCACATGCACAGTCTCGCTGGTTCGAAAAGAGCATCACCGCTTATGACCTCGCTTTAATGACTCGTCAGCTGTCTGTACTGGTTGCAGCTGCAATTCCACTTGAAGAAGCCATTCGTGCTGTGGGGAAACAAAGCGAAAAAGTCCATGTACAAAACCTGTTGATGTCTGTGCGTTCCAAAGTGTTAGAAGGTCATTCATTAGCGAGTGCCTTGCAACAATCGGGACGTTTTCCTGATTTATATATTGCCACGATTGCCGCTGGTGAACGTTCAGGCCACCTAGATTTAATCTTGGATCAATTGGCAGATTACACTGAAAACCGCTTTGCCATGCAAAAGAAAATTCAAGGTGCAATGGTTTATCCGATCATTTTGATGCTGATGTCTTTTGCGATTGTGATGGGGCTAATGACCTATGTGGTTCCTGATATTGTCAAAACCTTTGACCAAAGCAAAGATGCCTTACCTTGGATTACTGTCACTTTAATGAAAGCCAGTGATTTTATTCGTATGGCTTGGCCATTTTTGTTGATAGGAAGCGCTGTTGGAATTTTTCTGTTGTTACGTTTCTTAAGAACTACAGCAGGGCATTATTCATTTGATCGTCTGACCTTGAAATTACCGCTGTTTGGTAAGCTCTCACGTGGCATTAATGCTGCACGTTTTGCCAGTACCTTATCAATTTTAACTCAATCAGGTGTGCCTTTGGTGGATGCTTTAAAGATTGGTGCTGCAGTAAGTAATAACTGGGTCATTCGCGATGCAGTCAATTTGGCGGCTGAAAAAGTAACAGAAGGTGGCAATCTTGCGACTCAACTTGAGCGCAGTGGTTATTTCCCGCCGATGATGGTGCAAATGATCAAGAGTGGCGAAGCCTCGGGTGAGCTTGATCGCATGTTACAGCGTTCATCTGACATGCAAGATCGTGAAGTCACTACGCTCATATCGACTTTACTCGCGCTCCTTGAACCTTTAATGCTGGTGCTGATGGCAAGTATCGTGTTAGTGATTGTGATTGCGGTCATGCTGCCAATTGTGAACATGAATAATATGATTTAAAAACGATTGCATAATGGCTTGGAAATGTCGTAAAACGTTGAGAACAACGATACTTCAAAATATAAATATGAATGAGAGATGTGCAATGCAACAAAATCGTTATAAAAGACAATCAGGGTTTACCTTAATTGAAGTGATGGTCGTGATTGTCATTTTAGGTGTTTTGGCAGCTTTAATTGTACCTAACGTCATGGGACGCGGGGAAAAAGCCAAAGTTGATACCACGGTCATTAAACTCCAAAGTATTGCGGGCTCATTGGATCAATACAAACTCGACAATGGTAAATATCCAAGCATGCAAGAAGGTGGTTTGGATGCACTGGTGAACAAGCCTGCTTCTGCAAAAAACTGGCTACCGGGTGGTTATGTCAAAGGTGGCTATCCTAAAGACAGTTGGGATAATGATCTACAATATGTCGTTCCGGGTACTGAAGGTCGTCCATTTGATTTGTATTCATTTGGCGCTGATGGTCAAGCCGGTGGTGAAGGCACAGATGCAGATATTTACTTTAAGCCTTAATTGAGAATCATTATTTTTAAAATATAATGGAATATATCAATTCACCTAAAAGGATAATTCAATCCAAGGTGAATTGATAATACATATCATTTGTAAAATATAATATAAACATTTGATAATAAATAATTTAATATAATAATCACTGTTTGATATTTATAATAAGAATTATTCCCATATTTATCTATTACAATTATCGTAAATTCTGAACAAATAAAGCCTTTTTATTTAAAATTAAATGTTCATAATATCTCGTATGGCAACTTTTAAGCCGAAGGAGAGCACTATGAAAGCACTGATTTTATCGGATGAAATTAATCAATTTCATTGGTCTATGCTGAAATCTGTTCTTTTGATGCTCAGCATTTTGCCTTTAAGTCAGGGAATCCAACATTTGTGGCAGACCACTGAAGGCAGTAGCCAAATTATGGTGGGATTTTTTGCGATAAGTCTGATGAGCAGCTTATTTGTACTTTGCTTTTATTCAGCTTTAAAGGCGACCGTACTTGAATTAAAAACAACAGAAGCAAGTTCACTAGAAGCGTATGTGGTACGTATTTACCGCTATATTCCGATGTTGTCCTTAGCCGGTATGTTGTCTTATCTGGCAACGCAATTTTAAAAGAAAGAACCGAGGTTATGACCTCGGTTTTTTGTGGTTTTATATATCAAAAGATAAAAAGCATTGTTGAGCAATAAGGGTAATGATAAATATTATTCTTACTAAAATATCTAACTTAATAAATAAAATTAATTGAATAATAATGAAAGTCTTTTCTTCTATTGGGAGCGGGTTAAGGTGAGGTGAAATAAAATAAATCCACCTCTCCCTAACCCTCTCCTTGAAGGAGAGGGAACTAAAAACTATCTTCTCGATTTAAAAGCTACATTCACTTTGCGTGGACGGAAACGCCAACCCAAAAGAAGTAAAATGCCAGAGAAAATAAGCATAGGCCAATCACTTAAACGCATATATAAAGTTTGACCTTGCATTGCAGGAAGTTCACCGCGTAATACCGTTTCTTGATCCATTGGTGCACGTTTTACGATATGACCCTGATGATCAATAAAGGCAGTGACACCGGTATTGGTGGCACGGATAAACCAACGACCATTTTCTTTAGCGCGCATTTGTACCATCTGCAAATGCTGTAAAGGTCCCGCTGTACCTGTAAACCACGCATCGTTGGACACGGTTACCAAGAAATCACTTTGGCTTGCATTACGACGCGTCAGATTTGGGTAGGCAACTTCATAGCAAATTGCAGAACCTAAGGCATGGTTCTTCACATTTAATGGTTTTTGATCACTTGCACCACGTGAAAAACCACTCATAGACGGATCATTTTGCAATGCAGGTAACACCCAGCTAAGTAAACCTGATAAAGGAATATATTCGCCAAAAGGAACTAAACGCTGTTTTTTATATAAACCAGAAGACTCATCACCACTTGCCATGATGCTGTTATAGAACATGGCTTTGCCTTCAGTCTGAGATTCGGCTTTATCCCAATAAGGAATACCCGTTACCCAAGCAGAACTTGATTTCTCAGCTTGTGTACGCATCGCAGTTAGAAAGGGTTGAATGTCAGTTTGGAACATCGGAATCGAAGATTCTGGCCAAACAATCAGATCACGTCCCCATTCAGTCTTGGTCAAATTGGCATAGATGAATAGCGTTTTCATCTGATATTCGGTTAACCATTTTAGGTCTTGCGGAATATTCCCTTGGACCAATGACACACGAAGTGGTTTCTCAGCTTTTTGCTCGACAAAGTTGAGTTGTGAAGCACCCCAAGCACCTAAGACTAAAAGTACAGAAGGCACCAGCCAGAAAACACGTTTTCTGAGAACTTCAACCAATGCACAGGCTAAGGTGACGACAACAAATGACACCCCAAATACACCGAACAAAGGCGCATAGGCATCAAGGAAACGTTCGGTAAATGCGTAACCGACAAACAGCCATGGGAATCCCGTAAATACCCAGGTTTTTGCCCATTCAAACAATACCCAAAGCGGAGCAAAGGTTAAAGGTGTTTCAGGGAAAAAGCGACGGTAGATAAACGTTTGCAGCGCAGTAAATAATCCCATGACCACAGCCATGATCAGGATCATCAGTACACTTAAAACGGCATTGGTATCGCCATAAACATGGATGGACGTGTAAAGCCAAAAAGCGCCCACAAACCAAAGCCCAATGCCATATGCCAAACCAATCGCAAAGGCTTGTTTCGCCGTGCGCTGGATTAGACTCACGTACAGCAGTGCAGGGGATAAAATTGCCAACCACCAATAGTGGTACGGTGCAAGACTTAGACTAAATACACCGCCTGCAAATAGTGAAATCAGTAAAGGATAAATTAATGCTAACTGCTTTTGCCCTTGTCCAGACATCAGCAGTTTGTCGAAGTAACTTCTCATTGACGCACAGCTCGAATGAGATGAATAGAGCGAGCATCTGCTTCAAGAATAGTAAATTGCCAGTTCTCAAGTTCAATCACTTGACCTTCTAGATCGCTCACCAAACCAATTTCCTGCATGAGTAAACCACCCATGGTTTCTACTTCATCATCAGGGAAGTCGGTGTTGAGTACATCATTGAAGTGTTCAATGGGCGTAAGAGCTTGCACGATCCAAGTATTGGCAGTTGATGCATCTTCATCAGGCACAATAAATGGCGCTTCTTCATCAACTTTGTCATGTTCATCTTCAATCTCACCGACGATTTCTTCAAGAATATCTTCAAGTGTGACTAGACCAGAGGTTGAACCATATTCATCAATCACGATTGCAATATGCGTCTGAGTATTTTTCAGCATACGCAAGACTTGATCTGAACGGGCACTTTCTGGAACAAACAGCGGCTGACGCATCAGAACACGAATATCCACTTTAGTGGTCGGTTCAGTTAAAAATGGCAAGAGGTCTTTAGCAAGTAGAATACCCACCACATTATCTGGCTGATCTGATGAAAACACAGGGAAGCGAGAATGCGCAGATTCTACTAAAACATGAAGAATATCGAGAAGCTGATCATCTTCTTGAAGGCTAATCATTGACGTGCGAGGCGTCATGACTTCACGAATTTTAGTCGCAGGAAGGTCTAACACGCCTTCTAACATTGCTACAGTATCGGGTTCTAAAAAACGACGTGAATCTTGTACTAATTTTAGCAGTTCGTCGCGGGTCTCGGGTGCAGTTCCTAGCCATTTGCGTAAACCGCGCATACCCCACGACGGGCCTGATTCCTCGTGCATGATGTTTCCTAAACACTCTTGATCGTAAAAAATATAAATTTAATCATACCGTAGAAAACACAGTTGTCTACCCATAAAGATGGCGCTTTCGATGACTTCCTGATTCAGATCATGAGAAAGCGATTGTTGGATTTTTAAACTGCATATATGACAGCTATGGTCTGATTTGTACATGATCACCAAAAAAATTGGGATATGCTAAAATAATGCCGATCTTGTTTTTTGAGTTAGGGCATGTCTGAACAACAGATTACTCCAAGCATTCAGTTAAATACTCGTGGATTACGCTGTCCCG
Organism: Acinetobacter sp. NCu2D-2; assembly: GCF_001647675.1. Lineage (NCBI taxonomy): Bacteria > Pseudomonadati > Pseudomonadota > Gammaproteobacteria > Moraxellales > Moraxellaceae > Acinetobacter > Acinetobacter sp. NCu2D-2. The sequence goes on from NZ_CP015594.1 coordinate 240,109, forward strand.
AACCCGTCATGATGTTGCATCAAGCGATTCGTAAGTCAAAGTCAGGTGATGTGGTGGAAGTTTTTGCCACGGATAATTCGACGTCTTGGGATATTCCGAAGTTCTGTATGCATTTAGGGCATGAGCTGCTGTTGCAAGAAGAACGCCTTGATGAAAATGGCAATAAAGAATTTCACTACTTGGTGCAAAAAGGTTAATTACTTTTACTGAGATAAAAAAATCCCTGCACTTGGCAGGGATTTTTTTGCTTGATAGTCGAGTTAATTGTGCTCGACTACGTTATTAAGCATTACATGTTTGGATAGTTCGGACCACCCGCACCCTCAGGTGTTACCCAAGTGATGTTTTGTGATGGGTCTTTAATATCACAAGTCTTACAGTGTACGCAGTTTGCCGCGTTAATTTGGAAGCGTTTAGAACCGTCACTTTCTTCCATAATTTCATAAACACCAGCAGGGCAATAACGTTGAGCAGGTTCATCCCATTTTGGTAAGTTCACGTTCACTGGAATAGAAGGATCAGTCAGCTTCAAGTGAGCAGGCTGATTTTCTTCGTGTACTGTATTTGATACGAATACAGAAGATAAACGGTCAAAGGTCAGCTTGCCATCAGGTTTTGGATAGTTCGGTTTAAAGTTAGCTGAATCTACAGTTTTTAATGCGCTGAAGTCAGGCACTAAGTCATGTAAAGTAAATGGAACTTTAAATACGTTCTGGTCGATGAAGTTAAATGCACCGCCCGCGAATGTACCGAATTTATGCATCGCAGGACCGAAGTTACGTGCGTTATATAATTCTTCTTTCAACCAGCTGTTGTTAAATTTCTCAGTGTAAGCGGTCAATTCTTTCGCGAAGAAGTCTTCACCTTCAGTCACACGAGCAACGGCTAGATCACCACCTTTTTCTACGCCAGCAGCAATCGCTTCAAATACCGCTTCACCACACAGCATGCCTGATTTCATTGCAGTGTGAGAGCCTTTGATTTTTGCAAAGTTCAAGAAGCCTGCATCATCACCAATTAAAGAACCACCTGGGAAGGTGAATTTAGGTAATGAGTTAAAGCCGCCTTTCACCACAGCACGCGCACCGTAAGAAATACGTTTACCACCTTCCAAGTATTGCTTGATTAGTGGATGGGTTTTCCAGCGCTGCATTTCCATGAATGGATACATGTGTGGATTGGTGTATGAAAGGTCAACGATCATACCCAAAGTTACTTGGTTATTTTCAGCATGGTATAACCACCAACCACCTGATGAACCCGTTTCTGTTAGAGGCCAGCCCGCGCCATGCATTACAAGACCTGGTTTATGTTTTGCAGGATCGATTTCCCACAATTCTTTAATACCAATACCATAGTGCTGCGGATCTACATCTTTATCCAAGTTGAATTTTTGGATTAAACGTTTACCTAAGTGACCACGACAGCCTTCAGCAAAGAGAGTGTATTTCGCATGAAGTTCATAACCTGGGGTAAAGTTATGTGTTGGTTCGCCATCTTTACCGATGCCCATGTCACCAGTCTGGATACCTTTTACTGAACCATCTTCATGGTAAAGAATTTCTGATGCAGCAAAGCCCGGGAAGATTGATACTTCTAGTTCTTCCGCTTTTTGACCTAACCAACGCACCACATTACCAAGAGAAATCACATAGTTGCCATCGTTGTGCATGGTTTTTGGTACCATCCAATGCGGCATTTCTTGTGATTTTTCATCAGACAATAAGAAATAAGTTTTGTCTTCTGTCACTGGAACATTTAAAGGCGCGCCTTCTTCTTTCCAGTTCGGGAAAAGTTCATTGATAGCACGTGGCTCAAGAACAGCCCCAGAGAGAATATGTGCACCGACTTCGGAGCCTTTTTCTACGACACAGACGGACAAATCATTTAGGTTGTTTTCAATTGCAAGTTGACGAATTTTAATCGCTGCAGATAGACCCGCAGGGCCAGCACCTACGATGACTACGTCAAACTCCATCGATTCACGTTCGATGTGCTCCATGTCGGACTCCTCATATTACTTTTCGGTGGCAACCATAATCGGATGATTGGGTGCTGCCATGAGTATGCTTAATTCTTAGACACAATTATGCTAGTGTCTTTAATCTTGTGGGCTAGTATAGTTTTAAACCCAGTTTTAGCCAATTGGCTGAAACATATTATTTTTCCGTCATTAAGGTCTTCTACTATGGATAACGCAGTGAACAGTAAAAATCCGACGAAAAAAGTAGCTAATCGTGATGATAAAAATTTAACGGATATTGCACAATACTTAAAAGATGGACAGCAGAGTCACAAAAGGTCAATCCCACCTTTAGAGCAGTGGCATCCAAAGCATTGTGGTGCAATGGATTTGAAGGTTTTAGCGAACGGAGAATGGTGGCACGAAGGTCAATTGATTAAGCGTCAAGCCATGATTGACCTATTTTCAACAGTCCTTTGGAAAGAAGACGGTAAATTTTATCTCAAAACACCAGTTGAGCAGATCGAAATTGAAGTCGAAGATGAACCTCTACTTGTCAATCAGGTCGATCAAGTCGATATTGAGGGCAAGGCTTATATTCAACTGACCACAACAACACAAGATCTGATTATTGTCGATGCAGAACATCCTATATTTATGAAGTCATTTAAAGGTGAACTAAGACCTTATGTACATGTTCGCTTTGGCATTAATGCGTTGATTCAACGTGCTGCATTCTTACATTTGGTTGAGATGGGTGAGTTGACTGAAAATGTTGAAGGCGAGACCGTTTTAAGTCTGAAAAGTGGTGATTTAGACTTGCATTTAGGCACCTGAGGTTTAAGCTTTGCGGATACGATTTTGAATTTACTCCAAGCACAATTATGAGCGCTATTCATCCTCTCTATGAAATGATCAATCCAATGCCAAAGGCCGCTGCTGATGCGCCTATTGGTATTTTTGATTCGGGGGTAGGGGGCTTATCTGTGGCAATGGAAATTGCTCGATATTTGCCAAATGAACGCTTCATCTATTATGCAGATACTGCGCATGTGCCCTATGGACCGCGTGAAGATCAGGACATCCGACATCTGACTGCCCATGCAATTGAATGGCTCTATCGTCAGGGTTGTAAAGTGGCTGTGGTGGCGTGTAATACGGCTTCAGCATTTAGTCTGGATTATCTTCGTGAGCACTATGGAGCAGACTTTCCGATCATCGGTTTAGTACCTGCCTTAAAACCTGCTGTTTTAAATACCAAAACCAAAACAGTGGCCGTCTTGGCAACGCCTGCAACTTTCCGTGGCAAACTGATTAAAGATGTCATGGTACGCTTTGCAGAACCTGCTCAAGTCAAAGTGCTGTCGATTACTTGTCTCGACTTAGTACCATTTGTGGAAGCTGGTGAGCAGATGAGTGATGCTTGTATTTCAAAATTAACAGAAATTTTACAACCTGCTGTCGATGCGGGTGCAGATTATTTAGTGCTTGGATGTACGCATTACCCCTTCCTAAAAGCGGCAATTCAGTATATTTTTGGTCATAAGCTGACATTAATTGACTCAGGTTTGCCTGTTGCTCGACAAACTGCCCGTATTTTGATCAAAAATGAGTTATTATTTGAGCATGAGCGCAAAGAGGGTTTAAGAATCCAAATTTATGTCAGTGGGCAAAATGCGGATCAGATTCAACCTGTTTTAGCGCGAATGATTCCTGATGACTTAACCTGGTCAGTTGCGAACATTCAAAGTGACGCTGTGCTTGATTAAAAGCAGATATTTATAATTTTTTATATTTTTAATATTTATTTGGGGAAGCATCCAATGTGATGCAGCATGGCATAACCCATGCATCATATCGATGTGAAGTAAAAGAGGATAACCGATGCTCGATAAACGTTATCAAGTGTTTATATCGACTTCTGGCAATGAAATGCAGCCGGAAAGAATTATTTTGTCGCAGACGCTGGTCGGTATGGGTTTCTTCTCATGGGGCTTGGAACAACGTACACCATTAAGTACCGCATTTGCCCGTCGTCAAATTGATGACTGTGATTATGTAGTGTTGCTCTTAGGTAGCCAATATGGTGAGCAGTCGGTGTCTGGTGTCGGTTATATGCACCTCGAATATATTTATGCGGTCACCAAGCAAAAGCCAATTATTGTGTTTATGCATGATGATCCTGATTCACGTGATCCTTCTTTGCAAGATGCAACACCACAATTGCGTGATAAATTTAAAGAATTTAGACAGTTACTACAAAAAGAAGTCGATCAGGTCTTTAGCTACCGTAGTTTGCGTGATTTAGAAATGGCAGTGCGTTTGAACATGCCACAAATGCTAGAGCGTTATCCTGTTACAGGTTGGGTACGTCCGCAAAATTCGCAGTCCTTACATGATGAAATTGATCGCTTAAAAGCACGTAATGCACAGCTTGAAACTGAATTGGGAAACCGTAAGGTCGATCCATTTTTAAGTGTACCAAAAGTGTCGATGCATGAGCTATTTGCTTTTGAATATCGTATGCATGCCTATCAGGACGGTAATTTTAAAGAGCTTAAGATTCAGAAAAAACTCACTTGGGCACAGTTGCTTTCAATTTTAGGTTCGACGTTTACCAATCCTACGCCTGAAGAGTTCTTCTCGAAGCGTATGAATGAATATTTAAATGAAACAGGCTTGGAAGATGCCCGTGTTGAAATGCCACGTGCGCATGCAGTTGCCCGTTCACAAATGAATATTCGTGCCTTGCACAGTCTAAAAATTCAGATGCGTCAAAATGAGTGGATTGTGCCAAATGGTCGTGATGATCGTCAGCGTTTGTTATGGCAGATCACGCCAAAGGCAAGTAAATTACTCGACAGCAATCTGTTGGATGCAGATCGGATTCATCAATTTAAATCAGCATATTAATCCATATTACACCCTGCTTTAAAACTGCTAAAGTAGGGCAGTTGATATCACAACGGATATACTGAATGTCTTCAGCAGTTCTCCCTAAAGTTACAATTATTTTGGCAAATTTAGGTACACCAGATGAACCGAGTGTGCCTGCTGTACGCCGTTTTCTCGATCAGTTTCTATCTGATCAGCGTGTGATAGAACTGCCAAAACCACTTTGGCAAATCATTTTACGTCTGTTCGTTTTACCGTTTCGCCCAAAACGCGTTGCGCATGCCTATGCGCAGGTATGGGGGACAGACTCTCCGATGCGTGAAATCTTGTTGAAACAGGTTGAACAGGTGCAGGCGCATGTCAGCAGCCAATATCCGCATCTTGATATTGAAGTTGTACCTGCCATGACGTATGGCAATCCGAATATCGCGCAAGCCTTGGATAACATTACCGAACAACAGCAAGATCATGTGATTTTATTGCCGCTATTCCCGCAGTATTCGGCAACTTCGACTGCGCCACTCTATGATGCCGTATCCAAATGGGTGCTGAAACAACGCAATTTACCAGGGCTTTCGATCATTCGTGATTATTATCAGCATCCGCTTTATATCCAAGCATTGGCGCAAAGTGTAAAAGATTATTGGCTTGAACATGGCCAAGCTGAAAAGCTCTTGATGTCATTTCACGGTATTCCTCAGCCTTATGCAGATAAAGGTGATCCCTATGCGGATCGTTGCCGTATGACGGCACGACTAGTTGCCAAAGAACTAGGTTTACAGCCTGAACAATGGGCGATTAGTTTCCAATCACGCTTTGGTAAGCAAGAATGGGTGAAACCTTATACCGATACTCTCATTCGTGAGTGGGCGGAACAAGGGGTGAAATCAATTCAGGTAATGAGTCCTGCATTCTCTGCGGACTGTTTGGAAACGCTTGAAGAATTGGCAATTCAAAATGCTGAGACCTTTAAATCGCTGGGTGGCGAGCAATACAGTTATATTCCTGCACTGAATAACCGTGACGATCATTTGCAATTGATCAATTATCTGCTTCAAGCTAATCTTGATGCAATTTCCAAGACTTATATTCACTCTGCCTAAGGTGTTGATCATTCATGCTACAAGTCAAAATTGTTCCTGTGACTGCTTTCCAGCAAAATTGTTCCATCGTATGGGATGCCGACAGTAAAGAAGCCATTTTGATTGATGCAGGTGGTGAACCTGAAAAACTCAAAGCTGAGGTTGAAGCGCTGGGTTTAACCATCAAAGCGCTTTGGCTCACTCATGGGCATTTAGATCATGCAGGTGCAGTAGGTGCACTCAAACGTGAGTGGAATGTTCCTGTAATTGGTCCACACAAAGAAGATGCTTTTTGGCTGGATATGATTCAGGAAGTGTCAGCACGTTATGGCTTCCCAATTCCTGAAAAAGTTGAAGTGACTGAGTGGCTTGAAGGTGGTGAAGTCTTAAAGTTGGGTGATGAAGAATTTGAAGTCCGTTTTGCACCGGGTCATACACCTGGACACGTAATGTTCTATAACAAAAATTATGGACTGCTATGGACAGGCGATGTGCTATTTAAAGGCTCAATTGGTCGTACTGATTTTCCGCGTGGTAATCATCAACAATTGCTGGATTCGATTCAACGCGAATGCTTTAGCTTACCTGACGAAACCCAGTTTATTTCAGGACATGGCCCAATGAGTACGATTGGATTTGAAAAGCAGCATAATCCATTTGTGGCAGGAAAAGCCGGCTGAGTCACTGAGCTCAAAATCAAAAAGGAATCCGTCGGGATTCCTTTTTTATTGTCTCAGAAAAGTCTTGAATACTTAGAACTGATCTTCTTCGCTACCACCATCGGCTTGTGGCGCGTCTTGAGTTGGGAGTTTATATTCTTCGTTTGCCCAAGCCCCGAGGTCTATCATCTTGCAACGTTCAGAGCAAAACGGACGATAGGCATTGTCTTCCCAAGTGGTCAGATCACCACAACGTGGACAGTTTAAGGTGGTCGGCATTGACAACACTCCTACAAAAATCAAGGATTCGATTAGGCAAATACAATCGCACTTGTTAGACTTATGCGGTTTTTATTAGTTTGATCTGATTATGCCGATTCGTCAATTTCAAGCGCAGCGTATGCATGCCCCTCGTGATTTTCAAAGCATCAGTCCTGAACCAGTTTGTGTCGAAATTGGCGCGGGTAAGGGTAAACATGCCTTGTTATTTACTCAGAATCATCCAGAGCGAAAATTAATTGCGGTTGAACGTACCCGTGAAAAATTTGATGCCATGCGTAAACAGCACGGTCTTGAAGGTCAGCCAAATTTACAGACGGTGCATGCCGATGCACTGCCTTGGGTGGTACACGCTTTGTACCCTCAGCAAGTCGAACAGTTCTTTATCTTATATCCAAATCCGGAACCGCATAATCCAGCGCAGCGTTGGGCAAATATGCCATTTTTCGAGTTTCTAATTTCACGTCTTCAAACAGGCGGCACAATTACCTTAGCCAGCAATATTCACGCTTATATTGATGAAGCGGAAGAGCAAGTTAAATCTCTATGGAACTTGCCGTATGTCAAAGAAGTCATTGCACAGGATTCAGCACGTACCCATTTTGAAATTAAGTATCTGGAACGCGGTGAATTGTGTCAGCAACTCATTATTACTAAACCTGAAGGTTATAAGACACGTTTTGATGATTTTCAGCCTTTACAAGGGCAGAATGCGGTATCTGCGGAATAAGCCATGACCAAGCGTATTGCCATTGTAGGTGCAGGGCCAGCAGGTTTAATGGCCGCAGAAGTATTGAGCCAGTACGGTTATGAATTACATGTTTATGAGCAAAAGCCATCTGCGGCACGTAAATTCCTCATGGCAGGCAAAACGGGGCTGAATATTTCCCATGCCGAACCGATCGAGCAATTTATACAGCGTTATGATCAGGTCGATTGGCTTGCGCCTTGGATTAAGAAGTGGGATGCCAACTGGATTCAACAGTGGATGCAGGATCTAGGCATCGAGCCGTATATTGGTTCATCAGGTCGTGTATTTCCGACTGAGATGAAAGCAGCCCCTTTGCTGCGCGCATGGTTAAAACGTTTAGTTGAACATGGGGGTCAATTTCACTATCGCCATCAAATTACGCATTTGGCCAAGCAACAACTCACATTAAATGACCTTAAACAGGATCGTACATTTACAGAAAAATTTGATGCGATAGTCTTGGCTTGTGGTGCTGTGTCATGGTCAAGACTCGGTAGTGATGGGAAATGGCAAGCATGGCTCGATCAAAATGAAATTGAACCTTTTCAAGCCAGCAATGCAGGTGTGGAATATCCATGGTCGACCTTTATGCAGCCTGTGTTTGGGCAACCTTTAAAGCGGGTTGAAGCATGGGTGGAAGGCGCTGATAAAACCATGGGTGATATTGTGATTAGTCATTATGGTTTGGAAAGTGGTCTGATCTATAAGCAAGGTCGCGGTTTACGTGCGCAAGTCAAAGCGGGTCAACAGATGCAGTTGTATTTGGATTTATTCCCGGATCAAACGATTGAACAACTAACCAAGAAGTTACAGCCAAGTAAAAAGCAATCTTTAGCCAATATTTGGCGTAAAGCTGGACTGGATGGGGCAAAAGCTGCATTGGTACGTGAATTGGTTGCGAAGCCGATTTGGCAAAATGCTGCAGAACTGGCACAGAAGGTAAAACAGTTAAAGATTTCTCTCACCGGTTTTCGTCCAATTGAAGAAGCAATTAGCTGTGCAGGTGGAGTGAAGCAGTCTTCGCTGACAGATCAACTGCAATTGAAGTCGAATCCTCATGTGTTTATGTGTGGGGAAATGCTCGATTGGGATGCACCAACAGGCGGGTATTTGCTGACGGCATGTTTAGCAACAGGACGGGCAGCAGGTTATGGTGTACATCAGTATTTAAGTCGTACTTAAGAAAAAAGCACGTTTGAACGTGCTTTTTATATTTGGCTTTATTCTCTATGGCCTGGATTATTTGTGTTGTGTACGCCAATATTCCAACTGTTCCTGAGCCTGTAAATACTGCCCTAAGCCTTGCATCGCATGCTTGGCTTGTTGTGTTTTATTTTGTTCAGATTGTGCTTGGTTAAATAATTTTTGCTGTTGTTCCCAGTAGTGATACATCAAATCTTGAATATAGCGCCCTTGCTCAGTCTTTAAATCAAGTGCTTTTAACATTTCAAGTGCTGAATTAGTGGTGTCGAGCTGACGTTGATGAATAAAGGCTTCATCTAACTGCCCTTGGTTTTGGAGTTGCATCAGTTCATTTTCAAGCCCATCACTCATCTGTTGAAAACGATCTTCATAGTCTGTCAGTACGCCAATATCATGAGCATCATGTTCGGTAGCTTCAAATTTACGAATACCTTCCGTTTTTAATTCTTTGAGCATTTCAGCAGAAGTAGTATCTATTTCAGAGACTTTTGGCTCAGCAGGTGGTGTCTTTTGCTCACAGGCCATGAGTGCTCCAACCATCAGGACTAAGACACCGCGTTTTATTGTTTCGGCTAAATTCATAAACAGATCCAAATTTTATAAAAGTTATTTCATGTGCTTAAAGATATATAGATGTGTTCGATAGGGGAACTCAATATGATCTGTAGGCTGCTTGCCTAAATATTTAACTACAATCTGCTCAAACTGATGTTTGAGTTGTTGCTGCTGTTCCTTTGGCATCGCAGCAATAAAACTGGTCGAGAGTAAGCGTTTCGAGACGACCTGCTCGACGAGTCCTTGATGAACGAAAGGCAAGGTCGTTTCAAAGCAGAGCTCAAATAAATCTTGTTGCTCAAACACCTTTGCCCAATCACCACGATGAAAACGCGGCGTGCCATCTTCATAAGGAGTGATGACATCTGCCAAGGCTTTAACCCAATCGATAGACACATCACGCTGATTCCAAATTAGAACCAAAGCGCCGTCTTTTTTTAGAATACGATGAATCTCTTGCAGACTGTCGCGATTGGCAAACCAATGAAATGACTGCGCGCAAAATACAGCATCAATACTGTCATCTAAAAGTGGCAGCTCATCACTGCTGGCTTGTAAGGTTTGGATATCAGGATGGGCTTGTTTTAACTCTGACAGCATTTCAGCGACAGGATCAATCGCAAGAATATGTGATGACAATGCCTTTAAATAAGGCAAAAACTTACCTGTACCCGTACCTAAATCAACAAGCTGAGCATTTTGATTGAGCTGCAAGTGCGATTTTAAAATCTCATGAATTTGAGCTGGATAATGCGGTCGAACCTGCTGATATAAGGTCGCAGCTGCACTAAATCCTTGTTTTGCTGACGGATGGATAGAATGTGTCATATTTTGCGATGTTTAATCATCCTGAAAGCTATAAAATAGCACAACTAAATTAACTGCTTAACTGACGAAATTGTTGTGAAAGGGTTCGTTCACAAACACGGGTATATTATGGATAAACACATTGTTTTTGAAGATGATCACATTCGCGCGATTTTTTTACCGGGCACATCTTCAGAACTTATTTTTTCATTTGGCGATTTGATTACCCGTGCCAAAGGCTTAAATATCAATGCAGAAAAGTCGCTGCAAAAATTTGATTTTAATGTCCTTGGAATTATGCCGAAGCAGAAATCATGGTTTCCGAAACGTTCCATGTGGAACATGCTTGAAGCAGTTAAAGATCTTATTGCACCTTTTGAACAACGTATTGCGTATGGCGGTTCAATGGGGGGCTATGCAGCGATTAAATACTCAAAAGCCTTACAGGTCAGCCGTGTGGTAGCGATGGTGCCACAGTATTCGATTGACCCTGAAGATGTCACGGATCCGCGTTATAACATGTTCTATAACGATGACTGTAATGCTGAGATGCGGATTGAAACGCAGGATGTAAATATAGCCGCTGAATATATTATTGTGTATGACCCATATTATGCCGAAGATCATGCACATTATTTGAAACTACATACCGTTTTAACACAGCACCATGTGTTGAATTTACCATTCACAGGGCATGATGCGATCGCCGTATTGGCAAGTTCTGAACTGGTACATGATTTTATTCGACACGAATTCGAGGCGACCTATTTCTATCAAAAAATGCGTCGAGTGAAGAAGAACAGTAAGTTCTATTACCGAAAAGTCATTGAAAATGTCTTGCCACGCCATCGCTTGGCTTTGGCGAAAATTCTTAAAAATAATGATTTATCACTGGATTCTCAGTTTTTTGATGCCAACCAGAAACAGGCAATTTTGCGCGAGTTAATGCGTAATAAACAGGTCGATCAGCATGATTTGATTAAACTCGGCATTCAGGTCAATCTACCGCAAGAAAACCGTCAATTGCTGCTCGACAGTTACGGACATGGTTTAGTTTTTAACGTGATTAGTCAAAAGCTGGAAAGTTATGCCGATGGCGCGATTGCACTGAATCATAAATTCTTGATTCCAATTTATGCCAAAGGTAATGGATTACTCAGCATTATGCTGAATGATGAACGTTATTTGGTGGTGATGAATGATCGCCATATCATGAAATTGCTCAAAGAAAATGATGCTTTAAGTGTTGGAATGCACCCAATTCTGATGAAGCGTTACGCAGATTATTATATGTTTAGTTATAAAGAACTTAATCTCATTACCGATGAGTTTGGTGCGGCTAGCTTTGCTGAGACAAGTGACAAAAATTCGCACTTTGTGACAAGGATAGAGCATAATTAACTTAAAATTTAATTAAAAAACAATAATTTGACATATTAACTTGGCATCATAGTATGTACTCATGGGGTGTGAGAAAAATGGTCACACCATCCACTTTGTCTTTGCGATGAGGGAGTATAACGATGCAAGCAACCCAGTTGATGATGTTTGGTTTAGTTTTTGGTTTAATACCAAATTTTGCTCATGCGCATTCGATCAGTCCCACAATTATTGTTCTTAGTGCAACACTGATTTTTTTGATGTTCCTTACGGTTTATGTGGTGTATAAAATTCGACGTTCGTTAAGCAATCCAAGCGAGAAAAACACTGATTAATTTTTTACTGCGACTTTCTGTGATAAACGGTTGAAAACCCTCAGTGACTTGTTCTTAAATGACAGGATAAATTGTCGAACAAGATTGAGGGAAATGTCGTGAAAGCTGTTTATTTGGATTATGCATCTTTAGATCAAAACGATTTAGATTTTAAAGCGCTGCATGCCAGTTTCGATAATCTCAAGTTATATCCGAGCACCACTTCCCAAGAGCTGCTTTCACGTGTCCAAGATGTCGATGTCATCATCACCAATAAAGTCGTGGTCGATAGCGACACAATTCGAAGCTGCCCTCAACTGAAACTAATTTTAATCTCTGCAACAGGCACCAATAATGTCGATCTTGCTGCGTCAAAAGCAAAAGGCATTGTGGTGTGTAACTGTCAGGCTTATGGTACGGCTGCTGTAGCACAACATACTTTAATGCTGATGTTGAACTTAGCCACCTCATTTATGGCGTATCAAAAAGCGGTACAGGCAGGTGAGTGGCAAAAAGCCTCGCAATTTTGTTTACTGGATTCACCGATTGTTGAGCTGTCAGGTAAGACGCTTGGGATTATTGGTTATGGCGAACTCGGTCAGGCGGTGGCGAAACTTGCCCAAGCATTTGGCATGAAAGTCCTTGTTGGTAGCTTACCGAAGCGTCCAAGTGATGCATCGCGTATTCCATTTGCAGAATTATTACCTCAAGTAGATTTCTTGAGTTTGCATTGTCCACTCACAGAAGATACACGCCATTTGATCAGTCATGCCGAATTTAAAGCCATGAAGCCAAGTGCATTTTTGGTGAACTGTGCGCGTGGGGGAATTGTCGATGAAGCTGCACTTGCAGAGGCATTACGCGCAGGTGAAATCGCAGGTGCTGCAACGGATGTCCTCAGTGTTGAACCGCCTAAAGCAGGTAATGTCTTGTTAGATACTAGTATTCCGAACTTAATCGTTACGCCGCATAATGCATGGGGCAGTGTCGATGCGCGTCAACGCATTGTGAATCAGATGGTGGAGAATGTTGCAGCATTTAAAGCAGGGCAACCGATCCGTCAGGTGAACTGAGACTGAATTTAATCTCGATCATTTTCCAAAAAAGAAAAAAGCCCAGAAGGGCTTTTTTTTATAGGTCAGTGACCACGTAACTGGTTGCACCTGATGAGCTGTTTGATGAACTTTGAGGTGTGACGGTTTGAGTCGTATTTGACGACTGGCTTAAAGGCTGACTTTCAATTGGAACAGGACTATCCGATGCGCCTGTGATGGCTTGTTTAGTATCTTGAATCTTTTGGTTGGCTTGCTGTGTCACGCTTTGCACGCCTTGATCGACCTGTTGAATGGTATTTGAGGCAGTGGATTTGGTATTGCCCCAGACGCGATCAACGCTCGGTTTCACTTTAGCAATGCCTTTTTCTGCAAGTTCATCGACTTTTTCCACACCATTGATCACGCCTTGCTGTGCTTTATAGGCAAAGACATGTAACAGGTTAGGATTGTCACCATAAGGACGAATAGGTGCAGAAAGTCCTTTTTCATCGGTGTTTTCTGTGTTTTGTGCAAAGCTTGGGAATGCAACGAGTAATGCAGTGCTGAATAAAATGGTTTTTTTAATGCTCATGTGGCTGTACCTCAAAGGGGTGATCAGTCTTTTGTCCTTGAGTGTAGCGAGCAATGATGGAAAAACAAAGGATTTGCTGCAAGGGTTTGCGATGTTTTTAGGGTAATTTCACGCTTGTATCAATCGCGTTACGCAGACTTTTGTCATTATTAGGCAAAAGAAAGCCCTAAGTGTTGAGGCTTAGGGCGAGTTCTTTAGTCACATTGTGCAATGGCTTCTTTGGCGAAGGCATTACGTAATGCAAGGAAGTTTTTTTGAACGTCTGCATTGTGAAGGTCAAATTTTTGAGCGGTACTTGTACCATCACGTAGGAATGTCGCTGAACCTGCATCAATTAAAGTTAAGCCTTTGAATGACCATTGTTCTACGGCTTTGGCATTGTCTAAATTGCCTGTAAATTCGATGATGCATTTATCAACAAATTTAGTCAGTTTTGCTTTGTTGTTTTTGGTGTCCGGATAGACATCTAGGTTTTGAACTTCTTGTAATACACCTGTTTGAAGTTGTGGAATGGTTGGTGCAGATGTACAAGCTGTAAGTGCGATACCTGCAAGACCCGTCAATAGTAGAGTTTTAAGTTTCATACGCTTCTTTCTTGTTGAGTGTTGTTTAGTTGAGTATAGGGATTTGCTAGATAGATGGCTAGTTCTCTATTTAAACAATATTTTAGATTAAATTTATTTTTATTTGAGAAAAATTCAAATAAATAAATTCAGGTATATAGAAAATTGGTTTAAATTTGATCTATAATTTTTAACTTAATAATTATTAATAGGTTAATCATGAAAAAAATAATATCTGTAACTCTTATTTCTATCTTAGCTTTATCAGGATGTATGACAACTGGTAATCATATGTTGAAGAAGGAAACAGAGACGACTGTCCAGCAAAAAATTGTTGAGAATAAAACTACAAAATCTGAAATTAGAAAGATCTTTGGATCCCCTGATAAAACAACATTTACTGATAACGGGAAAGAAATTTGGACTTATGAATTTGTAGATGTTTCAGCTGATGCAGTTAGTTATATTCCAGTTGTTAACTGGTTTGGTAGCTCTGCTTCTGGAACAAAAAAACAGTTAGTAGTAATGTTCGATGGGGAAGTTGTTTATAAATATTCAATGTCTGAAGCTGAACATAAAGTTAAAACAGGCATTTTTGGTTAATTCTAATCGATAAAGAAAACCCGCTATTGTGCGGGTTTTTTAATATTTAATATCTAGATATAAGAGAAAAATTAGAAATTATTGAAGTCGAATTACTTTTTCAACTTTATCACTATCATCATACGTTACTTCGAATGCAGTTTTTTTACCATCAAAAGCTGCTTCAGCAGGAGTGGCAATAATTTCCCATAAACCGACTGTTGCTACATCTGCCAAACCATGGAATAGCGTACGACTTACACGGTTAGCAGTACTGTAGCCTTGGTTGAATGAGTAAACATCTATACGTTTTCCTGCTTTTATTTCGCTTGCAATTGGAGCACCTATTTCAGCAAGAACAGCACTACGAGGCATACCTGAAGCCATGACCGAAATATTCTTTTTAGGTGGTTGCTTTGCAGCCATTACAGCGGAACAACCTGTCTGAGTTAATGTGATCCCCGAAATCGCAGCAGCTAACAGAAATTTTTTCATATCCCTAATACCCTAAATGAAACAAAAATAAAAAATGAATTGTATAGTATTTGGATTGATAAAATTAAAGTAAAATTAATTATTTAGTTTTTTCTTTTTGGTAAAAAAACCCGCTCGAAAGCGGGTTTTTTATTAAGCTTAATACTTAGTGTTGTAACACTGAAATATCAGCCACTTTCGTAAACAAGTCACGAAGTTGAGCAAGCATACGTAAACGGTTTGCTTTCAGGTTGGCATCATCCGCCATCACCATCACACCGTCAAAGAATGCATCCACAGGCGCACGAAGTGCCGCAAGAGCAGACAACGCAGCAGTGTAGTCTTTGGCAGCAAATAATGGCTCAACCACAGGTGTCACTTTCGCAAGTTCAGCGAACAATGCTTTTTCAGCATCTTCAACCAAGTTTGCTTCAACCACAGCGCCTTCAGGTGCAGCTTCTTTCGCTAAGATATTCGCAACACGTTTGTTGGCAGCAGCAAGTGCAGCCGCTTCAGGTAAGTCACGGAAGTGGTTTACAGCGTTTACACGTTTGTCAAAATCAAGCGGTGATTTTGGTGACAACGCTTGAACCGCTTGAATCACGTCTACAGACACGCCTTGGTCTTCGTATTTCGCACGGTAACGACCTTCAAGGAATGCAACAGCATCATTTAAAGTCTTAGCGTGGTCTTTTAAGACATCGCCATACGCAGCTAAAGCAAGTTTGATGAGGTCTTCAATTGAAACATCGAGCTCATTTTCAGTGACAAGACGCAAAATACCAATTGCAGAACGACGTAGAGCAAACGGGTCTTTAGAACCTGTAGGTGCTTGACCAATACCGAAAATACCAGTCAATGTATCTAAACGGTCAGCCAGAGCAACAGTTGTACCTGTTTTGGTTTTTGGTAATACGTCACCAGCAAATTTAGGTAAATATTGCTCACCGAGTGCTTTAGCGACCTCGTCATTTTCGCCTTCAATGCGTGCGTAGTAAGTACCCGCGATCCCTTGAAGTTCAGGGAATTCACCCACAAGCTCAGAGGTTAAGTCGCATTTCGCAAGAAGGGCAGCTTTTTCAGCATCAGCAGGGTTTGCACCTGTGATTTTCGCAAGCTCAACAGCCAGTTTCGCAATACGTTGAGATTTGTCCCAAAGTGTACCGAGTTCTGCTTGGAACACCATGTTTGCAAGTTTAGTTTGGCGAGACGCAAGCGGTTGCTTTTGATCTTGTAAGAAGAAGAACTCAGCATCTGACAAACGTGGACGAACCACTTTTTCGTTACCTTCAATAATTTGAGTCGGATCTTTAGACTCAATATTTGAAATGGTAATGAAGTAAGGTTGAAGTTTATTGTCTGCATTTACTAAGCAGAAGTACTTTTGGTTGTCCTGCATTGTCGTAATAAGCGCTTCTTGAGGAACAGCAAGGAAGCGTTCTTCAAAGCTTGCACGAAGCGCAACAGGCCATTCAACAAGAGCAGTTACTTCGTCACGAAGATCTGCAGGCACAATCGCAATCGCATTCACTTCATCAGCCAATGCTTTCACTTGTTGGTCGATGATGGCTTGACGCTCTTCAAAAGATGCCACAACGTGAGCAGCTTTTAACTTCGCTAAGTATTCGTCAGCGTGAGTCAACGTAATCGCTTCAGGTGCATGGAAACGGTGACCAAAGGTTACGTTACCTGCTTTGTGATCTTGAATCGTTGCATCAATCACATCGTTGTCTTTTAACAACACAACCCATTTTACAGGACGTACGAATTCAGTACGGCTTGCCGCAGAACGCATACGTTTAGCAATTGGAAGATTGTCCAAAGCCGCTTGTAAAATTCGCGGTAAAAGTACGTCTAGGCTTTGACCTTTCACGTCTTTTAAGTAGCAAACTTTTTCAACTTTACCGGCTTGGAAAGTGGATACTTGATCTATAGTGATGCCTTGACCACGCATAAAGCCTTCAAGGGCACGTGTTGGTTTACCTTCAGCATCGTAAGCAGCTTGAACAGCAGGGCCGTCAAAACGTTTTTGTGTATCGGCTTGAGCACCATCGACATTGACGATTTTAAGTGCAAGACGACGTGGTGCTGCATAGGCTTCGATAGAATCGAATGCAAGACCAGCATCTTTTAAGCCTTTTACGGTTTCAGCTTGAAGCGCATCACGTAATTTTTTTAAGCTTTTTGGCGGAAGTTCTTCACAACCTAATTCGAACAATACGGTATGTTTAGACATTATTTTTTCTCCGCTTGAGCTGCTTCGGCTTCAACTTGTGCTTTGAGTTGCGCAAGTACTTCGTCACGTAAGTGTGGTTCAGCCATTGGGAAACCAAGTTCCGCACGCGCTGCCACATAGCTTTGTGCAATTGAGCGTGCCAAAGTACGTACACGTAAAATGTAACGTTGACGTTCAGTCACCGAAATGGCACCACGCGCATCAAGCAAGTTAAAGCTGTGTGATGCTTTAATCACTTGTTCATAAGCAGGAAGTGGAAGTTTTGCTTCCATTAAGCGGTTTGCTTCAGCTTCATAGAAGTCGAATAGCTCAAACATTTTTTCAACGTTGGCATATTCGAAGTTATAGGTTGATTGTTCAACTTCGTTTTGATGGAACACGTCACCGTACGTTACTGTACCGAACTGACCTTTGGTCCAAACCAAATCGTAAACTGAGTCTACACCTTGCAAGTACATTGCAAGACGTTCAAGACCATAGGTGATTTCGCCAGTCACAGGGTAGCATTCAACACCACCGACTTGTTGGAAGTAGGTGAACTGAGTCACTTCCATACCGTTGAGCCAAACTTCCCAACCAAGACCCCAAGCGCCAAGCGTTGGAGATTCCCAGTTGTCTTCTACGAAACGAATATCGTGTACAAGCGGGTCAATACCAATGGCTTTTAAAGAATCTAAATAAAGCTGTTGGATGTTGTCTGGGTTTGGCTTAAGTACCACTTGGAATTGGTAGTAGTGTTGCAAACGGTTTGGGTTTTCACCATAACGGCCATCTTTAGGACGACGTGATGGTTGCACGTAAGCTGCGTTCCAAGTTTCAGGACCAAGCGCACGAAGGAAAGTCGCAGTATGGAATGTCCCTGCGCCCATTTCCATGTCGTAAGGTTGCAAAACGACGCAGCCTTGCTCCGCCCAGTAGTTTTGTAAGGCAAGAATTAAGCCTTGGAAGGTATCAATATGCGATATGGCGCGACTCATGGTCATCCACTTAAAATTAGAGAAAAATTGTGCTCAATTATAAGGATTTTAGGGGAGAGTGGCAAAGGTTAAAACAGCAAGTTCCGCGTTTTTATATCGGATGAAACGAAGTGATGAAGCAAAATAAACTCGATGTTTTGCATTCATCTTTAGGTTCTAAAAAACCATATTTTGACTTCCCTACAGTAAACATCGAACTGTATTTGAAAAATAAATAAGAAAAGGGTGACGAGATTTTTTAATAACTCACACAGTAAGCAGTCATAAACAGGTCGATAATAATCGAGTAATGCCGAAATTCTTATTTGCCAAAATATATAGAGCTTTAATATTCGATTCTTCTTTGCTTAATTTTTTTTAGAAAATGCCGCTTTAATTGATAATGAAATGAATAACTTAGTGACGTATAAATAGAAAAATGATGATTGAAAGATGTAAAACGAATACATCTTTAAAGCGACTAGTTTTATAATGCGCAAAATCTGTAAACATTAAAATCAGGCGCGCCGTGTTCCATTCCAATCTCGACTGGCTCAATACCTTAAAACCAAATTTTAAAGTTCTTCCACTCAAAGACCGTTTACTCTGCGGTATTGGGGCACTACTGGGTCTCACGGTATCGTCATTACTGAGTTTATGGATTCTGGGTGATTTTGAAGCCTGGTATATCGCGCCGATGGGGGCCTCGTCTGTGCTGCTGTTTGCAGTGCCTGCCAGTCCTTTGGCACAGCCCTGGAATATCCTGGTAGGTAATACTATTGCGGCTGTAGTCGGTGTAACCTGCGCCTTGTTTATTGCCAGTCCAACTGAAGCTTTTAGTCTGGCGGTGGCCTTGGCCATTATCCTGATGATGACCACAGATTCCCTACATCCACCCAGTGGTGCTGTGGCCATTACCGCGGTACTCGGCGGCAATGCGGTCCATGAACTCGGCTATGCTTTCGTTTTCTATCCGGTGTTGCTGAATTCGATCTTATTGATGGTGATTGCGATCGTCTTTAACCGAATGATTGGCAAGCGTTATCCGCAGCAGGCGCAATTAAATACCCGTTCCAAAGATCCGACCCCGACCCAGAAAGTTACTATTCAGCCACAGGATATTCAGGAAGTACTGGATCAGCAAACCGAGCTGCTGGACATCAGTGAATATGACCTGCAAAAGATTATTCTAGAAGCGCAGGACCGAGCCAATGCCCGTGCGGTCAACCAGTTCACCTGTCAGGACATTATGACCAAAGATGTGGTGACCCTGCATGCCAATGATGACATTCAGCATGCACTGGATAAATTTAAAGAGATGAATCTGATGAGCCTGCCAGTGGTTAATGCGGAAGGTAAGCTGGTAGGAACGCTGGCCATGTATCAGGTGGTAGAATGGTTTAAACGTGCTGCAGATGTGCGCAGCAGCTGGGAACATCAGGTCAAACATATTATGACCCGTAAAGTGGTCACTGTGCAGCCATTGCAGCCGATTCAGGATCTGGTGCCCTATTTTGTGGAGCGTTCCTTTAACTATATTCCGGTAGTGAGCGAGCAGCGTCTGGTCGGAATTATTAGCCGCGCAGATATTATCGCTGCCCTAAATCAGGAACTGAACCATTTTAAAATGAGAGCTTAAAACTGTTTGGGATTGTCCTAAAAAAAGCACCCTCGGGTGCTTTTTTATTTGGAATCTGGATTTATCTCAACTTAGATAAAGAACCAGTAAATAAACAGCGAGACAATGAAAATACACATGATATTCAGTACAAAACCGACTTTCATCATTTCTGACTGCTGGATATGACCGGTACCAAATACAATTGCATTCGGCGGTGTTGCCACAGGCAGCATAAATGCACATGAAGCACCGATCCCGATCACAATCACCAAAATTTCTTTTGGCATTCCCATTTGGTCAGCAATCGCTGCAAATACAGGGACAAGTAAAGCAGCAGACGCTGTATTACTGGTAAATTCGGTTAAGAAAATAATAAAGGTTGCCACCACAAAGATAATCACGAGTGGAGATGCATCACCAAAGGTATTGGCAAGGGTTTGACCAAGTACCAATGAACTGCCTGAGTCTTTGAGAATGGCACTTAAGGTTAAACCACCACCAAACAGATACAGCACACCCCAATCGGTATTTTCAGCAATTTGCTTCCATGTCGCTGTCCCTAAAATTACGACCATAGCCGCGGCAAGAATCGCAATCCATGTATCGGGTTGGCTGATGCCAAAATTTTCTGTCAGTTTTTTACTGAAAATCCAAGCCAATGCCGTGCAGATAAACAAAATCATTGCAGCAATACGACCGCCTGTCCAAGGAATATCTTCAGTGACAAAATTCACTTTATGATTCAGTTTAGGACGTAAAACCAAATACAGACTAATTAACATCGCTGGCAGAATAATAAACATCATCGGTAAACCGATTTTCATCCAGTCGGCAAAGTCATAATCTAAAGCTTTGGCTGCAATGGCATTGGGGGGTGAACCGACAATCGTGCCTAAACCACCAATACTCGCTGAATAGGCAATCCCCAGCAAAATAAATACAAAGGTTTTACGTTCTTTCTCAATATCTAAATGTGAAAGTAAACCGAGAGCAAGAGGCAACATCATTGCTGCGGTTGCGGTATTGGAAATCCACATGGACAATGCTGCAGTCACGATAAAAATCGCCAATACCGACATACCTAAATGCCCACCAGATAGCGAGATAATCCACATCGCAATCTTACGGTCGAGCTTTTGAATATGCAGTGCTGTTGCAAGGGCAAAACCACCAAAGAATAAAAAGATGGTTGGGTCAGCAAAGGTGGTTAAAGCAGCTTGTGTAGTGATGGGAACCAGTTCATCACCTTTGGCCATTGGCATCGCAAGCAGTACAGCCAGTATAGGAACCAGTAGTGCAGTAATGGTGATATGTATGGCTTCAGTCAGCCATAAAATACCAATAAAACACAGCAGTGCTAAACCTTTATTGGCATTTTGGTCATAAGGCAAAATGTTATATAAGCCGAGTGAAACAAGGGCGGCAATGATAATAATTACCCATCCTTTTAATGCACCTTTGGGCATTGCATTGGTCGGGGTAGCGAGGTTTGGTTCAGTCATAGACACCTTCCTTGTCATATGATTAGGTTATATTTTAATTTATTGATATAAGTAAAAATTGTCTTTTAATCAATACATTACTTTAAAAATAATACTGGAGAATGTTGTAATAACGTAGCGCTCTGATAAAGGGTAAAGACGCCAAGCACAGCCAATAAAGCCAAAACTAAAAACTTAAAATGTTGTTGTGATAAAGACTGACGCATTCGATTTCCCAACCAAACACCAACGAGCGCAAATAGCGTGATCGCCACGAGTATAATTTTCTGATGCGATTGGATTTGAATCAGAATAGGGAAGAGCAACAGGAGTTGAATTAGTTTGCTAATAATAAAATTTAAATTGGTAATAATGACAATGTCGGTTTTATTTAGCTGACAGCTCAGTAGATACATCATTAAAAATGGTGCCATGGCATTGGTTGCCCCACCAATGATGCCTGCGAGCAATCCAAAGATAATCATGTTCCACGAGCTTGGTTTTACCTGTATAGATTTGGCTCGAAGCTGATCCATCACGTAAAAAACAATCACTAAACCGAGTAATAATTTTAAGTAGCCTTCATTGATCCATAGTAATAATTGCACGCCAAATAAACTGCCGATTAAGCTACTCAGAATGAGAGGCCAATAACGTTTGCTATAGTCCACTGTGCTCTGAATAAAACTGCGCTCAGGGTCAGCATTCAGCATCATAAGATTCAGCAGCAAGCACGGTAAGATCACCAAGGTGATTGCAAGGCTAAGTTCATATTGCGTTGAGAGTACGGCTGTACTCATCATTGGAAAGCCAAAGCCACTCAATCCATGCAAAAGTGCTGCGAAAGCACAGAGCAATAGCAAAATCCATTCAGCTTGATTCATCCTTCATCCAATGAAGTCGAAGATGCAATATACGTTATCGGGTATTTAGGTTTTTAGCAAAGTCAAATGAAGCTGAGAAATGTGAAAAATCAGGAAAAAAAAAGCTGTGACTTTAGGGGAAAAGTCACAGCGTAAACTGGAGAAAAACTACAACTCAGACTTACAGAGGGTCTTTGTTTACAGTACGCATGGGTTGGCTATAGCCTTGGGTGTTATATTCAGTATGTTCGGTAAAACGACGTTGTTTAGGCATCACTAACCAAAGGACCAAATAAACTAAAATTCCAGGAAATGCAGCGCTCATGACTGAAATCAGCACGAAAATAACGCGAAGCAAATTTGCGTTCCAACCAAAACGTTCAGCAATACCACCCATAACACCAGCAATCATATTTGAGCGGCTTGAGCGATAAAGACCAACATTGGCCATCTAAGTCTCCTTAAAAGTAGAGCGGGGAATCAACAATTGATTCATATAACTAATGATGGAGTTGTACTTTATTTTTTAAAGGTCTAAATTAAATTAAATCGTTAAGTTATGTAATAAAAGGTTAATTAAATTTCATATAAACTTTAACATCAGCTTAAAGATCTTGAATCATATAACAATTTTATTCGGTTTTAATTTGCCATAATTATTCGTACTCAATACGGTCTGAACTCGATGAATCCAAGCGTCAATAATGTATTTCAACATGCTGTGCTATTACTGGGTCTTTCTACATGTGTGGTTTTAAGTGCTTGTGGATCTGATTCTCAGCGTAGCTTGGAACATCTTTCAAAGCCTAAACTTCAATCTGAGGGGATTGCGGTATCTTCAGCGAATGAACCTAAAATAGACACTATGCCTAGTAATGAAATGAATAAGGCATCTGGGGCACAAACTGAATATAGTTCACAAGATAAATTAATTCCTGATTATGCTGTTGATTTTGTCGGGCGTTACTATACGACGCTCGATTGTAATGACGGCTATTCACCTTGTTCGAAAGGAACGGCTGAGTTTGTTTTAACTTTACTTGCTGATGGATCAGTCTATCGCTCTGTTCTGCAGCATGGCAAAGTATTTACCTTTAGAAATGATGTTCGAGATAAAGATAACTATCGCCGGGATCGTTGGGAAATTAATCCTGAACGAACAGAATTGATTATTCACCGTAAAGAAGGTGTCGATTTTTATTTTGATATTCTCGATGATGCAAATATGGTTTTTAATCTCGCTAAAACAAAAAGTGCCAATGCTGCCCGTGAAGATTTTCCATTACCGACAATTAATTATCATTTAAGAAAAGATATTGGATTGGATAAGGGAATTTAAACGGTAATTAAGGTTATTGTTATTGATCTGACATTATAAAAAAGAGGAATTGGTGGGTTGTGTGGGGTTCGAACCCACGACCAATAGATTAAGAGTCTACTGCTCTACCAACTGAGCTAACAACCCTGAGAAAATTTTAAAATAACACTTTAAAATTTTTGCAAGATAAGCGAAGCACGTAGTTTTGAATACTGGGAAATATTTGGCATCTGAAATGTTCAGAGCAAATACTTCATCAAGTAAAACAAAAGTGATACTTCATAACATCAATATAGCAAAATTTCGAGAATGGCAAATCAAAACCGTAACGGTTTGTTGTCTTGGTCGGAACATGCAGGTTTCGTTATCTTCGCAGGGTGGAAGAAAGAAGCCCTAAGAAAGAATGGTGGGTCGTCCGCGACTCGAACGCGGGACCAATAGATTAAAAGTCTACTGCTCTACCAACTGAGCTAACGACCCATTCTAGGTAATCAAAATTGACTTTTGATTGAGGTTTCAAAGGCTGAAGCTTTGAGATTGATGGTGGGTCGTCCGCGACTCGAACGCGGGACCAATAGATTAAAAGTCTACTGCTCTACCAACTGAGCTAACGACCCATCAGGGATATCAAATAAAATGGTGGGTCGTCCGCGACTCGAACGCGGGACCAATAGATTAAAAGTCTACTGCTCTACCAACTGAGCTAACGACCCATATCATTTGATGGAGCGTATTGTAGCAAGATATGACACGAGCGCAAGCAAAAAATAACAAAGTTGCCTATGTTTGATTATAAATCCAACAATTCTGATTTATACACACAAAAAATAGGCAACTTTAGCTTTTAGAAGCGATATTGGTAGTCTTGAATGTTGGCAAAAACATCTTCGCTTACATCACAGTAGGCGTCAGCACCCGGTAAAAGTACCAGTAAACGCTCATCTGTTTTGTTTGGATCAAAGGCTTGTTCTTTCAACTTGTTTTTCTGGTACTTAAATGTACCTGTGGTTTCAACCTGTTTTTGCACACGTAAGAAGACAGGAACAGCATAAGCTGGTAGGCATTGCTTAAAGCAGCTCACCATTTGCTTCAGGTCGTTATCATCAAGTTCTGTATTTGGCTTTAAGGTGATGGCAGCCATACCAGCACGACCATTAGTATTTGGAATTTCGACACCATACACCACAGCTTCTAAGATCTTCTCGTACTCAGACACCATGTTTTCGACTTCAGTGGTCGATACATTTTCACCTTTCCAGCGGAATGTATCGCCTAGGCGGTCAACAAACTGCGCATGGCGGAAACCGATATTACGAACCAAGTCACCCGTATTAAAGAAGGCATCACCTTTCTTAAATACGTCATGCATGATGACTGATTTATTCTTCTCAGGGTCGGTATAGCCATCAAATGGTGAACGGCGCGTGATTTTACCAACCAATAAACCGGTTTCACCTTTTTTCACCCGTTTACACCAGCCTTTGGCATCGCGTACAGGCTCGTTTTTGTCTTTATCAAACTCAATAATCGCGTATGGTGTTGGTGAAAAACCGACAGTGTTGTCAAAATTAAAGACGTTACTAAAGCCGACATTACCTTCGCTCGATGCATAAAGCTCAAGCACTTCTTCAATGCCAAAGCGTGCTTTGAATTTGTCCCAGATGTTTGGACGCATGCCATTACCGATCATCTTTTTCACACGATGACCTTTTTCAAGCTCGGATTCTGGTGCATCCATCAGGTAACGGCACAGTTCACCCACATATCCGATGGCAGAGGCATCAAACTTTTTCACATCTTTCCAAAATGAAGATGTTGAGAATTTACGGCGAATGGCAAGTGTACCTGCACCCGCAATCACACCACACCAGCACACCACCATTCCTGTTGCATGGTAAAGTGGCAGGGTGCAGTACATGACATCGTTTTGGTTTAAATTCAGCACATGACCATAGGTACCATAAGCCAATGTCCAACGACTATTGGTAAAGATCACGGCTTTTGGTAGGCCTGTCGTTCCCGACGTATAGATATAAAACAGCCCATCTTTACCCTGAACCGTTTGTGTGGTCGCAACATTAAATTTAGCGAATGTATCAATCACTTCAGCCAAGTTGGTAAAGCCTTGTGGTACTTGGCCTTTATTTTGCTGCGTATTTTGGTCTGCAAACCAATGCAGACGATTTGTGCTGACCTCTAAATCATGTTTAATTTCATCTACAGCATGATGGCATTCATCGCCCACAATCACCGCAATCGGCTTTACCAGGTTAATGCTATGAGTCAGTACCTTACCAACTTGTGAGGTATTGACGAGCGCCGAAGTTACCCCAATTTTTGCAAGACCAAGTACGCTGGCAACAAGTTCAGGGCGGTTTTCAATCATGACCGCAATCACATCACCTTTTTTTGCACCTAGCGATAGGTAATAGTGTGCAATTTGGTTTGCCCAAGCATTTAAATCGGAGTAGCTATAGCTTTGGTCTTCAAAACGGAGTGCAATACCTTCAGGATTACGTTGAACTGCTTTTTCAAAGGCTAGGCCTAAACCCGCGGGTGTATTTGGAGTGCGCAAATAGGCTTGCTTTAAACCCGTGAGTAAATTTGGCACTTTGCTTAAAAACGCTGGAATTTTGGCTGCGACATCAGCAATACCAATCAAATCATGTTGTGTATTTTGGCTCATGGGAATCCTATTTATATTCTCGTATCCAATATGCTCATGGTCTGTAAGATGATGGGCAATTCTCTTGTCATATTTGCATGCTAGTGCAATCGGCAAGTTTGATCAAATCTAGCAAAAAAAACCTAGTCACCGAAATGACTAGGTTTTTTTAGATTACTGCAATTGGGCGAATTAAGATTCAGTTGCAGTATTTGCTTTCTTCGGAGGACGTCCGCGTGGGCGACGAGGGCGAGCAGGGGATTTCTCTGCTTTTTCCGTTGTGCTTTCTGGCGTTTCAGTCGCTTCAACGATCTCAGGTGTTGGTTCAGGTTTTTGCTCTACCTGTTCTGCTGTTGTTTCTGCAACAGGTTCAGGTTTTGCTTCGACTGGAGCTGCTTCAACAGGTGCAACGACCTCAGGTGCTGGTTCAGTTTTAGCTGCTTCAAGCTCTGTCGTTTCAGCTTTTACTTCAGCTGGCACTTCAGGTGCTTGCTCAACTTTGGCTTGCTTAGCTTGTTCAAGTGCTTGTTCTGCAGCAAGTTTTGCTAAACGGCGACGTTCACGAGGGTCATTGGCTACGCGCTTAGTTGAGACTGGCTTAGGTGGAGTTAAATCCAACATAGGTGCTGGTTCAGCTTCAACTTTAGCAACAGTTACAGCAACGTCGCGAGTGACAGGTTTTTTCTCTTCAACCACAGTTGCTTGAGCAGCAAGTGATTCGTTGTACTCTTTAGTGAACTTGAGTAACGCACGGTTGAAAGTTGGAAGCAAACCAAATTGTTCAATCAGTACTGAACAATCTTCACCATACACATGGCGAATCAAGCTGCCAATTGTATATTGACCCAAAGTAGGTACTTGTGAAGGTGAAACTTCAGCCACTTTGGTTTTTTGTGCTTCAGCAGCACGACGTTCACGACGACGTTGACGTGGATCGTTACTTGCACGTGATTTAGCAGCTTGAGGAGCAGCTTGTTCAGCTGGCTCAGCAACTGGCGCTTCAGCTTTCGCTTCTACTACGGGTTCAGCAACTGGTGTTTCAACAATTGGGGTTGTAGCAGGTGCTTCAACAGCAGGAGCTGTACCGTTCAATGCCACGATTTCACTTTTTGCTTCATCTACATTCACAACAAGTGCTGTTGGCATTACGTCTTGACGTGGTGCATCAACTAACTCAACACGTACATGCTTTTCCTGTGCTGCAGGTGCGTGTGCAACTGCTGCTTCAGGCGCTGTATTGTTTTGTTCGTTGAGAACGCTTTGATCACGATGACGGTTTGGACGTTCAGGACGTTGTTGATTACGACGATCACGGCGTGGCATCACTTGTTGTTCATTGTTTTGAACATCATGATGTTGCGCTTGTGATTCGTTGTTATTGTGACGACGGCCATTGCGTTTGTTTTCACGTGCTTCGTGACGTTGCTCTTGACGAGAAACTTGAACAACTTCTTCATGCACTTGATGTGCAGGTTGTGCATTGACTTCAGTTTGAGCAACTTGTGGCTCGCGCTGTTCTTTATGCTTGTTGTTACGCTGTTTCTTGTTGTGGCGTTGTTTTTCATCACGTTCTACAGCAGGTTTTTCTGCATGGTCACGTTCTTTATGTACAACAGTTGACGGCGCAAGATAAGCATTGTTCGCAGTTGCTACAGGAGCAGTAACCTGAGGCTGTGCAACGGGTGCTGCAACTTGACCGAATTGACCACGGCTCACTGCACCGCCATTCACCATTTGTTCAATCGCTGCTGCTGCGCTGTTTGCAGTACGTGATTGATCAACAGTCGCTGCTTGCTTTTGTACAAACAAGTTTTCTAACCAAGCGCATGGGCTGCTTGATGCAACTGCTGCTGGAGCAGGAGCTGGTTGAGCCACTTGTTGTGGTGCTGGATTATTATGGTTATTACGGCGTTTATTGTTCTTGCCGTTGTTTTGTTGTTGCGCAGGCGCTTGAGCTGCTGCGACTTGTTGAGCATGTTGCTCTTCTTCTAAATGCCATTCAGAAGACTCATAACCCAATTCTTTTTCGCTTGAACGTGTTGCTTCTGTACGTTCATAGCTTGTTGGCGCAAAGCCTTCAGGGTTGTATGAGATTTCGTAATGAGGTGTTTCTAAATGCGGATGTGGCAATACAGTCACACGTACATTAGAAGTTTGCTCTAGGTAAACCAAGCTGTGACGTTTTTCATTCAATAAGAATGCTGCAATCTCAACAGGAACCTGAACTTGAACTTCACCATGGCGTTCGCGAAGTGCGATCTCTTCCACTTTACGCATAATTGAAAGTGATAAAGAACGTAAGTCACGTACCATACCTGTGCCATGACAACGAGGGCACACATAGCCTGTTGCTTCTTCAAGCGAAGGACGTAGACGTTGACGGCTCATTTCCATCAAACCAAAACGTGACAATTGACCGAACTGGATACGTGCGCGGTCACTTTGCGTTGCTTCACGAAGTTTAGCTTCAACCATACGTTGGTTGCGGTCTTTGGTCATATCGATGAAGTCGATCACTACCAAACCACCGATGTCACGTAAACGTAATTGACGAGCAATTTCTTCAGCAGCTTCAAGGTTGGTATTGAGCGCTGTATCTTCAACGTCTTGACCACGTGTTGATTTTGCAGAGTTGATATCGATTGAAACTAGCGCTTCAGTTTGGTCAATCACAATTGAACCACCAGAAGGAAGTTTTACTTCACGTTCATAAGCAGTTTGAATTTGACTTTCGATACCAAAGTGAGCGAATAAAGGCTCATTTAATGTATAGGTTTTAAGCTTGTCGAGCTGACGTGGCATCACAGCTTTTACGAAGTTATACGCTTCGTTATAGGCCTGCTCAGAGTCAATCAGGATTTCAGCCACATCATCACGTAGGTAGTCACGAATCGCACGTGTCACCACGCCTGCTTCTTGGTGTACCAACATTGGCGATGGACCAGAGTTTGCAGTGCTTTGGATTTGAGCCCAAAGATCCATCAAATGTTGCAAATCAAGCTGTAATTCTTCTTGAGAACGACCAATACCCGCAGTACGTACGATGACGCTCATGCCGCGAGGAATGTTTAGAGACGCCAACATTTCTTTCAATTCTTCACGAACTGAACCTGAAATTTGACGGCTGATACCGCCACCTTTCGGATTGTTTGGCATCAACACAAGGTAACGACCTGCAAGTGAGATGAATGTAGAAAGGGCAGCACCTTTATTACCACGTTCTTCTTTTTCGACTTGAACAAGAAGTTCAGTACCTTCGGTAATGAGTTCACGGATATTTGAAGTTTGGCGAGGATCTGCTTTGTAATAAGTATTGGCAATTTCGCGCATCGACAAGAAACCTTGACGACCAGCACCATATTCAACGAATACAGCTTCTAAAGATGGTTCTACGCGAGTCACGTGACCTTTATAGATATTCGATTTTTTTTGTTCACGGGTACGATTCTCTAAGTCGAAATCGTAAAGACGCTGACCAGTGACAAGTGCAACGCGAATTTCTTCAGCATGTGTTGCATTAATCAACATACGTTTCATGGGTGTAACACCTTATAGTGATACACAACAAAAAATCGCTATTCACGTAGCGAACATCATGTGATACGGATCAATGGCTCAGATCTCGAATGTTTGACATTGTGGTCTGAGTCTTTTATTACCTGCCTCTACTTTATATAGGTGGGCTTCGGTTTTTGATTCACGTATTGATGATGGCAATACGGCTTCAATCTTTAAACGATTAAAGTCACCTGAACGTTTCACTGGCGGACGAGCGGTGCATTGGATGTGTGTAACTTTCACTGTCACGTTGCTCGAAGATCATCTCCTCGTTTATCGATGGAGCGCCTTGATACGGAATTATCGTCGTATCTTTACAAACTGTGCAGATCCAATGCATCAAACGCTGTAGCCTGAATGCGTCTTCAGGGTGCGACTAATCTGATGTGTATCAGTTTACGTTTAAAAACCAACAAAGTTGGCGACATATTTTTTCAGACAAACTGATTTATGTACCTGAGGTACAATTAAACGCAACAGTTTGCTTTGTTTGCCGATATAATAAGCCCTCGGCGCGGCATAATTCTTTTGGGACCTTTACGTATTGTGTGAGTGTTTTATTGAATGATCATGTTCAGAAAAATCTGAAACGATTCAACTTTTACTCACAAACGATGGTTTCCGTGCGCTGACTATATCAAACCTTGCATCATCTGCCTATGGGCTAAGCTTATGTTTCTTGTGTAAAGCATAGCCTAAATGATCAGTTTTTAATCAAATTTAGTTAATTTTTAGGTCTCAGTAACTGTATGAATTCTACGCAACAATGGCAAAACGTCACTTGGTTTGAAGTGGATGAGCATCAAGAAGGACAGCGAATTGATAATTTCCTGTTTAGCCGTCTAAAAGGTGTGCCAAAAAGCCGTATTTACCGTTTGATCCGTGAAGGCCAAGTTCGTGTAAACAAAAAACGTATAAAAGCAGAAACAAAACTCAGTATTGGCGATCAAATTCGTGTGGCTCCTATTCGCTATGAGCAAAAAGATGAATCTGCTGCACCTGTTTCAGATAAAGTGGCTAATGGTCTCTTGGCACGTGTGGTTTATGAAGATGAAGGCTTGATGGTCGTGAATAAACCATCAGGTATTGCGGTGCATGGTGGTAGCGGTGTGGCGTATGGTCTGATCGAAGGTTTGCGTGCTGCAACAGGTAAAAAATATCTTGAGCTGATTCACCGTATTGACCGCGATACTTCAGGTCTGGTGATGATTTCGAAAAAGCGTAGTGTGCTGAAAACTTTGCAAGATATGCTACGTGAACATAAGATTCAAAAAACTTATGCTGCTGTGGTGAAAGGCAAAGTAGCACTTGATAAGCAATTGATCGATCAGCCATTACACCGCTATGAGCTTGCCAATGGTGAACGTCGTGTACGTGTTTCTAGCGAAGGTAAACCGTCTAAAACGCAGTGGAATGTACAAGAGCGTTTTATGCATGCAACGTTAGTCTATGCATCACCACTTTCAGGTCGTACGCATCAGATTCGTGTGCATGGTTTAAGTATTGGTCATCCACTGGTGGGTGATGAAAAATATGGTCATGAAACTGAATACCGTGGCCCAAAACCTCGTCGTTTGTGTTTGCATGCGATGCGTTTAGAAATTCCTGGTTATCCAACCATCGAAGCGCCGATGCCTGAAGATATGCAGAGCTTGATTGCACAGCTTCGTGCGCAAAAGGCGGATAAGGTTATTGCGCCTGTAGAAGATGATGAGTGATTTCTAACTAATTCTCTTCCTCAGTAGCATAGCTGCGAAAGTTTCTATTCTTGCATGTCGTCGTTTAAAGCAGTGCTTTAAACGCGTTCAGGAGAGGGAACGTTGCGATAGATGATCGAGTTGATTAGTCCAAGTAAGCTCATCTAATTATCGCTATTGCTATCCCGAATTTGAAAAATAATGGAAGCTCCCTCTCCTGATAGGAGATGAGTAGCACTGCTACGCAAGGGGAGAGGCAAAAGTAAAGCACAGCCGCATTTTGTAATTTTCAATTTAAATTTGATCGTGTAGGCGGTGTCTTACTTTTAACGGGTCAAAAGTAACAAAACCCCTCTGTTGATCTACAGATCAACGGCGACATCCTTGTCGCCATTGAGTAGCGAATAGCTGTTGTGATATCACAACAAAAGTTATTTTGTGATGAAACTCTCCCTCCTTTTTGAAAGGAAGGTCGAGGTGGATTAAACCGAATCAAATATTAGGAAAGCTTATATGAACTCACCTGTAAAACTGGTCATTTTCGATTGGGATGGCACTTTATTTGATTCAGTCGGGCAAATTGTAGAGAGTTTGAAATTTGCAGCACAGCAGTTTAAGCAACCATTAACAGATGAAGCTGCAAAAAGCATTATTGGTTTAGGCTTGCCCGAAGTGGCGCAGCGTTTGTTTCCGACTGTCCCTGAGTTACATGAAGACATTTTACAAGCATATTCAGAACACTATGTAGAGCACTCAACAGGTGATCGTTGGTTTGCAGGTGTGGCAGACATGCTTGCTGCGCTTTCTGAAGCTGGGGTTAAACTTGCAGTGGCTACAGGTAAAAGTCGTAAAGGTTTAGATCGTGTATTAAAGCAAACACAGAGTGAACATTTATTTGTGGCAACACGCGCTGCAAGTGAAACCAAATCTAAACCAGATCCACTGATGTTGGCTGAAATCTTAGCGCAAACTGGCGTTCAGGCATCTGAAGCGATTATGGTCGGTGATACTTCTTATGATTTGGAAATGGCACGTAATATTGAGATGCCACGTATTGGGGTGAGCTATGGGGTACATAGCGTAAACACATTAATTCAATACGAGCCGCTTGCAATCGCTTCGAATATCAGTGAATTAACGGAAGTACTTTTGGCTAAAGTTCAATGGAAACAAGCGATTTAATTGCTTATCTTGAGGGCATAAAAATCAGGCACATGGGTTATTCAACTTCAATGTGTCTGAATGCCTTAGCAAAAATACTTTAGGTCTAAGATTTTAGTCTAAGAGTCTAGTCGTATGTATTTTAATCTATTCATTTTATCTTGAAAAATTAGATAAAAAAGCCATTTTTAATTAATAAGTTATTGTTTTTAAAAGTTATCCTATAAAAATATTTATAGCTATAATATATAGCTAAAAATAAAATAACTATTGGTACAAAATCCTCAATTTTCCGATGCTTAGAGTGTTTATTTATTATGCTCGCTCAGAGATCTGCAGTCGGAATGCACTGCATGTTGGAATATCTCTTTATATTCTCAGCTAAGTCTTGGGCTTCAGCATATGTCTCTTTTTGCAGTCTAAGGAAACATTGATGTCGAATTCTGCTGTTGTTGAATCAGTTGCTCAAGCATTGCGTAGTGCTGAACTTTCTAAAAATGCAATTGCACCGATTCGCCCCGAACTTGGTGGTGAAAGTGCAGACGTTGATATCGCGTATGCGGTGCAGGAAGCCAATACTAAACGTGCCTTATCTGAAGGTCGTCGTTTAGTCGGTCGTAAAATTGGTCTGACTTCAGTTGCAGTTCAAAAGCAATTAGGTGTGGATTCTCCTGACTTCGGTATGCTGTTTGCTGACATGGCTTATGGTGATGGTGAGGCGGTTCCTGCAGGCTTACTTATTCAGCCTAAAGTAGAAGCTGAAATTGCTTTGGTGATTAAAGAAGATTTAACCAAAGAAAAACACACATATGCAGACATTATTAGCGCAACTGACTACGCGCTTCCTGCGGTAGAAATCGTAGATAGTCGTATCGAAAACTGGAAAATTTCATTGATTGATACAGTGGCAGATAACGCATCTTCTGCTGCATTCGTTCTCGGTTCTAAACCTGTCAAACTCGAAAATCTTGACCTTGTAAACTGCAAAATGACCATGACACGTGGTGAAGAAGTGGTATCACAAGGTGTAGGTAAAGCATGTCTTTCAAACCCTTTAAATGCAGCAGTTTGGCTTGCAGATGAAATGGTACGTCGCGGTCGTCCATTGCTTAAAGGTGACATCATTTTGACGGGTGCTTTAGGTCCAATGGTTGTGGCTCAACCTGGTGATGAATTCAAAGTTGAAATTGAAGGTTTTGGTTCAGTCACTGCTGCTTTTGCTGCTGAATAAATTCAGATCCTCACGCATTTTTAAGAGAAATTGTTCATGAAAAAAATTAAATGTGCATTGATCGGTCCAGGGAACATTGGTACTGATTTGCTTTATAAATTACAACGCAGTGAATGGTTAGAGCCAGTATGGATGGTGGGTATTGATCCAACGTCTGAAGGTCTTGCACGTGCTGCAAAAATGGGTTTGAAAACCACTGCTGAAGGTGTAGATGGTTTGCTTCCTCACGTGATTGAGGATGACATCAAAATTGCATTTGATGCGACTTCTGCTTACGTACACGCTGAAAACAGCCGTAAGTTGAATGAGCTTGGTGTGCTCATGATTGACTTAACACCTGCTGCAATTGGTCCATTCTGCGTACCACCAGTGAATCTTGAAGCGTTGCTTGAACAAGGTGAAGTGCCAAACGTGAACATGGTGACATGTGGCGGTCAGGCAACAATTCCAATGGTTGCAGCAATCTCTCGCGTTCAACCTGTGAACTATGGTGAAATCATTGCGACTGTATCAACAAAATCTGTAGGTCCAGGTACACGTAAAAACATTGATGAATTTACACGTACAACTGCAGGTGCAATTGAACAAGTCGGCGGCGCGAAACAAGGTAAAGCCATCATCATTATTAACCCGGCTGAGCCACCGTTAATGATGCGTGACACAGTACATTGCTTGGTTGAAGGTGAACCAGATCAAGCAGCAATCACTGAATCTGTGCATGCCATGATTAAAGAAGTTCAAAAATATGTACCAGGTTACAAACTTGTAAATGGTCCAGTATTTGATGGCAACCGCGTATCGATCTTCCTTGAAGTAGAAGGTTTAGGTGACTTCTTGCCGAAATATGCAGGTAACCTTGACATTATGACTGCTGCAGCTGCACGTACTGCAGAAATGTTCGCAGAACGCGTTTTAAATACAGCTGAAGCATAAGGAGCATCTTCATGTCTAAAATTATTATTAATGATATGACGTTACGTGATGGTATGCATCCAATGCGCCATCAAACAACACCTGAACAAATGGTTGCAATCGCAACTGCACTTGATGACGCAGGTGTGCCGTTAATCGAAGTAACACACGGTGATGGTCTTGGTGGTAACTCTGTTAACTACGGTTTTGCAGCAGCGACTGATGAAGAATACCTAAAAGCGGTTATTCCAAACCTGAAACAAGCAAAAGTGTCTGCACTTTTATTGCCTGGTATTGGTACGGTTGATCATTTGAAAATGGCACATGATGTTGGTGTTGCAACCATTCGTGTGGCAACTCACTCAACTGAAGCTGACGTTTCTGAACAACATATTACTGCTGCACGTAAACTTGGCATGGACACTGTGGGCTTCTTGATGATGGCACACATGGCTTCTCCAGAAAAACTACTTGAAGAAGCGCAAAAAATGGTGTCATACGGTGCAAACTGTGTTTATGTGACTGACTCTGCTGGTTATATGTTGCCGCAAGATGTGACTGACCGTGTTGGCATTTTACGTGCAAACCTAGGTTCAGACATCGAAATCGGTTTCCATGGTCACCATAACTTAGGTATGGGGGTGGCGAATTCTGTATCTGCAGTGCAAGCCGGTGCAACACGTGTCGATTTAGCGTCTGCGGGTCTTGGTGCAGGTGCAGGTAATACACCACTTGAATTGTTTGTCGCAGTTGCCAACCGTATGCAACTTGAAACAGGTGTTGACCTGTTTAAAGTTCAAGATGTGGCAGAAGATCTGATCATCCCAATGATGACACATCAAATCCGTGCTGACCGTGATGCAGCAACTTTAGGTTATGCAGGTGTTTACTCTTCATTCCTATTGTTTGCGAAACGCGCTGAAGCGAAATATGGTGTATCTGCACGTGAAATTCTTCTTGAACTTGGCCGCCGTGGTACAGTGGGTGGTCAGGAAGATATGATCGAAGATTTGGCATTGACCATGTCTAAAGCTAAAGAAGCAAATGCTTAATTTTATTTAAATTAAAGCGTTAAAAAGCGTCCGAAAGGGCTAATGCCAGTCAGTTAAGCAAAAAAAGTTAAAATACTGTAAAAAGAGCGTATGTAAATACGCTCTTTTTTTATGAATTTATCTCAGAATTTAGATTTAACATTAAAACAAACCCTACCTTCACTTTCACAATTCAGTGAATTGATTGATTTAAACTGGATAGAAGATTGCTTAAACCAAACAGGTAAAGCATCAATTCGAAAAAGAAAACTGCCTGCTGAACATGTTGTTTGGCTGGTAATCGGACTTGCTCTATTTCGAAATCAACCGATTTGGTATGTGGTTCAACAATTGCAACTTGTTTTCGGTACGGCAGAATACTGTGTACCGAGTGCATCCGTACAAGCAAGACAGCGCTTAGGCTTAGAGCCCATGAGTGCTTTATTTTCGACATTAAGTCAGGCATGGTTTAAAGACTCACAACAACAATATAGCAACTTTCACGGTCTATGCGTTTGTGCTGTAGATGGTGTGGTTTGGTCTATGCCTCATACAGAAGAAAACTTTAAGCACTTTGGTTCATCCAAAGGCAAAACAGCAGCTGCCCCTTACCCACAAGTCAG
Source organism: Acinetobacter sp. NCu2D-2 (assembly GCF_001647675.1). NCBI lineage: Bacteria > Pseudomonadati > Pseudomonadota > Gammaproteobacteria > Moraxellales > Moraxellaceae > Acinetobacter > Acinetobacter sp. NCu2D-2. The sequence continues at coordinate 276,595 of NZ_CP015594.1, forward strand.
AGCGACTTGCCTGGTGAATACCAATACACATGAAATGATTGATGCCCAAATTGGCAGTATGGATCAAGGTGAATTAACCTTAGCCAGTCAATTAAAAGCACCAGTTCGCAGTATTACCCTATTTGATCGTGCTTACTTCTCTGCTGATTTTTTAGTGAGTTGGCAATCTCAGGCAGAAGAGAGTCATTGGTTGATGCGAGCAAAGGACAACCTGCGTTATGAAGTGATTCATCATAATGCGGCCCATGACTTTCAGATCAAAATGCCTGTTTCAGCAAGAGCAAAAAAGATAAATCCGTCATTGGGTGACTATTGGGAAGCACGTTTAATTGAAGTTGAATATGCAGGAAAAATAAGACGTTACATTACATCATTAACAGATTCTGAAGTTTATCCATTCAAAGACCTTGCAATGCTTTATATCCAGCGTTGGGAAATAGAAATGTGTTATCGGGAAATTAAAAGTGATTTACAGGATGCAAGAATTTTAAGAAGCAAACAACCTGATTTGGTCTATCAAGAATTGTGGGGGGTATTTATTGCTTATAATATCTTAAGAAGACAGATGAGGTTTATCGCTGAACATGCAAAGGTGAGTCCTTTAAGGATCAGTTTCCATATTGCATCTATGAGTATTATCAATATCTTAAGGCACACACCTTTAGAATCAGCAGGAAATCTACCCAAACATTTAGCACAATTATTTGAACAATCTAAAATATTTGTATTACCTGAAAAAAGGCAAAGGCAATGTCCGCGAGTAGTGAAAATTAAAGCACAAAAATATCCAAGAAAATGCCAGTCAATTTCTTAACTGACTGGCATTAGTCCGAAAGGGCGCTTTTTTTATATTTAATTAGCGTGTGAACCATATCTGAGCGTGCTTAAGCGCTTTATCAGTGCAAATAAATAAAGAATGTTGATATTTGCTGATATATTAAATATATTACGTAATATGTTTAATATATTAATTAATTATTCGAGTTATTTTTTGAGTAGTTTTAGTTAAACATAAAACAGATAAGTATTTTTCATTCAGCCCCAAAAATCTGTAATGAAATGCTTAAAAGTATATGAATCTAATGCGTTGCCGACATGCAAATAAAAGCTTTTAAATTTTTGTTATTGCTTAAAGTTCTAACAGTATTTAAATCGCTTTGGTCATGAGGGCAAAAATGCATAAGAAAGTCAGATTTTTTAATACTGTAGTCTGATTTTGCTTTGGTGAATTAATCCGCATGATACGACCTTAGCTTAATCTGATTATCAAGGAAGATGAACATGAGCCGTCAGAATTTATGGATAGCAATTTTAGCTGCTTCGGCAGCAACAGGAACAGCTGTAACACATGCAGACTTTGTGGATGACAGTCAGGTTCAGCTTAAATTTAAAAACTTCTATCTCGACCGTCAAATTAAAAAAACACCTGAAAATAATTGGGGTTCATGGTCTCAAGGTATTACTTTAGATGCAAAATCAGGCTACCACAATATTGGCGGTGGGGTACAAGTTGGTGCAGATCTTTTGGTTCAACACGCATTTAAATTAAAAGGTCGTGATACGAAGCCTGATTATGTTCTACCGCATGATGGTAAAAAATCTAAAGATCAATTTGGTAAAGTGGGTGCAACTTTAAAAGCAAAAGTGTCACAAACTGAACTTCGTGTTGGTGAGTTATTACCAATTTCTCCAGTACTCACTTTTGACCCAACTCGTCAGTTGGTGACAACATTTAGCGGTGCATGGTTAGAATCAAAAGACATTCAAAACACCAAATTGACATTAGCATATGTTGATAAAATCAATAATCGTTATGACAATCAGTTCCGCGATTTAACTTTGTTTACTTTAGGTCGTGAGGGTGGTCATGCAGACCAAGGTCCTGAATCTGATGGTATGTTAATTGCGGGTGTGGATTATCAGTTTACACCTGAGCTGACAGCAGGTTACTGGTTTGGCGATGTTCAAGATATCTATCAACAACATTATGTAGGTGCAGCTTACAAAACCAAATTGGGTGAAAAAGCGAAGCTAGATAGCCACTTACGCTATTTCAATACTGCTGACTCTGGTAGCAGTATGTATGGTGATATTGATAACCAAGCAATTTCTGCAAGTGCAAAAGTGAACTATGGTGCGCATACAGTAGGTCTAAACTACCAACAAATGATGGGTGATCACGGTTTCCCTACATTGGGTGGTTGGGTGCCAGGTGCTTACCTTGCAAACTGGGGGATCGCAACATTTACTCTTAAAGATGAAAAATCTGTAGGTGTTAACTATAACTACGATTTTTCTGAATTAGGTTTAAATGGTTTTAATGCGACTGCAGTTTACTTCACAGGTTGGGATGCTGAATATAACGGCAAAAAAGACCAAAAATCTGAAGAATTTAACCTGGTGTTGAACTACACCGTACCAGAAGGTCAATTTAAAGGTTTAGGTGTTCAAGCAATGTATATTGATGCGGACTTTGATTATAAGTCTGATTTGCAAGAATACCGTGTAGCAACAACATACACTTATAAGTTCTAATTTGGACTAGCAAGAAGGGCGATACAAATGTATCGCCCTTTAGTTTAAAGGTTGTACGTTTTTAAATATTAATACCTTTCTAAAATACATTTTTCATAATAAAAACAATAAATTAAATTATACATAATAAGTAGCTTACAATCGTAATTTTGTATCAGTTTTAGTCATTTGAACAGTTAATATAAGCGTGTAAATCGATCATTTTTTATTGCGTTAACTTGACGTTGAATTCTGTATATAGATGGACACGCAAGCTAAAGATTGTACGAGGAAGAATCATGAGTACTGTTCAAATCCCTGAATATAAAACAGATCCATTCTTTGGCTTAGAAGACAAATGGATTGAAACAGCAGAAGGCGAATTAACGCATTACCACGAAGTAGGTGAAGGTACACCTGTTCTATTCTTGCATGGTTCAGGTACAGGTGTATCTGCTGCTGCAAACTGGTGGTTAAACCTTCCGGCAATTGGTGAGCAAGCACGTTGTATCGCGATTGATACCATTGGTTATGGTCAAACTGTAGTTGCTCCAAATACAGCATATGGTATCCGTGCATGGGTAGATCACGCGATCCGTACATTAGATGCACTTGGTATTGAAAAAACATGGTTGGTGGGTAACTCATTAGGTGGTTGGTTAGCATTCCAACTTGCACTTGATTATCCAGAACGTGTATTGGGTATTGTGTCTATGGGTACGGGTGGTGCAAAACAAACTGCAGCACTTAAAGCGCATGCCAACCCTGTATTGACCGAAGAAGGTATTAAAAAGACACTTTCTATGTTCGTAGTGAACAAAGACCTAATCACAGATGAATTGGTAAAAGTACGTTTTGCTTCAGCTGCAAATGACTATGCTTCAAACCGTTTGATGGATGTGGTTGGCGCGCGTGACCGTGACCGTTTCGAGTTCCCACTCGATTTCGAAAAAATGAAAGACATTACAGTTCCTGTATTGTTGATTCACGGTACTCAGGACGTTGTGATCCCTGTGTCACGTACTTGGGATATTTTAAATATTGTTCCAAACGCGGATGCACACATTTTCAGCCAATGTGGTCACTGGTCTCAAGTTGAGAAATCTGATGAGTTCAACACTGTGATTAAAAACTACCTTGCTGTACATGGCGTTAAGTAATCGCCTAAACATCTAAAAGGATGACTTCGGTCATCCTTTTTTTATCTTAAGACTATTGGGTAATTTGGATAAATGAGTGTTATTCTCAATTACACATGATTAAGTATTAAACATTGATATTTAAATATTTTTTAAGTCTAAATTGCGGGATGGAATTGTCTAATTTTTATTAGACTTAAGTTGTAAACATGGCTCATTTGGTACAAAAAATAAGCAATAAAAGATACTTCAATAGCGGAAAAAATACCAAAAAAAGTATGAAAAATACCATTTCAGTATGAAATTTTACTGGTTTGTTTGTCTGAAAAATAATCAAAATAGAGGCTAAAAATAAAAAAACATGTCTGAACGATGAATGTTAGACATGTTTAGTAAGCAAATATTTTACTTAAAATTAAATTTAGTCACGGTTGATATCGAGATAGAACACACGCGTCAATAACTCTAGGAACTTCCTCACTGCAGTAGAGTTGCTTTCCTTACGATAGCTGACATACAAATCTAAGTATGGGAGCTCGATATCTAATGGGCGAATCACGGTATTATTCATGGTTAATGGCGCGATATAGCCCGGCAAGATGGTACAACCAAGACCAATACCAATCGAGTTGATGTTAAACAAGATGTTATCGGCTTTTTGTACGATATTGAATTCAATGCCATTGGCTTTAGCAAAATCTAAAATTGCATGATGCAAAGTATAAGATTGCTCTGCAGAAGGAATAATAAAATCTATTCCATTCAATGCTTTAACTGGAATTCGCTCATATTTTGCCAAAGGGTGGTCTTTAGGCAAAATGAAAATTAACGGCTCTCGAATGACGAACTGACTTTCAATTTCATCACTGTTGAAGTTATGACGAGTAAAGGTCAGATCTAGCTCACCTTTTTTTAGCAACTTCATTTGCTCAGTGTTGTTTAAGCTGAGTAGCTCAATCTTAAGCTCAGGGTTTTGAACACGTAAATTCGGAAGGACATAAGGGAAGATCTTCATCTCAGCGACAGGGACAAAGCCAATACGTAGCATTTGTTGCTTAGCTTGTGAGACCTGACGTGCCATCGCAATGGCTTTATCCGCCTGTGCAAGTGTAAGACGTGCCTGCTCAAGGAACACAGCACCTTCTTCGGTCAGTTCCACCTTACGTTTCGTGCGGTGGAGCAGCTTTACACCAACATCTTCTTCAAGATCTTTAATCTGTTGGCTAAGCGAAGGTTGCGCTGTGTACAGCTTTAATGCCGCTTTACTGAAGTTTAATTCTTCAGCAACGGTAATAAAGTAACGGAGATGTCGTAATTCCATATGACCATCCTGATGAGTAATCCAAAAAATGTATTACTATGAATTTTTCGCAGTATAGAGCATAAAATACTATGCGGTGAAGCTTATTTTGGTATTCATAAACTAAATATAAAAGTGCTTTTAAAGGGTGTTTTAATAGTAAAAATATCAACTCAAATTATTGCTTTAAGCTATTAATCAAAACAAAAAAAATATTTCCCGAAAATCGCCTTCAAATCCATCATCGTTGAAAAGTTGAGTCAATTTACTTTGTGCCAATACCGGTCACAGGAGAGCTTTTCATGAGTGGAAAAATTGATGTGCGCGAAATCGACGCTTTAGTCGATGCACAAAATGGACGTATCACGCCATCTATCTATACCGACCCTGATCTATACGAGCTTGAACTTGAACGTGTGTTCGGCCGTACTTGGTTGTTCCTTTGCCATGAGAGTCAAATCCCTAAAGCGGGTGACTTCTTCAATACCTACATGGGTGAAGATCCTATTATCGTGGCACGCCAAAAAGATGGCTCAATTAAAGCATTCTTAAACCAATGCCGTCACCGCTCTATGCGTGTGAGTTTCGCAGACTGTGGTAATACGCGTGCATTCACTTGCCCATACCACGGCTGGTCTTACGGTATTGACGGTTCTCTAAAAGATATCCCACTTGAAGAACGTGCATTCCCACACGGTGCATGTAAAGAGCAATGGGGTCTGGTAGAAGTTAACCGTGTTAAATCATATAAAGGCTTAATCTTTGGTTGCTGGGATGAAACAACACCTGACCTAGAAGATTACATGGGTGACATCGCTTGGTACCTAGACGGCGTTCTTGACCGTCGTGAAGGTGGTACTGTCATTGTTGGCGGTGTACACAAATGGGAAATCGAATGTAACTGGAAATTTGCAGCTGAACAGTTTGCATCTGACCAATACCACGCATTGTTCTCTCATGCTTCTGCAATTCAAGTACTTGGTGCAAAACCAGACGACGAATCATCTAAGAAATTAGGTGCTGCACAAACTGCTCGTCCAGTTTGGGAAACTGCGAAAGACGCGATCCAATACGGTTCACGTGGTCACGGTTCAGGCTTCTTCTTCACAGAAAAACCAGATGCAAACGTATGGGTGGATGGTGAAGTTGCGAACTACTTCCGTGAAACTTACGAAGAAGTCAAAGAACGCTTAGGTGAAACTCGTGCGCTTCGTTTAGCGGGTCACAACACCATGTTCCCAACATTGTCTTGGTTGAACGGTACAGCAACTCTTCGTGTATGGCACCCACGTGGTCCAAACAAAACTGAAGTATGGGCATTCTGTATCTGTGATGCAGACGCTCCAGAGGACGTACAAGCAGCATTTGAACGTTCTGCAACACGTGCCTTCGGTCCTGCTGGTTTCCTAGAGCAAGATGACTCTGAAAACTGGATCGAAATTCAAAAAGTTTTACGTGGTTATAAAGCACGTCAAAACCAATTGATTATGGAAATGGGTAAAGGCAACGAAAAAGTACGTGAAGATGGTATTCCGGGTATTACCAACTACATCTTCTCTGAAACTGCAGCACGCGGCATGTACCGTCGTTGGGCAGACTTGTTGATCCATGAATCATGGGAAGACGTGGAAAAAGCAGCTGACGAATATGAGAAGGAGCTTATGAAATGAGTCAGATCAGTTTAGAACTTCATCACCAAATTAGTCAGTTCCTCTATCAAGAAGCTAAGCTTCTTGATGACTGGAAATTCCGTGATTGGTTAGACACGTTAGCTGAAGACATTTCTTACACGCTACGTACAACACCAAACGCACAAACGCGTGACCGTCGCCGCTCAATTGAGCCACCAACAACTTGGGTATTTAACGATACCAAAGATTTGTTGGAACGTCGTGTTGCACGTCTGGAAACAGGTATGGCTTGGGCTGAAGAGCCTCCATCACGTACCACTCACATGGTGAGTAACGTGATTGTTGAGCCGACTGAAGTCGAAGGCGAATACGATGTGTACGTGACTTATCTTTTGTACCGTACACAAAAAGAGAAAGACGTAACGATTTACTGCGGTAAACGTCACGACAAGATTCGTAAAGTTGAAGGTGGCCTAGGCTTCCAAATCTTCAACCGTAAAATCACTTTAGACCAAGTGACTTATAACTCCCACAACTTGAGTGTGTTCTTCTAATGAATAAGATTTTTGTTTGCCAAGTTGACGAACTAGATGAAGGCGAAGCGCTAAAAGTAGATTGCGGCGTAAATGGTATTGAAGCTTTAGCAGTATTCAATAACAACGGCGAATTCTTCGCGATGAATGATCGTTGTTCACATGGTAATGCGTCTATGTCGGAAGGTTACCTGGAAGACGACGGTACTGTGGAATGCCCACTGCATTCAGCACGTTTCTGTTTGAAAACTGGTCAAGCACTTTGCTTACCGGCGACTGATCCTATCCAAACTTTCCCAGTGATTGTTGAAGATGGTCAGTTATTTGTAGAAATGGCAGGAGAGTAATCATGGGTTGGCTACAAGGCGAAGTTGCACTTATCACTGGTGGTGGTTCAGGCCTCGGCTGGGCATTGGTTGAGCGTTTCCTTGAGGAGGGTGCACAAGTTGCCGTTCTTCAGCGTTCACAATCGAAAGTTGATGCATTGAAAGCACATTTTGGTGACCGCGTGCTTGCGATCGCAGGTGATGTGGCCAACTATGAAGATAACGTGCGTGCAGTGGAAGCCACTGTCGAGCGTTACGGTAAACTCGATTGTTTCGTGGGTAATGCAGGTATCTGGGATCATTATGCAGATATCGTCAATACTTCAGGCGAACAACTGGAAAAAGCCTTTGATGAAATCATGGGTATTAATACCAAATCACTCATCTTAGGTGCCAAAGCTGCACTAGATGCATTGATAGCTTCTGAAGGTTCTATCATATTTACTTTGTCTAATTCGGCACTGTACTCCGCAGGCGGAGGCCCTGTATACACTGCATCTAAGCATGCCGGTGTGGGTATTATGAAAGAATTGGCCTATGAGCTTGCGCCTAAAGTACGAGTGAATGCTGTTGCGCCATCAGGTATGAATGTCAATATCAAAGGAGCTGCATCTTTAGGTCAGGAAAATCTTGGTCTACTTGATGCACGTGACCCTGAGAAAATTGCCCGTGGCATGCCACTGAACTTCTTACCTGAGCCTGAAGATATGACAGGTTCATATGTTCTCTTGGCATCACGTCAAAATAACCGTCCATTGACCGGTGTTCTGATCAACGCAGAATGTGGTCTGGGTATTCGTGGTTTACGTCAACCACGTGCCGGTTTCTTTGACGAATAAAATCTTGTCTACATAAATGGACTTACTCGGCAGCCAAATTTTGGCTGCCTTCCTATTCAGGAGTATCTCATGGCCGTTAAACTGATTTGTGCTTCACACAGTCCTTTAATGGAATTTGCTGCACCGCAAGATCAAGCGCAAGAGCAAAAAGTACGTCAAGCGTTTGAGCAATTGGCTGCTGAAGTCAAAGCTTATGATCCAACCTTAATCATCACTTTTGGTCCTGACCATTTTAATGGTTTCTTCTATGACCTCATGCCTAGTTTCTGTGTCGGTATTCGTGCCACTGCAGCCGGCGATTGGGATTATGGTAAGGACAATGCGCGTATTGATGTCCCTGAAGAAAAAGCTTTAGGACTTGTGCGACGTGTATTGGATGAAGGTGTGGATGTTGCTTATTCATATCGTATGCAAGCAGACCATGGGGTGACTCAACCTTTACATTTCTTATGTAGTGGTCAACTTGATCGTTATCCAACGATTCCAATTTTCATTAACGGCGCCGCAGCACCAATGCCAACCACTAAGCGTACCATTGCCTTAGGTCGTGCAGTAGGGCAGTTCATCAAGTCATTAAACCTTGAAAATGAACGTGTGCTTGTTTTAGGTACAGGTGGTCTTTCACATGATCCACCGACACCACAAATGGGTTCTGTACCACCTGAAGTGGAAGAGTTCCTGATTGCAGGTCGTAACCCAACACCTGAAGCACGTAACGCGCGTCAGTCAAAAATCATTGCTGTGGGTCAAAAACTCGCTGCGGGTGATACTTCTGTCGCTGTGCCTTTGAATCCTGAGTGGGACATTGCGTTGCTTGAGAAATTCAAGCAAGCCGATTTTGCTGCCATGGAAGCCATGACTGAAGCTGAAATTCGTGTTGAGGGTGGTCGTGGTGGGCAAGAAGTCCGTTCTTGGATGGCCGCATTTGCAGCATTAAATGAAGTGGGTGAGTACGAAATGACGACTCACTGCTATGAAGATATTAGCGAGTGGATTGCGGGCTTCGGCATCGTATCTGCGGAATTAAAAGGTTAAAGACATGAGCAACATCGAAACTATCGTGATTGTAGGTGCTGGTCAAGCAGGCGCGAGCGCAATCTTAGAACTTCGTGGCAACAAGTATGAAGGTAAAATTATCCTGATTGGGGATGAACAACACTTACCTTATGAACGTCCACCTTTGTCTAAAGATGTGATTTTAAAACCTGAGGAAACCAAAATCGAAATTTTGTCAGAAGAAAAACTGGCAGAACTCGGTGTCGAAACGATTCGTGGTAACGGTGTTGAGAAAATCAACGCAGAAGCACATAGCGTTGAACTGCAAAATGGTGATGTGGTGGCTTATGATAAGTTGCTACTTGCTACAGGTGGTGCAGCACGTCGTCTACCAAACTTTGATGCACTCGGTAAACACGTTTATACACTGCGTAATCTTGAAGACTCACAAGCTTTAGTTCCAGTATTGCAACCGGGTCGCCGTATTATCTTGATCGGTGGTGGTGTGATTGGTCTTGAGCTTGCATCAAGTGCACGTTACAAAGAATGTGAAGTGACTGTCATTGAAATGGGTCCAATGGTGATGGGTCGTTCATCACCACGCATTTTGAGTGAATTCTTATTGGCTCAGCAAAAACAAGCTGGTGTGGATGTTCGTCTTTCAACTGCGATTGCAGATTGTAAATTGGATGGCGAAGAAGTCGTTGTCACTTTAGAAGATGGTGAAGAACTTCGTGCGGATGCGGTTGTTTACGGTATTGGTATCGTGCCAAATGCTCAGCTTGCCATTGATGCGGGTTTGGATGTTGAGTTTGCGATTAAAGTGAATGAAAACTGTCAAACCTCAAATCCTGATATCTATGCCGCAGGTGACGTAGCAACGCAACTTCGTGCTTGTGGCAATCATCGCCGTGTCGAAACTTGGGAAAATGCTAACCTTCAAGCAGGCATCTTTGCACGTCATGTGATGGGTGTTGAGCATCCGACACCAAATCCAGCATGGTTCTGGACAGACCAACTCAATATCAACTATCAATTTGTGGGTGATATGGCTGCAAGCGAATGGATTGCACGTGGTGAAATCAAACCTGAGTTGGGTGCTGAATCTTCATTTGTACTCTTCGGTGTGACTGATGGTGTGATTGTCGGTGGTATTACCGTGAATGCAGCCAAAGAAATGCGTCATTTGAAAAAATTGATCAGCAAAAACGCGGCATTTGAAGCAGAAAAATATTTAGATTTGAGTCAAGATCTACGTAAGCTGGTGAAGTAATCATCGTTTACAAATGAGCAGACCTCGGGCAACCTAGGTCTGCTTTTTATGTGCCTATAAAAAGTATTGAGTTAATTTTGAGCAGCCTATGAATACACACACATCTCCCATCATCGTTACGGCAAGTATTTATGCTTTATTGGTCTTAATCTGGGCCGCAACGCCTTTAGCGATTGTATGGAGTGTGGCAGAGATACAACCCATGTGGGTGCTGATCATTCGCTATTTTGGGGCTTCACTTTTGGCCTTGGCGATTCTAGGCATCATGCGTAATCCGTTGCCTTTTGATCGAACCTCAATGATGAGCTATGTCGCAGGCAGTCTCAACCTGATCGGGGCACAGTTGTTTATCTACTTGGCAGCGAATTATTTAACTTCAGGTTTAATGGCACTGATTTTTGGTTTTTCACCTTTAATTGCGGGCTTAATCGGTCATGTGATTTTAAAAACTCATAAGCTGATTTGGTTGCAATGGCTCGGGATGGCTGTGGCTGTCGGTGGTTTAAGTTTTGTCTTCGCTGAATCTGCGGACAGCAAGGTCAATCCATGGGGGATTGTGCTGATGTTAATTAGTATGGTGTCGTATATCAGTTCGATCTTTTGGGTGAAACAAATCAATGCACCACTCAAACCGATGTCACAAGCGACAGGTTCTTTGATTGTTTCATCACTCAGTTCATTCCTGATAATTCCATTTATTTGGCAGTCCTTTCCGACACAGTTGCCGAGCGCACAAGCCTTATTTGGTTTTGGCTTTACCATGATTTTGTCTTCTATCGTGGCAATGCTGTGTTACTTCTGGCTAATTCGTCGCTTGGCGGCATCTACCGTATCGTTAAGTAATGTGATGACCCCGATTATTGCCTTGATACTGGGCGCGACTTTAAATCATGAAGTAATTAGTAGTCACGCCTTCGCTGGCATTGCTGTCGTCATGCTGGGTATCGTGATGTACTTCTGGAAAGAATGGAAAGAGCAGTATTTTTCCAAATTAAAATCATAAGCATCAAGAGCCTCAAGGCTCTTTTTTTCTTTTTAAACGAAATAAAGCAATGTTGCTTTCCTGAACATTTAGCGTAAAGAACAACAATTTGTAAAACAAATCTAAATTCTAAAGTTTTAAGATGTTGATACATAAGATCAATCCATTTGATCATTTTATTTTAGGACAGTTTTAGCATGTCTGATGCACATTCCAATAAGATCGTGGTCTATGCAGCGCTATTTGGGAACTTGGCCATTGCCTTGGTGAAGTTTGTAGCGGCATATATCACCAACAGTTCTGCAATGCTGAGTGAAGCGATTCACTCGGTGGTTGATACCCTGAACGAAATATTGCTGTTGTACGGGATGAAGAAATCCCAACAGCCTGCAGATACCACACATCCCTTTGGTTATGGACGTGAACTGTATTTTTGGGCATTTATTGTGGCACTGATGGTATTTGCATTGGGTGCGATTGTGTCCATTTATCAAGGGGTTCAACATATTCTTCAGCCCGAAAAAATGCAAAATCCCATGATTAACTATCTAGTTTTAGGTTTTGCCATTATCTGTGAAGGCATTTCATGGTTTGTCGCATTAAAAACTTTCCGTCGTCTAAAAGGGAACTTGGGTTATTTTGAAGCCTTCCGTCGCAGTAAAGACCCAACCACCTTTACCGTGTTATTTGAAGATACGGCAGCACTAATTGGTTTGTTTATTGCTTTCATTGGGATTTTCTTGGCACATCAACTCAACATGCCTGAGCTTGATGGTGTAGCATCTATTCTCATTGGTGTGATCTTGGCGGTTTCTGCATTTTTATTGGCACGGGAAACAAAAGGTTTATTGCTTGGGGAAACTGCAGATCCCAAACTTCGGGAAAATGTGTTGCACATTGCAGGACATGATTCAGCGGTATTAAATGCCAATGGGGTTTTGACCGAACAGATTGGTGCACATCAGGTGATCGCATCGCTCAGTTTAGAGTTTAAAGACAACCTGACTTCTGATGAGATTGAAGCATGCGTTAACCGCATTGAAGCTGAAATTAGAAAAATGCATCCTGAAATTGTGGCCTTGTTTGTGAAGCCACAAACTAAAGCGGTATGGATTGAACGTACGCAGGGGCGTGTCTAAGTCTAATTTAAGTCTTAAAAAAACCACCTATAAGGTGGTTTTTTTATTTTGCTCAAGTCTAATGATTTAGAGCAGACCAGGATTGCCGCGAGCAGGATCAGTCGCACGTGCGGCTTGCGCATCAGCAACGGTCATACCGAGTGCTTTAGCTACACCTTCACCATACGCAGGGTCACACATATGGCAGTTGCGGATATGACGATACTTAATAAAGTCGAGTGCATCACCCATAGCTGCCGCAGTATTGTTGAACAACGCTTGCTTTTGCTCATCATTCATCAGATTGAATAATGCACGTGGCTGGCTGAAGTAGTCATTATCATCTTCACGATAATCCCAAAGATCAGCAGCACCTGAAATTTTCAGTGGTGGCTCTTTGTATTGCGGTTGCTCTTGCCACTGACTAAAGCTGTTCGGTTCATAGTGAGGAAGTGCACCATAGTTACCATCTGTGCGACCTTGACCATCACGACGATTTGAGTGCACTGGGCAACGAGGCGCATTGACTGGAATTTGATAATGATTCACGCCCACACGATAACGCGCAGCATCAGCATAGTTGAACAAACGTGCTTGAAGCATACGGTCAGGCGAGAAGCTAATACCTGGAACCAGGTTGCTTGGTGCAAATGCGGCTTGTTCAACGTCTTGGAAATAGTTTTCTGGGTTACGATTCAGCTCAAATTCACCCACTTCAATCAATGGATAATCGCCTTTCGGCCAAACTTTGGTAAGGTCGAATGGGTGATATGGGACTTTTTCTGCATCCAACTCAGGCATGATTTGTACGTACATTTTCCATTTCGGGAAATCTCCACGTTCGATTGCATCAAACAAGTCTGTTTGTGAACTTTCACGATCTTTCGCAATCAGTGCTTCAGCTTCAGCATCGGTCAGGTTTTTAATGCCTTGCTGAGTACGCATATGGAATTTCACCCAGAAACGCTCGTTATTGGCATTAATAAAACTAAAGGTATGGCTACCAAAACCATGCATATGACGATAGCCATCTGGAATACCGCGATCCGACATCACAATGGTGACTTGATGCAGTGCTTCAGGTAACAGTGTCCAGAAATCCCAGTTATTGGTTGCACTACGTTTATTGGTTTTTGGATCACGTTTTACCGCTTTGTTTAAGTCCGGGAACTTACGTGCATCACGTAGGAAGAATACAGGGGTGTTATTACCGACTAAGTCCCAGTTACCTTCTTCGGTATAGAATTTCATGGCGAAACCACGAATATCACGCTCAGCATCGGCTGCACCACGTTCACCAGCGACTGTTGAGAAGCGCACGAAAATATCAGTTTTTTTACCCACTTCAGAGAATACTTTTGCGCGGGTATATTGAGTAATATCATTGGTTACCGTAAAAGTCCCAAATGCGCCTGAACCTTTGGCGTGCATACGACGCTCAGGAATCACTTCGCGAACAAAGTTCCCCAGTTTCTCATTCAGCCAAAGATCTTGTGCAAGTAAAGGACCACGAGGACCTGCGGTCATACTATTTTGATTATCGACAACGGGTGCACCAGCATCAGTCGTTAAGTGCGTCATAGGACATTTTTTAGCGTCATCGCTCATGGCGAGTCTCCATTTTTATAATGTTTTATATAAGTCGAAAAAGTACATTAAAGATTTAGCATGCAAATTTGTTTTCGACTTTAAACATTGTGTAAATCAGTGTAAGCCAGACCTGCGAAATATCTATATTTCATCCGATTGGCTTGTTGGACTTATGTAATCTTGTAGAAAATATTCAAAATTAAATGAACCGTATTTAAATTTCTTCAAGACCTTGTTCTATTAAAGCTTTTTATAAAAATATGACAATGACAATTTGTTTAAATGCCTATGGGATTATTTGTTCGTGTTTATCGGAAAATAATATGGACAGCAAGAAGCATTGAAGTAATTAAAAATTATTAATAATCATGTAATTGTTGTGAGATTAAATTTTCGATTTTGATGCTGATATTGATGTTTTAAAAATGCTTGAATATTGTACAAAATGGCGTATGATCAGCGTCCCTAAATAGGGATTCATCACAACAGGTCTTGTTTGTAATAGGTGAAATTAAATGGCAGAAAAACAATTGAAATTAAAACGAGTCGAACATAACTTCGTGGCAAAACATATGTATGAAGTGAATCAAAGCCAAGTCTTTATAGACCGTAAAAAGGCATTGAAACGTGGTTATAGTAAACATAAACAAGGGCGATATTCTCATGAAGATCGCCCTTTTTTAATATCAGAACTTAGCTGTTTACCCAACATTAAAGCTGCTTGATGTAATTGACTTTAAACTTGAAAATTTTTCTATACAATCTCTTTTTTATATCTATCGAAACCGTCCTTTTAAGCACCGACAATTCGAGTTGAAGACTTCACCATATCGCCCAAACCGTGTGTTCTAAAGTAGTGTTCCATACAACTTTTCACAATCAGCGGGTTATCGAATTGAAGCACATGATCCAAGAGTTCTTTCGCATCATCCATAGGTACATGACAAATGGCTTTACGCACACGCAGAATATTACTTGAACTCATCGACAGCGTATTAAAGCCCATTGCCATCAGTAAAATCGCGGAAAGTGGATCTCCAGCCATCTCACCACAAATGCTGACCGGTTTTTCATTGCGATGACAGTCTTGAACAAGACGTGACAACGCTCTGAGGACTGCAGGGTGCAAGTGCGAGTACACGCTAGCAACACGTGGATTATTACGGTCAACGGCCAGTAAATATTGAGTTAAATCATTAGAGCCAACAGAGAAGAAATCAACAAATTCTGAAAATTCATCAATTTGATATAGCACGCTTGGCACTTCAACCATAATGCCGATTTTTGGTTTGGTAATTTTGACCTGTTCTTCTTCCTGAACAGCAGCCCAGTCACGCTCAAGCAGGTATAACGCTTCTTCAATTTCACTGACACTGGTGACCATAGGCAGCAAAATATGCAAATTATTCAGCCCAATACTGGCTTTAAGCATGGCACGAATTTGTGAGGAAAAAATCTCAGGATGATCGAGGGTAAAGCGAATACCACGCCAGCCCAGTGCTGAGTTTTCTTCTTCAATCGAAAAGTAAGGTAGGTCTTTGTCCGCGCCAATATCAAGGGTACGCATGACCACCGGTTTATTAGCAAAGTGGCTGAGCTGCTGACGGTAAATAGAGCGTTGTTCTTCTTCGCCGGGGAAACGATCGCGCAGCATAAAGGGAATTTCTGAACGATACAGCCCCACACCTTTGGCACCACGTTGCACACCACGAACAACGTCAATCATCAAACCTGTATTCACAAATAAACGTACTGCAACACCATCAGGCGTAATGGCATCTTTGGTTTCGTACTGACGCAAGTCTTTTGCGATTTGTTCTTCTTCTTTTTGAATCTCTTTGTAGCGGGTACGCAGGCGTCGTGGTGGATTAATAAAAATACGACCTTGGTGAGCATCGACAATCATCTCGACATCATCAAGCGTGTTAATTGGCAGTTCAGTCACCCCAACAACGGTTGGAATACCGAGCGCACGTGCCACAATCACCATATGTGAGTTCATTGCCCCTTCAGAGGTGACAATGGCTGCGATTTTATCGACAGGGAGTTCAACCAATGCAGCGGTTGAGATTTCTTCACCAATTAAGATACTTTCATCGGTAAGTTCACGGTGACTGGCATCTTCAACCTGTAAGCGCGCAAGAATTCGGCGTCCTAAATCTTTTAAATCCGCAACACGTTCACGCAGATATTCATCTTCCATTTGCGCGAATTGTGCTACGTGATTATCAATGACAATACGAACAGCACCTTGTGCCCAATTGCCTTCACGAATTAATTCTTTAATTTCCGCAGGCAAGGCATTTTCATCGAGCATACGTAGGAATACGCTAAACAATGCACGTTCTTCTGCCATTAAAGCATCTTGCATCTTGTCATCAAGATGTTGGATTTCTTCACGTACAGAGGCGAGGGCAGTATCTAATAATTCGAGTTCTTCACTGATGTCATCCGCTTCACGATCAGGAACTGCCGCTAAATCCGCAGGTGGATAGAGAATTACGGCACGTCCTAGCGCAATACCGCCCGAGCCCGAAATCCCTTGGAAGGTTTTATAGGCAGGTAAGTTACTTGGTTTACGAAAGACGTCGATATTGCCGACAGCATGCGCATGAGCAATCACACCTGAAAGCTGCGCACATAGAGTCACCAAGAAAGATTCAGCAGCTTCGCTGAAATCTTGTGATTCCTTGTTTTGAACAACGAGTACGCCCATCACCTTACGGCGGTACATCACTGGTACACCAAGGAAAGAGTTATAAATTTCCTCGCCTGTTTCGGGTAAATACAGGAAACGTTCGTGTTTCGGGGCATTGTCGAGGTTGACGATTTCCTCACGTTGACCGACTAAGCCAACAAGACCCTCGCCAAGCTGTAAAGATACATGCCCAACTGACTCAGGATTTAAACCTTTAGATGCCATGAGCAGATAACGATGATTGCGCTCATCTAAAAGATAAATCGAGCAGACATCGACATGCATGGCATCGGCCACATGATTGACCATAATATCGAGCGATTCATGCAAACTGGTCGATGCATTGATCTCTTGGACAATGCGTCTTAAGGTATCCAGTTGCATATTCGACATCAGGGCCACTCCATGTGTTGAGTTTTAATCTTCAGTTTATTTATAACAATAGCCGACTAAAAAATCTGCATATTTATACGATTTTTTTAGCTTTTTTCCTTTGGTAATTGCTGACAAAGTTCAACCATGGCCTTGCGGTAAACATCGCGTTTAAAATTCACCACTTGGCCTAATGGATACCAGTAACTGACCCACTGCCATTGATCAAATTCAGGTGGGTCAGATAAATTCAATTGAATATTCTGAGCCGAACCTGTCAGCTTGAGTAAAAACCACTTTTGCTTTTGACCGATACATACCGGATCTGAATCCGTACGAATGTATCGATGTGGCAAACGATAGCGCAACCACCCTTTGGTCTGCGCGATAATTTGGACATGTTCAGGCAGTAAGCCAACTTCTTCTCTTAGCTCACGAAAGAGTGCCTGCTCAGGAGTTTCACCATATTGGATCCCCCCTTGTGGAAACTGCCATGCATTGTGACCAATGCGTTTTGCCCATAAAACCTGTCCAGCATCGTTTGCCAAAATGATCCCGACGTTCGGTCGGAAACCTTCAGAGTCGATCATTTGGCACCTAAAAATTGTTTAATTTATGCCTTTGCTCACGGGGATTTTTATTTCTATATCCAACACGAAAAAAGCAAAGTTTAAAAATGTTAAAATTGCTATGATCTTAACGAATTTCTATCGACTAGCGGAGATAGATTTACAATTTTTTTCTTAAATTTCAGTTTTTACGAGTATTTTCATGAAATTGGCACTGTTTGACCTTGATCACACCTTATTAAATACAGATTCGGACCATTCGTGGGGTGAGTTTCTGGTCAACGAGGGTTTGGTCGACCCCATTCATCATCGTGCCATGAACGATAAATTTTATGAGGATTATAAAAAAGGACAGCTTGACCCGATTGCTTATAACGAATTTGTATTTGAATTTTTAACTCAGCATGACAATGACTATTTAACTGCCTTACATCAGCGTTTTATGGAAAAAGTGATTCGCCCACAAATGCGTCCTGAAGGTTTTAAAGCGATTCAACGTCATAAAGATGAAGGTCATGAACTGGTGGGGATTACTGCAACATCGGACTTTATTACTGCACCGATTTTCCGTGAATTTGGAATTACTGAAATTATTGCCACCAATGCAGAAGTGGTCGCAGGGAAATATACGGGTAAAGTGATCAATGTCCCATGTTACCAACAAGGCAAACTGACACGTTTGGAACAATGGCTCGCTGGTCGTGATGTGACAGAGTCGTGGGCTTATTCAGATTCAATCAATGATCGTTTCTTACTTGAATATGCTGATCATGCGATTGCAGTGAACCCAGATGACCGTTTAGCGGCTTTAGCTACCGAACAAGGCTGGCAAATTCAAGACTGGTCGATTTAAGCAGTTCGTTCGATTTAATCAGGCACAACTTCGGTTGTGCTTTTTTATAAGCAGAAGAGGGTACTTTTTGACATGCCCGTTGCTGAATAAACATGCTATGCTTAGAACAAATAAAGCAAGTCGACAATAACGATAGCAAGCGCTGAGGTAATGAAAATGACCCAAGTTAGACCGCGTATGACTCATTTATTTGCACAGTTAGGTCTGGATTCAAGTGCAGAAGGGATTGCCCAATTTATTCATGAGCATCAATTACCCAAAGATGTGAACCTGATGGAGGCGCCGTACTGGTCAGATGCGCAGCGCCAGTTCTTGGCTGAAAAAATTGCTTCAGATGGAGAATGGGCCATTGTGGTGGATCAGCTCAATGAATCTCTGCATGAGGATGCCACTAGCGGAATTGAGTAGTGAACAAAAAGCCAATCAACTGATTGGCTTTTTTCATTTGGGGCATTACTGTATCCGTTTCCATAAAGTTACTTGGGACAGGGTATGTTGATATTTACGCGCTGTTTCCCGGATCACAAAAGGCATATCCACAGGTTCGTCCAGCATTTCAAAATGTGGGCTGAGTAAAGCTTTGATGCCCTCTAAGGTACTCAGGTTTTCTCCCGCCTGCTTAAATCCACCTATCCATTCTGAGCGTTGTGTATGTTCTTCAAGCCAAGTATAAGGCGAGGTCAACATCAAGATCCCCCCAATTTTAAGACGCTGATGAATCTGTGTTAAAAAGTCACGTGGATGGTGGAGCCGATCAATCAGATTGGCAGCCAAAATAAAATCATAATCGGTGAAAATTGCTTTTAAATTGCATGCGTCCGCTTGAGCAAATTCAACTTTATATGCAACATCCTCAAGACCGACGGCTTTTAATGAACAGGACTTATAGTCAACCAATTCACCTTCAGTCGGTATGGTATAGCGTAAAGTTTTAGCTTGCGCTAGTTCTACACCATGTTGAATAAAGCGGGCTGAAAAGTCTAAACATGTGACATGTTTAAAGTCGCGAGCCAATTCAAAACTCGCCCGTCCTGT
Source organism: Acinetobacter sp. NCu2D-2 (assembly GCF_001647675.1). Classification (NCBI taxonomy): domain Bacteria; kingdom Pseudomonadati; phylum Pseudomonadota; class Gammaproteobacteria; order Moraxellales; family Moraxellaceae; genus Acinetobacter; species Acinetobacter sp. NCu2D-2. The sequence continues at coordinate 296,363 of NZ_CP015594.1, forward strand.
AGCACAGCCTAAATCTAAGGCTTTTTGACAAGTGTTCAGCTGGTAATACGGTCGTGCAATATCGACCAAGGTCTTGGCAAAATTGGCCACTCCAAAATATTCTGGGCCATATTGAAATTCTAAATATTGAGAAACCAAAGTGTCCGTTTCATAGTGGGATTGAAACTGAGTCAAGGCTTGTTCAGATTGAACATAGCGAAAACCTGCATGCTGGAAAAAATGTCGTCTAAAGGCATAACGAGAACTCGACAATGCTTCATTACCGGCAGAAATCCATGAACCACCTTTAATCAAATTGTGTTTGCCGTCAAAGGTAGGCGTACTAAAATCATCATAAATAGGATGAACTTGAAATCCTTCAAATGGATAAATTGGGGTTTCAGTCCATTGCCATACATTGCCTTGAACATCGTAAAAATTACCGTGTTGAAAATGATGAACAGGACAACTATTCGTTTGCATATTTCAACGCAATATTCGCATTTTTATCATTATGCGCATCACTTAAGCCACTGAGGTCATAGAGTCGATACCATTCGTCTTCAGTGGGTAAGCGAATGGACACTCCCATTTGTTCAGATTTCCACTGACAAAAGGCTTTTGCTTCGTGATAATTGACTTCAACCGGCCAATCCCAAGGCATAGGAATGCGTTCAAGCATGGTACGGAGTTGCCATTGATGATCTTGCCAATGCCAAAAAGTTGGATGTTCCGCTTCAGCGAAATTTCGCCAAGCCCATCCTTCTTCTGACCAATAATGCTCAGTGTGATAACCCTTATTTTCCACAAAACCGAGAAACTCTTGGTTGGAGACTAAATATTGCGATGCCTGAAATACGTCGATATCGGCTTGATGTTCGCCGTATTCATTGTCCCAGCCATAAAAAGCATCATCAAATTTTTTATTGAAATGAACTTGTCCCGCAGGTACAGGAATAAGCCTGTTATCTGGTGCTATGCCAGTTAGGACATGGGCACGCCACAGAGGATGGTTATGGACATATTCTAGTTTGTGCTGACGAATAAGCACGGAGGATGTTTCTAGATGGATTCGCTCATGTTCAATACCCATAATAATTGACCACCACGGATTTTCCCAATTGAGCGGGAGTTCCAATGGAGCATGATCAATGATTTGGAGAACCTGATCGCGAACCTGCTGTCTATATTTGCGAACGGCGGACACACTTGGCCAATCATAATGTTGCTCATTGAGATCATCCCAACTCATTTCATCTACACCAACGGCAAACATATTTTCAAAAATCGGGTTAATTCGTTCTCTGATTAATTTGGCGAGCAGTAATTTATTAATAAAAAAAGTGGCGGTATGGCCAAAATAGAAAATGAGAGGATGCCGAAGTGCAATAGGTTTTACAAAATAGGCATTGTCGTTTTTGAGACATTCAAATAAGCAGGTATAGGTATCAAAGGTATTAATGAAGTATTCGCGTAGAACTCTTCGTGCAGTCGTTGTATCGGGAAAATTTAAAGACGGTGTATCTAACAGATATAAAGCAGGACGCTCTAAATGAGGTGATTGGAAGGTATCGTTATTATTGATTTTGGTACAAGGGTTTGAGTCTAAACTCATTTGGAAAACTCCCTAATAATTTATAAAGCTTCCGATCATTTTTATAATGGAATGCTTCTAAATTAATTCAAAGGGAACAGCGGTTCTAAGTGAGTTAAGTAACAAAATGCAGTGAATTGAAATATTCACTGCATGATTGTAAAGTGATTTTTATTTAAATAGAAGTCATCAATTCAACCAAAGCCTGCGCTGCTTTGGATTGAGTGCGTCCAGGATGCCAAACCATACCCAGTTGACGATTCATTTCCAAATTAATATCCAACTGTTTTAAATCATGATTGACTAATGTTTTAGGAAGAACTGACCAACCTAAACCGATGGAAACCAACATACGGATGGATTCAAGTGGATTATTACTCATGGTTACTTTTGGTTTTACACCTTGTTTCTCGAACTCAGCCAAAGTGATTTGTGTGGTATAGGTTTGAGAAGAGGGGAGTAAGCTTGCGTATTCAAGCAAATCTTCCAACTTCAAATTTTTGCGCTGAGCCAAGGGATGAAATGGGGCTGCCACAAAGACCAATGGATCATTCCAGATGGTGACGTAATTCAGGCGTTCGTCCCCAACAGGTGGCAGGGTTAAGAATGCCAATTCCAAATCACCAGCAATGACTTGCTCATGCGCTTGCTCTGAGTCAACAAAATGAACATCAAGGGTGACATTTGGATAGTCTTGTACATAAGTCGCCAAATGTGTGGGTAAATGATGTAACCCAATATGATGGCTGGTGCCGACTTTGAGTTGACCTTGTACCTGTCCCTGTTCATGACTCAACGTATGATGAATATCACCGAGTTCATTCAGCCAATTCTTCACTTTAGGCAGCAGCGAATGTGCTGCATGGGTTGCTTGTACACCACGCCCAGCAGATTCAAATAATTTCACACCAAAGTATTCTTCTAAACTATGAATACGTTTAGTTACTGCTGGTTGGGTAATAAAAAGTTGATCTGCTGCCAAAGAAATCGAACCCGTTTCCATGACTTTCACAAAGGCTTCAAAGGCTGCCAGATTCATCTTAATCACCTATAACGAATTTTTATGTATGTTGGTATTGTTGGTGTAAATAAAGAATAAATCAAAGGGAAAGTTGTATTTTTTGAATGTAATTTAAACTTTTAGTTATTAATGATGGATTTTTAAGAAGTTTCCCTACATAAAGTTTGTGACTGAAGGTTTTATGATGACTTATGTATTGAAGTAAATAAAAAAGACCACAGAGGAAGAATGTGGTCTTTATTTTAAAATGATGAGTCGTTTCAGACTATATTGAAACTTCTTGTTCAATCGCCTGCGGTTTTTGTTCCCATGCTTTCTCATGGAAGAAGAAAGCCACCGCTTGAACAGTAGGTTCCAACAAACTTAAAGCAATAGCCATTGTTAAACTGCCTGTCACAAAGTAGCCGACCAACATCGCAACTGTAATATGCATGATGTAATAGCTTAATGTTTTCTTAAACATACGCTGATTGTTTACAACGAATTTTTGAACTTGTGCCATGTTGATCTTCCTCTAAAATCGATGTGATCTTGTTTAATGAGCTAATAATAATCATTCTTATTTAATCTGTAAAAACGTATATTTTGAATAAAATGATCGGGAAAATAGATGAATTAATCAGCAATTAAGGACTATAAAAGCAATGCTTAAAAGTAATTCCAAAAAGTTTATAAACTAATAAAAATGATAAATTAGATTTATGTGAACCTGTGGCTATAATCAAAGTTAATGAAAGAATTTACCCAGTCCAGTGGAGTACATCGACATGGCAGGCGAAACCCAAATACCAAAAACATTGTATGACAAATTATGGGACGACCATCTAGTAAAACAACGAGATGATGGCTCATCACTACTTTATATTGACCGTCATTTATTGCATGAAGTGACTTCACCGCAAGCCTTCGAAGGCTTGCAATTAGCAGGTCGTCAACCTTGGCGTTTAAGCGCGAACGTGGCAACGCCTGACCATAACGTACCGACGTCTACGAAAGAGCGTTCAGAGGGTATTGCGGGTATTGAAGATGATACGTCTCGTATCCAAGTTCAAACCTTAGATGACAACTGTAAGACATTTAATGTGGCACAGTTTGATATCAATGATATTCGTCAAGGGATTGCACACGTCGTAGGACCTGAACAAGGTTTGACTTTACCCGGTATGACAGTTGTATGTGGCGACTCACATACTGCGACACATGGTGCGTTTGGTTGTTTGGCACATGGTATTGGGACATCGGAAGTTGAACATGTATTGGCAACCCAATGCTTAGTTCAAAAGAAAATGAAAAACATGTTGGTACGCGTTGACGGTAAATTGGGTCAAGGTGTAACACCAAAAGATGTGGTTTTAGCCATTATTGGTAAAATTGGTACTGCAGGTGGTACGGGTCACGCGATTGAGTTCGGTGGTCAAGTGTTCCGTGACATGTCGATTGAAGGTCGTATGACCGTATGTAACATGGCCATCGAAGGTGGTGCGCGTGTGGGTATGGTTGCTGTCGATGAGAAAACCATTGAATATGTAAAAAACCGTCCATATGCACCAAAAGGCGCAGACTGGGACAAAGCTGTTGAGTATTGGAATACTTTGCATTCTGATGAAGGTGCACATTTCGATACAGTGGTTGTCCTTCAAGGCGAAGAGATTGAGCCACAAGTGTCTTGGGGAACTTCTCCTGAGATGGTGATTCCAGTGTCTCAAGCAGTTCCAACGTTAGAGCAAGCCAAAGATGACGTACAGCGCAATGACTGGACACGTGCATATCAATATATGGGCTTAAATGCGGGTCAGGCATTGTCTGATATTAAATTAGATCGTGTATTTATTGGTTCTTGTACCAACTCTCGTATTGAAGATATCCGTGCGGCAGCTGAAGTGGCTAAAGGTAAAAAAGTCGCAAGTACGATCAAACAAGCGATGGTGGTTCCTGGTTCTGGCTTAGTTAAGGCTCAAGCTGAAGCAGAAGGCTTAGATAAGATATTAATCGAAGCTGGTTTTGAATGGCGTGAGCCAGGTTGTTCAATGTGTTTGGCGATGAACGCTGACAAATTGCAGCCAGGTGAGCATTGTGCATCGACTTCAAACCGTAACTTCGAAGGTCGTCAAGGTAATGGCGGTCGTACACATTTGGTGAGCCCAGCAATGGCAGCAGCAGCGGCAATTGCAGGTCACTTTGTTGACGTACGTTCGTTCTAAGAGGAGCAAAGAGCATGAAAAAATATACCGTTGAACAAGGTATCGTTGCACCTTTAGACCGTGCCAATGTCGATACAGATTTGATTATTCCAAAGCAGTTCTTGAAATCAATTAAACGTACTGGTTTTGGTGCGAATCTTTTTGATGAACTCCGTTATTTGGATGAAGGCTATTTGGGTCAAGACAACTCAAAACGTCCATTAAACCCAGATTTCGAATTGAATAAACCGCGTTATCAAGGTGCTTCAATTTTGATTTCACGTGCCAACTTTGGTTGTGGATCAAGCCGTGAGCATGCACCGTGGGCATTGGAAGAATACGGTTTCCGTACTGTCATCGCACCAAGCTACGCGGACATTTTCTTTAACAACAGCTTTAAAAACGGCATGTTGCCAGTGATCTTGTCTGAAGAGATTGTTGATCAGTTATTTAAAGAATGTGCTGCACAAGAAGGTTATCAATTAACCATTGATCTTGAAGCGCAAGAAGTACGTACACCATCAGGTGAAGCATTCAAGTTTGAAGTCGATCCATTCCGTAAACATTGTTTACTCAATGGTTTGGATGATATTGGTTTAACTTTACAAGCTGCGGATGATATTCGTGCTTATGAAGAGAAAACTAAAGCTGCACGACCTTGGGTGTTTGCTGAAATTCGTGCGTAATTCTAATCATTTAGTCATAGCTTGTCGGTTTAACCCTTGATAAGATCGAGTTCAGGACATCTTAACTTGGGTTAAACAATCAACATGGCGAAATATTGGAAACCGTTGTTTGCTTTAAGTGGTGTATCGATGTTAATGACAGCTTGTCAGAGTATCGATACGCTGCAGCTCAAAAAAATCAAAGAGACCAAGGAAACACAGTCAAATGCTTTGATTTATTGTGCAGGAACACAAGATTGTGAATTTGAGCGACTCGATCAGACCATCATTATTGATGCAAAATCGGGACATTTGAACAAAGAGGCAATGAAGCAAAACCTTGTTCGTTTAAATGGACAAAAACTCAGCCAGCCGAATCCGATTTATCTTTCGATTCCATCGGGGCAGCATGAACTTGTGGTTCGCTTCTATCCAATCAGTAAAGATAAAGCAGAAGTTTTACATGTATTTCACAACTTTCATGCAAAGCGAAAATACACATTAAAGATGTATCGTGAGCGTAGTACGAAAGTTGACAGTTTATTAAATGCTTCTGTACCTGATCCATTGTGTGTGGATTTGATGCGGGAGAGCAAAACAATTCGCCGTTTCTGCAAACCTTACAATGTTCAAACGGGCATTGCAGAATTTGTAGAAAGAAAAATTTAATCCTGTTGGTAAGAACCAACGTTATAAATGGAACATCTCATGTCTAAACAAATTTTGATTTTAGCCGGTGACGGTATTGGTCCTGAAATTGTCAAAGCGGCTGAACACGTATTAAGCGTGGTAAATGATAAATTCAAACTAGATTTAACATGGGAACATGGTTTATTGGGTGGTGCTGCGATTGATGCACACGGTGCACCTTATCCAGACGTTACTTCTGCTCAAGCGCAAAAAGCAGATGCGATTTTATTAGGTGCTGTCGGTGGTCCAAAATGGGATACGATTGAGCGTTCAATCCGTCCAGAGCGTGGTTTATTAAAACTTCGTAGCGAACTAAACCTTTTCGCTAACTTGCGCCCAGCGATTCTTTATCCGCAATTGGCAGATGCGTCTAGCTTAAAACCTGAAATCGTTTCTGGTTTGGATATTTTGATTGTTCGTGAACTTACAGGTGGTATTTACTTCGGTCAACCACGTGGTATCCGTGAACTTGAAAATGGTGAAAAGCAAGGTTACAACACTGACGTTTATGCTGAATCTGAAATCAAACGTATTGCTAAAGTTGCCTTTGAAATGGCAAAACTTCGTGGCGGTAAAGTATGTTCAGTGGATAAAGCCAACGTACTTGAAGTGACAGAACTTTGGAAACAAACTGTGAATGCATTGAAAGAAGAGCAATATCCAGACATTAACTTGTCGCATATGTATGTAGATAATGCTGCAATGCAATTGGTTCGTGCACCGAAACAATTTGATGTGATTGTAACAGGTAACTTGTTTGGCGATATCTTGTCTGACGAAGCAGCGATGTTAACCGGTTCAATTGGTATGTTGCCATCTGCATCTTTAGATGAAAATGGTAAAGGTATGTATGAGCCATGTCATGGTTCTGCACCAGACATCGCAGGTCAAAACATTGCCAACCCACTTGCAACGATCCTTTCTGTTGCAATGATGCTTCGTTACACATTCCGTCAAGAAGCAGCTGCAAAAGCCATTGAAGATGCAGTAGGTCGTGTTTTAGATCAAGGTTTACGTACAGCAGATATCATGTCTGAAGGTATGACGAAAGTAGGTACGGTTGAAATGGGTCAAGCAGTTGTTGCTGCTTTAGACTAATCAATACCTTACAAGCCTATAAAAAACGCAGCATTGGCTGCGTTTTTTTATGTCAGCAGGTTCTACCTGTATAACTGACAGATTGAGCAATATTGTCCTTAAGCGGGAAGACAATCTGACAGGACAAAGAGGTGTCATAACCGTCAGCACGACTATTTGCGATAGGAATAGGCACAGTGCCTGTACCTCCTGCACTAGATTGAGGAACTGACATCGGAATAAATAATTTACGTTCTATGTGATAGCTTAATGCAGACGGACTAAGCTCTGGTGGCTGACTTTGCTCATAACCCATTTTGCTTAAATCGAGATGGTTATAAATATACTCACTTGACTGACCCACAAATGAGTTGAGATATAGCTCACGGTCATGAGAGTTCATACTCGGCGTAGATGTACATCCAGCAATCATACTGAAAGCTAACAGTATGACCGAATGATTGAGGGGAGAAGACAACCGAAACATAATGACTCCAGCATTTGCTTAAAGTACATTTTGAGTTTAATGATAAATAGGTCTTATTATTGTTGTAATTCGATAATTGGTGAATACATTAGTAAAAGTAGAATTAAACGGATATATAAAAAATTAGACAATAAAAAAGCCACTCAAAAGTGGCTTTCATGCTTGCGCTAAAACTTAGCGTGCACGGTAAGTGATACGACCCTTAGTCAAATCGTAAGGTGTCATTTCTACTTTTACACTGTCGCCAGTCAAAATACGAATATAGTGTTTACGCATTTTACCAGAGATATGAGCAATCACTTCATGACCGTTTTCTAAACGTACACGGAACATAGTATTAGGAAGCGTCTCGGTGACAACGCCTTCGAACTCGATGAGTTCCTCTTTATTGGCCATAGCCTACCTGAATGAATAAATTGGAAAGGCGCAAATTATAGTCAATTTTTTTGCTAAATACAAGGTGAAACGGGTGTGAGACTGATCATCTGTCAGTAAAATAAGCGAAGTATCAGTACAAATATTTTAACTAAAAAGTTATCTTCTTTTGTTGTCAGTTTGGTCAATCGCAGTTAATCTAAAATCAATCTTTTTGGGTATAAATGAAGCACATACAAGGAAGGTTTTTGAGTGAGTCAGCTAACGGATGCATCGGTTGTATTACGTTTAGGCTACCAAGCGATTCGTCGTGCGGGATTGCCTACGGAAGAACTACTAACTAAAGCAGGAGTCGCTTTAAACCAAGTGGAGGCGAATGATCGCACACCACTGAGTGCGCAGTATGCCTTTTGGGTGGCTGCCGAAGAAGTCAGTCGTGATCCCGATATTGGGTTACATTTAGGTGAGCATCTACCTCTGTATCGTGGGCAGGTGATTGAACACCTGTTTATATCAAGTGAAAATTTTGGTGAGGGGTTGAAGCGTGCTTTGGCCTACCAACGTCTGATCAGTGATGCATTTCATGCCAAATTGGTGGTAGAAGATGATCGTTGCTATTTGACCAATGGTGAACAGCCTTATGCGGAAAATTTAGTCAATCGACATTTTACCGAATGCGCGATGTCGGGTGTCCTACGCTTCTTTAAGTTTATTACTGAAGGGCGTTTTGCACCGATTTACATCGACTTTAACTTTTCTAAAGGCGCAACGGATGATGAATACTTCCGTGTTTTTGAATGTCCTGTGAGTCTTGGGCAAAAAGAAACCCGTTTGTATTTTGATCCAAGTATTCTAGATTTCCCGTTATGGCAAGCTGAACCTGAGTTATTACAGTTACATGAGCAACTGGCAATTGAAAAATTGCAAGAGTTGGCACGTTATGACTTGGTCGGTGAAGTACGTCGTGCAATAGGTTCGACATTGGAAAGTGGTGAAACGACTTTAGAAACAGTGGCGGCACAGCTTAATATTACGCCCCGTCGTTTGAGAACGCAGCTTTCTGAGGCGAACACGAGCTTCCAGCAAATCTTGTCGGACTATCGTTGTCGTTTAGCGAAACGTTTATTGGCGGGAACCAATGAAAGTGTAGAGCGGATTGTTTATCTGACAGGCTTCTCTGAGCCAAGCACGTTCTATCGTGCGTTTAAACGCTGGACCAATGAAACACCAGTGGAATATCGCAAGCGTAAGCAGCGTTAGAATCCCCCAAAAAAATCCCCCCTTTTTTCAAAGGTGGATTTTTTATATTCTTCCTTTTTAAGAAGAATTTTCCCCTCCTTTTAGGAGGGGTTATTAGGGGAGGTGAATATTCTAAAAATACTATTCAGGCATATTAAGCCAATGTGGGCCTAAAGGTACTTCAGGAAGATTAAATTCTTCTGGATAATCTGCATGGATAAAATAGAGGCCATCAGGTGGAGCAGTGATACCAGCAGCTTTGCGGTCTTCGGCAGCAAAGATTTCATCAATATGGTCAATGCTATACATACCTTGCCCAACTTCTAATAAGCACCCCATGATATTACGCACCATATGATGTAAGAAGCCATCTGCTTGAATATCAAGAACTAAATAGGGTCCATGTGGAATTAAACGACAGTGTCTGACATGACGAACTGGTTGATTAGACTGACAAGACGCTGCACGGAAACTTTCAAAGTTGTGAGTACCTTCAAATTTCTTCGCTGCTTCGATCATGTCTGCAACGTTTAATTCATAATAGGCATGGGTGACTTGTTTATGCAGTAATGCAGGGCGTACAGGATTGTTATACACCACATAACGGTAGCGACGAGCTTTGGCTTTAAAACGCGCGTGAAACTGCTCGTCCATCTCTTGAATCCATTGGATGGAAATATCTTTTGGGAGTTGACTGTTACAGCCACGCAACCAACCGTGTTTAGAACGAATAGCATTGGTATCAAAATGCGCAACCATATTTGTGGCATGAACCCCGGCATCTGTGCGACCAGCACCGTGTAGGATAATCGGTTCATTTGCGACTGTTGAAAGTACTTTCTCAATGGTTTCTTGTACACTCGCAACGCCGGGTTGTTGAGTTTGCCAACCTCGATAGTTCATCCCACAAAACTCAATCCCAATTGCAAAACGTTGCATATTTACCTCAAAAGTTCTTTATTCGTACCAATGCGCATGCCATTGGTCTACGCGGTCATATTGTAAATACATTTTTAAGGCTTTTGCATAAAGATCGGCATGCCCATAGCTGTCATTGAGTAAAACTTTACTGTCTTTAACCCAATCGGCGATGGCATAACGTTGATCTGTACCACCGAATGGCACTTGAGTAGTCAGTATAGTTGCACAACCTTGGTCATAGAGTTGATCAATAAGCTGAATGAGAGGTTGATTGACTGCCAAGTTACCTGTGCCAAACCCTTGTAAGATTAAAAAATGCGGGGGATGATTCAGTACGTTTTGTAAATTTTGTACTTGTTGTTCAAGTTCAATCGGTTGCATCATACAACTCATACAATTAAATGTATCTGCTTGTTTAATATGTGCTGCAGTCACTGTTAGTGGATGACGAATAGGGAGAGAGACATCGGAGTCTAGGCCATGGAAAGCATGAAGTTCGGTGGTATGTTGCTTGAGTGCAGATCGTGCATGAAATAAATGCTGATTAAAAGCCAGATAAACACCAGGCGATGTTTTGAGTACAGACTGTAAGGCAAACTGCAGATTATTATTCGCATCACTAAATTCACGTAGTGCATCGCCCGTGACATTTAATAGAGGGTATTGGCTCCCTGTTAAAATAACGGTGGCTTGATTTGCTAAAAAATGACTAAGCACTGCACTGGCATAGCTTAGCGTATCGGTGCCATGAATAATGACAAAGTATTGATATTTCTGAGCAATTAGACTCTGAATAAATCGGATGAGTTCCAGCCAGTCTATTGCTGTACAGGCACTGCTATCTTTAATCGTTGGCGCTTTAAAACAGGTAACATCAACATCATGAGAACAATAACGCTCTAGCTGTGGAATAAATAATTCCGCAGACATCGGGCTCAGTGGATTACCCACACAACCAAATGTTCCACCCATATAAATTAATGCGATTGTTTCTTTCATAAAAAAGCAGCCTGTAATGACTGCTTTAGTTTAAAACGAAAAACTTTAAGAAGCGATTTGATTTAAGAGTTCGCTGACTTGCTGTTTTTGTTCTGCTGAATATTGGCTTTCTTTCTCTGCTAATAATTCACGCGCTGCATCATAGGCACCCAGTTTAATATATTGTTCAGCAAGAACGATATTTAAACTGATTTCATCATTATCGATGAGCTCAGGGAATGATTGCACCAAAGGATCGTTTTGGTCTGCTTTTGATACAGGTGTTTCAGGTACTGCAACTTGAATACCTGTGCTTGGTGTTTCCTGTTTTGGTTCTAAAGAATCAAGTTTGAAATCTAGCGTGGAAGGTTCAGCGGTTGGCGCTGGTGTATCAAGATTTTCTGTATTTAAGTCAAGCGTAATCGGTTCAACTTTTTCTTCAACAGCAGGAACACTATCTAAAGAGAAAGAAAAGTCTAAAGGCTGAATTTCCTCTTGCGCTGGCGCTACAGGTTCAGCTGGTTTGATATCGTCTAATTTAAACTCAAGCGTAGGGGCAGCAGGCGCTTCTTCGATTTTAGGTGATGGATCTAAATCAAAAGATAAGTCAGCAACAGGTGCAGCTTCTTGAGTTGCAGTTTCTTCTTTTACAGGTTCTACCTTAGTATCGAGTTGAGTAAATGACGAGTCGAAATTAAACTCAAGGGGTTTGATATCGTTTTGGGTCGGTTTGGCTTCAAATACAGATTTAGTTGATGGTTTAATTTCATCTTGAAGTGCATCGAAAGCTTTATCGTCAACAAGTGTTTGTGTAGTTGGTACGGTGTCAATAGATTTACCAAAATCCATTGTTTCATTACTCGTTTTATTCGCTTCTTCATACTCAATGCGTTTTGCTTCTGCTTTAGCTAGAACTTCGCTTAAACCCAATACTCGGATATGGTTAATCAGCTGCGTAATGGCAAAATCATCTTTTTGTTTGGTATGAATATCAAGAAGTAATAAATATAGGTCATGCTGCGAGTTATCACGGTTTAAGGCTTGGTTAATCTGAGCCTCAGCAGCAAAGAAATTATCTTCTTTAATCAGCGTTTCGATTTTTTGGCGTAACTCTGGCGCTAATGGGGTCGCCGTTTTGGGAACAGAGACAGGTTCTTCAACAACGTTGGTTCGCGAAGGTGTTTTTGTGGTTTTGCCTGTATTTGCTGTTCTTTTTGGCTTTGCTGAAGCTTGACTGTCTTGTCGTTTTTTTAATACCAATAAAACGACAATTAAAAGCACCAGTGGAATTAAATACATCAGCATGGTTATACCCCTTGAGGACAACACTGTTCATTGTGCGTCCCAATAAATCATTATGTGAATCTTATTGAATTGGCTTTTTATCCGCCTGTTGGGCTTTTAACTGTTGTTCCAGTCGAGCTAAACGTGCGTTGAGTAATTGAATTCTATGATCCTTTTGATTAAGTGCCAATTCAGATTCAGTTACGTTTCTCTGTAATTTAACGGTTTTTTCACGAGCTGTCATAATTTTTAATGACAACTTATTCTTAGATTGATCTTGTAATGTGTTGTGATTTGCAGAAAGTGTTTTGGAATGCGATTGGTTCTCTGCAACCAAACTCATTTCAGCCTGATTTAGCCGATATTTGGTTTTTGTAGGCGTCGTTGCTTTTTGTGTTTTTAGCTCAGATGGGGTGATTTTCTGTGCTTTGTTATTGGTGGTGCTCGCAGTTAAATTCAACGATGCGCCTTTACGCAAACGGTTTGCATCTCCACCAATAAAGGCATGTTCATTATTTTTTTTGATACTTTGCATAACTTCATTCACAGATTTTTTTTCTGCTTGTGCTACGCGTTCAGCAATTTTCCATAAAGACTCATTGGACTGTACAACATAGTTTGCAGAAGCAGTCGATGCCTGAACTGGACTATGTTCTATCTTTTGAATTGGAGAAGGCTGAATTGTTTTTTGTTGTGTCAGTTGAGCCTGCTGTTCTTTGTATTTTCGCACCAATGGATCAAGAGATTCTGTTTGCGGTGCAAAATTATGTACTGGAGATGCAGGTACAGTAGCTTGGCTTGGAATTGGCGTTGGTTTTTCTATTGCTTGAACTGACTCAATAGCAGGTTCTTTAACGTCAGCTATTTTTGTAGTTTGAGGTTTTTCTGTTTGAGTCGTTATTTTTTCAACAGAAGGCGTAGGCGGAGTAGCTGTATGCTGTTTATCCTGCATTTTCACAGGTGGAACAGAATTTGTAATTTGTTTTTCAATATCTGCTTTAATTTTGGCTTCGGTTTGTGTTGGTATTTTTTCAACGGGTGTAGGTACTACAGTCGGCACAGGTTTTGAGACAGTTGTAGCTACAATCGGTTGTGGCCTAGGTACTGTGACTGCTTTCGGCGTACTTTGAGTTGGCGACGGTGTAGTCGCAGTTTGAGTTGCCGTAGGGATTGCAGTACTGATTGCAGGCGTCACTTGCTTTGGAATTGAGCTTGCAGAAAGCATAGGTGGTGCAATTTTTTTGACCGCTAATGGCTTTTCAAGCGCAACAACAGGTTTTGGCGCAGAATATTGTGTGCTGACAGGTAAATTTAGCCCGATATCTTTTTCGCTCACCACTACAATTGGCTTTAATGGACGCTCGTTTTGGCTGGCTGTTAGCTGAGTCGTTTCTTTCTTCGCCTGTAAAGGTTTACGGATGTGTTGCAGGTGTGCTGCATTCCCTTCTTTAATTTTAATAATAATATTGAGTTCACGATCGGTCATCGGGCGAGATGAGGTAATCGTAATCACGCCTGTACCATTACCATTACGGCGGGTATAGAAGTTTAAATGTCCGGGCGGTTGATGCATTGCGCCAATCGATGCCAAATCATCTGGGGAAGCGAGACTGACTTCAACCGGAATCTGACTATTCGATTGTCTGAAATTAATTTCTGCATAGAGTAACTCACCTGGTGCAGATTGAATCTGAACAGGATCAACATTGATCGCAAAACTCGTCTGTGTAGCAATAGTGGCTAAAATGGCAATCTTTAATTTGTTATATGCAGTCATCTTAATTTTTGAGCTCAGTCACGGTCGCAAAGCGAAAATTGTAGATTATCGAGAAGTCTATGTTTTGTAAAATATTTGATTGATCTTGGCATAAAAAAGCCGATCAATAAAGATCGGCTTTTTGAAAAGTCTTACGCTGTCGACTTAAGCATTTTTATAATCAATTAAAATGCGAAGCATACGACGTAAAGGCTCAGCAGCACCCCAAAGCAATTGGTCACCCACAGTGAAAGCGCCAAGGTATTCTTTACCCATATTGAGTTTACGTAGACGACCGACTGGCACAGATAGCGTACCTGTTACAGCAACAGGAGTTAAGTCAGTCATAGATGCTTCACGGGTATTTGGTACCACTTTAGACCAGTCATTGGCACTTGCAATGATATCTTCAATTTCGTTCAGTGGAACGTCTTTACGAAGTTTCAATGTAATTGCTTGTGAGTGGCAACGCATTGCGCCGATACGAACACAGTGACCATCAATTGGTACGATTTGCTGGTTACCTAGGATCTTGTTGGTTTCAACTTGACCTTTCCATTCTTCTTTCGACTGACCGCTTTCAAGCTGTTTGTCGATATATGGAATGAGAGAACCTGCTAAAGGTACACCAAAGTTTGCAGATGGGAAGCCTTCACCACGTTGCAACTGTGCAATTTTAGAATCGATATCTAAAATTGGAGAACGCGGATCATCAAGTAGATCTTTAGTATTGTTATATAAATAGCCCATGCCTGTAATCAATTCACGCATGTTTTGCGCGCCAGCACCAGAAGCTGCTTGATATGTCATGGAGGTTGCCCATTCCACCAAATTGTTTTGGAATAGACCACCAAGACCCATCAACATCAGTGAAACAGTACAGTTACCGCCAACAAATGTTTTTGTGCCTTTCACGAGACCGTCTTTGATCACGTTCATGTTGACTGGATCAAGCACGATGATGGCTTCATCATCCATACGCAGGGTAGATGCTGCATCAATCCAGTAGCCATCCCAGCCTTCAGCTTTGAGTTTTGGGAACACTTCGGTCGTGTAGTCGCCACCTTGGCAGGTAATAATGACATCCATTTGCTTCAGACTATTAATGTCTGTTGCATCCATAAGTGCTGGGGCGGTCTTGCCGCCAAATGCTGGTGCTTCACCACCAGCATTACTGGTAGAGAAGTAGAATGGCTCAAAATGAGCGAAATCATTCTCTTCAACCATACGTTGCATAAGGACGGAACCAACCATCCCGCGCCAACCGACCAGACCTACTTTCATGTCATTTTGCCTCGGTGCGTTAAAATAAAAAAGGGTATTCGAGTGTATCAAAAGGTGTGCTAACTGCAAGCGCTACACAACCAAAACACGATTAATATTGTGCAATATATCTTGTTTATGTTACATGGAAAATTGATATTAATTTATGAATTAGACAAAAAATTAGAATATAACAGCGAGGTTTTATGATTTGGATTGAGATTATTGCATGCTTTGTCATTTGGCTCAGTTTTTGGTCATTGATCCCGCGAGATGAGTGGTGGTTCCGTGGAGCGGACTTTCCACGACTACAAATTTTAGCTTTAGGCTTTATTTCTTTAGCGTTTTTAATGTTCTGGAATGAGCCTTGGACAGTCGCTCGACAAACCATTTTCGTACTTTTAATTGCGGCTTTGGCTTATCAATTGAAAATGGTTTTACCTTATACCTTTATTTGGAAAAAACAGGTCAAAAAAGTCCGTGATGACGAATTAGATCCAAGTAAACAAATATCTCTCATTGTCTCGAATGTGCTGACGCCAAATCAAAAGTATCATTTATTGATTGAACAAATCGAGAAGTATCAACCTGATTTGGTTTTAACTTTAGAAACTGACCAAACCTGGCAAAACGAACTTTCAGTGATTGAAAAGGATTATCCATATCGCGTGCCTGTCCCATTGGATAATCTTTATGGTATGCATCTCTACAGTAAACTTGAGCTTAAAGACATCGAAGTTAAGTTTATTTTGAGTGATGAAATTCCATCAATTCATACCACTGTAATTTTGCCATGTGGTCAACCTGTGCAGCTTTATTGCTTACATCCAAAGCCACCAAGTCCAACCGAAGCCAAAGACTCAACCTTGCGTGATGCAGAATTATTAATTGTTGGTGATCAAATTAAAGATCTTGATGAAAGCTGTATCGTGATGGGGGACTTAAATGATGTGGCATGGTCGCGGACCACACGTTTATTTCAACGCATTAGTGGCTTATTAGATCCGCGTGTCGGACGCCATTATGTTAATACCTTCCATGCCGATTATCCGTTGTTACGTTGGTCACTTGACCATGTGTTCCATAGTACTGACTTTGCCTTGGTAAAAATGGAACGACTGCCGCACGTCGGTTCTGATCATTTCCCAGTTTATGTGGTATTGCAAACTGGACGTAAGTTTGAACAAGTTCAGCAAGAGTTAGAACAAACCGATGCGGATGAAGAAGAAGCACAACAAGCTATTCAGGAAGGTATTGAAAAAGCTGAAAAAGAAGAGAAACAAGTAACCGATGAAATCGCGCAAGATTATAAGGATGGAACGAAATCAGTGTAGATTCATGAGAAAAGTGTACGAAATAGCTTACATTGCTTTCGTCCAATAGCGGATAGTCAGCACAAAGTAAAGCCCGTATTCTAGACTCATCAGCACAGGGAGTCGCGAAAGGATATTCGCATAAGGAAGACGAAGCTGAAGTGAAACATCATGGAGATGATGCTGACAGGGAAAGCAAATAAGTAAAGAATAAGTTTGAAAGCACAAACCTCATTAGCCCGAGTTTTACAGGATGTAGAACTCGGGTTAAATTATTTAAGGGTGTTATTTTTTAAGACCCAGTCTTATACCCATTATGCAAATCAATTAATAAATTTTTTCAAAACCTTCAGGCCGTGTTTTAAAGCGGCGGTGGAACCACATATATTGGGTTGGAGCGATACGTAACTGACGTTCAATAATCAGATTCACACGTGTTGCATCATCAAGTTCATCATCACTTGGTAAATTCTCGACAGGTGGTTCAATCAGTACATGATACTTTGGATCAGCAATATCACCATGACGATAAAAATACAAAGGAATGGCTGCTGCTTTGGTCATTTTGAGTAAACGTCGATGAGCCGTTACTGTTGCAGCAGGCACACCAAAGAATGGCGCCATTACCCCTTGTTTAAGCCCAAAATCCTGATCGGGACTGTACCAAATCGGGTGACCGTCTTTTAATTTTCGAACCAAACCACGCATGTCATCATGATCAATTTGATTAGCATAAATGGTGGCGCGGCAACGATAAATCAACATATCGAGTAATGGGTTGTTTTGGGGGCGATACACCACATCTGGCTCGAAATATTGTGCACACAAATATCCACCTGCATCGAGCAAAGTCGAATGAGTACCGAGTAAAAGCATACCTTTACCTTCGGCTTGTGCTTGATGGATATATTCTAATCCTTCAATGCTGACACGACCTTTAAACCATTTTGGGCTATACCATGCATTGAGTGTCTCAAATACACCAATCATTTGATCGACAAAGACTTGACGCGCATTGGCTTCAACTTCAGCCGGTGACCATTCAGGAAAGCACACTTCAAGATTACGAAGTGTTGTTTCACGGCGTGATTTCAGCGCTTTAAAACAGATATTGCCTAAAGCCTGTCCTAAGCGATATTGCAGTGCCCAAGGTAAAATTGCCAAAATCATCAGACATACAATTCCAATCCAAATGCCCCAATATTGCGGAAGCAAGAAAGACCATTGGAATTCACCGGGTTTATATTCGGGCTGATGACTCATAAGCTGTATGTGTAATAGTTGAATTTTTGCAGTTTAGCAGAGAAGATTTTGAAATAAAAAAGCATCTGTATAAATACAGATGCTTAGCAGGTCTAAATTGAGAAAACTTAACCTTTAGACAGGTTTTCTAATTCTTCCCAACGTTCTAGTTTTTCGAACAATAGTTCGTCAATTTCACCAAGACGTTCTGACAATTGCATCGCTTTGTCTGAATCAGTCACAAACAATGAACCATCTGCGAGTAAAGCATTAATATCCGCTTGTTCTTTTTCAAGTGCTTCCATTTCTGCCGGTAATTGCTCAAGGGCACGTTGGTCTTTGTAGCTTAATTTGACCTTTTTCGCTGCGGGTGCAGCAGTTGCTGCTGCGGCCTCTGCTTTAGCTTGTGCTTTTTTTACCGCTGCTTTTTGATCGACCACTTTGTCATCAGGACGCTGTTGTAGATAATCTTGATAGCCACCGATATATTCATTGATATTGCCTTTACCATCAAAGACCCAAGTCGATGTCACGACATTGTCCATGAAGGCACGGTCATGTGAGATCAGTAGCAAAGTGCCTTTATAAGCGCTGAGCATTTCTTCAAGTAGTTCAAGCGTCACCATATCCAAGTCATTGGTTGGTTCGTCCATCACGATGAGGTTTGATGGTTTAAGCAAAAGTTTCGCAAGCAAAATACGGTTACGTTCACCACCAGACAATGCTTTTACAGGGGTGCGGGCACGTTCAGGGCTAAACAAGAAGTCTTGTAAATAACTGTAGATGTGACGACGACTTCCATTAATATCGACGTGGTCAGAACCTTCAGCCACGTTGTCTTTGACTGATTTTTCTAAATCGAGCACATTACGCAATTGGTCAAAATAAGCGACTTCAAGCTGCGTACCGGTTTTCACTGTACCTGTATGTTCTTGCTGACCCAAAATCGCTTTAATCAGCGTGGTTTTACCGACACCGTTATCGCCGACTAAACCAATACGGTCACCACGAAGTACAAGTGCTGAGAAGTCTTTAATAATTGGTGCATTGTCACCAAATTGAACGCCCAAATTCTCAATTTCAAAAACGACTTTCCCTGAACGCTGCGCGTCTTGGGTAGCCATACTGACTTTACCTTGTTGTGAGCGACGTGCTTTAGATTCTTCACGTAGTGCTTTTAAAGCACGTACACGACCTTCGTTACGGGTACGACGCGCCTTAATACCTTGGCGAATCCAGACTTCTTCTTCAGCTAAGCGTTTGTCAAACAGCGCATTTTGCTTTTCTTCCGCTTCCATTTGCTGTGCTTTGAGTTCTAAGTAACGTGAATAGTTCCCTTCATAGCTGCGCAAAATACCTCGATCAAGCTCAACAATACGTGTCGCAATGCTGTCCACAAATGAACGGTCATGGGAAATGAATAGTAATGTCAGATTGTTTTGATCTAGAAGGAATTTCTCTAACCATTCAATGCTTTCAACGTCCAAATGGTTTGTTGGTTCATCAAGTAACAGCACATCAGGTTGCATGAGTAGAGCACGTGCTAAAAGTACACGACGCTTACGACCACCAGATAGATCAGCCAAATCAGCTTCAGGGTCTAAACCCATTTTTCCTAAAATTGAATTGACGCGAGTTTCAAGTGACCAACCATCAAGTTGATCCATTTGATGTTGCAGGTTACCCATACGTTCACAGGCTTCCATATCGCCTAGCACACAGGCATCACTTGCTGCATGATAGTCACGTAGGACTTGTGCAGCTTCACCGACACCATCTGCTACAATATCAGCAACCTTACCGGAGTCCATCGGCACGTCTTGGGCAAGCATGGAAATGGTAATGCCATTTTGCAGCGAAACTTCGCCATTATCGGGTAGCAAACTTCCGTCAATCAGTTTAAGTAAGGTAGACTTACCTTCACCATTACGGCCGATCAAACACACTCGTTCGCCACGTTCTAAACTGAAATTTGCGCCGTCGAGCAGGGCAGGTCCACCAAACGCAAGTTGGACATCCCTAAGGGTAATATAGGCCATAATGTTTCCTGAAATCCCAAATGAGGACTTTAAATGACTAAACAACAAAATTTAAATGATCAGGCGTCATTTTCCGCACCCATTGAAGATTTGCAAGTAAGAATTGCATTTTTAGATGATTTAGTTGATCAACTGAATGATCAAGTGACCAAGCAAAACTTGGAAATCGCTGATTTGCAAAAACAAATGAAGCTTTTGTATCAACGTATCGAATCTGCCGATTTATCCGAAGGTATTGCGGCTTTTGATCCAATGACCAATCGTCCACCACATTATTGATGCTTTCTTTAACTGTGGCTTTATAGTTTGATTTTAGATCATTGAAAGGCTGAATATTTCATAGACAAATCAAACGAATTGCGTCATAAAGTGATTAAGTTATATCTCAACACTTCATTCTGTTTTACTGCGTGGGTTTCTTAAAATAATCTTATGAGCCAAAAAGCTGTTCTGCTTGATCTTGAAAATAATCTGCCTACGATTCAATTGCTTCGTGAAATTATTGAACATTATTCAGTACTCTACCTGTTTAATTGTTCAGGGAAATTTGAATTTTCTTTAGAAGATATGACTGAATTTTCTTCATGGGTAGCAAGTGGGCAAGTGGTATTTTTAGCGACACCCACGGCTCCGCATAAAGAATTTGAATATGCGATTTTGGTGGGGCAACTGCTTGCTTTACTCGAGCAACCTGCGCATATCGAACTCATTTCTGCTATGGACAGTAGTGTCACTTTGGCAAAAATGTTTGAAGCTTCAAATATCAGTTGTCATTTGATTCAAGTACAAGCTGAATCAGCCTCTACAGCGCGTCCACAGGCTAAATTCAATTTACCAAGTATTGAAACCATTAAAGCCAAACCAAAATTGATGTTGGTTAAAAAATATTGCGATGCTGTGGTGAAAATGACGGGCAAACCGACAACTTTAGACGGTTTAAAGAACTCGCTTGCCAATACTTTGCAGCTAGAAGATAAGCAAGTACAGCATTTGGTTGGCTTGCTCATGAACTTGAAACTGATAAAAAATCAGGATGGACAGATTCATTTTAGGAAAAAAGTGCTTAAGCAGTGGGCTGAATTACAGTTAGATGCAGCACAAGAGGCAGCTTCGATTTCAGCATTGCTTGAGCAGGTGATGGCAGAACTGCAACCACAGGTTGAGTCTGAACAAGAATCGCAACAGGGAATGAATGCGGTTCATCAGGATTTATTTAAAAACTTTGGAAAAATTGATCCTGTGCAGTTAGAAGTTGCGCGCAAATTACGTGAACTTCGAGATGACAAACCTAAAGATATCTATGAATTACGTGATCTATTAGAACAGTTATTTCCACAGTCCGATGTGCGTCTGTTGTTAAAGGAATTAATTGAAAAAGGCTATATCTATTGGAACGGTCATGAAGTGTTATATAGTCATGAGATGTATCTGAATTAAAATAATTTTATGAGGGCCTATGAAGAAAATATTGCTATTAGATATAGAGAACCTGCCTAAAACTGAAACTGAACTTTTAAAATATTGCTCACAATATAATTATATATATTTGGTTTATGCAAAAACTCCTTCTGGTTTTAGTTTGGATGGAGTGGTAAAACTAGCACCATTTATTTCATCTGGAAAATTAAAAGTTTTAAAGATGCCGAAAGTGGGTAAAGATGCAGCTGATTTCGGTCTGACATTTATCGCTGGGCAGCTCTCAACGCAATTTAAATCTAGTGATGTTGTCTTTGAAGTTATGTCGAATGATCATTCGATGGAATATGTCGTAGATCTTTTAAAAATAGCTAAATTTCAAGCAAATTTGATTTCAAATAAACCTTTAGTTACACCACAAATAGTAAAAGAAATTAAGTCAGAAATAAATGTTGACTCTCTAATCTATCAATATTGTGAATATTTAATTAAACAAGGTTCAAGACCATCAAAATTAGATAGTTTAATTAATTCACTTAAGGCAATACTTAAGGTTGAAGAGGATGTAGCAAGAGTATTAGTAGAATTATTGAAAAAAAATAAAATTATTAAGTTTGAAAATAATAAACCTAATTATCAAGATACTGTTTTGCAAAGTTATCTGAAACAAAAGAATATTACGGCTGAAACGGCTGAAACGGCTGAAACGGCTGAAACGGCTGAAACGGCTGAAACGGCTGAAACGGCTGAAACGGCTGAAAATATAGGATATAAATTAGATCAGAAACTTTCAAATATACGCTTACGGCTGATGCCTTTTTTAAATGTAATTCCTGAAAAAAGACCAAAATATTTAGCGAGTTTTGAAGTGCTATTGGAAAAATGTGTTCCTAAAGAACAGGTTTCTGAAACTTTAGAGTTATTAATTAAGTCTTGCTTAATTAGTGTGCATAAAAGAGAAATTACTTATAGTCCACAGCTTTTTGGAAACTAATTTCTTTAACGGTGCTTGCCTTTTATATTGTGCTTATGCAACTCTAATAATAGGACATAAAGGTTGAACTATGGAAAACACTGGAATTTGGGTTGCGGTTGTCATCATTGTTTTTGTGATGGGTTCGATTTTGGGTCTGCGCGTCAGTCCAAGAGAAAAGGCCATTGGCATCATGCGTGATCGTGCGCGTAAATTGGGATTGCATCCCCGTTTGGTCGTTGCACCTGACTGGACCAAAATTCCAATGGCGACAGAAAATCGTGCCAGTATGGTGGCGTATTATAGCGTATTGCTTCCTGAAGCGCGTTTGCCTCTTATGCGTGCACGTGTAGTCGACCAAAAGTTACAACTTGTACACGGCGATGACAAATTTAAAGATTTTCCCATTGCATTAAAGGGTATATATGCTATTGATATGCAGGCGAACTGCGTGGGAATGTTTTGGGATGAAGAAGCCGATTTAAAAGCCACCCAGTTAGACGATATCAAAGCATTATTACATTCTTTGGCTGAACTTTAATTTAGAGATAAACAGGATTAACAGTTAATTATGGCGAACGCTCCTCGATCCACATCCAAAAGTAGCACAGCAAAATCTTCTGAAGCTGGGAGCAAGCGTGCCTTAGTGATTGTGGAGTCGCCTGCAAAAGCGAAAACAATCAACAAATATTTAGGTTCGAACTACATTGTGAAATCATCTGTGGGTCACGTACGTGACTTACCTACAGGTGGTGGTGCAAAAACTGCTGAGAAAAAACCAGCAACACGTACCAAGCTGACGCCAGAACAAAAAGCGGAAAAATCACAACAAGCGCTGATTAACCGTATGGGTGTCGATCCTGAGCACGATTGGAAAGCCAAATACGAAGTTCTTCCTGGTAAAGAAAATGTCGTCGCCGAACTGAAAAAATTGGCATCGCAAGTCGATGAAGTCTACCTCGCAACGGATATGGACCGTGAAGGGGAAGCCATCGCTTGGCATTTAAAAGAAGTGATCGGCGGTGATGATTCACGTTATCAACGTGTGGTATTTAACGAGATTACCAAAAATGCCATTCAGGAAGCCTTTAAACAGCCGTCACGCCTAGATATCGATAAAGTCAATGCACAGCAAGCACGTCGCTTCTTAGACCGTGTGGTGGGCTTTATGATCTCGCCATTACTGTGGGAAAAAATTGCCCGTGGTTTATCGGCAGGTCGTGTACAGTCGGTTGCGGTTAAACTTGTGGTGGAACGTGAACGCGAAATCCGTAAGTTTATCCCTGAAGAATATTGGCAAGTCTTTGCAAATACTAAATCGAAGAAAGATGACATCCGTCTAGAAGCTGTGAAGCAAAATGGTAAAACCTTAAAACTTCACAACAAAGCGGAAACCGATGCGCTTCTAAATCTGATCAAAGATGCTGAATATAAAGTATCAAGTCGTGAAGATAAACCGACTAAGGTCAATCCAAGCGCACCGTATATCACATCGACCCTTCAACAAGCAGCTAGTACTCGTCTCGGTTTTTCTGTGAAGAAAACCATGATGCTCGCGCAGCGTTTGTATGAAGCTGGTTTTATTACCTATATGCGTACCGACTCGACCTTCTTAAGTGATGATGCCGTCAATATGGTGCGTGGTCATATTGAAACAGAATATGGCAATAAATACTTACCTGCTAAGCCAAACCGATATGGTAATAAGGCAGGTGCACAAGAAGCCCATGAAGCGATTCGTCCATCCAATGTAGCTTTAAAAGGTGATAGCCTTGTCGGTGTGGAACGTGATGCACAGCGCTTGTATGACCTCATTTGGCGTCAGTTTGTAGCCTGTCAGATGACACCAGCCGAATACTTGTCTTCAACTATTTTGGTTGATGCCAACGGCGTAGAACTGAAAGCCAAAGGTCGTACACTGGTATTTGACGGCTTTACCAAAGTTCGTGGTCAAAACAAATCCGATGATGATGTGTTATTGCCTGCAGTCAAAGTGGGTGAAGTACTGAAACTTGAGAAACTTGATCCTTCTCAACACTTCACCAAACCACCTGCACGCTTTACTGAAGCATCACTCGTTAAAGAACTCGAGAAAAAAGGCATTGGTCGTCCATCCACCTATGCGGCAATTATTTCCACCATTCAAGACCGTGGTTATGTGAAGCTCGACAACCGTCGTCTCTTTGCCGAGAAGATGGGTGAAATCGTCACAGATCGTCTCGATGAAAACTTTAATAACCTGATGAACTATGCGTTTACCGCAGATTTAGAAGGTCAGCTCGATAAAGTAGCCGATGGCGAACGTAATTGGAAAGAGCTTTTAAACAGTTTCTATGGCGATTTCAAACAACGTCTAACCAAAGCACAAGGTGAAGACGGCATGCGTCGTAATCAGCCAGTTGAAGTCGATGCGGTGCATTGTAAAGAGTGTGACCGTCCAATGCAGATTCGTACCGGTACCACGGGCGTATTCTTGGGCTGTTCAGGCTATAACTTACCGCCAAAAGAACGTTGTAAAGGCACATTTAACCTTACACCTGTAGAGTCTTTGGCTGCGCTGTCAGATGATGATGCGGCTGAAACTGCAGACCTGATGTCGAAAAAACGTTGTCCAATTTGTGAAACTGCAATGGATAGCTATGTGATTGATGGTGGTCGGAAACTACATGTCTGCGGCAATAACCCAGACTGTAACGGTTATGAGCTCGAAGAAGGTGAGTTCAAAATCAAAGGTTACGATGGTCCAACCATTCCATGCGACAAGTGTGATGGCGAAATGCAGTTGAAGACCGGTCGTTTTGGTCCTTACTTTGCCTGCAACAGCTGTGACAATACCCGTAAAGTATTGAAAAATGGTCAGCCTGCACCGCCGCGTGTAGATCCAATCAAAATGGAACACTTGCGTTCAACCAAACACGATGACTTCTTTGTTCTTCGTGATGGTGCAGCAGGTTTGTTCTTGGCAGCAAGTAAGTTCCCGAAAGTGCGTGAAACCCGTGCACCGAAAGTGGCAGAGCTGCGTACTGTGGCCGACCAGCTTGATCCAAAATATCAATTTATTTTGCAAGCCCCAGATGTTGACCCAGAAGGGAATCCGACATTGGTGAAATTTAGCCGTAAAAACCAAGCGCAATATATCGGCTCGGAAACACCTGAAGGCAAACAAACCAAATGGTCTATGGTCTTTAATGATGGTAAATGGGTTGAAGCCTAAAGCATATTAAATAAAAAATGCTGACTTCGGTCGGCATTTTTTATGCATAATTATGAATAATTTAAAGAATTAAAATAAGGCTAGAACTTTTATGTGGAAGAAAATCAGGATATTGATTTTATTATCCATTTTATTCATTGTGGCTATAAATGCCTATCGCGATCAAAACCAAGATTGGTCAAAACCTATTTTTGTACTTCTGCATCCCATTAATGCTGATGGTTCATCAGCCACGCAGCAATATATTCAGCAGCTCAATACGCAAGACCTCGATGGAGTACAGCAGTACTTAACTGAGCAAGCGAGCCAATATACGAATCAACCGATCAAATTTTATTTTCAGCTGGGTCGTGAGTTAAAACAATTACCACCGAAAGTCCCTGAAAATGGATCAGTGCTAGATGCAATGCTGTGGAGTTTAAAATTTCGTTATTATGCATGGCAACAAAAGCAAAGTAGTGACCCAAGCGCAAGCGTAACGCTGTATTTAAATTATTATGATCCTGCACAAATCAGTGTTTTAAAGCATTCAACTGCGTTAGAGAAAGGACGAATTGGCTCAGTGAATTTATTCGCGTCTAAGAAGAATGCTGAACGAAATAAAGTGGTTTTAGTCCATGAATTGCTGCATGCCTTTGGTGCAACAGATAAATATGATTTAGCTACCGGACAACCAATTTACCCGATTGGTTATGCTTATCCCCAACAGCAGCCTTTGTTTCCACAGGCAAAAGCAGAGTTGATGGGTGGTGTGATTCCTGTATCCAAATCCAAAAGTAAAATGCCAGAATCGATTAATGAAACGCTGATTAGTCATCTGACAGCGAAAGAAATAGGTTGGTAATCCGAAATTGTGGATAACTCAAATATTATCCACATATTGATGAAAAGATATGCACAAGCTCTTTGTTGCATAAAATATAACAGGGATTATTTCTCAGTCTGACTTCGAGCAGTGATCTGTTAAACTAAGCATCTCCCCAGCACGATGATCGAATATGAGTTTAGCCAACCTGATTGATGAATTAAACCCTCAACAAAAAACTGCTGCAACGACTGATGCAAAGCACAGTTTGGTCTTGGCGGGGGCAGGCTGTGGCAAAACCAAAACGATTGTGGCACGTGCAGCCTATTTGATTGAACAAGGCGTACCTGCCAATCAAATCCAGATTTTAACTTTTACTCGCCGCGCAGCGAGTGAAATTGTCGCGCGTGTAGAGTTGGCACTTGGGGATCAAGCCAAAGGTTTACGTGCATCTACTTTTCATACCTTTTGTATGTATTTGCTGCGCCGTATTCCCAAAGCCTTTGGTTTAGAGCAGTTCTCGATTATTGATCGTGATGATCAACTGATGATGTTCCGCCTGATTCGCGGCAAAGATGATAAGAAAAATCCCAATGGTTTACCAAAGCCGCAAGAGTTGTGTGATTTATATTCCTTTGCACGCAATACTCGTCAAAAACTCAGTATCGCGCTAGAAAAACAAATGCCTGAGCATTTGGCGTATATCAACGTGATTGGCGAGATCATGAAAGAATACGAAACACGAAAACGTGCGCGTAGTTTCTTAGATTACGATGATATTTTGGCGATTGTTGCGGCTGCACTCGCTGAGTCTGATGGTTTGGTTGATTATGTCGCTTCAATTTGTCGTCATATGCTCGTTGATGAAATGCAGGATACCAACCCTCTGCAATGGGCATTACTCGAACCCTTAAAAGACAAAATCAATTTGTTCTGTGTGGGGGATGATGCGCAGTCGATTTACGGTTTCCGTGGTGCTGATTTTGAGAATATTCATCATTTTAAAGAACGTGTACCTGATGCCGAAATTTTTAAACTTGAGAAAAATTACCGTTCTACTCAAGAGATTCTAGATTTATCCAATTGGTTACTGGATCAATCCGAAATTAAATATGACAAACGCTTAGATGCTCATCGAGGGGAAGGCATTAAACCGAAAATGCATATTTTTCCAAACGAGTTTGATGAAGCTAAATGGATCGCCATAGATATCAAAGAGCGTCACTATATTGAGGGTAGTAAGTGGTCAGACCATATGGTATTGGTGCGTTCGAGTTTTGCAGCACGTCATATTGAAGCAGCGTGTATTGCCGCGAATGTGCCTTACCGCTTTATTGGTGGTATGAAATTGCTCGAAACCGCGCATGTGAAGGACTTAATGAGTCTCTTACGTGTGATTGCCAATCCACTTGATGATATTGCGTGGATGCGTTTTCTGACGCTGTGGAATGGGGTGGGTGATGTTGGTGCGAGTAAACTTGCACAGCAACTGTTGCTTGAGCCGAATATGGATAGCATTGCCACCAAGCTTGAACAATTTGGCAAGATTCCTTTAGACACAATTCTCATCATGAAGCAGATGGATGTACTGCGTTCAGAAGTGCATGCTTGCGTAAGTTTGGCGATTCAAGCGATTGAAAATCAACTCGCTGAAAACTATAAAAAAGATTGGAGCCGTCGTCAAAGCGATTTTGAACTCGTTAAACAGTTATCATCAAAACATGGTCAACTGAGTGAGTTTTTGGAAGCTTATGTGCTCGACCCTGTGTCGATTTCAGAAATTGAACGTCAATCTGATACTGATGTTGTGACTCTTATTACTATTCACTCCGCCAAAGGGACAGAACAAAAAGTCTGTTATGTGGTCAATGTCACACCGGGGCAATATCCACATGCGCGAGCACAGGGTGATTTTGATGAAGTTGAGGAAGAACGTCGTGTGCTCTACGTGGCATTAACCCGTGCACAAAATGAATTGATTCTGACTAAACAAAATTTAAATCATTGGGCACGTGAAACGGTGGATGAAAAGGGACGCAAAGTCGAAAGTTATTTTATGAATGATTTAACCCGAAATTTATGCACCATGGAAACTCACTATAAAACCCGTCAGCAAACGGTAAAAAGTGCGTTGATTGAACGAAAATCGATTAATTTAGATTTTGGTATTGATCTCGATTAAACTAGTTCATAATCGTTTTATGCAAAAAGTAGAGTAGGCGCGTGCTTTTTGAATTATTTTGCCTATCTTCTTAAGGTTATCCGATGAAAATTTTAGTTCGTAACTTAGAACGTACTGTGACTGAAGCTGAATTGCTTGAATTGTTTAAAGCTTATGGCACCGTAGACACATGTACATTGGTACTTGATGCTGAAACAGGCAAGTCTAAAGGCTTTGCCTTTGTAGAAATGCCGAATGGTCGTGAAGCGGTAAAAGCCATCAAAGGTCTTAATACACTTCGTTTGCACGGTCATGGAATTCGTGTCAAACAAGCTGAAGAAAAGCCTGAAGCGAAATAATCAAAGGAGCGTAAAGCTCCTTTTTTTATCACTCGAAAAGTTACGATTTCAATTGTGAAAAATAGGGGATTAAGAAGAGAATCCGTATAAATTCCAAAATAGATGTTTCATTTTGATTGTAAAAAAACTGTCCAAGATTTAAGTTATAAACGCCAAAATTTGTTTTAACCCTAGGATATATCCATGAGTCGTGTTGCTCGCTATCATGCGGACCGTACCAATCAAAAACTCTACTTTGCCCGTCTTTCCTGCCAACAAGCTGAACAAGTGGATCACGTACAGCAAGCGCAAGCCCATCGTGAAGCGGCTGTATTTCATTTGCATGGTGCGGTGTTGGCATTCTTACAAGAATTGGTTCGTTACTATCGCTTGAATGATTTGAGTCCAACGCTGAAGTCTATTGAAGAACATATGGCTGCCAAAGGTCAGGTATCCCCTGAAGTTGTGGTGATGCAACAGTTGTCTAAAGATGGTTTTATTGCTGAATTAAAACGTGCATATCGTCTTTGTCAGTACACGCCTGAACCAAGCGTGCCAGAACCTGAAGATGAAACCTCATCGAATCTGATTATTAAAGTGACTCAAACAACGCAAGCATGGTTGCCTGATACTGCGATACTACGTGAATGGCATCGTGAGTTAACTCAGCTTATTGATGGTTTTCGTAATGAAATGGTTGAGTTTTAAGAGACGATTGTTCGCTTAAAATAGACCTATCTTGAAATTGAATCATTGAGCCCCATATTAAATCATCTAAACGTTTAAAAATGCACTTGTCTATATGACCATGTTGAACATGGAGGATCTATGTCTATTGAACAATTGAAAGAATTATTTGGTAATCAAGACGCGATTTTAGAACTTGTTCAACTTGAAAATGGTGAATTGGCTTTACGTAATGCAGGCTCTGAAACTCAGCCGCTTTTAACCATTCAATTTAATGATGAAGTGAAGAAACTATTGGGTGATCAAGTGCCAGTTATTGCTCAACATATGATTCAAGCTGCATTATTTGGTTTGCTGGAAAAAGAAGTTAATGAAATGCAGGCAGAAATCGTGGATCAAAAACCAAAATTTTATAGCTAACAGATATCAATAAAAAAAGCGCACTTTAAAGTGCGCTTTTTTTATGGGTGATGATTTAGTGTGAAGGGCTATGCTCATGCGCAATGTGGATCTGATGCAAAATATGTTCGCTCATATTTTTTGCCATTTCCTCTTTTGCATAATAAACCTGACCAACATTGTCACGACGAATGACCTCAGCTTCTTCCTTGCTTTCAGCACATAGCAAGACCTGAATTTTAGGATTTAAAGTTTTTGCGATATCCACGATTTTATGAATGTCGATAATGTCCATCGGGGAGATCACGAGCAGGCGTGCATGCTGAATATGTGCTTGAATTAAAACGCTAGGTTCAGTGGCTGCACCTGAAACGGCAGCAATACCTTTAGCACGTAAATTTTCTACAATCTCACGATTTTCTTCTGCAATCACGACTTTAATGTTTTGATCCATTAAAGAGCGAGTCACACGACGACCGACCTCACCATGACCAATCATCACCACCTGATCGCGCAGGTAGTCCTGTGAGACCTCATCTGGAAGCATCGCCAAGGGGTCACCACTACGTTCAAGTAAACGTGCCAATGACGAGCGCTCACGAATCCATGTTTGAACTGGTTCAATTGCAGAGAAAATAAATGAGTTCAAAGTAATTGAAATGAGTGCACCTGCCAAAATTAGGTTTTGGCCTTCAAGCGACAGTAAGTTCAGTGACACACCAAGCGCTGCCAAAATAAATGAGAATTCACCAATTTGTGCAAGCGATGCCCCAACTGTAAGAGCAGTATTGATTGGATAACGGAAGAATAAAACCAATGCCATGGCCGCAATGGTCTTACCAATCATAATGATGCCAACAACAGAGAGTACATGTAGGGGTTGTTCAATCAAAATTCTTGGGTCGAATAACATCCCGACTGAAACGAAGAATAAAATTGAAAAAATTTCACGCAAAGGTAAAGTTTCTTCTTCAGCACGATGGCTAAAGTCAGATTCTTTAACCACCATCCCCGCGAAGAATGCACCGAGTGCCATTGAAACACCAAAGACTTTGTATGCACCGAAGGCAATCGAAATTGCTGCTGCCACCACTGTTAAGGTAAAGAGTTCACGAGAACCTAAGCGGGCAACAAACTGCATGATCATTGGCACTAAACGTTTACCAATAATCAGCATGAAAGCAATAAAGCCGGCTACTTTGAGCAAGGTAATGCCTAAGGTGATCCAGACATTCTGATCGCTACTACTACCTTGCAGTGCCTGACCACCGAGCAATACTGCGGTTGCAGGTAGCAATACCAATGCCAGAACCATGACCAGATCTTCAACCAGCAGCCAGCCAACGGCGATTTTACCGTTAATGGACTCGAGTAGACCACGATCGCCAAGGGCTTTCAGGAGTACAACGGTACTGGCACACGATAGACTCAGACCAAAGACCAGGGCAGTACCAAAACTCCAGCCCCAGAGCATAGAGACACCAACACCGAGCAAGGTTGCTACTGCAATTTGCAGAATCGCACCAGGCAGGGCAATACGCCTTACCTGCATCAGGTCATTGAGGGAAAAGTGCATCCCGACACCAAACATCAGGAACATGACGCCGAGTTCAGCCAACTGATTGGCAAGATTAATTTCACCGACAATACCCGGTGTGTTCGGGCTAATGATAATGCCCGCAATTAAATATCCGATAAGAGGGGGGAGTCGTAAGCGTGCTGCTATATAGCCAAACACAAGTGCAAGACCAAAACCTACCGCTAGTAATATGATGAGATCTACGTCATGTGGCACTCAACACTCCTTTTTTGTCTTGCATGAGAGGGAAATAAGCACAAAAAGTGCCAAAACAGTTTGAAATTTTAGCAATTTGCATAAAAAAAATGCAAAAAAAAACGACCTGTGAGGGTCGCTTTTTTCAAAAAACTAAAATTATTTAATTTTAGCTTCTTTGAAGATTACATGTTGACGGATTTTTGGATCAAATTTTTTGATTTCCATTTTTTCCGGCATAGTACGTTTGTTCTTAGTAGTGGTATAGAAATAACCTGTACCAGCTGAAGAAACTAAGCGAATCTTATCACGCATTGTCCTGACTCCTTACTTAGATCTTTTGACCTTGAGCACGAAGGTCAGCAACAACCTTTTCGATACCCAATTTGTCGATAATACGCATACCTTTAGTAGTTAGACGAAGACGTACGAAACGTTTTTCGCTTTCTAACCAGAAACGGTGGTGGTGCAGGTTCGGCTCGAACCGGCGCTTAGTTTTGTTGTTGGCGTGTGAGACGTTGTTACCAACGACTGGACGCTTGCCGGTAACTTGGCAAACCTTAGACATGGTGTAACTCCATTGATTCAGCCAACAGCAAATCTGTATGGCCAGTCAAAAATAAACGGATTGAATTCATTCAAGGGGCGTTTTATACCAAAAATGCGCTTAAAAGACAAGCGATTTCAGCTAAAACGAAACATGAGCTAGTTTGATAGCTCATGCCTTGATCAGTTAACGAAGAAGAGTCTTCGAAATCAGTTTATGAATCGGCTTATTAAACGGCGGGAGAATGTATTTTAAGCTATACAGCTTAGGATTGGACATTACAGACCGTTCATGCGACAAACTGAAGAAGCCTTCAGGTCCATGATACTTGCCCATACCAGAGGCACCAATGCCTCCAAATGGCAGGTCATCTTGTGCAACATGGGTCAGAACAGTATTTTGCCCGAAGTGCCCTGAATGTGTTCGCTGTGCGACATAATCGGCACGCGCTTGATCAAAGTCGAAATAGTATAATGCAAGAGGACGCGGACGGCTATTAATAAACTCGATTACATCGTCAATTTGATCATATTCCATGATTGGAAGCAGTGGACCAAAGATTTCATTCTGCATAATTTGCATATCTGGCGTGACATTGGTCAGAATGGTCGGTGCAATTTTGCGTAAGTCAGCAGCATTTTCATTACGCGGATTAATTTCAATAATATTTGCCCCATTGTTACGAGCATCTTCTAAATAGCCTTGCAGACGGTTGTACTGTTTATCATTAATAATCGAGGTGTAATCCTGATTATGCGTGATATCTGGGTACATGGTTTCAACAAAGTGTTTAAAGTGCTCAATAAATTCAGCTGTTTTACCACGCGGTAAGAACATATAGTCGGGCGCAACACAGGTTTGGCCTGCATTCCACAGTTTACCTACTGCAATACGTTCTGCGACATCTTTCAAATCGATTGATGGATGAACCAGCACAGGGGACTTACCACCAAGTTCTAAAATGACAGGCACTAAGTTTTCAGCTGCAGCAGCCATTACCGTTTTTCCGACAGATGTCGAACCTGTGAAAATCATTTTATCGAAAGGTAATCGGCAGAATGCATCAGAAATTGCACCACCACCATTGACCACCGCTACCAATTCTTTTGGGAAAGCTTCAGCAAGTGCTTTTTCAAGGACATTACCAAACGCTGCAGATGCACTCGAAATTTTGATCATGGCATGGTTACCTGCAGCCAAGGCACAAATTAAAGGCCCAACTGAAAGTAATAAAGGATAATTCCACGGTGCCATAATGCCGATCACACCTAAAGGTTGATATTGCACCCAGGCTTTTGCAGGTTGGTGAATAATTCCGATATGACGCTTTGACGGTTTCATCCAATTGGTCAAATTTTTACTATAATATTTAATTTGTTCAAGACAGGTGAGTAGTTCACCGATCTTCGTTTCACCAATGGAACGATTACCGTAATCTTGATTAATTGCATCAGCAAATTGATCTTGATACTTAACTAAGATACGCTTGAGACGTGCTAAACGATCGATACGTTCCTTTGCAGTCGGTAGTGGATAGCGCGAATAAGCGTGTTTTTGTTGTGTCAGTATGTCGTTTAAATGCTGACGATCAAAAAGATGGGGTGTCATTGAGCTTGTTTTTGTGTGACTGTTCATGCCGCACTACCATATTGAAAAATCGATTAATTATTTTTTAGAGTAAATACTCTAAATAGTCAAGTTACTTTATGTGTTAGCCTACTAATGCATTTGCTGAATGGTTATTTTAGGATGTCCCATACCAAAACGTTAAAAACCAAAGAACGTATATTGCAGTTGAGTTTGCAGTTGTTTAACGAGCGTGGCGAACGTTCCGTGACCACCAATCATATTGCTGCTGAATTGGGAATGAGTCCTGGCAACTTGTATTACCATTTCCGTAATAAAAACGAGATCATTAAAGAATTAATGGAGCAATACCAAAAGCAAACTTTGGAAATGCTCGCATTACCGGATGATCGTCAACTTGATGCCAATGACAAAATTCACTACTTCCAAGTGTTAAGTAGTCAGTTGTGGGCATATCGTTTTTTACATCGTGATGTCTATCACTTGGTAGAAAACAATGAAGATTTCCGTCGTTTGTATCCGCGCTTTGCGGGTGAAGTGATGCAGCAGGGGCAGAAAATTTATAAAGCCTTTGTAAATGCAGGCTTAATGGAAATGACTGATTCTGAAATTGAAGCACTGATCATTAACTTATGGATTGTGCTGACCAACTGGACCAACTTCCTGTATATGTCGGGCCATATTACCGATTCGAATACCTTGGAAGAAAAATGGGTTTGGCAAGCGCTACGTCAGATGGTGTTCTTGGAAGGTGCGTACTTACGTGGTGAGAGTCGTCAAACCTATGAAAGCTTACTCAATAGCATGGGTGGCTCAGAATTGTTTGCAAGTCTTTCATCGATTAAGAATACGGATGCTGAATCAGCTATTCAGAATCTGTAAGAAACGCGCTAGAATGCTCGGCTTATTTTTTAATTTAACTGATTAGTGACTTTAACCACCATGAATATGACGACTGCCAATACCGCACGTTTATTGATTACTTGTGAAGACAAGCCAGGCATCGTACAGGCTGTGTCTAGCTTCTTATATCATCAAGGCGCAAACATTACTGCACTTGATCAATATGCGACGGAAGCACAAGGCGGGCGTTATTTCATGCGCGTTGAGTTTGAACTCGACAACTTACAAAGCCGTAAAGAAAGTTTAATTCAAACTTTTGCTGTAAATGTTGCAGAACGCTATGAAATGCAATGGCGTTTAGCACTCGTCAGTGATGTGAAGAAAGTCGGGATTTTGGTGTCTAAAGTTGACCATGCCTTACTTGAACTGCTTTGGCGTCATGCGCGTGGCGGTTTGCCATGTGAAATTACCAAAGTGGTTTCAAACCATGAAACACTACGTGAATCGGTTGAAAACTTCGGTATTCCATTTGAAGTTGTGCCAGTAAACAAAGAAAACAAACGCGAAGCTTATGCAAAAATTGATGAGTTGATGCAAGGCAATGACTTGTTGATTTTAGCGCGTTATATGCAAATTCTTGATGAAGAGTTTGTACAAAAATGGGAAATGAAAGTGATCAATATTCACCATTCATTCCTCCCTGCTTTTGTGGGCGCAAACCCTTATAAACAAGCACATGAGAAAGGCGTGAAGTTGATTGGTGCTACAGCGCACTACGTAACAGCAGATCTTGACCAAGGTCCAATCATTGAGCAAGACGTAGAGCGTGTAAACCATGACTTTACTGTTGAGCAATTACGTGAATTGGGTCAGGACGTAGAGCGTAATGTCTTGGCACGCGCAGTAAAATGGCATCTGGAAGATCGTATTATTGTCGATGGCAATAAAACTGTTGTTTTCCAATAAAACAATGAAACATCAAAAAGGCATACTTTAAGTATGCCTTTTTTGTATCTGCGTCAAAAAAATACTGGAAAGATGACATTAGTAGTTGCAAATGAAAACACTTCTCATTTATTATTGGCGTACTTTAATTGTGCTAACCGATGCGCTTAATTGATCTTTTCTAAAATAGATTAGATTGATCCATCGAGGTAATAGATTTAATGAGTCAAATTGCTGCGCCCCAAATGCCTACACCGCCGAATCAGATGAAGAAAAAAGCAATCTCTATCGTAGCGGCTGTTTTAATCGGGCATGTGGGTGTGATCTGGGGTGTTAGCCAGATGAAAGCCCCTGAACTGGCTCCTATTGATAAGAAGCCCTTAAAAGTGCGCTTTGTAAAATTGCAAGAATCTCCACGTCCATTACCGCCTAAGCCGAAAGCAGAACCAAAAAAAGAGCCGCCAAAGCCTAAAGAAGTTAAGATTGTAGAAAAACCTGTACCAGCACCACCAAAAAAAGTTGAAAAAGTTCAACAAGTGCAAAAGCAAACTGCACCAAAAACAGTGACAGCACCACCGATAGAAGCAAAACCGACACCAGCACCTGTTGTGCCTACGGTAGTCACTGAAACAAAAGTAAAACCTGCGCCAGCACCTGTTACGCCACCAGCACCTGTTACGCCACCAGCACCGGCTACGCCGCCTGCACCTCCAGCGCCACCTGCACCGAAGAATGTTTCTCTCGGGGGCGGGGTAAGTTGGTTGCGTGCGCCAAAAGTGTCAATGTCTCCAGGTGAACTTCGCTCGAGTTGTTCAATGGTGGTGGATATTACTGCGAATGAGCAAGGTAAAGTAACGACTGCTACAGCACGAAATTCATCATGTAGCCCTGCAGTGAACCGTAAAGTGGAATCTGCAGTGCGACGTGCACAACTCACCAAATATGTTGAAAATGGTGTGGCATACCCAATACGTGGTGTGGAACAACCATTCGATTTTCAAGTGAAATAAATTACGGCTAACCCATTAGGAGTTCGAGTATGAACTTTTCAGTTTATTGGCAACATGCAGATGCAGTGAGTAAAACACTGTATTTCGTATTATTGGCAATGTCGATTGCAACGTGGACCATTGTGGTTTTACGTTTGCTTGGTACACGTCAATTAAAACAAATTGCGTATGCTCAATTATCTGAAGCATTAGATAAGCTGAAAGCTAAATTTGCTCCATTAGCATTTGAACAACGTAAGGCAGTGGCTGAACAAGCGCTTTTACGTCAAATTGCTGTTGAAAAAGCCAATGCTGAAAAAGGTATTGCAGTGCTCGGTACATTGGCTTCAATTGCACCATTCGTTGGTTTGTTCGGTACAGTATGGGGTATTTTCCACGCCCTAGTTGCTGTCGGTCGTAGCGGTCAAGCAGGCCTTGCTCAAGTGGCGACACCTGTAGGTGAAGCATTGATTATGACTGGTCTTGGTTTGGCTGTGGCTATTCCAGCAGTATTGGCATACAACATCTGCGTACGTGCAAACCGTACACTGAGCAATGAATTACAAGATCATGCGCATAGCTTATTGATCGATACCATGTTGCAACAGGAATCAGCACAAAAAGCTGAAGCGAAAGTTGCGCAAAGCAGTTTAGTTGGAGGTCAAGCTTAATGGCTTTTCAATTGGGTGAAGACAACGATACAGGCATGAATGAGATGAATCTCATTCCCTTGATCGACATTATGTTGGTATTGATGATCATCTTCTTGGTGACAGCAACCGTTGCTAACCCATCAATTCCATTAACCTTGCCGCAAACAGATGCTAAAGTGATCGACTTGCCACCTGAAAATGTCACCATCAGCATTAATGCGCAAGGTGATGTTGCTTGGAATGGTAATGTTGTATCACTTGATGAGTTAGAAAGTCGCTTTAATACTGCAGGGCAGGCACAGCGTCAACCGACCATCGTGCTCAAAGCAGATAAAGAATCACGTTATGATGTGGTTGCTCAAGTGATGTCACGTGCGAGTGGAGCCGGACTCAGTGATATTGCATTCGCAACAGATCATTAAATATAAAACAAAAAAAGCGACCATTTCAGTCGCTTTTTTTATATCAATTACTTCAGTAATTCGACAAACTTACTGCGCAATTTATTCAGTTTTGGTGGAATGGCAAAATTGCAATAGCCTTGGTTTGGGTTACGTGCAAAGAAATTTTGATGATATTCCTCAGCAGGGTAGAAGGTCGGTGCTGGACTCAATTCAGTTACGACTTGTATGCCCTCTGCTTGAAGTGTATTAATCATCTCTTGTGCCTGATCACGTTGTTCATCACTCAAATAGAAAATCACAGAACGATACTGTGTACCGACATCATTGCCTTGACGATTGAGTGTGGTTGGATCATGTGTGGCAAAAAAGACATCTAAAATCTGTTTGAAGCTAATTTGGCTGTCATCAAAGTCGATTAAAATAACTTCTGCATGGTTGGTATCGCCGCGACAAATATCATCATAGCTTGGGTTTGTTGTGTGACCACCTGCATAGCCACTGACGACTTTTTCAATCCCTTGAACTTGTAAAAAAACAGCTTCCGTACACCAAAAGCAGCCACCACCTAACAGTGCTTGTTGCATGCCTCTATCCTTAATGTAATTCAATGAACTTAAGCTCGATTGTATACTGAAAATCTTGGAAGTAAAAAAGCCTGACGAATCAGGCTTTTATTTTTGCATTAGCGAGGTTGTACAGCACTGGTAAATTGCAAGACAGGATTACCGTTTCGATCGAATAATTTCAGGGTCTTATTAAAGACTTGGTAATGGGTCACTTTTGCTAAAGCATCTTGGAACTTTTGTTCCACACCACTGGTGTTGTTTAAGCATGCCATACGTGTGGTGGCTAACTGGCTTAAGCTCAATGTATCACGTCCAGCCGTATAACTACCCATTAAGCGGTTACAGCCATCTGAGCCGCTAAGGCGCTGTGTCGTGCCGTCAAATTGTAAACTTGGAATATTTCGAACTGATGGATCGCTTTTAATTTCAAACATGCCAATATGTGTAGCAATCCAAGTGCCATGTTGAAGTTGTAATAGATTTGCGGCTTCAATTGTTTGAGATGGGCCTTCAACAGGCGTACTTTGACAAGCGGTCAGAATCAGACTGCTTCCTAAAAGGCTGGTGGCTATGAGTTTTTTTAGCATCGTAAAGGCTTTTATTGTCAGGAAACATTTGATTATATAAACAAATTTAATTTCGCTCGGCTAGTTAAATTTACAAAATTAGAATGAATTTATTGATCTTAAGGCTTTAGATTTTTTCGCATCAATTCCGAATATTGTTGACTACTTATATTGCTGCCAAAAGGGACTTTAGGGTTTACATGGGCTTTTTGATACCACGTTGCAATATCCCATTCGTGGTGAATAGCATGTAAGTCATAGAGATAATTAGGCAAGTAACCTGAAACAATCAGTCGATAATCGGTTGGAATTGGTTTATTCGAAACAGCCTGAACCATATCAAAGACCAATGTGGTGCAGTTGCTGGTCAATGTGTTATACCATTTAGGTTCAGCACGTAAATCATCAGCTTTTTTCAAATAGGCATTAAACAAGGCCTTGGCTTCGTTTTTTTGCATATTAACCGGGAAGAAATAAACCTGTTCACCACGAATATTACTTCGGGTATAGACAATATCCTTTTCATCAGACGCGATTAGACTTAATTCAAACTTTCTAAAAAAACCACCAATCGCAGAGAAATCTTCATCTTTTTCTTTACGAATTTCGATGGAGAAGGTTAGGGGTTTTTGATCAGCAAAATCAAAGCTAATGAGGGTATGTGCAATTTTAGGTCCCATCCAATAGGAGGTAATCACATTGACGCCTGTGATTTGATTCAGGTCAAACTGACGTGTTTCCCAACGTTCAGTATAACTGCCATCATGATGCCAATCGAAATTACGGACATTGTGTAAGGTAACCAGATCGCCTTGCTGTTCATAATGCAGCATTTCAGCAACTTCAGCATTCCACACCCGATCTTGACGCGCTTCTATATTAAAGTACCAAACTAAGCTTAAAGCAAAAATGAGAATGTAGATGAGAATATCTAAAGGGCGTGAAATTAGATGACGACTAAAATAAATACCCAGTACAACACAGCTCAGTGCAATCCAAAGTACGATTAAAACGCTACTGAACAGCAGACCTAAAGGTTGCTGAATCCAAATGGCAAGACTCAGCCAAAGACTAGAGCCAATCACAAACACAACAAATACTGCATGAAATAGCCGAGTGAGCCAAAGGACTACAGTATTTGTGGGTGTTTGCATAATCAGGACTTTATTAAAAATTTATGCTTTATTTTCTGTAGGTTGCGAACTCAAAAGCAATGCCTGTTTTGTCGTCAATATGTGACTCGGATGCGATCTTTTTAAACTCAGTTGGTATAGCTGGATAATGTGCATCACCTTGAACATCGAGTTCAACATGGGTCAATTCTAGACGATCTGCAATGTTAATCGTTTGTTTAAAGATTTCACCGCCACCGATAATAAAGACTGTGTCAGGTTTTTCAGATGCTTTTACATCAGAGACTGCTTGTGACAACGCATCTTCAATGCTGTAGGCCACTTTAGCACCTTCAAAAGACCAGTTTTGATCGCGCGTGATAATCCAATTCACACGTTTTGGCAGGGTGCGCCCCATTGACTCTAGGGTCTTACGCCCCATGACCACCACGCCACCTTGGGTAATTTCCTTAAAATGTTTGAGGTCGGCTGAAATATGCCAAGGCAAGTCATTTCCTTTACCGATGCAGTGTTGCTGATCCATTGCGACGACGTGTACGACTTCTAAACCTTGAAATGCCATGCAGAAATTATCCAAATAAGAAAACAGAAATTTTGTCTATTAAAATGCAAAATCCCCCTTTAAGAAAGGGGGATTGATGCGATCTGGAAAATATTTAAATTAAACAGCAACAGGTGCTTTAATTGCAGGATGAGATTCATAGCCTACAATTTCAATATCTTCAAATTTGAAATCAAATAAATCTTTAATTTCAGGATTGAGTTTGAGCTGACATAACCCTAGAGGTTCACGAGTTAATTGCAATTGTGCTTGTTCAAAGTGGTTGGCATAAAGATGTGTATCACCGCCGGTCCAAACGAAATCGCCAACGTCTAAGTCACACACTTGTGCAATCATATGTGTGAGTAACGCATAGCTCGCAATGTTAAATGGCACGCCTAAAAAAACATCCGCACTACGTTGATACAACTGACAAGACAATTTGCCATTATGCACAAAGAATTGGAATAGGGTATGACACGGCGGTAAAGCAACTTTGCCCGCTTCATTTGGGTTCCAACCAGATACGATCAAACGACGTGAATTTGGATTGGTTTTAATCTCATTGATGAGCCATTTGATTTGGTCAAAACCGTCTTGGTTATAGCTGCCATCTTCATTTTTTGTCGCGCCAAAATTACGCCATTGATGACCGTAAACTGGACCTAGCTCGCCTTCAGGGCGACCAAAACGCGCAGTCTGTTCTGCTGTTGACCACTCATCCCAAATGCTGACTTTATTGTCTTTTAAATACTGAACGTTGGTATCGCCTTTGAGGAACCAAAGAAGTTCAATCACAATGGAACGGAAATGAACTTTTTTGGTCGTAAGTAAAGGGAAACCTTTTGAAAGATCAAAACGCATTTGATGACCGAATACTGAACGTGT
Source organism: Acinetobacter sp. NCu2D-2 (assembly GCF_001647675.1). Taxonomy (NCBI): domain Bacteria; kingdom Pseudomonadati; phylum Pseudomonadota; class Gammaproteobacteria; order Moraxellales; family Moraxellaceae; genus Acinetobacter; species Acinetobacter sp. NCu2D-2. The sequence continues at coordinate 337,895 of NZ_CP015594.1, forward strand.
CCCAGTACCTGTACGGTCGCCTTTATCACCACCGTTGTCGAGGATATGTTGTAAAAGGTCAAGATATTGGCGCATAAGTCTCTCTTAAAATATTGTTTAAATGACCTTGGCATGCACATGAAACGTCATTTTCATGTTGAATTGCATCAGAGGTTACATTGAATAAATGGCATCATAACATTTTTTTTAAAGATTGCTGATAGACCGTTCACGACAAAAATAAGCCGAAACATAGGCATAAAAAAGCACCCGATTTCGAGTGCTTTTTTAGAAAATAATCACTTATGCTGTTTTATGACCCGTATGCACGGTGTGAATTAAATCTGATAAATCATAACCAATTGATTTTGCATAAGCCAAATATTCAGCTTTGGTTCTTTCATCTAAACTTGGTGAGCGATGTAATAACCACAAATATTTTTTATTGGGTTCACCCACTAACGCAGTTTGATAGTTTTCATCAAGTTTTAGTACCCAATAATCCCCTTTAGTAAATGGGATCCAACGGAAACCTTCAGGCAAGAAACTAACTTCAAGTTTTGCATTTTCTGCATCGACAATTGTCGCTTCACCAATGGATTCATCAAGTTGTTTTTTCTCATCCAAGCAGCGGTTTTGTACACGGACTTTACCATCTTCATTTAAACTGTATACGGCAGAAATGTCGGTGCTGTCTTCTGGTTGATGTTTCATAGGTAAACGAGCAATTTCGTACCATGTTCCTAAATATTGATCTAATTTAAAATTTGAAACGGTCATTAAGTCTTGACTCATTGTGTACTCCGTTTTTCTAGTCAATTAAAAATTTCACAATGAGTCTAAACAAGATCAATAACTTAAAGTGCTGTAGTCCTGTAGTGAAATGTTGCATCTGTATTTGTTCATCGTAGGAATTGTTTAAAGATGAAGAAGATATGAACGGGATTTAAATTTACGTGAAAAAGAACGTAATTTGATCAATAAATGCACTTCTTTTTACTTAAAGAAACATGTTTTGTAACTGAGTTATTTTATTTAATTAATTATTAATCAAAGTCTTATATTTTAGGGTTTACATGATGGTTAAATTTTTTTACATTTTGAGGGTGAATATTAACATTGATCAGGCTAGTATGATCAGCCTGTTAACGAGATATAGGCCGCAATATGCAGGCGAGGAGCGATTGGTAAAGAATGGTTTATGATAATCCAGCGAACTTGAGTGCTGTACATGCTCCAGTCCAAGCAAATGTCATAATACGTTCCCAATCGGAGCAACGACCTAAAAAAGCAGTACGTAAAGAAACAGCGAAGCCAACGCATACAAGTTTTGGTGCAGCCAATGGTCAGCGTATTGATATTGCGAAATTTACCAGCTTCCTACAAGGCATTACACGTAGTACCAGTACACAGAAATGTGCCAAAAGTATTCGTGTAGGTTTGCAATCTGCAGGTGCAAAAATTGTTAACCATCCAGTAGCTGCAGCAGACTGGGGCAATACTTTGCAGCAGATTGGTTATAAGAAAATTAACCTGTCTTTTGATCGTCCTAAGAAAGGCGATATCTATATCATTAACCGTACCAATCAACATGTTTACGGTCATATTGCGGCATATTCGGGTTCAGCTTGGGTTTCTGACTTTAAGCAAAATGGTTACGCGGTATATCGCGATCCAAATGTGAAGTATGAATATTATCGTTTAGATCACTAAGTCTAAAGCGAGCAGCAGAGTTACAACCGTTTAGCTCTGTTGCTGTAAATTGAACATAAAAATAAGCCAATTCCCATAAATCCCACACCTTGAACCATCAATGCCCAAGCCTTGTCGGTCATGCTCGTTTGTATCGAGTAATACATCACAATAATTAGTGCTAAGACAGGTACATAACGAATATAGCTTATGCCTGTAACCTTGGTATATCGTAGGCTGAATCCATAGCTGAGATGTAAAGTAATTCCAAGCGCCACACAAATGCCCACATAAATTGCGTCAAGTTTGATGATGTTTGAGCACAATACAATCAAGACGCAGGTACACATAATGAACATCAGTTTGATTTGACGTGCACAGCGTTCGGAATACCAAAAATTAAGCATTAGGATGAGTTTTATCGTTTTTATTAAGCAAAGATAAGGGTGAAAACAGGCAAATAGATAGAACCATAAAACCAATGCCTTGAGCACCAGGAATCAGAATTTCGCCGTTTTGCATATTCATAAAAATCAGTGCCAGCAAGAGTGCAATTGGAATCCAAGTCAGTAAACGATACAGCAGCCCCGCAGGATTTTGACTAGCAAAGTGAATTTTGCAATAACGACAGATCAAGAAAATAATCCCTGTCCCCACGAACATTAAAATTGCATCAAGCTTTAACGGCTGCATCCAATATAAAGCTGCTGTTCCTGCGGCAGCGAGTACAAGCAGAATTAATTTTTTGACGATTGAAATCTGTGGGTTAAACCAAAACTCAAGCATAGATTGATCGATAACAATAGGACTGAAAGGCACTTTAGCATATTTTAAAGTGAAAAAAAGCGGGGCTTTTGACCCCGCAATCATGCTAAAAATGCTGAAAACTTAATGATTTTTGAGTGGACCCCAATCATAAATTTTCTTTTGGTAGGCATACCACATCATCCATAAACCAACCAAAATCATCGGTAGGCTCAGGAATTGACCTTTACTCATCCACGCAACGAATAATTGTCCGTTGTCTGGCTCACGGAAGAACTCAACGACGAAACGTGCTAAGCCATAACCAATGAGGAAGAGTGCTGAAACAGCCATACGCGGACGCGGTTTTGAACTGAACCACCAAAGGATGATAAATAAAATTAAGCCTTCACACAGTGCTTGATAAAGCTGTGACGGATGTCGTACTAACTGTAATGGATCACTTGGGAAGATCATACCTAAGGCAAAGTTCGGGTCCGTAACTTGGCGGCCGTAGAGCTCCCCGCCAATAAAGTTACCAATACGACCGAACATTAAACCTGTTGGTACACAAGGTGCAATAAAATCTAAGGTTTGGAACCATGTCATTTTGTACTTCTTGCACCAGAACAGCATCGCAGCCATAACGCCCAAGAAGCCGCCGTGGAAACTCATACCGCCAGTCCAAATTTGGAATAGCCAAAGCGGATCAGCAAGGAATTGTGAGAAACCATAGAATAAGACGTATCCTAAGCGACCACCTAAAATTACCCCTAAAGCACCATAGAAGATTAAGTCTGACACCATGTCAGGTGTCCAACCACGTTCTTTCGAGCGATAAGTTGCTAAGCCCCAAGCGAATAAAAATGCCAGTAAATACATCAGTCCATACCAATGAACTTGTAAAGGGCCAATTGCAACTGCAACAGGGTCAATATTTGGATAGGTGAGCATTCATGTACCTTGTCATTCTGTTTTGTACAGATTTTAGCTGAAACATCATAAAAATGTTGTACATTCAATGTGTAAAGATCAAAACCTGATAAATGAGCAGATTCTATGTGTATTGTTGCGCTGGCTTGGAACGTCTTGGATCAGAAGCCACTTTGTCTGATTTCAAATCGTGATGAGTTTTATCATCGACCAACAGAAGCTTTAGCTTCGTGGCCAAATAGTCCAATTATTGCAGGGCAGGATCTACAATCGGGTGGGACATGGATGGGTGTGACCGCACAGGGACGCTGGGCAGTGTTAACGAACTTTCGTGATGGACGTGATCAAAATAATTACCCTACGTCACGTGGGCATATTATTCAGGCATTTCTTGAATCAGATTTAACGCCAATTCGCTTTGCTCAAGCATTGGAACAACGGCAATGCGATTATGCAGGTTTTAATTTATTTATCGGAGATCGCACTCAAGCAGTCTATATGAGTAATCGTGGAGAAGCTCCACAAGTATTGCCTAATGGGGTATATGTGGTTTCGAATGGATTGCTGAATGAACCTTGGGAAAAGACCAAACATTTGCGTAAACGCTTTACTCAAGAATTCTTACCGATGTTGCAGCAGCCACAAATTCCAGCGGATGATTTGAATCGGGCAGCATGGGATATATTAGAAGATGAACGGAAAATCGTGCCTGATTTACTCCCTTCAACTGGAATTTCGCTTGAAATGGAAGAATTACTATCCTCAACCTTTATACAAAGCTCTGTGTACGGTACACGCTGTTCAAATTTTTTAACCATGACTCATGATCAGTGGCAATGGTTGGAAAAATCCCAACAAGGTGAGACAGCCGGTCAGATCATTCAAAAAGTCATTGCCTTGCACTCTTAAATATAGCTAAAACACTGAAGCGGAATAAATCTTTGTAAGCGCCTTGGATATGTTAGGATTTTAGTCATCCTGTCTATATCCTTTTATTATGGCACTGCTTGTTCCGCTCATTTCATTTCTGATTGGTTATTGGGGCGTGCATTATCTGAAAAGGATTCGTCCTGTTCTTGCTGCACTCTTGGCAAGGTTACTTATCCCTTTAATCATCATCTACAACATGGTGTTTTATAAGGAAGGCAGTCTTTGGCTTGTCGGCTTCAGTCTCAGTTGTTCAATTATTTTATTTAGCCTGTTTTATCTGTGGCAAAAAGATAAGTTACGTGCACTGTGTTTTAGCTATTTGAATGGCGTTTGGCTAGGGCTGCCATTTGCTTTGGCTGTATTTGGTCCAAATGCCATGCCGACCATTATTGCGCTATATATCGGTGGGTCATTGTTTGGCAATGTTAGTGCTGTTATGGCGGTAAGCACAGAGCGGCAGAGTACGTCATTCATTGTTAAAAATGTTTTAAGATCACCGCCCGTAATAGCATTAAGCATTGCGGCTGTATTGTCCTTTTGGGATTTAAGCACTTATGAATTTCATCCATGGATTCAAACGGCATACGGTTTAAATAAGTTTCTTGTGACTTTTGCCGGCATGTGTATTTTAGGGATGTGGCTCAGTAAAGTGAAAATAGGGCTAAATGATCTAAAACGGAGTATGGGTTTAATTGCAGGACGTTTTGTTTTGTCGCTGAGCTTCGCAGCTGTTGCCTATTTTTGTCTGCCGATTCCGCATCAAACATTGGTGTATGCGGTGATGATGATGTACTTCCTATTACCGCCAGCTGCCAACATTGTGGCACTTGAAACTTATTACCAAGGGACAGGTGTGTCGGCAAAATATATTGCTTCAGGTACGATTGCGAGTGCAATTTTGATTGGGGTGTATGGGTTGATTGTGCATGCCTTGATTCCTGCACTATAAAGTTCCCCTTTGCTAAAGGGGGATTTAGGGGGATTGATAGAGGTCAATTAGAAAAATCCCTCCCAACCTCCCTTTATTAAAGGGAGGAGCTTTTTAGCTCAATCCTTATTCTTCTCCTGACAGGAGAGGGAATGAATAAAGCTTCTTACTTCTCCAAACACGCTTTAAACAGCTTCATTGCTTGTCCACGATGGCTGATTTTATTTTTTTCTTCTTTGGTCATTTCTGCACTCGAGATTCCAAGTTCAGGTAGCCAGAACAGTGGATCATAACCAAAGCCATTTTCACCACGCGCTTGTTCTAAAACTTCGCCTTTCCAAATGCCTTGGAAAATTTGCGGTAAAGGGTCATCAGCATGTTGTACTAAGGCAAGCACACAAACGAACATGCCTTCAATCGCTGCGCCATCTTTACGGAATGGTTGAAGCTCTGCTAACAATTTTTCATTGTTTGCAGCATCGTTACCATGCTCACCTGCATAACGTGCAGAGTAAATGCCAGGTGCACCGCCAAGTACAGGAACATAGATGCCTGAGTCATCGGCAATAGCAGGTTTCCCTGAAATACGTGATGCGTGACGGGCTTTAATGATGGCATTTTCAACAAAACTTAAACCATCTTCGATTGCATCTTCAATATTGAGTTTACCTTGTGCGATAACTTCGACAGGTAGGTTTAATTCTGCAAAAAGTTTTTCAAATTCTGCAATTTTACCTTTGTTATTGCTGGCAAGGACAAGTGTGCCTTGAGATAACCAATCTGTAGAAGCCATATTTTTACTCTTCATATCCGTTTTCAATGTCACTAGTTTAACAATGCTGATGAGTTTAAAGGCAATAAAAAAGCACCTTCTAGGTGCTTTTTTATGATTAGAACCTTAAAGTCCTTGAATCCATTTATCTGCACGATCACGGGCTTGACGGATTTGCTCTTGGGTCAAGTTCGCTGCAAGCGCCGTTTTCTTACCTTCAGACAGAGAAATTACTTTGTTATCAAGCATGCCATCACGGGTAGACAACTCATACCATTGATAAGCCCCGACATAGTTTTTCTTTTTCTCTTCCATCATCGCAAGATTAAAGCTCGCACGGTTATCGCCATGACTGGCTGCTTTTTCGAAATAACTACGTGCAAGTGCTTCGTCTTTTTTAGTGCCAATACCATCAGCAAGCATACGGCCAACATTTAGCTGAGCAACACTTAGACCTTGATCGGCTGCTGCTTTGTACCAAGCAAATGCCTGACGTTCATCTTTTTGAATGTCTTTACCAAACTGATACTTAGTAGCAAGATAGAACTGTGCACCTGCTTGACCTGCTTTTGCAGCTTTAATCAACTGGTTAATATCCATCACAGAATATTGAGCAGCTTGGCTGGCAACAGAAGGTGTTGGAGTAACATAGTCTGCATGGCTTTGTACACTGAACAGTCCAGCAAATAGCGTCGTTGTTAGTAGTAATTTTCTCATAGCGCGCTCACTCGATAAATCGCGACTTCACCGAATAAATTAGGAAGATGCTTACTCAGTAAACTATCTTGCTGATCCCCATTTACTGCAAGTCGGTCAATAATTCTAATGTTGTTTTCAGCACAAAGTGCTTCAAAATCACGGAATGTACAGAGGTGGATATTCGGTGTGTTATACCACATATACGGCAAGGCTTCCGAAACAGGCATTCTTCCTTTCAGTGCCAAGAAAGAACGGGTCTTCCAATGAGCAAAGTTCGGGAAGGTAATAATCGCCTGTTTACCGACACGCACCATATCACGCAATAATACGTCAGGTGCATCTACTGCTTGCAAAGCTTGTGCCATGACCACGTTGTCAAAAGACTGATCGGCAAAGCGGCTTAAACCTAAATTTAAGTCTTGTTGAATAATATTTAACCCACGACTGACCGCAATTGCAATCTTTTCCTGATCAATTTCCAATCCGTAGGCACGAATATCATGTTTTTTGCTCATTTGTGCGAGCAGTTCACCATCGCCACAACCCAAATCAAGCACACTTGAGCCTGGTTTGATCCATTTTTCCGCGAGCTGTTGATCAATACGCATTAGATTGCCTCCTTCGGTGTTGCTTTCAGGTGATTTTCACCACCAAGGAATGCACGTAAAGATTTTACATACAGTGGAATAGGGAATAAGAACGAGTCATGACCTTGTTCAGCGTCAATATCCACATAGCTGACTGGCTTATGGTTGGTAATTAAGGCATCCACCAATTCTTGTGAACGAGAAGGTGAAAAGCGCCAGTCGGTGGTGAATGATACGACCAAGAATTTACATTTGGTATTGGCCATTGCTTTCACCAGTGACTGTTCATATTCACGTGATGGATCGAAGTAATCGAGTGCCTTGGTCATAATCAAATAAGTATTGGCATCAAAGTTACGGCTGAACTGTTCACCTTGATAACGCAAATAACTTTCAACTTGGAATTCAACATCGAAACCATACATAAACTTGCCAGACTTTAAATCACGGCCAAATTTTTGTTTCATGGCTTCTTCAGATAAATAAGTGATATGGCCGACCATACGTGCCAAAATCAAACCACGTTTTGGATAGCTGTCATGTTCCAAGTAACGGCCATTGTGGAAGTCTGGATCAGATAAAATCGACTGACGTGCCACTTCGTTAAAGGCAATATTTTGTGCAGACAATTTTGGCGTACTTGCGATAATCACACACTTGCGTAAACGATCAGGATAATCCACAGACCATTGCAATGCCTGCATACCACCGAGTGAACCACCCACCACAGCATCCCATACATCAATGCCTAAACGGTCAGACAATAAGGCTTGTGTTTTAACCCAGTCACGAACTGTCACTAATGGAAAGTCGGGACCATAAGGGCGATTGTCATTTTCAGGATTTGGTGATGTCGGACCAGTCGAGCCGCTACAGCCACCAATATTATTTAAAGATACTACAAAGAATTTAGAAGTATCGATAGCCTTGCCGGGACCAATACATGAGTCCCACCAACCTGGTTTCTTATCATCTTCATGATGATAGCCGGCTGCATGGTGATGACCTGAAAGGGCATGACAAATCAGAATTGCATTGGACTTATCGGCATTTAATTCGCCGTAAGTTTCAACCATAATTTCATAACGCGGGAGAATGCGTCCACATTCAAGCTCTAACGGCTCTTCGAATGAAAACTTTTGTGGGGTAACTAAGCCCACCGAATCAGCTGGAAAAGACACGGGAGTAATTCGCCTTAAATCTTTAGTATGAATAAATAAAAGGATACCACTAGCGGGTATCCTTCTAAAGTCATTTTAATGCTATGAATTATTGCTAATTCTAATAGTGTGTTTACACCGCAGCAGCAATCACTTGATCAGTGCTTAACACGCCTTGATCAATTAAGCGGTTGGTTGAGGCAATAATCGCTTCAATAGATGCAGTCACGATGTTGTCGTGAACACCTGCACCAAAGGCCGCTTTACCTGTACCTTTCACTTGAAGTTCAACCAATGCTAATGCTTTGGCATGTGCACCTGAGCTGATGCTGCGTTCTTCATAGTTCAATACATCAATTGGCAATTGAAGCGCATTCAAGATTGCTGAAATTGGACCATTACCTTCACCACGAACGTGCTGAGTCTGACCATTGACTTCAATATCAAGCTCAATCACTTGTTTGCCATTTTCATCATGCAAACGGTAGTTCTTCGCTGCGTAATGTGCAGTTTTTGCTTCTACATATGTTTGTTTGAACAATGACCAGATCGCTTGTGCTGAAATCTCAGTACCGTCTTCATCAGTTTTTTGCTGTACGATTTGTGAGAATTCAATTTGTAAACGACGTGGCAATACGACGTTGTAATTTGATTCTAACAAGTAGGCAATACCACCTTTACCAGACTGTGAGTTAACACGAATCACAGCGTCGTAGTCGCGACCCAAGTCTTTTGGATCGATTGGTAAATACGGCATATCCCAAATTTCTTCGTTCTTTTGGAACTCAAAACCTTTTTTGATCGCGTCTTGGTGTGAACCTGAGAATGCAGTAAATACTAAATCACCTGCATACGGATGACGTGGATGAACAGGCAAGCCTGTGCATTCTTCAATCGTTGCAATGATTTCGTTAATGTTTGAGAAATCTAATTCAGGTGCAACACCTTGAGTGTACATGTTCAACGCAATTGCAGCGACGTCGACGTTACCAGTACGTTCACCGTTACCAAACACACAACCTTCGACACGGTCAGCACCCGCCATGATTGCCAATTCAGATGCGGCAATACCACAGCCACGGTCGTTATGACAGTGAACTGAAATAATCACACCATCACGACGTGCAAGGTTACGGTGCATCCATTCGACTTGGTCGGCATACACGTTTGGAGATGATACTTCCACAGTTGCAGGCAAGTTTAAGATCACTTTATTGCTTGGTGATGCTTCCCAAATTTCAGTCACAGCATCACAAACATCTTTCGCGACTTCTAATTCAGTTGCAGTGAAGCACTCAGGAGAATACTGGAACACAAATTCAGTTTCAGGTTGCTTCGCAGCATATTCTTTGACTTTTTGCGCAGCATTAATCGCAAGTTGTTTTGCACCTTCCACATCCACATTCAAGACTTTTTGACGGAATGTCGGAGAATTTGAGTTATAGATATGCACGATGGCACGTTTAGCACCTTGAAGTGATTCAAAAGTACGTTGGATCAAATGATCACGTGCTTGAACCAATACTTCAATATAAACGTCATCAGGAATATGACCTTCTTCAATCAATTTACGCGTGAAGTCAAAGTCAATTTGTGATGCTGATGGGAAACCGATTTCAATATGTTTGAAACCAATTTTCACCAACATTTGGAACATTTTAAATTTTTGCTCAATGTTCATTGGCTCAAAGATCGCTTGGTTGCCGTCACGTAGGTCGGTACTCATCCAGATCGGCGCTTTATTAATTTCATTGTTCGGCCATTGACGGTCTGGTAAGTCCACACGTTGATACATGCGACGGTATTTTTTACTTGGATCAGCCAACATCATGAGAGAGCTCCTTGTATAACCTGAGTGACCGTACTCTTGTATGAAGCGGTAAGCAGGCTACAAATAGATTTTGTCTATATAATCTTTCTGTTCAAGTATCTTAAATAAGAAAATTAAAAATCATCTTTGATATTGATGACTTAAATTAACCAAACTTATTTTACCTTGAACTTATAACTTAAAGTTTAGTCCACTTGAGCTGAAAAGTTTTTGCTTTTTTTATGGATTTTAGTCGTATGTCAAAAAAGCTTTTCTGATAATGTGCTTATTCTGAGAATTTTTTTCATAATTCGTGTTTATGTACTTTTCAATTTTCTTAAATAAGAAATTTTTCGCAATTTTTATCATGATTATAAGGTCAAAGCGAAACATTTATATGTATTGAAGCGTTGGAGAGATTCATGTGAGTTCAATCCAACGCGATATTGATTTATATTTCAGCCCATTTTCGCATGAGGTTGTGGTACAGATTGGTGAGTTTAATTACTTCATCATGTTCATCACCCAATTGCATGCGTAAATTTTGAATGGTTTGATCTAGGTTGAATAACATATGACGTTCTGCATCATCACGGATCATACTTTGTACCCAAAAGAAGGAAGCAGTGCGGCAACCTCGAGTGACAGGTGTTACTTCATGCAAACTTGTAGACGGATACAAAATCATATCGCCTGCAGGAAGTTTTACTTCATGGTAGCCATAGGTATCTTCTACGACCAGTTCACCGCCTTCATATTCTTCAGGCTCACTTAAAAAAACGGTGCAAGATAAATCTGTTCTTAGACGTTCATTGGTGCCACGAATTCGTCGAATTGAGTTATCGACATGAAAACCAAAGGCTTCGTTATTTTCATAACGATTAAACAGCGGCGGAATAATATCCAGCGGAATCGCAGCCGACAAAAACAGCGGATGTTGACCAAGCGACTCTAAAATAATCGTACTTAAATGATGAGTAAGGGGATGATCCTCAGGCAACTGTTGATTTTGTTTAACAGTTGCAGAAAGTGTTCCTGCAGTGACTTTGCCATTGACCCATTCGACTTTATCCATTTCCTGACGGAAATACTGAACTTGTTCTTTGCTTAACACATTTGGAATATGGTGAATCACAGCATGACCTTCTTGGTATTGTTAAGGGTTCTTACGATCTAGCATATATAAAAATAGCCTCTGAGCAGAGGCTATTTTAATTTAAAACCCATAATTAAAATATGGGATTTTAAGCTTTAACTTAGTATTTAAAGTTTAAAGATAACACTGCACTACGACCTTCTGCTTCTGTTGCATAGTGAGAAGAGTAGGCTTTTGTAAAGTAACGTGTGTCAGTTAGGTTGTTAACATTTAATTGTAAATCTACATTTTTGTTAACGTTATAACGTGCCATTGCATCGTAGCGCACATAACCTGGAACGAACTTAGTATTGGCCGCATTACCATAAACTTTGTCCATGGCAATAGCACCAGCACCCAATGTTAAAGCAGGAGTTACATCATAGGTTGTCCAAAGCGTTGCAGAGTTTTTAGCAACATTTTGTACTTGATTACCATTGTTAGGGCTTGGTTCATAAGTCTTAGGTGTTGTACTTGGTTTTACTTCAGTAAAACCACCATCAACTAATTCGCTGTCTAGATAAGTATAGCCTGCTGAAACAGCCCATTTATCAGTAATTTGCCCGTTAATACCAAATTCAAAGCCATCTACACGAGTTTCACCAATGTTACGAGTTGTTCCATCATCTGCTGTTGCACGTGTATTTGTTTTTTCAGTACGGAAAATAGCTGCAGTGAGATTCAATTTATCATTTAAGATATCCCATTTCGTACCGAGTTCCATGGTACGGACTTCTTCTGGTTTTAAATTTTGAATAGCAGCGGTAATACCTTCAGAACCATCACCACCATCTACACCAACTGGATTCGATGAAGTTGCATAACTCGCGTAGATAGAGCCATTTTCAACAGGTTTATAAGTAATACCTGCTTGATAGTTGATAAAGTCTTTATCATTCTTGATAGATACTTTGTCGCCTGCAACAGCAGTAATGGTGGTGTTGTTTTCACCAGTTACTGCATTGTTACGTGCACCGTAAGTCATAGTTTGTTCGGTAGAGTAATCGTCCCAACGAAGACCTAAATCCAGAATCCATTGAGGGGTTAATTTAATACTGTCAAGAAGATAGATAGAAGTGTTTTTTGTTTCAATATTATATTGATCTGCACCATCAGTACTTAAAGATCCTTTCCAAGGTCCACGGTTAGGATTTTGGACGGATGTACACCAACCTGATTGGATTGCTGCATCAGAACATGATTGGTTAGCACTACCAGTCGCGTTTTTACCATCAATAATATATTGCGTACGATCGGTATCTTGTTTAGAAAACTCAGCGCCCAAGTTAAAGCTATGTTCTAGTGCTCCAGTATTTAGTTTACCAGTCAATGCTAATTGATCTGTAAATGAATCAGTATTAGCTACACGAGAGTTTGCTCGAGCAAAGACATTACCCGTCAATTCACCAGTCGTTTTATTATAGAAGTTACCTTTAGAGTCATCTGGGTTAGTCCAAAGGAAATCATTCTTAGAATTACTATAAACAGCAGTATTACTGATCGTTAAGTTATCAGTTAAGTCGTGCTCTAACTTAAGAGTACCAATTTGATTTTCCTGTTTTTGGAAATCACGATCTTTCCAGCCATAGTAAATGCCTTGTTTAACATCAATCGGTTTACCATTACCGTTTAAATGTGTGAAATCTTTGGCAGGGTCGGCATTGGCACTAAAAGGATTATTGTAAGGCACACCTGAATCTGGCGTATCATCAGATTTTAAGAAGTAATAACCTAAAGTTGCACGCGTTGGGGTGTCTAAGCCAAATGTAATACTCGGTGCAATACCGACACGTTTATATTCAGCACCATCATCTTGACCAGCTTTGTTATTTTGATGCCCCATCACTGCAACACGAGCTGCAATACCATTACCAAAATCTTTATTGGCATCTAAGGTAATACGTGCGTAATCGTCAGTCCCTTGCGCAACAGAACCTTCTAAAGCATCACCCGCTTTGGCTACTTTAGAAATCATGTTGATACTACCGCCTGTAGTACCAGCACCGCCCATTGCAGATGCCGAACCTTTGGTCACTTCAACTTGTTCAACCGCAAACATTTCACGGTTTTGTGAAGTCGCACTACGTACGCCGTCGACATACATAGAGCTTTCAGAGTTATAACCACGAATAAATGGGCGGTCACCATTTGGGTTACCGCCTTCACCTGCACCTAAAGTAATACCAGGCACATTACGTAGAGCATCAGATAAAGTCGTAACTTGAGTATCTTCAATAATCTGTTTAGAAATCACCGAAACTGATTTTGGTGTATCAAGTAAAGGTGCGACAAATTTTTTATTTGCAGATTCATCTACTTTTAAGCTTTGCTGTTTTTCTGCTGCAACAGTTTGTTGGATAGTTTCAAGTTTAATGACTTGATCATCTGCCAAAGCATTACCCGCAACAATTGAAAGGGAAGAGGCAATAGCAGATGAAACGATTTTTTTACGCGTTTTAATGAAGGCCATGACAAACCTAAAATGAGGGTTAAAAAATAGTATGAGAATAATAATGATTCTTATTTATAAATGTTGCTTATATTGATTGGTTTTATAGATTTTATTTTTTTGTATAAAAGCTAAATTAGATTGCAATAGGAGTAGTTTTTTACTAGGTCTATGTTTTTAATAAAAATCTAATTTTCACTCAAAAAATTAAAACATCATCGAGAAAATTAATCTTGAGATAACTTTGAAGAAAATATGAAAATTCCATATAAAAAGTGCAAAGGGGATCAGACTCATTATTCGGATGTTTCAAAGCTCAATATGTATGCAGCTCAAAGATTCGAGAGGCTTCATGTTCTAAAAATATTCTATATAGATGAAATGAAATTCGAAAAATACAGGTGAGTTTGTGAGATAGACCTAAACAATAGAATAAGTGAAAAGTGTGAAAACGCTTCAATATCCTCCATCTTAATAAGAAATACGAAAAACTAAGATCAATTTGGCGAATTATCGAAGAAAACATCGATAAAAAAGCCAAGTCGCGTGTATTTTTTGTATATCATGAAATGTTGTCATATAATGTGGCACTTTAAAAATTGCAATTACTATTTCTATATCGAGGAAGCCATGCAAGTAACTTCTGAAGCGGTTTCGGGCGTTGCCCGTCGTTTAAATGTATCTGTACCGACGAGCCGTATTAACGAGCAGTTCGAAGCTCGCTTAAAGCGTACTGCTAAAACTGTGAAGATCAACGGCTTCCGTCCAGGTAAAGTGCCTGTAAACGTTGTACGTCGTGAATATGGCGCAGGTATCTATCAAGAAGTTGTGAACGACATCATTCGTGACACAGTTTTCGAAGCAATCCAACAAGAAAAAATCAATGCTGTTGGTATGCCAAACATCGAAAAAACTGAAATGAAAGAAGATGCTTTAGTTTATGAAGCAACTGTTGAAGTTTATCCAGAAGTTGAAGCTAAATTCGAAGGCTTAGAGGTTGAACGTAAAGCAACTGAAGTAAGTGACAAAGACGTTGAGAAGATGATTGAAAATCTTCAAAAACAACGCGCTTCTTGGGCTGAAACTAAAGGCATGGCTAAAAAAGACATGCAAGTAACTTTCGATTTCGAAGGTACTGTTGATGGCGAAAAATTTGAAGGCGGCGCTGCGCAAGACTTTAAACTTGTTTTAGGTTCTGGTCGTATGATCCCTGGCTTCGAAGATGGCATCATCGGTATGAAGAAAGGCGAAGAGAAAGTTATCGATGTAACTTTCCCAGAAGACTACCAAGCTGAAAACTTAGCTGGTAAAGCTGCTCAATTCAAAATCAACGTTAAACTTGTTGAAAAACAAAAACTTCCAGAAGTTGATGCTGAATTCTTAAAAATCTTCGGTGTAACTGAAGAAGAAGGCGTTGAAAAACTTAAAGCTGACGTTCGTAAAAACATGGAACGTGAAGTGAAAAACGGTCTTCGTAACCAAGTAAAAGGCGCAACTTTTGATGCGCTTGTAGCTGCAAACGAAGTTGAAATTCCTGAAGCAATGCTTGCTCAAGAAATCGACCGTCAACGTCAACAAATGATCCAACAATTCACTCAACAGTTTGGTGCTCAAGGTGCGAAAGCATTTGATTCAAGCATGCTTCCTGATGAATTGTTCAAAGAACAAGCTAAAAAATCAGTTAAACTTGGCGTATTGGTAAGCAGCATTCTTGCTAAAGCGAAAATCGAAGTTGACGCTGCACGTGTAGATGCGTACATCGAAGACATGGCTTCTTCTTACGAAGATCCTAAAGAAGTGATTGAATTCTTCAACAACGACAAGCAACAACGTTCACAAATTGAAGCAGTTGTTCTTGAAGACCAAGTTGTAGATTATATCTTAGCTGCTGCTAAAGTATCTGAGAAAAAAGTAAGCTACGAAGACTTATTGAAAGAGCAACAAGCTCGTCAACAAGGCTAAGCTTCGCTGGTCATAAAAAAGGCGCTCTAAGCGCCTTTTTTTTCTCCATAAGGTTTTAATCCATTGCAGATTTTCACAAATCTTATGCAAAAAAAAGCATGGAAACGCGAGCGAATATTTTGCAATTTAAGCAATTATCCCTCATATTGTGATTATGGGTTAAGTCACAAAAATTTAGGAATAAATAAACGTATGTATGTTCCAACGATTGAAAACGCTTTAGTTCCAATGGTGGTAGAACAGTCATCTCGTGGTGAGCGTTCTTTTGATATTTATTCACGTCTTTTACGTGAGCGGGTGATTTTTTTAACAGGTGAAGTTGAAGATAACATGGCGAACTTAATTGTTGCGCAAATGTTATTCCTTGAAGCTGAAAATCCAGATAAAGACATTCATTTATACATTAACTCACCAGGCGGTTCGGTGACTGCAGGTATGGCGATTTACGATACCATGCAATTCATTAAACCAGATGTTGTGACTTACTGTATGGGTCAAGCGGCATCAATGGGTGCTTTTCTTTTGAATGCCGGTGCTAAAGGTAAGCGTTACTGCTTGGAAAATGCCCGTGTCATGATTCACCAACCGCTGGGTGGTTTTAAAGGTCAGGCATCTGATATTGAAATTCATGCACGTGAAATTCTGTTTATTAAAGAGCGTTTAAATCGCTTAATGGCAGAACACAGTGGTCAGGAATATGAAAAAGTAGCACGTGATACAGATCGTGATAACTTCATGACTGCGCAACAAGCGAAAGAATACGGTCTCGTGGACGAAGTTTTATCTAAACGTCCATAAGTTTTAAGATTGAGATATTGGAGTGACTATGTCCGAACATACTCAAGGACAAAAGCATTGTTCATTCTGTGGCAAAACACAGTCTGAAGTTGGCAAACTCATTGCAGGCGAAGACGCTTATATTTGTAATGAATGTGTCGACGTATGCTTAGATTTGGTTCAAACCAGTCAGCAAGTTGAAACCAATGACTGGGCGAACCGTCCTTTGCCGAAACCGCATGAAATCCGTGCGGCCTTGGATCAATATGTGATTGGTCAGGATGTCGCTAAAAAGACATTATCTGTTGCGGTATATAACCATTACAAACGCTTAAAAGTGCAAAATAATGGCAAGAAAGCAGCGGATGGTGTAGAGATTTCAAAAAGTAATATCATGCTGGTTGGACCTACGGGTTCAGGTAAGACATTACTTGCGCAAACACTTGCTCGTCTGCTTGATGTGCCATTTGCGATGGCAGATGCAACCACATTAACTGAAGCAGGTTATGTCGGTGAAGACGTTGAAAACATTGTACAAAAGCTACTTCAAAAAGCCGACTACGATGTAGAAAAAGCGCAAAAGGGTATTATCTATATCGATGAGATCGACAAGATTACCCGTAAGTCTGAAAACCCTTCAATTACACGTGATGTGTCAGGTGAAGGCGTTCAGCAAGCATTATTGAAAATGATCGAAGGTACGGTTGCTTCAATTCCGCCACAAGGTGGTCGTAAGCATCCGCAGCAAGAATTCATTCAGATTGACACTTCGAACATCCTGTTCATTTGTGGTGGTGCGTTCTCAGGTCTAGAGAAAATAGTACAACAACGTCAGGAAAAAGGTGGCATTGGCTTTACTGCAGAAGTGCGTAAAAAAGATGAAACCAAAAAGCTGTCTGACTTGTTCCGTCAAGTGGAAGCAACTGACCTGGTAAAATTTGGTTTAATTCCAGAATTTATTGGTCGTTTGCCAGTGATCGCAACTTTGGATGAACTGGATGAAGAAGCATTGATGCAAATTCTGACAGAGCCAAAAAATGCCTTAACGCGTCAATATCAACATTTGTTCGATATGGAAAATGTTGACCTTGTGTTTGAAGATTCTGCATTGCGCGCTGTGGCGAAAAAAGCCCTTGAACGTAATACAGGTGCGCGTGGTCTACGTTCAATCCTTGAGAACTCATTGCTTGAAACCATGTATGACTTACCAAGTCGTTCAGACGTTGGTACAGTTGTAGTGAATGAAGCAGTGATTAATGGTGAAGCTGCGCCTGAGTTCTTGCCTGAACGTCAGGAAAAGGTTGAAACAGAGTCTGCTGCAAAAGTTGATCTAAAGGTGGTGAATAGCAAATCTGCATAATCGCTATTCATCTGAAACGTGCGGAAATGAAATGTTTTCGCACGTTTTTTTATTCCAAAAATAAAGGGGTGATGGTAATCTCATCACTTGGGCGTGGATGCCAAAACACAAATATAAATTCGTAAAACATGTACATACAAGAATAAAGACGCAGTGAGGGAAAGACATGCGTGTAATCGCGATGGTCATCATCAGCAGTTTAGCTTTGATGGGGTGTCATGGTAAGAAAGCCGTGGTCGAACAGCCTGCATTAGCCAGTACTTTAAAAAATATCGATTTAACCAAGAAACCAGGTTTTGCCGAGCAGCATCGTTTAGGCATGTTTACTATTGGAAGTTGGGTTAATCAAAAGCAAGGTCAACATTTCCAAGTGGTTAAGCCACAGCATGATCAAGCTGCAATTGTGTACTTATATCGACCTGATTCAAAATGGAACCGTCAGGAAATCGTGGCTGCGAGTCTGTTTATCAATCAGGAACGTATTCCAAGTCTTTTAAATAATCATCATTATTGGCTGGAAATTCCTGCGGGTACTTATCGCTTAAGTACCAGCCGACCGCTGGGTGCACTGCATTTTCAGAAACCTAAATATGTTGATTTCACTGTGCAAGCAGGTGAGTCATATTTTATTAAATATGATGAAGAAAATATTGGTACTCGCTATACCCCAACGGGTCCACTGATTTTAGTACCTAAAAGTGTAGCGATGACGGAAATAGCATTTACAGAACAGAAGTCGGACAGCTTCAATTTTGTCGCTGAAGATCAGCATACCGGCAAGGTTCGTAAAAAAGCGCAAAAACTCAAAGAGCCTGATTATGATCCGAAACAAGATGTGCAATTAACCACACCATTTAAATTGTGGAACCCAATGACGTGGTAATTGCTCAAATACATGACATAAAAAAGCACCCCAAAGGGTGCTTTTTAAATTCTGTATAGAAGTGTGCAATCTTATTTTGCAGCAGCGTCAACTACAGGAATTTTACCAATTTTTGCTTGCCAGATTTTTGGTGCAGTTGCGTGTACAGAAGTACCATTTACGTCAACAGCCACAGATACAGGCATGTCTTTCACAACAAATTTGTAGATCGCTTCCATACCAAGGTCAGCAAATGCAACGACTTCAGCTTCACGAATCGCTTTAGACACTAAGTATGCAGCGCCACCTACAGCCATTAAGTAGGTTGCTTTATTGTCTTTAATTGCTTCAACGGCAGCAGGACCACGGTCTGCTTTACCGATCATGCCGTAAAGACCAGTTGCTTCTAAGACTTGGCGAGTGAATTTATCCATACGTGTTGCAGTTGTTGGACCTGCAGGACCAACCACTTCGTCACCCACTGGATCAACAGGGCCAACGTAGTAAATGAACTTACCTTTAAGGTCGACAGGAAGTTCTTCACCACGATTTAACATGTCCACCATGCGTTTGTGCGCAGCGTCACGACCTGTATAAATCGTACCGTTAAGAAGTAATGTGTCACCTGGTTTCCAAGAGTTCATTTCTTCTTGCGTGATGTTGTCTAAGTCAACACGTTTAGAAGAAGATGAATCCCAAGTTACTTCAGGATAGTCTTCAAGTTTAGGCGCCATAATATTGGCAACACCTGAACCATCAAGCGTGAAGTGTGCGTGACGAGTTGCCGCACAGTTTGGAATCATACCCACTGGTTTGCCTGCAGCGTGACATGGGTAATCTTTGATTTTGATGTCTAGAACAGTCGTTAAACCACCAAGACCTTGTGCACCAATACCGAGCGCGTTTACTTTCTCGAAGATTTCGATACGAAGTTCTTCAAGTTTAGACTGTGGACCACGACGAAGAAGTTCGTCCATATCCAATTCTTCCATCAATGCTTCTTTTGCAAGCATCATAGCTTTTTCAGCAGTACCACCGATCCCGATCCCGAGCATACCTGGTGGACACCAACCTGCACCCATGGTTGGAACAGTTTTCAGTACCCAATCCACAATTGAGTCAGATGGGTTCAACATTGCCAATTTAGATTTATTTTCTGAACCGCCACCCTTCGCAGCAACCGTGATATCGACTTTGTTACCAGGAACAAGTTTGTGATAGATCACAGCAGGGGTGTTGTCTTTAGTGTTCTTACGACCGAAAGCAGGGTCAGCAAGTACAGATGCACGTAGGATGTTCGAGTTTTCTAAGTAACCTTGGCGTACACCTTCGTTAATCGCATCGTCTAAGCTCATCGTTAAATCAAATTTAACGTCCATGCCCACTTCAACGAATACGTTTACGATACCGGTATCTTGGCAGATTGGACGATGGCCTTCTGCACACATACGAGAGTTAATTAAGATTTGTGCGATCGCATCTTTTGCAGCTTTGTTTTCTTCACGGTCATACGCACGGCTCATCGCTTGGATGAAGTCTTGTGGATGGTAGTAAGAAATGAACTGAAGCGCATCTTTAACCGATGTGATCAAGTCATCTTGCTTGATAATAGTTGTCATACAAAAATCTCTTGAGCGGGCTGATAGCTAGCGGGCTAAATTATAAGATAAAAACAGAAAGTTGTGGGCGTTTATACAGCGTTTTGGGTCTAAAGTTTAATAGCCCATCTATGTGTCATATTTATGTTAAAAACTGTCATATATGACAAGAAAAGCGTCATATACGCTGTCATATTTCATATATTACAGGTTTATTTTTTATCTAAATATTTATTAAGTTATTGAAAATTATATTTATATTAAATATTACAATGAATTTTATATTGTCATATAACTGTCATAAAACTTTCGCATAATGCACTCATCGAAACTTGAGTATGTTTTTATGATTACAGTCGTTGCATCAGTTATTGGTTTTTCTATGTTTATCGCAGCTACTTGGTTCTACGGTCAACAAGAAGATCAAGCCTAACGCTTTATCTTCTTTTTTTATGCCTATCTAAATTTCTTCTTCCATAATAATTACATTTTCCCCATACAATAAAATATCTTCTGCCTTGATCCCAAGCATCCCAGATTTATACTTTTAATAATCCTATTCAAAAAAGGATGTGTCTCATGCGTCCATACTATTTTTTGATGATTATGACTTTAAGTATATTCTCATACGCTTCTGCTGCTTCGTCTATTCCATCCTATCCTGAACAACCCTGTGATCAAAAAAGTTGCCAAGACCAACAAGAGCAGTCCTTAGACTCTAAGGAAGTCGCTCCTATTCCGATTCATCCCTGTGTTCCGTTAGAGAGCTGTTTTCCTCCCTAATCAAAAAATTCACGATAAAATAAAAAACCATCTGTAAGAGATGGTTTTTTGATTTGAGACGATTTTAATTTGAACTTTGTTGTTCTGCCTGAATCGCGGTTAATGCAATAGTAAAGACAATATCATCGACCAACGCACCGCGTGACAGGTCATTTACCGGTTTATTTAAACCTTGCAACATTGGACCCACACTCACTACATTGGCTGCACGTTGTACCGCTTTGTAAGTGGTATTACCTGTGTTCAAATCAGGGAAAATAAACACATTGGCACGACCTGCAACATCTGAATCAGGGGCTTTTTGACGACCTACACTTTCAACCGATGCCGCATCGTATTGCAGTGGGCCATCAATCAGTAAATCAGGACGACGTTCTTGAGCAATACGGGTCGCTTCGGCAACTTTCTCAACATCTGCGCCTGTACCTGATGTTCCAGTTGAATAAGAAATCATAGCAATACGAGGATCGATGCCAAAGGCTTTAGCAGAGTCGGCAGATTGAATCGCAATTTCAGCCAATTGCGCTGCATCAGGGTCAGGGTTAATCGCACAGTCACCGTAGACATAGACTTCATCTGGCAACAGCATAAAGAACACTGAAGACACCAATGAGTAATCAGGTGCGGTTTTAATCAGCTGGAAAGCAGGGCGTACCGTATTGGCTGTGGTGTGAACTGCTCCAGATACCAAGCCATCGACTTGATCTAACGCCAACATCATCGTACCAAGCACTACCGTATCCTGAAGTTGCTCTTTGGCTTGAAGTTCGTTGAGTTTACCTTTGCGCAGTTCAACCATCGGACTGACATATTGTTCACGAATGGAATCAGGATCAATAATTTCTAAATCTGTCGGTAACTCAATTCCACGTGCTTTTGCCACTTCATGCACTGCTTCAGGTTTTGCCAATAAAACACACTGTGCAATACCACGTGACTGACAAATGGCAGCAGCTTGAACGGTACGGGGTTCATCACCTTCAGGCAGCACAATACGTTTTTTTGCGGCAATGGATTTTTGTACCAGTTCATGACGGAAGGCTGATGGGGATAAGCGTGTCTGATAAGAGCCATTTAACACTTGGGTCAACCATTCGGGATTAATATGGCTAGATACAAAGCGTGTTACCTGTTCTGCACGTTCAATATCATCGACTGGAATTTCATTGCTTAAATTGGCAAGCTTTTGTGCAGTTTCAAAGGTACTTAATGATGTATGTAAAATTGGTAAGCCTTGTTTAATCGCTGCCTGACAGAAATCTAATACCAAGTGACTCGGTTGATGGTATTCAGTTAATACTAAACCTGCCAACGGAATGCCATTGCTACTTGCAAGGCTACTTGCCAGTAAGACATCAATACGGTCAGATGCGCTGATGATCAGTTCACCCGCAATAAACTTATGCAGTTCTTGTTCGATATTGGCTGAAATCAAGCTACTGTGTTGTACACGGCGCTGTTTCGCTTCACCTTCATTAATCCATTCAGCTGCAATGTGCGCAGCTAAATCGGTCATGCGTGGCACGCTGAGGGTTTTACTGAATGGAACTAAGCCAATAATCGGTAGCTGTGCTGAACCAATATGTGCATGAGTCTTTTGAATCTCTGCGACAAAGGCACTTGTTTCCTCAGTTAAACTTAAATTCGGATCAAGTGTGACCGGAATTTGAGCGGATTCCTCAGGTAGACCTTTGGTGCGCATAAACAACACACCTGACAAACGAATTGATGAAGCACCACCAAAATTACGGATTTGGTTTTCAACTTTATCCGCTGTATAGACAGGATTGTGGATATCAGCATTACTGACCAAAATCACTTTTGCATCTAAGGCTTGAGCAAGTGCTGTATTTAAATCATCAACAAAATTATCGCGTGCGTTTGGCACTAAACCTTCAACAATAATCAAATCATGTTGTTTGGCAATTTCACGATGTAAGCGCACAGCATCTTCAAGCAACTCATCTTGTTCATCATGGCTCAGTTGTTGCAAAACTTTTGTATAGGAAATTGGCTCAACGGTTTGGCTTTTTGACACGTGCTGATAGAGTACCGTCGTACGGTCTGTTACATCAGTAGTTTCTTGTGAAAAGGCTTTTAAAAAGCCAGCTTTAACGCCCTGACATTCGAGTGCGTAAATTAAACCTAAACATGCAGACGTTAAACCTACGCCTTCCCCAGTTGGAACCAATAAAATCGTTTTCATCGCGTCAATTTCACAATCATAAAAATAATGGACAACAAGATCAGGCCTGCTTAAGCAAGCGCTGTTTCCAATTCAGACTTTTTTGTTAGAGCTTGCTCCATCTCAGCGACAACATGCTGAGTTTCTTTGGCAATGCGACCTTCTTCATCAGTCGGTACCACCCAAATTTGAGGACCTGTACCTGCATCGATACGACCTTCAGTACCGCGCTTTAACTGATTATTGATGTTTTGATCTAGGTTAAAGCCAAAGTGTGGTAGGTAAGCTAAAGTTTTTTCACGAATATACGCTGAATTTTCCCCAATACCACCTGTGAAGAACAAACCATCTAATTGAGGTAGGCCACAGCTGAGCGCTGCTAAAGATTTTGCTAAACGATAGCAAAACACTTCAATAGCAAGCGTAGCATCTTCATTGCCTTGTTCAGATGCTTCAATCAAGGTACGCATATCATTAGATAAATCAGACAAGCCGAGTAAACCGGATTGGCTATTGAGCATTTTGTCAATTTTATAGATATCCCAGCCTAAATTAGCAGCTAAGAAACTATGAATACTTGGGTCAACATCACCACTACGCGTACCCATCACCAAGCCCTCTAGTGGTGTGAGTCCCATCGAAGTATCTACACTTTGACCATTCCAAACGGCACAAGTTGAGCTACCATTACCCAAATGCGCCACTAACCAGCCACCTTTTTTGAAGCTACCCGCCAGCTCAGAACCACGCTCTGAAACATAGGCATGGCTCGTACCGTGGAAGCCGTAACGGCGCACATTGTGCTCAGTGTATAAAAACTTTGGCACTGCATAGCGATAGGCATGTGCAGGCATAGTTTGATGGAATGCAGTATCAAATACGGCAACTTGAGGTAAGTCTGGGAAAAGACGTTGAGTGGCTTCAATCCCAATTAAGTGTGCAGGGTTATGTAACGGTGCAAGTGGCGTTGCTTCACGAATTTTTTCAATGATTTCAGCATCAATCAGTTCTGCTTTGGTTAAACTACCGCCATGTACAACACGGTGACCAATCGCATCGGGCTTGTAGTTGGCAAGACGTTCCAAGCCTACTTCTAGAGCCTTTTTATGATCAGCAAATGGAATATGAATATCGACAGGTTCGTTACCAACAGTGACCCCTTTGATACGGGCGTTTTCTGTGCCTAAGTTTTCAGCTAAACCATGAATACGAAAATCTTGCTCTTCAAGTAAAAGTGCAAACTTGATTGAAGAAGAACCACAATTGATAACTAATACTGATTTAGACACGATTTTTTACCCAATTTCTAATTAAAATTCTCATCCATCTTATTGATCTGCTTGTTTGCGATGGCAATGCAATTAAGACCAGTGCTGCAGTTGTAACATGGGCTTTTTTTTGCTCATAGATAGACTTTAGGTGATTAGACTTAAGGACTATCGACCCGAGTACTCATAATATCTAGAATTTATGAGTTAATCGTTTTCATTTATTAAAAAAATAATACCGAGTGTCACACTGCATTTTTACAGTTATAGCAGAGATAAAATCTTTTTTGATGAATAAATAAACAATGTTTTTATTTTAAGCAATTTAAATTTTAAATCCGAGCACAGCCAACAAAATGCTACAGATCTCTAAATCAAAAATGAACCATGGGGTTCATTTCTAGCAAATTAGATTTTATTTTTACATTATACGTAAATAAGCCCTGCGAACAGGGCTTATAAAAAACAAATGATTGAGTATTACTGGCGAATTTGACCATCACCAAAGACAACCCATTTTTGAGAAGTCAGACCTTCTAAGCCGACAGGGCCACGTGCATGGATTTTATCGGTTGAGATTCCGATTTCTGCACCTAAGCCATATTCAAAACCATCGGCAAAACGCGTTGATGCATTCACCATCACAGAGCTTGAATCGACGCCTGCCAAGAACTCGCGCGCAATGCTGTAGTTTTCAGTAATAATTGAATCGGTATGATGTGAGCCATATTTATTAATATGTTCAATCGCTTCTTCAACACCAGAAACCACTTTTACTGCCAAAATTGGACCAAGGTATTCTTCGTACCAATCTTCTTCAGAAGCCGAAACTACACTGTTACCTAAAATAGCGCGCACTTGAGGGCAGCCACGTAATTCAACTTGCTTTTCTTTATAGAGTTCAGCAACAAGAGGAAGGAACTCGCTAGCGACTTTTTCATCAACCAATAAGGTTTCCATGGCATTACATACGCCATAACGATGCGTTTTTGCATTTAAGGCAATTGGCAATGCTTTTTGTAAGTCCGCTTGTGCTTCTACAAAGACATGACAATTACCATCCAAATGCTTAATCACAGGTACACGCGCATCATTGGTAATGCGTTCAATCAAACCTTTACCGCCACGAGGCACAATCACATCGACATATTCAGGCATCGTGATAAGTTGACCGACAGCAGCGCGGTCTGCCGTTTGAACCACTTGCACAGCAGCTTCTGGTAAACCTGATACCTTAAGTGCATGTTGAATGGCAGTGGCAATCGCTTTGTTAGATTCAAGTGCTTCAGAACCACCACGCAGGATAATGGCATTTCCTGATTTAAGCGCAAGAGATGCCGCTTCTAAAGTTACATTTGGGCGTGATTCGTAAATCATACCGACCACGCCTAAAGGTACACGCATCTTACCAAGCTGGATACCTGTCGGGCGATACGCCATATCAGTGATTTCACCAATCGGATCTTTTAAGCTGATGACATCTTTTAAGCCATCCAGCATGCCTTTAAAACGTGCGGGGGTAAGTTCTAAGCGATCAAGCAGGGCACTATCCAAATTGTTTTGATGTGCTTTATTCATATCAATTTGGTTGGCAGCTAAAATTTCAGCTTGGCTATTTTCTAAAGCTGTATAAATAGCTGACAATGCATTGTTTTTAGTTTGGGTAGACGCGCGAGCCAATACACGAGATGCTTGACGTGCTTGTTGTCCTACCGTTTGCATATATTGTTCAATAGACTCTTGCATAGCGGTTTGATCACTTAGAAATTTCCTCTTGATATTAACAGTCTACGCCAACACAATGAACCCCAAAGACTAAAAATGATCCATATTCCTACATGGCAAAAAAACATTTTGAAATTGTTTTCTACTTAAAAGCAGATAAGTGGTTGTTGAATCAGTTGCTTGTTAAATGTCCCTCTGTATAGAATGAAACAAGCGACAATGATGTCACATATGAATAACGAATAATGAGCAGGAAACATTGACTTGGGTGGCTGATAAAAACTAAGTCATGAAGCTCTCAAAAACATTCCTTGCATAATAAAAACAAGTAAGGATGGAGGAAAGGAATATGAATTCCATTATCCAAATGGACTACCACACGCTCGACCAACAAGACCACCACAGTTTTTTTGATCTATACGATAGAAATAGCTTTAAACAACCTGTTCGGACAACATGGATCGAGGGTTGGAAAATTGAGTATATGGCGATCGCACGTCCAGATACACTACACATGCGTCCGATGGTGATCATTGGTGGGGCATTCCAAAACTTTAACTCTTATAAGTACTGCGTTGAACAATTGTTTGATGCAGGTCCTATCATTCTGATTGATATGCCGTCTATGGGGGCCAATCAACAAATCAAGAATGCAGAAACAGGGGTTTCAGCAGGTTCTTTAGAACTTGAAGATATTGCATCGATGCTAGGAAAATGGCTGGAAATGATGCAATTGCCGAAGGTTTCTGTGTTGGGGATGTCCTTAGGTTCGGTAGTGGCATCTTGCCTTGCCGATGAGCGTCCTGAATTGGTAGACCGTTTGATTTTAATGGGTGTGATGCAAAAGACCCGTAAAAGTTGGCGGATGCTATTAGAAGAATCTATTGCGCTGATGCGGGAAGGGCGTATGGATGAATTTGGCCAAGCCGTGATTTTATATTTGGTCAATCATGCACGCTTGAAAGATACTCGTATGTCACCGACTGCGAAACGTTTGTTCTTTAAGCAAATGGCTGAGTTTTCAACGGTTGAACAAGACCGTTATGAGGTGAATTGTACACGTCTATTACGCTTGACCAATGTTCCTATTCCGAAGTGTAAGGTACTCGTGGCATGTGGTCAGTATGACAGTTTTACTTTGCCGCATGAAAATGCAAATTTCGCGTTGCAATGCCCAGACATGCAGTATGTACAAATTGCCAATGCGGATCATGTCCCTCAGTTGCAACGCCGTAAAGAAACGATGCATTTATTTGCGACTTTCTTACGTGATGAACCTGTCGATCAATTAGAGGGCATTATTCCATTTACTCGTGAGCAAATGCAGCAGATTGAACGTCGTGGTGAAGAGCGAATTCCAGTTCAAGATCCAGAGCGTTTCTTATCACATCGTCATTCTGATCTTATCTTGCCATCGACCATTGTGGATATTAACTTCTTTGGTGTATTGCTTGAGATGAATGCGGGTGATGCAGAACGTGCTGCCGAATATCCACGGGATATGGCATTGCATCTAGAAGATGAGCAGGGTGAATTTAAGATTGAATGTTTGATCTTTGAACATAATCATCATCAGGTGCGTGCTTTGTTTAAACATGGCAGCTTTGAAATTGCGGAGCGATTAGGTCGCTTTGTCGAACTACAAAAAGCTTTATTGAATGCGGGTCAACTTGTTGAAGCTATTTAATTGGATTCAAAAAAACAGCGTCAAGAGACGCTGTTTTTTTTCGCGGCATGAATCATCCAAACTAAATCACCGAGGTGCTCCTCCGTTTTTGAGTAAGGTTGCTCAGAAAAATAAAGTTTGGGTTGCTTAACCTCTACAATTTGAAAACCTGTATTTTGAAAAAAGTCTTTCAATTCTTGAGGGGATTGGAAGTGAAAAGTAAACGCACTTCGTGACATAAATTTTAGTAATTTACTACAGGTCCAGATAAAGTTTGCCAAACGATTTTTGACAGGCTCAGGATAGATATCGCTTAAGTAATGTAATTCACTAAATTGACTGCCGTATTGATTAATCCCTTTCAGTAAAGTTTCAAGCATCGCTAAATTAAAGTAGTTAATGAGACCTTCACTAATAATCACTAAAGGCTTAGACGGGTCGAACACTGCAAAGACTTGAGCCAATTCCTCACTAAAAATATCTCCTGTTAGCACTTCAGGGGAGGATTCATCAATCATTTTTAAGGCATGTGTTTTGGTCTTTGCCATATCGGGCAGGTCGAGTTCTCGATAATTAATCTCAGGATATTTCTGGCGGAAATTCCAACTCCGAGGAGACAAACCACAAGCAATTTCGAGCACCTGTAAATCAGGGTGAGTTTCAATTAATTCACTTAAATGTTCATCAATCATTTGATGACGTTGTTTTAATGTGGTGCGCATGCTGCCACCGACATTTTTTTCTGCCCAAGACTCAAGAGGATGAACGAGTTTGGCAAGAAATTTACCTTTGGATGTGGCAAATACAGGATGGGAAATCCCCATTTTGTACCAGATATAACCGGTATAGTGAGCGGTAAATGAGATATGTCGATGCTGTGAAAGTTGTTGTGTCATGTCATCCTGACCTTATTGTTGTTTTCTTCATAGTACAAAAGATATCTTAATAAAAAAGGAACACCTTGTCGTGTTCCTTTTTTAAATTCAGATAAACAAATGATTTAATTCAATTCATTTCGAAATGCCAAAATCTTATCGCGGATACTTTGCCACTCAACACCTAAATTTAAGTCAGCGGTAATGGTTAATTCAGGGATTTGACCGCGCATACGTTCTAGACGTTCTTGATTCGGTAGAGGAAGATCTTGAATACCTGTTAATGCTACACATTGTGCAGCACGGTCATTGCAAACTAAGCCCATATCACATCCAGCTTTAAGCGCAGCCTGAATACGTGCATCAGCACCACCTGCAACACATGCCGCTTGCATGCTGAGATCATCAGAAAACAGTACGCCGTCAAAACCAAGTTCTTTGCGTAAAATGTCCTGAATCCAAAATTTAGAGAAGCCCGCAGGGTTTGGATCGACTTGATCATAGATCACGTGTGCAGGCATCAGTGCATCAAGTTGACTTTGCAACTGAATAAAGGTCTGCATGTCTTTTTGACGAATTTCGTCTAGACTGCGTGAATCTACCGCTGCGGCAACATGAGAATCAGCTTTGACTGAACCATGACCTGGGAAATGTTTGCCTGTAGATGCCATACCTGCACGTTTCATGCCTTTTAAAAAGGCACTGGCTAATAGAATAATATCCTGAATATTGGTGGCAAAACTTCGGTCACCGATCACATCGCTAATATCATTTAAATCCAGTACAGGCGCGAAACTAAAGTCAATACCGACAGCTAAGACTTCGCTTGCCATTAACCAACCACATTTTTCAGCTAAATCTAAAGCTCGGGCTTGATCTTGTTGGTAGAGCTCACCAAAACGCCCCATCGCTGGCAGCAAGGTAAAGCCTTGTTTCAGGCGTTGGACACGCCCACCTTCTTGGTCAACTGCAATTAAAATGTCAGGACGAATCTGACGCATATGGTTGGTCAGTGCGCGTACTTGAGCAGGCGACTCGATATTGCGACCAAATAAAATCACGCCACCGACTTGCGGAGCCGCTAATAGTTCAATATCTTCTTGTGTAAGTGTTGTGCCTGCGATGTCGAGCATCAATGCGCCAATCATATGCGGAGTCCGTCTTAGAATTTTCGGGAAAAACAATACCTGAATTTTGCAATGATTTGCTACACTTTGGTAGCACAGAATATGATAAAACTACACGATATAAACATATTAAGTTGTTTAAGATATTGAATCTCTTAAATTCTGATCGAAAAACGACACAGTTAAATTGGTTAAAAGACCAAGGAAGTACGAATTATTTATGAAACTTCAAACATTAGCTTGTGCAGTTGCGATTGCCACAGGCGGCTTATTTTTCACCCACGTAGTTAATGATGCAATCGCAGCAGACAAAGCTGCAGTGGTGAATACTGCGATTCAGCCATCTCAAGAACAAGCATTGGTTTCGCGTCAATTAGCAACTCTTGTCGATCGTCAGCATTATTTAAATCAACGTCTTGATGCTGCAACCTCACAACGTATTTTCGATTTTTATATTGATAGTTTAGACCCTGAACATACTTTATTCCTTGCACCTGAGCTTGAAGATTATAAAAAACGTTTCGGGAGTAACTTCGGTACAAACTTGAAGTCGGGCAACTTGTCTGGTCCATTCGAGATCCATGCACAATATCGTGAGCGTTTAAAGCAGTTCTACAGTTATATGCTTGAAGAGCTGAAAAAGCCGCAGAATTTACATCAGGCAAATGTCTATATCGATACTGATCGTGAAAAAGCGCCGTTTTTCAAAAATGCAGCGGAACAGCGCGAGCATTGGAACAAGATGCTGGTTTCACAGCTGATTAACTTGACTATCAGCAAAGAAGAAGAGAAAGCCAAGCAAAAAGCACTTAAAGACAATCCAGAATTGGCCAATGGTCAAGACTTGGCAGGTCCAGAAGATCTAACGCCTGAGCAAACTTTGACGAAGCGTTATACACGTCAATTAGAACGTTTAAACCGTTTAAAGAGTGATGATGTCCTCGATAAAACCTTAAACGCGATGATGCTCACTTACGATCCACATAGTAACTATTTCCCACCTGTGGATGCGATGGAGCTGAATCGTCAAACGACCTTGCAATTAGAAGGCATTGGGGTGTCGATTCGTCCTGAACGTGGCAACGAAGATTACACCAAGATTGAAACCATTGTCGAAGGTGGACCTGCAAGTAAAACAGGTCAAGTCAAATCAGGTGATCGCATCATTGGTGTCGCGCAAGATGGCGAAAAAATGGTGGATGTGATTGGCTGGCCAAGTAATGAAATCGTCGGTTTGATTCGTGGTAAACGCGGTACAAAAGTGACGATTCGATTGCTCGGAGCTGGTGCCTCTTTAGGACAAGCACGTAATGTCACCATTACCCGTGATGTGATTCAAGAAGAAGATGCCGGTGTACGCAGCCGTACTGTTGATATCGAACGTGATGGTAAAACATATAAATATGGTGTGATTGAAATCCCATCATTCTATTTAAATTATCGCGCGCGCCGTGCAGGTACAGATTATCGCTCGGTGTCTGAAGATACCAATAAGGCACTGAAATCTTTATCGGCACAAAATGTTGCCGGGATTATTGTCGATTTACGTAATAATCCAGGTGGTTCACTTGAAGAAGTTGCTCGTATGCTAGGTCAAGTGATTAAGTCAGGTCCTGTGGTACAGATTCGTGATGGCAATGGTAATGTCAGCGTCTTTGAAGATGATGACGGTGGTGCGCAAACTTACGATGGCCCATTGGCAGTGATGATTAACTTGGCTTCTGCATCAGCAAGTGAAATTTATTCTGCTGCGATTCAGGATTATGAACGAGGTATCGTGATTGGGAGTACAACGACGGGTAAAGGGACGGCACA
Source organism: Acinetobacter sp. NCu2D-2 (assembly GCF_001647675.1). NCBI lineage: Bacteria > Pseudomonadati > Pseudomonadota > Gammaproteobacteria > Moraxellales > Moraxellaceae > Acinetobacter > Acinetobacter sp. NCu2D-2. The sequence goes on from NZ_CP015594.1 coordinate 369,716, forward strand.
GGTTCAACTTGATTCCTTAGCTTATGGTCAGGCAACACTGACTCAGCGTAAGTTCTATCGTGTGACCGGTGGTAGTACCCAGAACAAAGGCGTGATTCCAGACATTAAGCTAGTCGACATTTACAATGACGAGTTTGGTGAACGTAAAGCAAAGAATGCGTTGAAGTGGGATACCATTCCAACTGCGCCATTCAAACGTGAAGGTGAGGTGCAAAAATATGTGCCTGATCTCATCAAGTCATCGACGACACGTGTGAGTCTTGATCCTCAATTTAAATATTTAGAATCACGTACTTCATTGATGAAAAAAGCGGAAGATAAAAAGCGTGCGGTCTTGGATTTAACTCAGCGTAAAGCTGAATTATTGGAGATTGAACGTAAAACACTTGAAGCTGAAAACTTACGCCGAGCAGCAACAGGTTTAAAACCTTATGCGAATTGGGAAAGTTATCAGGCGGCTATGGATGCATTGATTGAATCTCGAGCGAAAATGAAAGCAAAAGATCGCCCAGCGTTGCCTGAAGATGAAGCCTTTGTTAAAGAGGCAGCAAATGTGCTTTTAGATTATTCAATTCTGAAAACTAACTCAAAATAATCATAGAATTAATTTGAATGATTCAAAAATCAGTCTGTTTATACAGGCTGATTTTTTTTATTTGTTTTATAACCGTAAATAAAAGTTTAATTGCATCTGTTTAAAGTGTTAGCTGTGTTATGTAAGCCTTGAAAGCTGTGATGTATATCTAATTATTGGGCAGATTTGACAAGTATTAAGATTTGCTAAAATTGAAAAGAATCATAATATATAAGTCATATTTTTATTATTTGTGCGCTGTGTTCTTGAAGAGAACTTAATCTATTCATTATCGGTAAAACTTGATTAAAAAGTTATCTGCTTTTTTGCAGATAAGATCTAAGAAAAAGGTAAGGGTGATGTAGAAGATTATGATCTTGACAGTATTTTAAAACAGTATTGTCCCAAAGCAGCTGGGTCTTTTTTATCGTATAAAAAGGCCTCTACGGAACATATTTATGATTCATATCCATTATGATTTCAGTCTAGTTATAGGTTCAATCGTTGTTGCTTTAGTGACCTGCTTTTTTGCAGTTTCTATTGAACAAATGTTGTTCCGAGGCAACCGACCGAAGTATGAAAAACTCATCTTGGTTGCAAGCGGCATCATTCTAGGCTTGTCTATTTGGTGTATGCACTTTGTAGGGATGACTGCCAGTCATATTCCTACAGAATATCATTTTGACGTTGGTCTTACCTTTACTTCCTATATCATTGCTTTTATTGCATCTACATTTGCTGTTTGGCTTACCACACGACCAACACTGCCATTTGCTCGACTTGTACTCGGTGCTGTACTGATGGGACTTGGAATCTCAGGTATGCACTATACGGGCATGATGGGGATGGTCTTAAAGTCACATTCGGTAAGCTATGACCCAGTGATGACCATTTGTTCGGTATTAATCGCAATTAGTGGAGCTGGTTTAACGTTTTGGATGTCCTTTAAAAATAGGAACATCACGCGCCACAATTTCTGGATTAAAGCGGCAATTGCCTTAATGCTCACCATGACCATTGCGGGTATGCATTATACCGGTATGGCAGGCATGACCTTCCACGCGGTCGATGAAAGCCAAATGGCCCATGGCAATATTTCAAATGATTTATTGTTTGCCATTATTTTCGTAAGTTGTTTGATTCTCGTGGCTGCATTTAGTGTTGCTGTGCTTGAACAACGTCTTGAACATCGTAATCGTCAATTGTCTAAAGCCAATAAAGAACTGGCAAACTTAGCGGTACAAGATAACTTAACCAAATTGCCAAATCGCATGTTCCTCACGGAATATGCACATTTCTTATTTGCTGATCATCGTTATAATCAAGACAAAATTGCATTCTTATATATTGATTTAGACCGCTTTAAAGCAGTCAATGACGTCTTTGGTCACCATGTGGGTGATCAACTTTTAATTCAACTGGCAAACCGTATTCATGGTTTACTCGATGACTATTCAAAACTGCTTCGTATTGGTGGTGATGAATTTTTAATGGTCTTAGAAAAAGCCACTGTTGAAAAGGCATCCGATATTGCTGAACATATTTTAGATTTGATTCAAGACAGCTTTCTTATTGCAGGCAAAGCCATCAATATTTCAGGAAGTATTGGGATTGCGATGTATCCTGAACATGGTAACAATGTTCAAGACTTGATGATCAATGCAGATGCTGCAATGCTGACCTCGAAACACCAAGGTCGAAATACCTACTCGGTCTTTAATTTCACTGAGGATCAGCATGAGTCTAAGAGCCAGACCAAACTGATTAATGATCTTTATAAAGCGGTCGAAGAGCAGCAATTTGTACTCTATTATCAACCTAAATTTACTACATCAGATCGACAAATTTGTGGGGTTGAAGCGCTGATTCGTTGGCGTCATCCTGTGATGGGCTTACTTGCGCCGAATATGTTTATTCGAGGTGCAGAGAAAACAGGCCTGATAATTCAGATGGGGTATTGGGCACTTGAACAAGCGTGCAAACAAATTCAAATTTGGGAACGTGAAGGCGATGGTCCATTCCCAATTGCTGTGAATTTATCTGCAGTCCAATTTGAACATAAACATCTGTTTAAAATTTTAGAAGACTTATTTGATAAATATAAAATTCATCCACATCACTTGATGATTGAGATTACTGAATCAACGGCTATGCATCACATTGAATCGAGTGTACGTAACTTAGAACGCTTACGTGATATGGGGATTCAGCTTGCGATTGATGATTTTGGTACGGGGCATTCAAGTTTCCTTTATTTGAAAAATCTCCCTGTTGATGAACTCAAAATTGATAAAGAGTTTATTGAAGATCTAACTTCTGGCTCGAAAGAAGAAATGATTCTGGAAAGTATTATTCACTTGGCAATCAATTTAGGCCTTAAAGTGACAGCAGAAGGCGTTGAAACCCAGTTACAGGCAGATATTTTGACACGACTAGGTTGTCAGCAATTACAAGGTTATTTATTGGGGCGTCCAATGGATATTGAGCAACTTGAATCGCAAATTTTTGTCTCTTAAGTAGCAAAAGCTCGATCAAAAAGCACAGTTTATACTGTGCTTTTTTATTCTAAATTCATGAGTAATTCAGTCATACAGATGCAGCTTAAAAGGCATTCTTGCTGAATGATCTATACATAAACGGTACCAGATTTCTGCTACAATATCGCCAATTTTTCATATTGATCAATTTGATCTTTTGCGCTGTGGTATCTGCAGTAGGTATTTTCCATGAGTTTTAAACAAGAGTTAGCGGCGCAGGTCGCTCAGCGACGCACATTCGCGATTATTTCCCACCCCGATGCGGGTAAAACGACCATGACAGAGAAATTGCTGTTATGGGGTCAAGCTATTCAGGTTGCGGGTATGGTAAAAAGCCGTAAATCTGATCGTGCTGCGACATCGGACTGGATGGAAATGGAAAAAGAACGTGGGATTTCGATTACCACGTCTGTGATGCAGTTCCCGTTCAAAGACAAGATGATCAACTTACTCGATACCCCGGGGCATGAAGACTTCTCTGAAGATACTTATCGTACTTTGACTGCGGTTGACTCAGCACTTATGGTGATTGATGGTGCAAAAGGTGTCGAAGAACGTACCATTAAATTGATGGAAGTGTGTCGTATGCGCGATACACCCATCATTTCTTTCGTCAACAAAATGGACCGTGAAATCCGTGAGCCTTTAGAGCTTTTGGATGAAATTGAAAACGTTTTAAAAATTAAATGTGTTCCTATTACATGGCCGCTCGGTACAGGTCGTGACTTTGCGGGTGTATATAACTTACTCGAAGAAAAATTCTACGTCTATAAAGCAGGTTTTGGTTCAGTCATCACTGATATTGAAGTACGTGATGGTTATGACCATGCAGACCTTCGTGAAAAGGTAGGTGATTTGGCTTGGGCTGCCTTTGAAGAATCTCTTGAATTGGTACAAATGGCAAATGAGCCATTAGATCCTGCTGAATTCCTTGCGGGTCGTCAAACACCAGTGCTGTTTGGTACGGCTTTGGGTAACTTTGGTGTCGATCATGTTCTAGATGCATTTAGCCAATATGCACCTGCACCTAAAGCACATCCGACACATGACCGTAAGGTTGAATCGACAGAAGAAGGCTTTACTGGCTTCGTATTTAAAATTCAAGCCAATATGGATCCGAAACACCGTGACCGTATTGCGTTCATGCGAATCTGTTCAGGTAAGTACGAAAAAGGTTTGAAAATGAAACATGTACGTCTAGGTAAAGACGTGCGTATTTCAGATGCTTTGACTTTCTTGGCAGGTGACCGTCAACACCTTGAAGAAGCATGGCCAGGTGACATTATCGGTTTGCATAACCACGGTACGATTCAAATTGGTGATACGTTTACTTCAGGTGAAGATCTCCACTTCACGGGTATTCCACACTTTGCGCCAGAAATGTTCCGCCGTGTGCGTCTGAAAGATCCACTAAAATCTAAACAGTTGCAAAAAGGTCTGAAAGAACTTTCAGAAGAAGGAGCAACTCAGGTATTCATGCCACAACACAATAATGATTTGATTGTGGGTGCTGTTGGTGTGCTTCAGTTTGAAGTCGTTGCGTACCGTTTGAAAGAAGAATACAAAGTTGACTGTGTGTACGAGCCAGTGAACATCAATACCGTACGTTGGGTGTCATGTGATGACGAGAAGAAATTCAATGAATTTAAGAAAAAAGCGCATGATCAGTTGTCTGTCGATGGTGGTGGTCATTTGACTTATCTTGCACCAAGCCGTGTCAATTTACAGCTTATGCAAGAACGTTACCCTGATATTGTATTCCGTAATACACGTGAACATTAATTCTTGAGTTTTCAATCAAACAGCTTCTTCGGAAGCTGTTTTGTTTTATGCTACATTCAGATTGGATTTTAAAAGTAACGGCTATCATGAAAAAATATTATAGGGATATTTGGGTTTATTCAGTTTTAAGTCTTAGCCTAGGACTTATTGCCTGTGATTCGAACAAAAATGATGTGAAAGATCAGCCACAACCTCAACAAAAACAAGAAACGCCAAAAATCGCTGAAGCTGAAAAAGCCGATGTCTTACCGTATTTAAATATTCAAGAGCAGCCTGCAAAAATAGCTTTACCATTTTGCGAACGTAAAAATTGTATTGATGTCGATATTCAAACATTAGCTACAGTTGACCCATGGATCAATCAGTGGATTGCCAAGCATCAGTCGAAAGTGATTCAAGATCAGATTGATATGAAGCAAGATTTAACCCTGCAACAAGCAGTAAATGCCTATGTAAAAAAGTCTGATCAATGGCAAGAACAATTATTGAAGTTAAATAAAGCCTATCAACTTGAACTGTATACCCGCATTCCGTATCAACGAAATGACTATGTATTGATGCAAATTGGGATCAACTCAGATCAAGAAGGGGTCAAAGTCAAAGACCGCTATTATTTCTTTGTATCAGATCGCCGTCAGCAAAAAACGTTAAGCTTGCTGGATGTGATTCAACCGAAACAGCAGAGCAAAATGGATGAGATAGTGCAGCAAGCTTATCAAAAGTGGTTGAAGGATAGTGATGCTGCAGTGAGCTTAAAAGCACCAAAGAAAATCCATTGGGGACAAGCAGATTGGTTTTTTGATCAGCAAGGGATTGGTGTGCATTATCATGGCGATAAGATCGTTGCAAATGCCAAACAATTGGATATTTTCTTAAGTAAAGAACAAACACAACAGGTGTTGAAAGCTGAAATTTATCAGCATATGTTTTAAGTCTTGAGACACAAATGATTTTGTCAGACATGACAACAAGAAGGTTAATGAATGCAACATTATAAAAAACTATTTGGTTTATCCGTATTGGCATCAGCTTTAATGCTGAGTGCTTGCCAGCCGAAAAAAACTGAACCCGAGCAATCAGCTGCATCTGAAGTACAAGCAGAAGTCGAACAGTTGAAACTGACTGGTAATAATCAAAAGTTAAAATTGGTTTTAACCGATTGTGATGGGAAAAATTGTCCAGAGATTAATATTGAGCGTTTAAACAGTAATCAAGCGTTTATTGATCAATTCATAGATGAAAAGATTGTCTTGATTATGCAGACCATTTTATCTCCTGATGCGCTTGCGCAAGTTCAAGTGGAGAAAAAGTCTGATCAGGAAGCGAGTAGCGCTTCTGAGGCAACTCTTGCTGCCGTAGAAACACCAAAACAAAAATTAGAACAACAAGTTCAGCCCTATATCGAAAGTTTACTGAAATTAGATCAGGAGCTTAAACAACTCAGTGCCAATCATAGTATTAGTGTGATGATTAGCCCAAAAATCCTAAATGCAGATCAACCGCTGGCAACCGTTGTTATGAATAGTAGTCAGTATTTGGGTGGGGCACATGGCTCTTCAGCACAAAGCTATTACAATTTTGATTTAGAAACTAAAAAACTGGTTCAGTTGGATGATATTTTGGCTGCAAAACAGAAAGCTAATTTACAAGCCAAAGCGTATGAAGCATTTAAAAATTGGGTCATTGACTCAAAGCTTGCAACGGATGTAGCTGAATATGAACAAGCATGGAAATTCAGCCTAACGGATAATTTTTATCTTTCCAAACAAGGTTTAGTCTTACAATATGCTGAATATGAAATTGGTCCTTATGTTGTAGGCTTACCACGTTTGGTGATTCCTTATGATCAGCTTCAAGGAATATTAAAACCGCAATATTTGCCACAAGAAGCTCAAGCTGCATCTGAAACCAAGCCAGCATCTACAAAATAATGTCGATCAAACTGTTTGATACTCATACTCATTTTGATGTTCCCGATTTTGATCACGATCGGGAACAACTCGCATTTGCTGCCAAGCAAGTTGGCGTGGAGGCTTTGGTACTGATTGGTTTTCTAGAGAGCCGCTTTAAAGATTTGCTCAAGACACATGAATTTTTAAATCAGTTGAATGAGGCGCCACGAAGTTTTTTAGCTCCAGGCTTGCATCCATTTTATATTGAGCAACATCAAACCTCACATTTGGATACGTTGGAAACATTTCTACAAAGTTATCCTTGTATTGCCATTGGTGAAATCGGTTTAGACACCTTTTTAAAGCAGCATAAACAACCTGAATTATTACAAAAACAAAAAGACTTCTTTGCGGCTCAAATAGAGATGGCAAAGCAATTTGATAAACCCATTTTGCTGCATATTCGTAAGTCGCATGCCGATGTACTGAAAATGCTCAAAGCACATAAATTTGAAAATGGCGGTATCGCACATGCATTTGGTGGAGGTGTAGAAGAAGCCAAAGCCTTTATTAAACTGGGTTTTAAAATTGGGATTACAGGTCAAATCACCAATCCGAATGCGCGGAAGCTTCATCAAGTGGTGGAAGCGGTCGGCGCTGAACATTTGGTGATTGAGACTGATTGTCCAGATATGACACCACTTTGTTGTCAATCATCAACAGAACATCGGACGCGTAATACGCCTGTGAATTTGCCCTATGTTTTAGATGCATTAGCAGTGCAATTAAAGTGTGATAGAGCACTTCTAGCCGAGCGGCTATGGACAAATACATTGGATGCTCTAAGGCTGCAAGAATTCAGACGCTAACTGGTGTTCTACTATGTGCGTGTCCATTCATCAAGCCCGAAAAAAAGATGCATTATGCAATTTCTAAAATGCGCTAGACTTGGCATCATGCACATATACTATTTTAAGTGAGATTCACATGGCACAAGGACTTTTGGCGGGTAAGCGCTTTTTAATCGCGGGTATTGCAAGTAAATTGTCGATTGCTTTCGGTATTGCTCAAGCTTTACATCGTGAAGGTGCAGAACTGGCTTTTACTTATCCAAATGAGAAACTAAAAAAACGTGTTGATGATTTTGCAGCACAATTTGGTTCTGAACTCGTGTTTCCATGTGACGTTGCTGTTGATGCAGAAATTGAACAAGCCTTTACTGAACTAGCTCAGCATTGGGATGGTTTGGATGGTGTTGTGCATTCAATTGGTTTTGCACCTGCACATACCCTAGATGGTGATTTCACCGCTGTGACTGATCGTGAAGGTTTTAAAATTGCCCATGACATCAGTGCTTATAGTTTTATTGCAATGGCACGTGCGGCAAAACCATTATTGGCGGTACGCCAAGGCTGTTTACTGACGTTGACTTATCAAGGTTCAGAACGTGTTATGCCGAACTACAACGTGATGGGTTTGGCTAAAGCATCATTGGAAGCGGGTGTCCGTTACTTAGCATCGAGTTTGGGTGCTGAAGGTATTCGCGTAAATGCAATCTCAGCGGGTCCAATTCGCACGTTGGCGGCATCAGGTATTAAATCATTCCGTAAAATGCTCGACCTTAATGAAAAAGTTGCACCACTTAAACGTAATGTAACGATTGAAGATGTGGGTAATGCAGCATTATTCCTATGCTCACCTTGGGCAAATGGCATTACAGGTGAAATTCTATATGTTGATGCCGGTTATAACACTGTCGGCATGAGCGCTGAATTGATGTTGGATGCTGAGTAAGAAAAAAGCTCCCTCCTTTGGTAAAGGAGGGCTGGGGAGGATTAGTTTAAATCCCTCCTAACCTCCCTTTCACAAAGGGAGGAACTTATGGCATATAAAAAAAGACCGCAATAGCGGTCTTTTTTTATAAGAACATCAAAGCGATTAAGCTTGACCTTCCGCTGCAGCCGCTTGTGCACGTTGCATGTTTGCTTCAAATTCAGCATCAAAGTTGATTGGAGTAAGAAGCAATTGTGGGAAGCTACCTTTAGTGACCATGTCATTCACCGCTTCACGAAGGAATGGGAACAAAATGTTCGGGCAGTATGCACCAAGGATGTAAGGAAGACGTTCTTCTTCAACGCCATCAATCAGGAAGATACCTGCTTGAGTCACGTCTACGATAAACGCTGTATCACCTTCATTGCTCGCTTGAACAACAACTTTTAAAGCCACTTCAAAATGAGAATCATCAATTTTTTCTGCAGAAGAAGAAAGGTTGATGTTTAACTCAGGTTGCCATTGCTTAGTAAAAACTTGCGCCCCAGGTACTTCAAACGAAATATCTTTAGTATAAATACGCTCTAATGCCAATTGTGGCTGAGCTTGTTGTTCTTCACTCATTCTTTATTCCTTAATATGAGGTGATCAATAAAAAATTATGCCAACAATTGGTCAAGTTTGCCTTCACGCTCTAAAGCATAAAGTTGGTCAAAACCACCAATAAATTGATCATTAATAAAAATTTGTGGCACTGTACGATGATTTGTACGTTGCATTAAATCTAAACGAACTTGTGGGTCTTCGTTCGATAGGTTTACTTCTGTATAAGCCACACCTTTACGCTCGAGGAGCTGTTTTGCACGGATGCAGTAAGGGCATACAGTTGTTGAGTAAATCTTCACTTCAGCCATGTTCAATCTCCAGTCGCTGATTATTTGCTTTTTACCAAAGGTAAACCTTGAGCCTTCCAGTTACTGATCCCACCATCAAGGCGGTATGCATCGGCATGACCAACTTGTTGTAATGCAGAACCTGCAACTTGACCAAGATTGCAAATGAACACCAATGGGCGGTCAGATGCTTTAAGTTCGTCGACATGCTTAGCAATTTGGCTATATGGAATGTTACGGCTACCGCTTACATGACCTTCGCGGAAATCTTTCGCATCACGAAGGTCAATCAACATCGCATTTTTAGCTTTCACTAAAATACCCAGTGATTGCGGAGAAATTTTACGACCGTTACGTTGACCTTCGATTAAGAAGAATAAAACCACGAGTACCGCAAGTGCGCCAAACAAGAAGGGATGATTCCCCATAAACTCGAACCAACGTTCCACAATTCACCTAATTACAATTTTAAAATTTCCAAGAGTATAGCTCATAAATATGGTGATCAAAATCACTGCTTCAAGGGCTAGGGTTTAAGAAAATTAAATTTTTTGCTGTGCTTCAGTAATTTCATCAATTAAACGTAAATAACTGTCCAAACGACGCTGTAAAATTTCACCATTTTGTGCAGCTAAACGTAGTGCACATTGTTTTTCATGTTTATGTGTACAGTTACGGAATTGGCAGTGTCCCAAAAGATTTTCAATTTCAGGGAAACCAGTTTGTACTTTATCTAAGGTTAAATGCCATAAACCAAATTCACGAATTCCGGGTGAGTCAATCAGCGCTGCATCTTCACCAAAGCCAATTAATCGAGTAGATGTCGTGGTGTGCTGACCCAGTGCAGAGTTTTCAGAAATTACATTGGTTTTCTGAGCTGCATTTGGAACAATCGCATTAATCAAGGTGCTTTTACCTACACCAGATTGACCAACGAAGGCTACGGTTTCATGTTCTAAGCGTTCTGACAAAGCACTTAAATCACCATTGGATTGAGTTTGAATCACTTCGTAGCCCAAATCACGATATTCTTGTAATAAATCAAGAATTGGATCATTTTCTTTGAGTAAGTCAGATTTATTGAGCACTAATAAAGCAGGGATATCGGCATCTGCACATGCCACCAAATAACGGTCAATGAGACCAGGCGCAGGTTCAGGTAAGGGTGCAAATACAATCACAATTAAAGAGACATTAGCTGCCACAGGTTTGACTTTATGATAGCGGTCAGGACGTGTCAGTAAGGATTTACGTGGATGAATGGCGGTAATAATACCAAGTCCAGTATTTGGATCGGCTTGCCATTTCACACGGTCACCTGTGACCAAAAGATCTAAATTGGTCCGGGTATGACAGCGCCAAACACTGCCAAGTTCAATCGGTTTCCAAAAAGGCTCAGGTTCACCTTCAGTCACAACAGGTTTTTCAGGATGAATTTCTGGCGTGGAAAGCGTTTGCACTTCAAGCTGACGACCATAATGTTGAACGACCAAACCTTCTAAATCTTGCGAGGTGTCGATCACTTCTTGACGTGTTTTTTGCTGTTTCTGAATACGACGTTGTTGTTGTTCAGTTAAACGACGTTTACGTATTAAAGCCATTCAAATCCTAAAAAACCATGGGAGCTAGATGGCAAAAATAGCATGAAGCAGGGGGGAATTACAGCATCACATCAATTAATTTGCTACTATAAATGTTTTACAGCCTAATAAGATTGCACATTTATGAGCAGCACACCTGATACCCGCCTAATTTGGATTGACCTTGAAATGACAGGTCTAGATACAGATAACGACCAAATTATTGAAGTTGCAACGATTGTGACGGACGATAACTTGAATATTCTGGCGGAAGGTCCTGTGCTTGCAGTTCATCAATCTGATCGCGTACTTAATGCGATGGACGAATGGAATACGCGTCAACATGGTCAGTCGGGTCTGATTGAACGTGTTCGTCGTAGTAAATTGACTGCGCGTGATGCAGAACTACAAACACTTGAATTTTTGAAGAAATGGGTTAATCCAAAAGCATCACCGATGTGTGGTAACTCGATTTGCCAAGACCGTCGTTTCTTGCACCGTTTAATGCCTGAAATGGAACAATTCTTCCATTACCGTAACTTGGATGTGTCATCGATTAAAGAACTTGCGAAACGCTGGCGTCCAGAAATCATGAGCGGTTTAAAGAAAAATGCATCACACTTAGCGATGGATGATATCCGTGATTCGATTGCTGAATTGAAATATTACCGTGAATATTTCTTTATTATGAATCAGGACTAAGTTCTGAATTTTAAAAGAGAGGCTTAACGCCTCTTTTTTATTGTGTGGAACTTTTAAATGCCCATTTTCAAACCGTTATTTTAGATCTGCTTTTAGCAAGGCAAAAACCGCATGAGTTTGTTAAAATAGCGCCTTGTTTAATGATACCTACACTTGTTATGACCGAACTTCTTCAAGATGATGAATATGACCGCCGTTTTGCTGGTGTTGCCAAAATTTATGGTGAAGACAGTTTTAGTCATTATGAAAAAAGCCATGTCATGGTCATCGGTATTGGCGGTGTAGGGTCATGGGCGGTTGAAGCACTGGCACGTACCGGTGTTGGTGAGCTGACTATGGTGGATATGGATGTCGTTGCGGCATCGAATATCAATCGTCAATTACCCGCAATGTCTACGACTTTAGGACATGAAAAAATTGAAGTTATGGCAGAGCGATGCCGTGCCATCAATCCACGTATTAAAATTAATTTGATTGATGACTATCTGACACCTGAAAATGTTAAAGAGGTATTGGCGGGCAATCCTGATATTATTTTAGATTGCATTGATGATGTAAAAGCCAAATTTGCGTTGATGTTACATTGCCGGTTTAACAAGATCCCATTGATTGTGTCTGGTGGTGCTGGCGGTAAGTTAGATCCATTAAAAATCCGAGTTGCAGATTTATCAAGAACTGAACAAGACCCTATGCTTGCTAAATTGCGTGCACAGCTGCGTAGTAAAGGTATTTGCAAAAAGCCAAAAGAGAAATTTGGGATTACATGTGTATATTCAATTGATAATCCGTTCTCGAGTGCAGATGTATGCCCAAGTGCAGGATTGCGTTGTGGCGGCTATGGGTCGGCCGTGGTAGTGACCTCAAGTTTTGCGATGGTTGCCGTTTCAGAAGTGTTAAAGAAACTCGATGCCAAACGGGCCAAAGTCTAACTTACAAAATTAAAAGCACATTCTATGTGCTTTTTTTTATCGACAGTTTAAAATGAAAATTAATATTCATATAACAAAAACAAGGTTTTGGAGCAGCTATGTGGTTTTTATTGGTGCTAATTTTGGGGATAGCAGCCTTGGCCATTTGGATGTGGAAGCGTCCAGATCCTGTGCAACGAGATCAAGCCAAAGCGGTTCAACATGATTTATGGATTGAGCAAATAGATGCGCAGTACAAGCATGCTTTACGTTTGATTAATGATCCTGCACAGCCCAATTTCTCCCGTGCATTTGAAATATTGGAGCAGCTTGCTCAGCAACATGATCTTCCTCAAGCCTATACTCAAATGGGATTAATGCATCTTAAAGGTCAGGGACGTGAAGTCAGTGTTGAAAGTGCCATTGGGCTACTCGACAAAGCTTTTCGTTTAGGCGGAGAGGATGCTGCATTTCACCTTGGGAAAATTTATGAATCTGAGCAATATCAGCACCACAACATTGAAAAAGCCTTATATTGGTATCGACATGCCGTCGCTCGTGGCAATGTTGAGGCACAGCTCAAAATTACCGAACTGACCCCTAATGATGATAAAAATGTAGCTCTACAAAAGTTTGAATTATTAAAAAAGAATGCAGAGCAGGGGCATGCCAACTCACAGTTTCAATTGGCACAGCATTATCTTCATCATGGGCAGCAACAAGACATCAGTCTTGGCATGCACTATTTATTTTCTGCTGCTAAACAGGATGTCTTGGCAGCGAATCAACAAATTGCAGACTACTATGCAAATGGCTATTTACTCCCGCAAGATCCGACTCAGGCCTTACAGCTTATTAAGCGCAGTGTGAATTTAGGTGGTCAGCAAGGTTTGTATCAGTATTACCAAGGGGTACTGCTCGGTTGGATTGATGCAGATCAACGTCAACGGGTTTTTCAGCATTTATTGCAACAGTCACAAGAACATAAGGATCTACACGCCAAGACTTTGTTGGGCACGGCTTATTTTTATGGTTGGTATGTATCGCACAATGAAACTATGGCCTATCGTTATTGGACAGAAGCTGCGAAAGCAGATCATCCTCCAGCGATCGTGATTTTAGCGGCATTACATTATGAACAATATCTTGTGACAGATGCACAAGAACAAGCCTTTACACTCTATAACCAAGCACTTGAATTAGACTCAACTAATTTTCAAGCCCAAATCGGTTTGGCACTCTGTTATTTAAACGCAGTGGGTACAGCACAAGATTCAGCACGCGCTACACAAATGATTCAAACTGCTGTGGAAGCCCATTGGGGCTTTGACGCACGTTCAGAAGCGGATTTAATTTATGCAGTGGGGCGTTTCTATGGTCAAATCGATTATCCACTGCCGAATCGTGATAAAGCGATTCATTATCTGAATCAGGCAGTTTCAAAAGGTTCAGCGGATGCAGCGTGGTATTTATATCAGGCCTTCTCAGGGATTTATCCTGTGTTTGTGAGTGATGTAGATCAAGCCAATCGATATTTGCATCAGGCAGCCAAACTAGGCCATGCAGAAGCACAGGCGACACTAGGGCAAAAGTACTTATTTGCACAAAATATTGAGCAAGATTCGATTTTAGGTCTTCAATATTTACAGCAAAGTGCGGTACAGCAAAATCCGATGGCATTAAATGCCTTAGGACAGGCGTATGAGCAAGGTACAGGTGTTGAGACTGACTTAAACCAAGCAGTTGCTTATTACAAACGAGCAGCAAACTTTGCAAATGCGGATGCTTATGCTCACTTGGGGCGTTTGTATACCAAAGGTATTGGTGTAGAACGAGACATTACCATAGCACGTGACTGGCTTGAAAAAGGTAGTTTATTGGGCAATGAAACCGCTCAGCAGCTATTGCAGAGTATTCATGATTATCTTGAAATTAATGAATAGATAGACATAAAAAACCGAGGCATTGACCTCGGTTTTTTATTTTAGAAATAGGATTGATTAAGACAGTGTTTGAATTGGACTTCCACCTAACGCTTGCATCAGTGTTACGTAAGCGTTGTATTGGCTTTGTTTGGTCTGAATTAAACTCAAACGTGCGTTACGTAGCGTTTCCTGAGCATCAAGCAAGTTCTTTAATGCGATTGCACCGTTGCGATAGCGAACTTCTGTTAAGCGCGCAGTCTTTTCGGCAAGTTCGACATTACGTTGCTGTAGTTGCACCTGTTTATTAATTTCATTACGACTTGAAAGTGCATTTTCAACATCGGCAAAGGCTTCATACATGGTTTGACGATATTGCAGAATCGATTTCTCGTACTCAAGTTCATTGACCTTGAGATCACGTTTCATATCGTTCCATTGTAAAAATGGCAGTGTTAAGCCAGCACCTAAAGTTGCTACAGGGTTTTTAAGTGCACTCGATAACGATGTACTACTTCCTACACCTGTCGCTAAATTCCCAGTTAAACTAATTGAAGGGTAGTAGCTGGCTTTATTGGCATCTTTATTGGCAAGGGCTTTACGTAAGCGCAGTTCTGCTGCATTTAAATCAGGACGACGTGAAAGCAGACTTGCAGGTAATCCGGCATCAATGCTTGGTAACGCAATATTCGGCAAACGTTTTGGTTCTTGCAAGCTTAACTGTTGTACAGGCATGTTTAGTAGCACAGCAAGTGCAGTACGTGTTTCCACGCGTTGCTGATCAATCTGACTTAAAGTAGATTTTTGCGTTTGAATGGCTTGTTCAGCTTGGGTTAAATCCAAGCCTGAAACTGCACCTGCACGGTATTGTACCCGAACCAAATCATAAGTCTTTTGAGCGGTTGCTAAGTTTTGCTGCACCACGCCATAGCGTTCATTGAGATAGCCAAGCTGCCAATATAACTGTGCAGTCGTACCAATGAGGCTTTGTGCAGTGGCTTGTAGATCTTGCTCGGTTGCTAAAGCTTCCCAACGAGCAGCTTCTGTTTGGTTGGCTAACTTGCCAAATAGATCAAGCTCGTAACTTAAACCCGGGTAATTTAAGCTAATGCGTGAGGAACTATCACCACCATCCAGATCGACTTGGTAGTTAGTTGAAATACCTGCATTGCCGATACGGATACCTTGTTGGCTTTGAGTTTGTTTGGCCTGAATACGTGCTTGCTGTAAGTTAATCCCTGCAACTGCAAGATTGGTATTACGTGACAATACATCTTCAACCAATGCATTCAGTTGTGGATCTTTAAATAAGGTCCACCATTGGTCATTCATCACATTTTGACGAATCTGCTGACTCAAGACCTGACTATTTTGATAGTTACTCGGAATGTTTACCGTAGGTTGTTCATACGGGCTTTTAACCACCGCAGCACAGCCCACTAATGAACTTCCTAGAACGAGAGCACTGGCAAGTTTGGTTAAATTTATAGACATGATCATTTCCTTATTCGCGTGACAGTGCATCGACTGGATTAAGACGAGCGGCATTACGTGCAGGAATAAATCCGAACACAATCCCGATTAAACTTGAGCAAACAAACGCAGCAATAATAGAAGTCGTTGAATATGCCATTTGGAAACTATCACCAGCAAATTTACTGATCAGTTCACCAATACCAAGAGACAGAAGCACACCTAAAATACCACCCAAAATACAGACTAGAACTGCTTCAATCAGGAATTGCTGCAAGATGTCACTTTGTCGTGCACCGACCGCCATACGAACCCCAATTTCTTGAGTCCGTTCTGTTACTGAGACCAGCATAATATTCATGACACCAATACCACCGACAACCAATGAAATCACAGCAATTGCTGAAATCAATAAGGTCATAGTTTTTGTGGTTTGCTGAATGGTTTCACGAATACTGTCCGCATTTTGTGTAAAGACATCCTGTGCACCATGACGTTGAATCAAAAGATTCAAAATAGCATTTTCAGCAGCTGTACTTGGATATTCATCTTTAATACGCACAATAATATTTCGAACATTAGATTGCCCTAACATACGACTCATCACAGTCGAATACGGTAAGTAGACATTGAGACTGTCTGAGCTGCCCATCATGCCGGCTTGTGCATCCACCACACCAATAATACGGCTTGGTACACTGCCCAATAAGATCACTTGACCAACAGGGCTTGAACCATCTGGAAAGAAAGTTTTTTGGGTATTACTGTCGATCACCACATCTTGGGCTTGTTGGGTGACGCTATGTTTATCAAAAGCTTGACCCGCATTAAAGTTTAAACCTTTGACATAGAAGTAATCGGCACTGACACCGTTGACGGTTGCCGAGGCTTCGATTTCTTTAAAACGTGCAGTTACACTGGAGTTGACCGTTGGACTGACCCCATCAACATAGGGCTGTTCAGCTAAGGCATCTGCATCGGCAGGAATCAGAGTTTTGGCTTGCGCAGATTTAGAATTATCCCCGAAACCACGACCTTGAGAGACAGTAATGGTATTGGTGCCGAGGCTACTGATATTTTCCAAAATTTGCTTCTGAGAGCCATTCCCCAAAGCGACCACCGAAACCACTGACGCGATCCCGATAATAATCCCAAGCATGGTCAGGAATGTCCGCATACGGTGTGCATTCATGGCAAGGAGTGCCATACGGAAAGCTTCACCTAAACGGTCAATTGAAGCGCGCCAAACCGGAATCTTTTTCTGTGGGGCAGGGACGAGTTCCTGTTTTTCAAAACCATCATCAATGATCGGTACATTCGGTTGATCGGAAATAATATTCCCGTCAGAAATCTCGATGATACGTGTAGCATTCTTCGCCACGTTCATATCATGGGTCACCAAAATGATGGTATGACCTTTGGCATTGAGTTCACGCAAAATGCGCATCACTTCAATACCACTGTTCTTATCGAGTGCACCTGTTGGCTCATCGGCAAGAATTACATCACCACCATTCATCAGCGCACGCGCAATTGAGACACGTTGCTGTTGACCACCGGATAACTGACTCGGACGGTTTTCAGTTTTACCTTCCAAGCCTAAATTTGTCAGGAGTTCAGTCGAGCGTTTTTGACGTTCAGTGGCATCTGCACCGGCATAAATCGCAGGCACTTCGACGTTGCCTGCAGCAGTCAAATCACCGAGTAGATGATAACGCTGGAAGATAAAGCCGAAATATTCACGCCGTAATTTTGCTAATTCGTCAGGTTCGAGCTTTCGGGTTTCACGCCCCTTAACTTTATAGCTACCTTTGGTGGGTTGATCGAGACAACCCAAGATATTCATCAGGGTTGATTTACCCGAACCTGACTGACCGACAATCGCGACCAATTCACCCGAGTAAATTTCAAGATTAATCCCTTTTAAAATCTGAATCGTACTTTCACCCGCAGGGAACTCACGAATCAGATCTTTGACCTCGAGTAGAGGCTGTTGTTGTTGAGTCATGATTACATTCTCATTGGGCCAGCACCACGCGCACCACCGCTACGTTTTGCAGAATCATTTGCACTGTCTGCACCATCAGCAATCACAACTTGATCACCTTTTTTCAAGCCTTTAATGACTTGAGCAGTCACACGGTTGTTTAAGCCAATCAGTACAGGCGTTGGTTTTGCTGTGCCATCTGCTTGCAATACGCGCACCATGGCACGAGTCGCTTTACCTTGTTCGATAAGTGCTTGTTCAGCAGGAGTCAGTTCTAAACGTTGAGGGCGATTTGCATCTTTCGCTTTTGCTTGTTCAGGTGCAGCATTGGTTGAACCTTCACCACGTTTACGTTGTGGGCGGTTAGATGTTTCAACCGCTGAAGCAGGGATCGTCAGAACATTACGTGCTTCATCCAAAATGATATAAACCTGTGCAGTCATATCAATACGGAGTTTGCCGTCGTCATTTGGCACATCAAATAGCGCGTTGTAATACACCGCAGAACTGGTTGATGAGCTTGAAGTATTGTTGGTTTCAGAGTTAATAGACTTCGGTGCAGGTTCAACTTGACGCAATTTTGCGTAAATTTTCTTTTCGCTATTGCCTAAAGTGGTGAAGTAAACCGATTGACCTTCTTGAACCTTCATGACGTCTGCTTCAGAAATTTCAGCCTTGATGGTCATGTTGTCGAGTTGTGCCATTTTGACAATCGTTGGTGCACTTTGGTTGGCGTTTACGGTTTGACCTTCTTCAGTTACGATCGCCACAATTGTACCGTCCATTGGTGCAACAATTTGTGTATAACCTAAGTCTTCTTTTGCAGTCGCTAAGGTTAAACGTGATTGTTCAATTTGAGCGTTAATTGCAGTGATGTCAGCTTGAGCGGTTTTATAACTTGCTAGTGCAGACTCTAATTCAGCACGTGAAGTTGCATCTTGCGCGTACATGGCTTGTTGACGTTTATATTCTGCTTCAATTTTTGCTAAATTGGCTTGTTTTACAGCAAGTTGTGCTTGTTGGTTTTTGATACTTGCTTCAGCAGTTTTTAGTTCATTTTCTTGACGTACCGAGTCAATACGTGCAATCAGCTGACCTTTTTTAACTTGGTCACCAAGCTCCACATACATTTCTTTAACCTGACCAGACACCTGCGCACCGACGCTGACCATTTTGGTTGCTTCTAGTACCCCTGTAGCGAGTACCGAGTTTTCGATATCGCCAGTGGTAACTTCAGCCGTAATATACTGAGGTTTTTGTTCTTTCGGTTTAAGGAAATACCACGCAGTGGCAGCAACAGCAATTGCGATAACAACTGCTATAATCAGTTTCATCGGTTTTATTTTTGGCATGATCGGCAAATTTCGGTTTGAGAATTGCCTTGATTATAAAAGCGAAATGAGGATAAAACGTGAATTTTTTTAACTAATAAGAATGATTATTATTTTATATAACGCTCATTTTCAATTAATGAAACAAGGTTTTACCGCACATACTAGCAATAGCTTGCTGAACCAGTTGCTCAGGATTTTCATCTCCCAAACCTTTGATGGATGCATCAATACGTAGTAATAGTGCAGGCCAAGTGAGGAATGTCTGTGGACTCAAGCGACGTAACGCTTGTTGATATTGCCCAATTTTGGTCTTCCAAATTCCGATTTGTAATGCGTTTTGAGGTTGTTCAAAGAGTTGCATCAGTAGGCGCATCTCTTTACTAATACTCCACAAAATTAAACTTAATGCTTCACCCGAGGCGATCAAATACTGAAAAATTTTAATCGACTGCGCCAGATTGCCATTCAATAGTGCATCGTTTAGATCATAAGTACTGTAACGGGATTGATCTTGCAGGCAGGCATATAAATGCTCAATTTCAATTACATCGACTTCAGCAAACGTATCTGCAACACGCATTAAACTATTTTTTGCAGCCAACAGGTTGTGTTCATGATGTTGCTCAAGCCATGTCCAAGCATCATTGGCAAGCTGAATGCCGAGCTTATCCGCTTCAACCGCCAAGATTTGCTGACGATCTCGTGGATAATTAGCGGTCAGTGCAACGTTGACACCATTGGCATCAATCGTCTGAAAGAAACTGGTTTTTAAACTACTGCTGTCTTGTTTTGGCATGATGACCAATAACAAGTTTTGCTCATTATGTTGTAAAAAACTTTTTAACAGCTTTAAGCCCGCAGCATCAGGTTTGATATTGCCGTGGACTTCAACTGCGAGTTGGGTCGAAAACAGCGATAAGCTATTTAACGCGTTAAAAACTGTTTTCCAATCACTCGCAGAGCTAATGTCATAACGCTGACGTTCGATCTCTTGCTTTTGCCAGCTCGCACGAAAAGCATCAATCAGGTTTTGCTCAAGTAAAGGTTCTTGACCATGTAAAACCCATGCTCCGCGAGCATCGTCCACACGTTTCAGGGCTTGTAGATAGTCAAGTTTCATAAATGTACAGTCTTATTGAGCAGAAGTATTTTTAACTAGTGGTAAACGGTTCGAAGACAGTTGACGTGCAATTTGCTGTGCAATGTCATCAATTAAGACTTCGTTTAAATATTTTTGTTCTTGGTCATCGGTATTCACGGTTTCAATATCATATTGATAAGTACGTGTTGCCAATAAAGTACGCGGCTCTGTAATCGGATTGCCTTGTGCATCTTCAATACGGAAAGTCACGTTTAGACGCAGTAAAGTTTCTACCAATTTACCGTTGAGTTCTAAGCGGCGAGGGGTGTAGTCCAAAATACGAAGTGTATAGGCATCCGGTTGGCTACTCAGTTGTACACCTGCAGCACCTAAATAGACAGCGAGCTTTTCTTGTAAAGCTTCTGTATTGGCAGGCATCACCAAATTAATTTTTTGATAAGCAATTGGCATCACACTCGGATTCATACCTTTTAAATGGAAGCCACAGCCGACTAAACCTGCACCTAGACCACAAGTTAAAACAATTGCTGCTAAACGGTTGCCTAAACGCATGTTTATCCTCTTTTCCCAATGGGAATGATTAAAATTCTATAGGGATTGTAAAGTCAAAGCCCGTTGGCTGGCAACGGGCTTTGTTTGGGAATTGTGAAATCCTTTCCCTCATCCTAACCTTCTCCCTGAGCAATATATGGCGCAAGAGAAGGAATTTCCCTCTCCTTCTAGGAGAGGGTTAGGGAGAGGTGGTTTTAATCCCTCCAAACCTCCCTTTAATAAAGGGAGGCTTTTTCCCCCTCTTTTTAAAAGAGGGGTTAGGGGAGATTATTAAACTACTAAATTCACTAACTTATTCGGCACCACAATTTCTTTCTTAGTTGGACCAGTCAAGAATTGTTGCACTTCAGGCAATGCTTTTGCTTGAGCTAAGATGTCATCTTTCGATGCATCGACAGATACTTCAAGTTTGCCACGAAGTTTACCATTGACCTGAACCACGATGGTTTGGGTATTACGTGTTAACGCTGATTCATCAACCGCAGGGAATTGAGCTGATGTTAACTCGATCCCGAACTGCGCCAATAAAGTTTGGCTTAAGTGTGGTGCAAATGGCGCAAGTAAAGTTAAAAGCGTAGTGATCGATTCACGAGCCACAGCAACATCATTGTTATCTTTCGCTTCAAACTTGTTGTTTGCGTTAAGAAGTTCCATCAATGCTGCAATGGCAGTGTTAAATGCATGACGACGTTCGATGTCATCACCCACTTTTTGAATGGTTTCGTGTGTTTTACGACGTAAGTCTTGTGCAGCTGTTGAAAGTTTAGCTTTATCAAACTCAGTCGCAGCATTGCCTTTTTCAAGGAAGCTAGTTGTCAAACGCCATACACGTTTTAAGAAGCGGTTTGCACCTTCAACACCAGCATCAGACCATTCTAAAGATTGATCAGGTGGCGCAGCAAACATCATGAACACACGTGCAGTATCTGCGCCGTATTGGTCAATAATCGCTTGTGGGTCGATACCGTTGTTTTTCGATTTCGACATTTTCTCTTGACCGCCAACAATGACTTCTTGACCATCACCTTTGTATTTGGCAGAGATGATACGGCCTTTTTCATCGCGTTCAAGTTCGATGTCGGCAGGGTTAAACCAAGTTTTCTTACCTGACTCTGCTTCACGATAGTAAGTATCTGCAAGCACCATACCTTGAGTTAAAAGGTTAGTGAATGGTTCGTTGCCTTGTACCACACCTTCATCACGCATCAATTTATGGAAGAAACGTGCATAGAGCAAATGTAGAATCGCGTGTTCAACACCACCGATGTACTGGTTCACAGGCAACCAAGTTTGACCCGCTTCAGGTTTTACCATACCGCCAGTAAAGTCTGGAGATGCATAACGTGCATAGTACCAAGATGATTCTACGAATGTATCCAATGTATCGGTTTCACGACGCGCGTCGCCACCACAGCATGGACATTTGGTTTCATAGAATTCAGGCATTTTGTTCAGTGGGTTACCTGAACCATCTGGCACAACGTCGGTTGGAAGTACCACTGGAAGTTGATCTTCAGGCACTGGCACTTGACCACAAGTGTTACAGTTGATCATTGGAATTGGACAACCCCAATAACGCTGACGAGAAACACCCCAGTCACGTAGACGGAATTGAACTTTTACATTGGCAAGACCTTGTGGCTCAAGTTTTGCCAAGAATGCATCAAATGCACCTTGGAAGTCTAAACCGTCAAATTCACCTGAATTGACCAATTTACCTTCTTTAGAGCCATACCATTCTTGCCACTCTGTCGCAGAGAAGTCGCTATCGTCTGCGCCTTTGGCATCAATCACTTGTTTGATGGTCAAGCCGTATTTATTCGCAAATTCAAAGTCACGTTCATCGTGTGATGGAACTGCCATCACCGCACCTGAACCATAAGACATCAACACGTAGTTTGCGATCCAAACAGGAACTTCTTCACCAGTCACAGGGTGTTTTACAGAAAGACCTGTTGCCATGCCTTTTTTCTCGGCAGTCGCAAGATCAGCTTCTGCCACTGAACCCATACGACATTCTTCGATGAATGCTTGAAGTTCAGGATTGTTTTCAACTGCTTTTAGCGCCATTGGATGTTCTGCTGCAACCGCAACATACGTCACACCCATCAGCGTGTCAGCACGTGTGGTAAATACAGTTAAACCATCTGCATACACTTCAGGATTTGCTGAAGGGAAGGTAATTTCCATACCTTGTGAGCGACCAATCCAGTTGCGCTGCATGGTAAGAACTTGTTGTGGCCAACCATCTTTTAAAGTTTCTAAATCATCTAGTAATTCTTGCGCATAGTCGGTAATGCGGAAGTAGTACATTGGAATATCACGTTTTTCAACCAATGCACCTGAACGCCAGCCGCGACCATTTTCAACTTGTTCATTTGCTAGAACAGTTTGGTCGACAGGATCCCAGTTTACAGTTGAAAGTTTACGGTAGATCAGACCTTTTTTATAAAGTTGAACAAATAACCATTGTTCCCAGCGGTAGTATTCTGGTGTGCAAGTCGCAAATTCACGATCCCAGTCCACAGACAGACCTAATTTTTTAAGCTGATTACGCATGTAATCAATGTTTTCAAAGGTCCATTTTGCTGGCGCAACCTGGTGTGCAATCGCAGCGTTTTCAGCAGGTAAACCGAAAGCATCCCAACCCATCGGTTGAAGGACAGTTTCACCTTTTAAACGGTGGAAACGGCTGATCACATCACCAATCGTATAGTTACGCACATGACCCATATGCAGTTTGCCACTTGGGTAAGGGAACATCGAGAGGATATAACGACGTGGACCTTCTACAGTGTCGGCAACTTTAAAGGCTTTCTGCGATTCCCAGTCCTGTTGGACTTGAGGCTCAATCGCACTGGCTTGGTATTCTGAGTCAATGTGAGTAGTCATATACGTAATACAAGAGAACGGTTAAAAAAAATATAGGGCACAGCATAGCGCAAAACACACCTAAAAGTGAATTTTGCCGCTATGTTTTCTTCGAATTGAATGCGGGATTTAGTGACCCATGACAATCAATTTATTTGTTATCCGTACTTGCGGGTGCTTGAGGGATGTTAATAGGTTGAGCCTCACTTGGTGCTTTAGTTGGTGCTTCTGCAGTGTTGCTTGTATTGGATTGAGTTTCATTTGATGCAGATGTGCTTGACGTTGTTGGAGCAGAATTATGCCAACCGTATGTTTCTACTTTAGATTTCTTTTTAGCGGATGCTGGAGGGGGAGTCTTCGAATAATGCGTTACACCTTTTGCATCAACCCATTTGTAATATTCTGCTGCATTCGTTTGCATACCTATCAAGCCAAAACTAAGTACAAAACTCAGGCAGGTTAAATTTCGGGTAAAGGTTGTCATGAGATTCAATCCTTATTTTTAATTAACAATTGAAGTTTTTTCATAGTGTAAGAGAGTATGGCAGCAAGCCACAGATTATTTATCTGATTTTTTGTTGCTTTAAGCGGATATTGGATGAGTGGGTAGCGGCGAAAGCGTAAAAGCGAAATATAAAAATGTAGCTTAGATAAAAGAAGGTCAATTAATTTATAAAAAATCATTCATTTTTTTTATATAAAACATTTTAAAAATTTATAAAAAATAAATCCTAAGTATATGAAATATATTTATATATTGATTTTTATGGGCGGTTAAAAGCAAATTTAATTTCATTAATTGCATGTAAATGAAGCAAATTTAAGATTGAAGGCATGAAAACGGTTGTTTTTTAAACTTGACAATAATGCCCGAACACACAAGAATGCTGCATTAGTTTTATATGCCTTATCTCGATCACCCTTCGAATAAGTGACATTTCATGCAATGGGCGATTTTTCTAGCCGAAAAATTGAACAAAGCTACCAAAATATGTTTATCCCAACATGTTTTAGATCTCGTATTGCTCGAACAGCAGAGAGGTCAGATTTTTATTCCTATTGCTTTGAAAACTATGAAATTTATGTGCTATAACAGTGCATACAGTTATTACATGAAACACTGCAAATGCCTCCCATTTGTGCAGTGTAATAAAATTAGGGTGAATCACGTTGGAACTTCTATCTGGTGGTGAAATGCTCGTTCGCGCATTGGCGGACGAAGGCGTTGAACATGTTTTTGGATATCCAGGCGGCGCAGTTCTTCATATTTATGATGCGCTTTTTCAACAAGAAAAAATCAATCATTACCTTGTACGTCATGAACAAGCAGCTGGCCATATGGCGGATGCGTACTCACGCGTAACAGGTAAAACTGGTGTTGTCCTTGTAACATCAGGTCCAGGTGCGACAAATACCGTTACTCCAATTGCAACAGCATATATGGATTCAATTCCAATGGTTGTTCTGTCAGGTCAGGTTGCTAGCCACCTTATTGGTGAAGATGCATTCCAAGAAACTGACATGGTGGGTATTTCTCGTCCAATCGTTAAACACAGTTTCCAAGTTCGTCACGCAAGTGAAATTCCGTCGATCATCAAAAAAGCATTCTATATTGCATCAAGTGGTCGTCCGGGTCCTGTTGTAGTTGATATTCCAAAAGACGCAACCAACCCTGCAGAGAAATTTGCTTACGAATACCCTGAAAAAGTGAAGATGCGTTCGTATCAACCACCGCACCGTGGTCACTCAGGTCAAATCCGTAAAGCGATTGATGAATTGATTCATGCAAAACGCCCTGTTATTTATTCAGGTGGTGGCGTGGTACAAGGCAATGCTTCAGCACAATTGACTGAACTTGCACACTTACTTGGCTACCCTGTAACAAATACATTGATGGGCTTAGGCGCATTCCCTGGCGATGATCCGCAGTTCATCGGTATGCTCGGTATGCACGGGACTTACGAAGCGAACATGACCATGCACAATGCAGATGTAATTCTGTGTGTAGGTGCACGTTTTGATGACCGCGTAACCAATAACCCTGCGAAATTCTGCCCGAATGCAAAAGTGATTCATATTGATATCGACCCAGCGACGATTTCAAAAACCATCATGGCGCATATTCCAATCGTAGGTGCAGTTGAACCTGTACTGAACGAAATGTTGAGCCAATTGAAACAAATGAATGTTTCAAAACCAAACCCAGAAGATATTGCGGCTTGGTGGTCTCAAATTAATGAATGGCGTAAAGTTCATGGCGGTCGTTATGAGCCTGCAACTGATGGCGGTATGAAGCCACAACAAGTAGTTGAAGCTCTAGACAAAGTCACCAATGGCGAAGCGATCATTACTTCTGACGTAGGTCAGCATCAAATGTTCGGTGCGATGTATTACAAATACAAACGTCCTCGTCAATGGATCAATTCAGGTGGTCTAGGAACGATGGGTGTAGGCTTGCCGTATGCAATGGCTGCAAAACTCGCATTCCCAGATCAACAAGTGGTATGTATCACGGGTGAAGCATCTATTCAGATGTGTATCCAAGAGCTTTCGACTTGTAAGCAATACGGCTTGAACGTAAAAATCTTGTGCTTGAACAACCGTGCATTGGGTATGGTTAAACAATGGCAAGACATGAACTACGAAGGTCGTCATTCTAGCTCTTATGTAGAATCACTTCCTGACTTTGCAAAATTGATGGAAGCTTACGGTCACGTAGGTATTCAAATTGACCATGCCGATGAGCTTGAATCTAAGCTTCAAGAGGCAATGGCAATTAATGATAAGTGCGTATTTATTAATGTCATGGTTGACCGTACTGAACACGTTTATCCGATGTTGGTTGCTGGTCAGTCAATGCAAGATATGTGGTTAGCAAAAGGGGAGCGCACAGCATGAGACATATCATCTCAGTTCTCATTGAAAACGAATCTGGTGCGCTTTCACGTTTAGTGGGCTTGTTTTCTCAACGTGGTTATAACATTGAGACACTTAACGTTGCTCCTACGGAAGACCCAACACTTTCACGTTTGACATTAACAACCTATGGCGATGATCACAAGATCGAGCAAATCACCAAGCAACTCAACAAATTGGTTGAAGTTGTTAAAGTGGTTGATCTGTCTGAAGGTGCGCACATTGAACGTGAGTTAATGCTGATTAAAGTGAAAGCTTTAGGTTCAGCTCGTACCGAAATTAAAAATACCGCAGATATTTTCCGTGGTCAGATCGTCGACGTAACGCCAACGACTTATACCATTCAAATTGCGGGTACAACTGAAAAGATTGATGGTTTTATTGATGCTTTGGCAGAGAACACCATTTTAGAAGTTGTACGTTCAGGGGTTTCAGGCATCGCTCGTGGCGAAAAAGTTCTGACAATCTAATTTAAAGAATTTCCTCATCCTAATAAGAAGAGGGTATCAAGCAATGTATTTAACGGGGCATTGCTTGATTAAACGAATAAACATGCATTTAAGCGGAGACAGCAATGCAAATTTTTTACGATAAAGACACTGACTTATCTATCATCCAATCTAAGAAAGTAGCGATCATTGGTTACGGTTCTCAAGGTCACGCTCACGCGCTTAACCTTAAAGATTCTGGCGTTGACGTAACTGTAGGTCTACGTGCTGGTTCTACTTCTTGGAAAAAAGCTGAAAATGCTGGTCTAAAAGTGTCTGAAGTACCTGCTGCTGTAGCTCAAGCTGACCTTGTAATGATCTTGACCCCAGATGAGTTCCAAGCTCAACTTTACCGCGATGTAATCGAACCAAACATCAAAGAAGGTGCAACTTTAGCATTTGCTCACGGTTTCTCAATTCTTTACAACCAAGTTGTTCCACGTAAAGACCTTGACGTAATCATGGTTGCTCCAAAAGCACCTGGTCACACTGTACGTTCTGAATACCAACGTGGTTCAGGTGTTCCTGATCTTATCGCTGTTCACCAAGATGCTTCTGGTAACGCTCGTAACGTAGCACTTTCTTACGCTTCAGGTGTAGGTGGTGGCCGTACTGGTATTATCGAAACTTCATTCCGTGAAGAAACTGAAACTGACTTATTCGGTGAGCAAGCAGTTCTTTGTGGTGGTGCTGTTGAATTGGTTAAAATGGGCTTCGAAACTCTTGTTGAAGCTGGTTATGCTCCAGAAATGGCGTACTTCGAATGTCTACACGAACTTAAATTAATCGTTGACTTAATGTTCGAAGGCGGTATCGCGGACATGAACTACTCAGTATCTAACAATGCTGAATACGGCGAGTACGTAACTGGCGTTGAAGTTATCAACGAACAGTCTCGTGAAGCGATGCGTAATGCGCTTAAACGTATTCAATCTGGTGAATACGCGAAGATGTTCATTCAAGAAGGTGCGTTGAACTACCCATCTATGACTGCTCGTCGTCGTCAAAACGCTGCTCACGGTATCGAAGTTACTGGTGCTAAATTGCGTGCGATGATGCCTTGGATTCAAGCAAACAAAATCGTAGACAAAGAAAAGAACTAAGTTCTAATTTCTGAGTCAAAAGGCCCTTGTTTTATAACAGGGGCTTTTTTTGTCTTGTAAAAATGACCGATATCATTAGTTAAAATTGCGTGACTTAAAGCAAGGCAAAGCAGTGCTTTCCCTTACTTTTCGTACCTTAGATTCAAGCAAACAAAATCGTTGATAAAGAGAAAAAGTAATTCTCTAGTTGTTTGATTTTTATGCTATAAAAAACCTGCTAAAGCGGGGTTTTTTATGGATAAGAATAATGATTTTATATAAATACTTGAGTTTTGATATTGGTTTAAAGGTTATAAAAAGTAATACGATTGGTTTTAGTCAGGTAAGGAATTTTAATGATCCATTTGAAAGTACAGCTTTTGGTTTTAAAGAAAACGTTCTTTCAATTTTTGATCAGGTAGCAAGTTTCAGAAATCATTTCTCTAATAATTATGCAGTATTAAGTTTGACAGAATGTCATTTGAATCCGCTGATGTGGGCACACTATGCACAATCTCATACAGGGCTTGTCATTGCTATAAATGTAGATAAGGCAAAATTAAATGACAATAATTTCATTATTAGTGCGAAAAATGGAAAAATTCATTATCAGTCCAATTTGGAACTACTTGATTATGATAACGAGACAATGTCAGAAAAGTTATATCAGATAGGTAATGATCAATACTATTCACTTGATGGTTGTGGGGCAGATATATTAAGAAAGGCTTTTTTAATGAAGCAGAAAAGTTGGGAATATGAAAAAGAAGTAAGAATAGTGAAAAATATTAAAGCATCAAAACTTTATTTTGATCCTAAGCAAGAATACGATAATAGAAAAAGTTTTAACTCGGAAGAAAGTTGATCTTGTATACAGCTAAACTCTTCATATCCTTTATTTTTATATCACTTACCAGAAGGTTCTATTCAAACTGTTTTTATTGGAGATAGAGCGATTAGGAATACTCAAAAGCAAGACTACTTAAATAATTTGAGCAAAAGAGATAAATCCGATTTCATACCCGAACGAAGATATGAAGATTTAATTTCTTTATGTAAAGATAAGGGAATTAAAATAAGGCAAGTGAGAGTCAATTACGAGAGATGGGATTTGGAAGATACTTTTCATATCTGAGATATTAGAGCTTAATTGGGAATATTGTTATTTATAACTAAGCTAAATTAATGGATAAGAATACACTATGTTAAAATCCCGCCTTATTTTTCATCTCCCTAAAAATGAGGCATAGCGTGAAAGCTCATGTTTTATTGGGCGCACTTGCGTTCACAATTCCTGTCGTATCTATTGCTCAAACCACAACACCAAACGAAACCTTACAGCCCCTAAAAAACGTCAAAGTGTCTATGCAGCGTATGCTGAAAAGTAACGATGGTCGTTACTTTTTAGATTTGTATGCAGGTATTCCAATGCCGCATGCACACTTAACCGATACGCAAACCAAGAAAAAAATCGACTTTAAAGGCATGCAAAAAGGACAACAATTAACGCTACGTTCTTATGCAGTTAATGACAAAGGTGTGGCAAGCAGCGACTATGCTTTAGATGGTCGTTTAAATATTATCAGCAGCCAATTTGATGCCCAATTCAGCGGTCAAAGTGGCAAGCAAAACATCCAGTTTGGTCCCGCATTTAAAGCTGTCGATAAGCCAGCATTGCAGTTTAATTTTTTTGGTAATAAAAATCTAAAACGCGTGGATGTGATTAATAAAGCCAATGGCAAAGTGATGCAAACACTTACAGGCTTTACTGCATTTCCAAATACCATTGGTTATTTAGACATTAACTTCGATGGCTATTACGATGTTGTGCTGTCAAATTTAGATGGTTATAAAGTTGAAGACAAACGCTTTATTTACTGGGTTTACAATCCAAAAACACGTCAATTCCAGCGCTCACCACAAATGGAAAAAATCATAGGTTTTCCAAAGCTAGATGCACAGAAAAAACAAATTCATTATGGTGAGAAAGTCGTCTATCAAGTGAAAGATGGACTACTTAATTTAGTTCGTTAAATGAACGATAAAAAAGCACTTACAAGGACGTAAGTTGCTCTAGAATAAATCGAAACAGGACTGAAAGATCATAGTCATTTTAACGACGTGCTAAAAGTCGGATAAAGTTAAAAACATCATGGAAAGATCAATAACAATGGGATATCAGTTTGGGTGAATAAGCAAATTGGAGCAATTCAGAGCATTGTACAGTGCATAGTCGCGACCCTATTGATTGTATTTGTGCTGCTGCAACCTGTCTTTGCTCAAAATCCTGCAAGCAATTGTGCAGCGCAAATTCAACAGATTTCTACGGCAAAAGATTCGAGAAATATTCCCAATGATCAGCCAAATAAAAACTTAGATTGGCAAAAAATTGATTATTTACCTGACTATTGGAATCAACGCTGGCCTGATTATGTCGGCACAGCATGGTACAAAATTGAATTTAATTATCGGTGTTCTCCTCCACAAGAGCCGCTTGTACTGGTCATTTCTAACATCACGATGGCGGGTGAGGTTTTTATCAATGATGATATGTTGTGGAAAGATCAGTCTTTAATCGAGCCATTATCAAGAAGCTGGAATGCACCGCGCCAATGGTCGCTCCCGCAATCGAGTTTAAAACAAGGTCAAAATATTGTTTGGGTGAAAGTCGTTGGGGTCGCCATACAGCCGTCGGGTCTGGGTGAGGTAAAAATTGCATCACAGCACATTGCTCAACCCATTTATGAACAATATAAATTTGAACTGAATACCCTGCATATTTTTAGTTTTTTATTTTCAGTCATCTTGGGTTTCATTGGGCTGATCATTTGGTTATTTCACCGAAAAGATCGTTCATTTGCATGGTATGCGATTAATTCATTTTTATGGGCGATGTACTTGGTACATGTGCTGATCCGTGAGCCGATTTTCGCTTTAAGTACTTTTGAATACCATAAAATTAATAACATACTGTTTGGCTTTTATGCATTGGCATCAGTGATGTATGGCTTTAGCTTTGCAAACCTCAGATTTAAAAAAATTGAATGGTTTTTATGGACTGCCGTTGCTATTTCGACACTTTTGATTTTATGTCTACCTGAAGCGCAGGCGCTGCAATTTATTCCTTTAAGTTTTGCTTTTTGGGTCTTGGTCTTTTTACTGAATGGTTGTTTGTATCCTATTGTGGCGTATAAATCTAAACGTAAAGATACTTACTTTTTGGCGGCATTGGGATTGGTCTTTGTGCCGATCGCTATTCATGACGCGATGTATATGTTAAGTCTTGAGGGTGGTGTGGCGTGGTCAGCCTATGCACAACCAGTGGTGGCGATTGCATTTGCCATGATTTTAGCACTGCGTTTTTCTAATAATATGAAGCAAATTGAGCGTTTTAATGACACGCTGACTACAACGATTGAACAAGTCAAAACCGATTTAAGTGAGTCACTAAATAAATCACATCAATTAGAACTACAAAATACAAAACTACAGGAACGTATGAATATTTCGCATGATTTACATGATGGTTTAGGCAGTTCTTTAATGCGCTCGATGGCAATTGTGCAACAAAGTTCTAAAGATTTATCTAATCCGCAATTTTTATCCATGCTTAAAGTATTGCGTGATGATTTACGTCAAATTATCGATCAAGGTTCAAGTTTAGGCGCAAAAATTCCAGATACGCCGCAGCAATGGATCGCACCGATGCGGCATCGCTTTAATTCTTTGTTTGACGAATTAGATGTACGTGCAACATGGCAGATTGCAGCTGAATGGTACGTGCCAATCAGTTCTATTGAATGCCTGACGTTGCAACGGATTATCGAAGAAGCACTGACTAATGTAATTAAACATAGCGGGGCAGACCAGATTCAAATTGAACTGATGACTAAAACTGATTATCTAAAGCTTAACATTGAGGATAATGGCAAGGGCTTTGATATTGATGCTGTTCAACAAGCCAATATGAGTGTGGGGATGAAAAGTTTGAATGAACGTGCCGCAAGAATTGGTGCGGAATTTAACATGAGCTCATCTGCACATGGCACATGTTTAGAGATTATTAAGTATTATCAATGTGATGTTCTTTCCTCAGTTTGAACGTGAAAAATGAGCAGAAATGGTGTGAAAGACTCGCAGATTTTCTCAGATTTGCTAAAGTACAACATCAAAGCAAATAGCCTTAGGAATAAACATGGGTTTACGTTGGACAGACACACTCGATATTGCCATTGAACTCTATGAAGCGCATCCAGATGTCGATCCGCAATGGATTCGTTTTACTGACTTACATGCATGGGTATGTGCTTTAGCTGACTTTGAAGATGACCCAGCCAAGTCGACTGAAGGACTTCTAGAAGCAATTCAAATGGCTTGGATTGACGAAGCTCGCTAAGCAGTCATCTTAAAAAAGCACTTTTTTACAGATGAAAAGCAGAAAAATGCGCATTATCTCGGTATAATGCGCCAAATTTTCATGTCACCAATTGACTTAAGGAGCCTATCATGGCTATCGAACGTACTTTATCTATCGTAAAACCAGACGCAGTTGCTAAAAACGTAATCGGCGAAATCTTCGCTCGTTTCGAAAAAGCTGGTCTTAAAATCGTTGCAACTAAAATGAAACACTTGACTCAAGCTGAAGCTGAAGGCTTCTACGCTGAGCACAAAGAACGTGGTTTCTTTGCTGACCTAGTTGCATTCATGACTTCTGGTCCAGTTGTTGTTTCAGTTCTTGAAGGCGAAAACGCAGTTCTTGCTCACCGTGAAATCCTTGGCGCAACTAACCCTAAAGAAGCTGCTCCTGGTACTATCCGTGCAGACTTCGCTGTAAGCATCGACGAAAACGCTGCTCACGGTTCTGACTCTGTAGCATCTGCTGATCGTGAAGTTAACTACTTCTTCGCTCAAACTGAGATTGCTCCACGTACTCGTTAATTCGAAGTATTCAAACCAGATAAGTGTTATTATACTTATCTGGTTTTTTTATTCCCTGAATAATCCTTTGCTCACATATTGAGCATCTCCTTTTATCTTTAGACATGGTTTAGGTAATACACATGAGTACTGAAGTCGTCGCTACCTCAGCAATTTCTGCTGATCAGCAACAATCTCCATCCGCTCCAGCGCAGGAAAAAGTGAACTTACTTGGCATGTCACGTCCAGAAATGGAAAAATTCTTCGAAGATTTAGGTGAGAAGAAGTTCCGTGCAGGGCAGGTGATGAAATGGATTCACCAATTCTTCGTGACTGATTTTGCTGAAATGACCAATATTTCAGGCAAACTACGTGAGAAATTGGAAAAGATTTGTGAAATTAAAGCGCCGGAAGTGGTGCATAAAAACTATTCTAAAGACGGGACCCGTAAATGGGTGTTCCGTGTCGGTGATGGCGCAGGTTCATTGGTTGAAACTGTACTGATTCCAGCAGAAGATAAAACAGGCGCACGTAAGACCTTGTGTATTTCTTCACAAGTGGGCTGTGCACTCGATTGTTCATTCTGTTCAACAGGTAAACAAGGCTTCCAACGTGATTTGTCTCAAGCTGAAATTATTGGTCAGCTATGGATGGCAAACTATTCGTATATGGAAGATGTGCCTGTTGCAGAGCGCGAGCGTTCAGTCACAAACGTGGTGATGATGGGGATGGGTGAACCTCTCTTGAACTACTCGGCTGTATTGAATTCAATGCGCATTATGCTCGATGACTTTGCATACGGTATGTCAAAACGCCGTGTGACCTTGTCGACATCAGGTGTGGTGCCGAAAATCGATCAATTGGCACAAGACATTGATGTTGCCCTTGCGATTTCATTGCACGCGCCAAACGATGAGCTTCGTAACGAGCTTGTACCCATCAATAAAAAATATCCGCTTGAACAACTCATTGCAGCATGTCAGCGTTATATTGCCAAAGATGGTAATGAAAGTTCACGTAAACACGTGACTATTGAATATGTCATGCTTGATGGTGTGAATGACAAACCTGAGCATGCACAGCAAATGATTCGTTTGTTAAAAGACTTGCCAAGCAAGATCAATTTAATTCCATTTAATCCATTCCCACATGCGCCATATGGTCGCTCAAGCCGAAATCGTATTATTTCGTTCCAAAAAACTTTGTCTGATGCTGGTTTTGTGTGTACGATTCGTCAGACACGTGGTGATGATATTGATGCCGCATGTGGACAATTAGTCGGACAGGTTGCTGACCGTACGCGTCGTGCGGAGCAATGGAAAAAGAAAATTGCGCAGTCCAATGAGATTATGCGCTCACAAGGATAATAAGAGGTCTCAAATTGACAAAACTGATGTCTAAGCTTGCTTTGATTTCAACACTTTGTGTATCGGTGGCTTTGGTGGCATGTCAAACTCAGGATATTGCAAAAAAAGATCCTGAAAAAGCCATTAAAGTCCGCACACAGATGGCCGTGGAATTTATTAAAAGTGGTGACCTCGATTCAGCTAAACGCGTTTTAGATGAAGCTTTGTCAATTCGATCTCGTGATTCTCAAGCCAACATGATGATGGGTGTACTGCTTCAACAAGAAGGCAGTGCTTTGAATCTGCAAAAAGCAGATGCCTATTTCAAACGTGCAATTTCAAGTGATTCAAAAAATGCCCAAGCGCGAAATAACTATGGAACCTACTTATTCCAAGTTGGGCGCTATAAAGAAGCGGCTGAACAGTTTGAAATTGCAGGAACAACATTGGGTTATGAGCAACGTGGACGTGCTTTAGAAAATTTGGGGCAGAGTTACCTCAAAATGAATGATGTGGTAAATGCTGAAAAATCGTTCAAACAAGCCCTACAAGCCAATCGCGATTCTTATGTTTCAATGTTAGAGTTGGCAGAGATTTCTTATCTGAAACAAGATTTCCAGACTGCATCACGTATGTATCAAGATTTTGTACGTGGTGTGGGACAAAATAACCAGAATGCACGAGCGCTCTGGATCGGCATACGTACTGCGCGTGCCGAGGGTGATCAAATGGGCATGCAAGTGTTGGTCAATCAATTACGCGCATTGTTCCCTGAAAGCCCAGAATACCAACGTTATTTGCAATTACAGTACAGTACTGAGGCCGTATGGAAGTAAATCCTAATTCACAATCGAATAATTCGAGCGTAGCTCCAAACGCGTTAGGAAATGTTCAGCGTCCTGGTGAGTACTTGCGTCAAATTCGCGTTAATCAAAAACGTGAATTGGTGGATGTCGCAAACGAACTCAATATCCCTGTAAAAACCCTGACTGCGCTTGAGCAAGATGATTATAAAGCTTTACCTGAAGCGACCTTTATTAAGGGTTATTATCGTACCTATGCTAAATTTTTAAATGTGGATGCATCAAACCTGATTCAGCGTTTTGATGAAATCTATGCCAATGACACGGGTCTTTTACCGAATCATGCATTGAATAATTCCCCAATTAAAATCATGGGTAAATTGCCAGGTTCGAACCGTGACCGTAACCGCAAATGGTTAAAACGTGGTTTGATTTCATTGGCTGTGATTGTGGTTCTCGCTGCTTTAGTGGCGATGGCACAAAACTGGTCGAGCAGCAGTGTAGATGATGCGGAAGCAGAAGCTGAGACATCGAATGTTGAAGTCATCAGCATGGATGAAAGTGCTGCGGTGTCAGGTGATCAGTTGAAACTTGAGTTTAACCGTCCAACTTCAATTCACATTGTAGATTCAACGGGTAAAGTTTTAGCGACAGGTCGTCAAGCAAATACCTTAAATTTAAATGGCGAAACACCATTTCAAATTCGCTTAGATGATGCTACTGCCGTATCACTGAGTTTAAATAACGAAAGTATTTCATTGTCACCATATACTGTGAACGGAAAAGCAGAATTCCGTTTATCACGTTAATGGAACGAGAGTAGAGCGAAACAATGTTCGTAAATCCTATTCAGCGTCGTCCAACACGTAAAATCCGTGTCGGTTCAGTCTATGTCGGTGGTGATGCTCCTATCAGCATCCAAAGTATGACCAATACTGAAACCTGTGACGTTGCTGCAACTGTTGCCCAAATTCAACGTTGTGTGGATGCGGGTGCAGATATTATGCGTGTGTCGGTGCCAAGTATGGAAGCCGCTGCTGCATTTGGTGAAATTCGTAAACAAGTGCAAGTGCCACTGGTTGCCGACATCCATTTTGATTATAAAATTGCATTGGCAGTTGCGGATTTAGGCGCAGATTGCTTGCGTATTAACCCAGGTAATATTGGCTCTGAAGCTAAAATCCGTGAAGTGGTTGCTGCAGCACGCCATAACGATATTTCAATGCGTATTGGTGTGAATGCTGGTTCTTTAGAGAAAGACATTCAAAAGAAATATGGCGAGCCAACAGGTGAAGCATTGCTTGAGTCCGCGATGCGCCATATTGATATTTTAGACCGTCTCGATTTCCACGAATTTAAAGTATCAGTGAAAGCATCCAATGTATTCCTGACTATGGATGCGTATCGACTGCTGTCTAAACAAATTGATAACCCACTGCACTTAGGTGTAACTGAAGCCGGAATTTACCGCACAGGTTCTGTGAAATCTGCGATCGCACTCGGTGGTCTGCTGATGGAAGGTATCGGCGATACGATGCGTATTTCGCTAGCAGCAGAGCCTGAAGAAGAAGTGAAAATTGGTTTTGATATCTTAAAATCACTTGGTCTTCGTTCGAACGGGATTAACTTCATTGCTTGCCCAAGCTGTTCACGTCAAGAATTTAACGTAATTAAAGTGATGCAAACTTTGGAAGAGCGCTTGGAAGATATTCGTACACCAATGGATGTTTCTGTCATTGGTTGTAAAGTGAATGGTCCGGGTGAAGCCAAAGAAGCAGATATTGGTGTGGTGGGTGCAAGTCCACGTTCATTGGTGTACCGTAATGGTGAAAAGAGCCATTTAATCGATACTAATCAATTGGTTGACGAAATTGAAGCAATGGTTCGTCAACGTGTTGCAGACCTAGATGAAGCGAAGTCTAAAGAGATTATTCGTACAAGTTTTTCTGAGTAGATCATGAGTTCAATTGTAGCAATTAAAGGTTTTAATGACATTCTCCCTACGCAAACTCCAGCGTGGCGACGTCTAGAGCAACACTTATCGGGTTTGATGGATGCATATGGCTACCAACAAATCCGTTTGCCAATGGTTGAACAAACGAACCTGTTCAAACGTTCTATTGGCGATGCAACCGATATCGTTGAAAAAGAAATGTACACCTTCTTAGACAAAGGTAATCCACCTGAGTCTTTGACTTTACGTCCTGAAGGGACTGCTGGTTGTGTACGTGCCATGCTTGAGCATAACTTGCTTCGTGGTGCGACACCTCGTGTGTGGTATATCGGTCCAATGTTCCGTTATGAAAAACCACAAAAAGGTCGTTACCGTCAGTTCCACCAATTTGGTGTGGAAACTTTTGGTGTAGCAACACCCGATCAAGATGCTGAACTTATTTTGATGACTGCACGTCTTTGGAAACGTATGGGCGTTGCTGATAAAGTTCAACTTGAATTGAACACTTTAGGTGAATCAGAAGAGCGTGCGAATTATCGCGCGGCATTGGTTGAGTTTTTACAAGCGCATAAAGCTGAGTTGGACGAAGACTCTCAACGTCGTTTGACCACCAATCCGCTTCGTATTCTTGACTCTAAAGATGCTAAAACACAAAGTATTTTGGAAAATGCGCCAAAACTTCATGACTTTATGGGTGAAGAAACCTTGGCTCACTTCCAACAATTACAACAGTATTTGACTGATGCAGGCGTGAGCTTTGTCATTAATCAAAAATTGGTACGTGGTCTTGATTATTACAATAAAACTGTATTTGAATGGACAACAACGCATTTAGGCTCACAAGGTACAGTATGTGCTGGTGGTCGTTATGACGGTCTTGTTGGTCAGCTCAAAGGTAAACCTGATCAATCTGTACCTGCGGTTGGTTTTGCGATGGGTATTGAACGTTTATTGCTTCTACTTGAACAAGTTGAAGACAATACACCCGTACGTGATTGTGAAGTGTTCTTGGTGTCAGAACCGGCTTCTCAAGGTAAAGCCTTAGTGATTGCAGAACAAATTCGTGACCAACTTGAAGCAGCAGGCAGTTCAATTCGTTTGAAAGTCGGCTCACAAGGTTCGATGAAATCGCAAATGAAAAAAGCAGACCAAGCAGGTGCACTGTTTGCAGCCATTTTAGGTGAGCGTGAACTTGAAGCGAACGCATTTACTGTCAAAGAGCTTGCAACAGCGGAGCAGTCAAATGTACCGTTTGCTGAATTCGTTGCATTCTTTAATACTAAAATTTCTTCAAAATAATCCATATAACATTTAGGAAAGGGACAATCACATGAGCGCAGTCGGTGGTGATGAACAACTTGAAAATTTAAAATCCTTTACGAAGAAGTATGGTTCTTCCATGATTACCGGGATTTTAATTGCGCTGATTGCCTTTTTCGGATGGGAATATTGGCAGAAGAAAAACTTAGCGGCTTCGCAAATGCAAACCGCTAAGGTTCAGCAGCTCATGGATGATGCCAATACAAACCCTGGTGACGCATACGGCAAATTAATCGAAACTGCTGACAAGATTTACAAAGAAGCGCCTGATTCGGCACAAGCCATTCAGACGCAGCTTGTTATGGCAAAACTAGCCTACGATAAGCAAGATTATGCAGCGGCTGAAAAAGCGTTGAAAAAAGTTGAAAATTCAAAAGTTGATGATGCTGGCTTAGTTCATGTGGTAAAACTACGTTTGGCTTATTCACAACTTGCGCAAAAGAAATATGATGCTGCACTCAAAACCTTGGATGCAGTGACTGATCCAGCATTTAAAGCAACAGCTGATGAAGCACGTGGTGATATCTATGTTGCCAAAAATGAGACTGAAAATGCAAAAAAAGCCTATCAAAGTGCATGGGATGCTTTGATCGAGCGTAAAGAAGAACGTCAAATTTTACAAATTAAACTCGAAAGTGTTGGCGTTTTAGTAGAAGATCCTGAAATTGAACGCCCAATTATAGATACAGCAGTGGAAGCAACTGAATGAATAGAAAATACAAAATCACATGTGCATTGACAGTTTTAACGCTTGCTATGGCAGGTTGTGCAGGTAAAACATCGAAAGTGCCTGAAGTAAAGCCTAATCCGCTTCCAAAACTGGTACAAGCATCATCGTTGGTTCCTGTATTTTCAACCAGTGTTGCAGCAACAGATGCGGCAGATCCATTACGTTTACGTTTAGATGTGGACAATGGTGTTGTCTTTGCGGTCAATCCGAATGGTGAAGTGACTGCATTTAATGGCAAACAAAAACTTTGGCAGTCTAAAGTGAGCAAAGCAGGTTTGAGCGCTGGTGTTGAAGCAGGCGAAGGTATTTTGGTTGTAGGGAATCAAAAAGGCCAACTCTTTGCACTGGATCAAGCTACAGGTCAACAATTGTGGACTGCACAATTAACAGGTGCATTACTTGCGCCATCTTCTATTCAGTCAGGTCGTGTGATTACCGTGAGTAATGATGGTACGGTCTATGCGCATGAAGTAGCGACTGGTAAGCAAGCTTGGACTTATAATTTACCTAATGTACAATTCAGCCTCCGTGGCATGGCAGCACCTGTTGTACTTGATCCACGTAATGTGTTGATTGCATCATCAAATGCTTATATCTATGTGCTGGAT
The DNA here is from genome assembly GCF_001647675.1 of Acinetobacter sp. NCu2D-2. Lineage (NCBI taxonomy): Bacteria > Pseudomonadati > Pseudomonadota > Gammaproteobacteria > Moraxellales > Moraxellaceae > Acinetobacter > Acinetobacter sp. NCu2D-2. The sequence goes on from NZ_CP015594.1 coordinate 409,762, forward strand.
GCTTTAAGTGGTACGCCTAAGCTACAGCGCCGTGTGGCAATTTCTGATGGTCGTTCTGATATCCAAAAATTGATTGATATCGACGGCGATCCAGTTGTTGCAGGCCAGTTTGTCGTAACGACAAGCTATCAAGGTCAAGTAACAGTACTTGATTTGGCTTCACAACAAGTGATTTGGAGTGAGGATGCCAGCAGTACTCAGCGTCCTGAAGTGGCAGGTAATGGCGTGTTTGTTGCACAAAATGATGGCAAGCTTGCAGCATTTGAGATTACGACAGGTCAACCGCTTTGGGTAAATGACCAATTGTTAAATCGTCAATTGAGTAATCCTGTCATGCTAGCAGGGCAGTTGGTTGTGGGCGATTTAGATGGTGTTTTACACTTGATTGATCCAGCAACAGGTAACATTATTGGCCGCTCAAAAACCTCAGGTGAGGTGCGTACGCTACGTGTGATTGACAATCAATTGTATGTATCTACACGTAAGGGTGCATTAAGCATTTGGCAGAGTCGTTAATTTTTACTCGCCTTATGTTAAACTAGCGGTAACCGTATATTTTTATGCTCGGGGTGATTGAATAATCAATACCCCGTGTTTTTATTTTAGAACATCTGTTCTCTACTTCTTCCCATGCTTTCTGATGTTCAGGCCATTTGATTTGGCCGATATAGAAAAAGGTTAATCTATGAAACCCGTAATTGCGCTCATTGGTCGTCCGAACGTCGGAAAATCAACGTTATTCAACCAGATAACCAAGAGCCGTGATGCCCTCGTTGCTGACTTTGCCGGTCTTACTCGTGACCGTAAATATGGTGATGCGACGTATCAAAACAAATCATTCATCGTTGTAGATACTGGCGGTATTGGCGAAACTGAAGGTGGTATCGATAACTACATGGCAGAGCAGTCTAAAACTGCAATCCATGAAGCCGATATGATTATCTTCGTGGTCGATGCGCGCGCAGGGCTATTAGCGTCTGATGAACAAATTGCACGTGACTTACGTACGCTTGGCAAAAAAGTATTCCTTGTAGCCAACAAAGTCGATGGCGTACATGCTGAAGCAGCCTTGGTTGAGTTTTATAAACTCGGTATGGGCGAACCAATGCAAGTGGCGGCAAGCCATGGTCGTGGTGTTCAGCAAATGCTGGAAGAGGTGCTTGAAGATGTTCCTGAAGATGAAAATCCAGAAGAACATGATAAAGACACTGGCTTACGTTTAGCGATTATTGGTCGTCCAAACGTGGGTAAATCGACACTCGTGAATCGCTTGTTAGGTGAAGAACGTGTTGTTGCATTTGACCAGCCGGGTACAACGCGTGACTCAGTTTATATTCCATTTGAACGCGATGGCCGTAAATACACCTTAATTGATACTGCGGGTGTTCGTCGTAAAGGTAAAGTGGATGAAATGATTGAGAAATTCTCAATTGTGAAAACTTTACAAGCGATGAAAGATGCCAATGTGGTTGTGGTGGTGGTTGACGCGCGTGAAGGGATTGTAGAGCAAGACTTACACTTAATCGGCTATGCGCTTGAAGCGGGCCGTGCGATGGTGATTGCGATCAATAAATGGGACAACATGTCTGAATATGATCGTAAGCAATGTAAGTTAGACGTAGAACGCCGTTTTGACTTCATTCCTTGGGCAAAAATTCACTTAATTTCTGCACTGCATGGTACAGGTGTAGGTGATCTTTATCCTTCTATTCACCGTGCATATGAATCTTCACGTTTGAAAGTATCACCTGCAAAAATCACTCAGATTCTGAATGATGCGACTGATGCCCATCATCCACCGAAAGTTCAAGGTCGTGCAATCAAAATGCGTTATGCGCATATTGGTGGTCAAAACCCACCGACGATTGTTATTCATGGTAACAAAGTGGATAAGACACCTGCGGATTACCGTCGTTATTTAGAAAACGTCTTCCGTCGTGTGTATAAACTTGAAGGTACGCCAGTCAAAATCGAGTTTAAAACGTCTGAAAACCCATTTGAAGGACGTAAGTCACAAGTGGATGAGCGTGCAGCTGCGCGTAAACGTCGCTACGTTCAGAAATTTAAGAAAGCTGAGAAGAAATTTAAACGCGGTTAATTCGTGTTTGAAAATAAAAAGCCTGCAATTGCAGGCTTTTTTATATTTTAAAAGCTACATTTTTTCGCTTTTTGATAAATACGAATATTTTCCAAATTGGCTAAAGCAACATCGACAACTTCATCAGAAGGGGCATTGCTTTGTGTGTTGTTGCCTGTGAAAGCTCCGGTAATTTTACTTAAACGTGCAGCCGAATCAGACTGACCTGCAAATGCAGAAAGTGCACCGTTTGCAAGACCTGCAAATTTAGCAATTTTATTATTAGATTGAGCTGCTGCTTGTTCTTGTGCAGCTTGAGCTGCGGCAAGCGTACGTTCAAAGCTTTTAGCTTCAACTGCAAGATCGGTACAGTCTAAAGTTTTTAAATAGCTGGTTGAATACACGCTATTGTTTTGTTGAGATGCTGTATTGTAATTAGAAGCATAAGCTGCATCGGCACGTGCAATCGCTGCATTGGCTTGAGCACGACTACGCTCGATATTCGCTTCGGCTTGATCCATCACTCGGCCATTGGCTGCACCTAAGACAGACGTGGCAGCTTCCAGCCAGTTTCCTGCAGAAACAGATAAAGATACCCCAGCAAGCAATGTGCTAAGTAAAAGTTGTTTGTACATTGAAAGACCCTCTTAAACAAAGTTTATCGTAGTAATAAAAATCATGATTTAAAATTTTTGGAATTGTATTTTAATTTCATTTACTTGGGTTGAAATCCAACTTTAGTTTTAATTTTAAATCTCATTAATTTTTTAAATCATAATTTAAATTTTAATATTTTTATAGAGAGAAAACCGCTGTAATTCTTCTGAATCGAGTATGCTTGATTCTATGTTATTTTATGTAATGTTCAGCACGTGACGAAACATATACAGGTTCAACTTCATTCAATTGCAAAAATAGTAACTCTGGATCATTCATTGAGTCGGGTGGATTATCTACAAGCCCAAAAACAGGCAATTTATGTGTTTAGAGATCACCTAATCGGGCAATTTTTTGAAATTGATGTAAATGACCAAATCAAAAAGACAGAACATGGAAAACCTTATTTGTCGGATTATCCAAACTATGCTTTCAACCACACGCATAGTCGAAATTACTATGCCATTGCCATGAGTCAGGATATCCAAGATATTGGTGTTGATATAGAAGAAATGTCACGTCGGGTACGTTTTGATGCGCTGGCTCAACACGCGTTTCATTCAGATGAGATTCAGCAATGGCATGATTTAGATCAAGACCCTGAATATTGGTTTAAAGTCTGGACGACAAAAGAAGCAGTATTGAAAGCATCAGGTTTAGGGATACGACTTAATTTAAATGAACTCAATACGTGTATTCATCCTGAATATGATGGTGGAATCTGTGAACATGAACGTATTGGGGTTTTTGCATTTCAGAATTATAAAATTTCCGATTGTATGCTGACTGTGGCATGGCGGACTGAGCACTCTTGCAAGGGCTTTGCCTTGCCACAGATTCAAATTCATTCCGAGCTTTAACGTTATTTCTTTGCGATGAATAAATTACTCGCGCGATTCATCCACTGCGGACTCAGTCGTGACAGGTGGAATAAAAACTGGCTTTTTAGACCGACAGGGCGATGGGTCGGTGTCCATGCGCGAGCTTTACATTCAGCAAGTTTTAAAATATCCGCTGCGACATCTTCTGCACTCAGATTCACCCCCATTTTTTTGATACTGGCTGCATCCATATCTTTAACCATTGCGGTTTGAACGAATAATGGCATTACATCGAGAACTCGAATGCCGTATTTTTGCCATTCAATATCTAAGCCTTCAGTTAAACCACGTACTGCAAATTTGCTAGCTGAATAACTGGCTAAATCTGCTTGGCCATAAATTGCTGAGGCAGAGGATAAGTTAATGACACGGGCAAATGCGGCATTTTTTAAGTAAGGCAATGCAGCATGACAACCATTCATCACGCCTTTAATATTCACATCTACCGTACGATGGTGATCTGCAATATCACTCTGTTCAAAAGCACCTGAATATAAAATCCCCGCATTATTGACCAAAATGTTGACTTCACCTGCCCATTGTTCAAAGTCTTGTAGGGCGGTTTGCCAAGAGGCATAGTCAGCGACATTGAGATAACCTGCTTTGGCGCGAATACCTAAAGTTGCAGCAACGGTTTCTGCTTGGGCAAGATTGACATCATAAATCCCGACTTTATAGCCTTTTTGATAGAATCGTTTTGCGACCGCTGCACCAATTCCTTGTGCGGCACCACTAATGAAGATGCTATACATTGTGTTGAACTTCCTGTTGTTTATTTGATCAGAATAGCAAAGATTAGATTGAATGCAATGTACGCTTCAGTAAGAAAATTAACTTGTTGGCTGTACCCATTTTAGAGATTGAATTATGCAAAACCTACTTAATGTCATGCGTGAATTAAGAGAAAAATGTCCTTGGGATCAAAAACAAACTCCAGAATCTCTAACACGTTATGCCATTGAGGAGGCTTATGAAGTTGAAGCTGCAGTACGTACGGGCAATGTACAAGAAATTCGTGATGAGCTCGGTGACTTGCTATTACAAGTGGTGTTTCAATCGCAAATGTACAGCGAGCAGGGAGCTTTTGATTTTCACGATGTGGTGCAGGCGATTACGGAGAAATTAATCCGACGCCATCCGCATGTATTTAAAGCTGAAGAATTTTCGGCATTAAGTTCTGAAGATGTTGCAGCCTTATGGCAGCAGATCAAACAACAAGAAAAACAAGGTCTGCCACGTAGTCGCTTAGATGAAATTAAACATGGACCTGCATTGAATCAGGCAGATCAAATCCAAAAGAATGTCGCCAAAATTGGTTTTGATTTTCCTGATGTTGCGGGTGCATATGGCAAATTAGAAGAAGAGCTCGCTGAACTACAAGAGGCGATTGCGGGACAAAATTCCGATGAAATTGAGGAAGAATTTGGTGATTGTTTATTTTCACTGGTCAATGTAGGACGTAAACTAGGATTATCCAGTGAACAAGCGCTTCTAGGTACCATTCATAAATTTAGAACGCGTTTTGCTTTAATGGAACATGATGCAGCAGCACAACAATTAAATATAGAAAACTTGTCATTGGCTGAGCTTGATCAGCTTTGGAAACAAGCAAAATTAAAATTAAAACAAAGAGCAGTTCATGAACAAACCAATCCAACTGAGCTTAGGGAAGACTAAGCTTGGCTATTTAATCCTCCTGATGTTGAGCATGATCTTTAGCTTAAGTCATGCCACAACACCTGATTATGCGACATGGAAGTCGCAGCAACAGCAGCACGATCAACGCTACAAGGCTGAGCAAACCACAACTGCGAATCATTATTTGTCCAAACCTCAATTGAGTACATTGGATTCAGCAAACAAAATTAGTTTGAATCGGGCAACGCTTGAGCAATTGCAACAGCTGAGTGGAATTGGACTGAAAAAAGCTGAGGCGATTGTGCAATATCGTGAGAAAAATGGACCTTTCAAAAGAATTGAGGACTTGCAGCTAATTAAAGGAATTGGTCCTGCAATCTTTAATAAGAATAAGGCCAGATTGACCTTATAAATGCACAAAATTGCGCATGAAAATTACTCAAACTTCACCATGTGACCGTGATAATCAAATTGCCCTTTAGCCGTGTAAGCGATATGATTAGCGTCATCTTAGAATTTTACGTTCAGACGTAGGAGACAGCGTCTTTTGCAAACTTTGCGCGCGTCAAAATGTGGTTTATCAACCGCTCAATTACCTTCTTATATTATCGATGTAATTGATGCCTTAACCAAGGCAGGCTATGAAGCTTATATCGTTGGTGGTGGTGTCCGAGATCTTATGTTGGGTTTAAACCCAAAAGATTTTGATGCTGTGACCAATGCAACTCCTGCTCAAGTCAAAGAGGTTTTCGGTCGACGCTGTCGTATTATCGGACGACGCTTTGAGTTGGCACATGTCTACTCAGGTCGTGAGCTGGTTGAAGTTGCAACGTTCCGTGCACCGCCCAAGAAAGCGGTCACCTCTGCACACGGTATGATTCTGCGTGATAATAATTGGGGTAATATCGAGCAAGATTTTGCACGTCGTGATTTCTCAATCAATGCCATGTATTACCAACCGCGTAAAGGCATCGTTTTAGACTTCTGTAATGCAATTGATGATATTCATAACAAAAAACTGCGTTTACTCGGTGATCCAGCGCTTCGTTTTGAAGAAGATCCTGTACGTATGCTGCGTACATTGCGTTTCGCAGCAAAATTAGGGTTCGAGATTGACCAATCTATTTTGGATATCTTCACCCCTGAAATGACCAAATTATTACGTGACGTCTCTCCGCATCGTTTATATGACGAATCACAAAAACTCTTCACCATGGGGCATCTCAATCGTGTCATGCCAATGTTGATTGAGTTTGGTATTTGGCAGCAATTATTTGCTGACATTAGCCCAGAAATAACGCCATTTATTCAACTGGCCGCAAAAAATACCGATCAACGTATTTCGATTGGCAAAACAATTAACCCAGCATTTTTTTATGCAGTGCTGTTATGGAAACCGTTCCAAAACCGCTGTGAATATTATTTAAATAAAGGTGTGGTGGCTGCTGAAGCACGCGCACAAGCTGGTTTAGATGTGCTTAAACGTCAAGCCACTCGAACCATTATTCCACGCTTTGCAGAAACCTTTATTCGTGAAGTTTGGGAAATGCAAGTGCGTTTGCTTAATCCAAAACCTCAGCAAATTGAAGCTTTATCGGGTCATGCACGATTCCGTGCTGGCTTTGATTTCTTGTTGCTACGCGAAAAATCAGGTGATGAAAGCACACAAGGCATGGGTGCTTGGTGGGATGCTTATCAACAAATGACAGGCGATGAAAAAGAACGTGCGATTAGTCAATATAATCGTCAACGTGCTAAGAGCCGTCGTAAAGCTTCTCAAGAAGAACATCTTGAGCAAAAACTTACTGAGCATGATGTTGCTGAGATTGAGCCTTTAGTGAATGAAGCTGAAGGTAGAAAACGCCGTCCACGTAAGGAAAAACCAGCACGTGATCGTGATCATCATGACGCACGTGCATTACCAACAGATTTAAGTATTGTGACTGCGGATCACCCGATTTTAAAACGTAAGCGCGTGAAACGAGATTTGAGTACTGTAATTTTTGGGCCGACACAATGACAGTGACCTATATTGGTCTAGGTAGTAATCTGGGCGACTCTCGTCAAATCCTTGCGGAAGCGGTAACAAAACTGGCTAGCTTAGGTCAGGTGCAGGCATCGAAACTTTATCAAAGTCCACCAATGGGACCGCAGGATCAGCCACATTATTTTAATGCTGTGGCTCGTTTAGAAACAGACCTTCAACCGCTGGATCTGTTAGATCGATTACAGGCATTTGAACAAGAAGCGGGTCGTGTGCGCTTACGCCATTGGGGTGAACGTACCTTGGATTTAGATTTATTGATCTATGGTAATGAAAAAATTATAAATGACCGTTTAACTGTGCCTCATGTCGGGGTGCTTGAACGCGATTTTGTGTTACTGCCATTGCTGGACTTAGATGCAAATATCATCATCCATGGGCAGACTGTAAAAGACCTAGAGATCGTAAAACAATCGACTTTAACCGTCATCGATAACACTAATTGGGCAAATATTTAAGCATTTTAAATTATTGGTATGTTCGTCAGAACTTCAATAATAGAGGAACATCTATATGATCAGTCTCAATGATTTAAGACGATTTAAAGCCGAAGGACGCAAATTTTCTTGTCTGACTTGCTATGACGCAAGCATGGCAAAAGCTTTTGAAGTCGCTGGGATTGATAGCATTTTAATTGGCGATTCATTGGGTATGACCATTCAAGGTCATGACTCAACCTTGCCTGTGACTGTAGAAGATATGGTGTATCACACCGCTGCAGTACGCCGTGCCAATCAACATGCATTTATCATGACTGACCTGCCGTTTATGAGCTATGCGACCTTGAACGATGCACTGCAAAGTTCAAAGAAAGTCATGCAAGCTGGCGCACAAATGGTAAAAATTGAAGGTGGTGCATGGCTGGCTGAAACTGTTGAAGTGCTGAACCGAAATGGTATTCCTGTCTGTGTACATTTAGGTTTAACACCGCAATCTGTTCATGTCTTTGGTGGCTACAAATTGCAAGCGCGTAGTCGAGAAGCAGCTGATCAGTTGATTGCAGATTGTCAGGCTGTGGTTGCAGCAGGGGCAGCTGTCTTGCTGCTTGAATGCGTACCCGCTCAATTGGGTCAAGAAATTGCGGCTTTATTCCCGCATACGCCAGTGATTGGCATTGGGGCAGGGGCTGAAACAGACGGTCAGGTGCTTGTTGTACAAGATATGCTAGGTTTGAATTTCGGTCATACTGCAAAATTTGTACGTAACTTTATGGTCGAGCAATCAGGGGCGACAGCAATTGTAGATGCGATTAAAGCATATCATGCTGCTGTATTAGATCAGTCTTTCCCAGCGCCTGAACATACATTCCAAGTCGAGTTGTAACATGAAAACAGAAACAACCATCCAAGGATTAACTGCTTCTCTTAATCCAGCACGCTCAGCACGTAAAATTATTGGATTCGTGCCGACCATGGGGAATTTACATCAAGGGCATTTGAACCTTGTACGTGAAGCGAAAAAGCTTTGTGATGTGGTGGTGGTGAGTATCTTCGTTAACCCAATTCAGTTTGGTCCAAATGAAGACTTTGATAGTTATCCACGTACGTTGGAGCAAGATCAGCAATTATTGGCTGATGTTGGTTGTGATATTGTTTTTGCACCAACAGTGGAACAAATGTATGGCAATAAACCACGTTTGACCAATATCAGTGTTTCAGAAATCACCAATGACCTTTGCGGTTTACAACGTCCAGGTCATTTTGATGGCGTGGCGGTGGTTGTCACCAAGTTATTCAATATTGTTCAGCCAAACTATGCTTTCTTTGGTCAAAAAGACTATCAGCAATTGGCTGTGATTCGTCAATTTGTAAAAGATTTAAACATTCCATTGGAAGTGATTGGTGTGCCAATTGCACGTGCTGAAGATGGTTTAGCACTCAGCTCGCGTAATGGTTATTTGAGTCCTGAACATCGTCAAGTTGCTCCGACCATTTATCAAAGCTTGAAGGCTGCTGAACAACAGCTGCAAAGTGGTGTGGACTTAGATACCGTGCTGGCAAATATTCGCAACACATTGACAGAGGTTGGTTTTGTCATTGACTATGTGGAAGCGCGTACGCCAGAATTACAAAAGATTCATACATTTAATCAAGATCTTGTGTTATTTATAGCAGCGAAAATTGGTCAAACTCGTTTGATTGATAATCTGTTGGTTAAATACACGGTTTAAACTAAATCGTAGGTAGCACACATGAAGCGCATTTTAATTGTTACAGGACAATCTGGTTCAGGAAAGTCCTCTGCTTTACAAGTGCTTGAAGACTTGGGCTATTATTGTATTGATAATTTGCCTTTGGCGTTGCTACCTGAGATTGTTGCGAAGTTAGATATCGAAAATAACTTGGAAATGTTGGCATTGGGGGTGGATGTACGAAGCACCCGAGCCGACTTACAAGATTTTGAACATGTCTATGAGCAACTGCAAAAACATGGTGCTGTCGATATTATTTTCCTGACCACGCAAGATCAGGAGTTGATTCGCCGTTTTGGTGCATCACGTCGACCGCATCCATTAGCCAGTCGTTTCAAAAGTTTGACGGAATGTATTCAGGAAGAAAAAGTCCTGCTGATTCCGATTCAATTTCGTGCGACAGTGCATATTGATACCACGGATAAGAGTGTGCATGATCTCAAGCACACTTTATTGCACCGATTGGGTCAGACCGATAATCTGATTTTAATCTTGCAGTCCTTCGGCTATAAGCATGGTATACCACTCGATGCAGATTATGTTTTTGATGTTCGGCATTTGCCAAATCCGCATTGGAACTTAGAATTGCGTGAGTTATCAGGTCTAGATCAACCTGTGCAAGAGTTCTTGCAAAATAGTGATCAAGTGAATGAAATGTTCAATGACATTCATGCTTTTTTAGAGAAGTGGTTACCTGCATTTTCAGAAGGACATCGTCACTATATGACGGTTTCAATCGGGTGTACGGGTGGTCAACATCGTTCCGTTTATATTGTAGATAGACTAAAAAAAGCGCTTGAGGCAAAATGGTCTATCCAAGTCCTACATAGAGAAATGAAGCACTGGTCATGATTGATACGACTGTTGACGTAATTAACAAGCTGGGTTTACATGCACGTGCATCGGGTAAACTCATTGAGGTCACCACCAAATTTCGTTCAACCATCCAAATTGGGAAGGCGGATAAGCTTGTCGACGCAAAAAATATCATGTCTTTGCTAATGCTCGGTGCAGGAAAGGGAACAACATTACGCTTAGTGATTGAAGGGGCAGACGAGGAAAAGGCCTTGTCTGAGGTTCAAGCACTATTCGCAGCAAAATTTTATGAGGCAGATTAATCGTGGCACGTCGACCGAGCAGTTTAACTGAAGAAGATTTCGAATCTTTAGAGGGACGCGCAAGTAAAACCGAACAAAAGAAAGCAGTCCAACGTATGGCAGCTTTAGGCGCGCAGCTTGCTGAGCTAAGCGTTAAACAAATTAAGAGTTTGCCTGTTGAAGAGCGCTTAATTGAAGCACTTCTTGATGTCAAAGAAATTACCGCACATGAAGCGCGCCGTCGTCAATTTTCACGTATCGGGAAATTACTCCGTAATGAAAATGAGACTGTCATTCTGTCTTATTTAACACCGAAACAAGGTTTGAAAAAGACAGCGCAGTTGCAGCGCTGGGTGGATCGTATTATCAAAGATGGCGACCCTGCGATTAATGATTTTACTAAAACTTATAATGCGACAGAGCGTCATACTTTACGTCAGCATTATTTGCGTGTGCACCGTGATTTAAAGAATCAAGCACCCGAAAATGAAGTGAATGCATCGAAGTTAAAACTCTTTAACTATGTACAGCAAGTGGCTTTAATTTCAGATAATTAATGTGAAAAAAAAGAGTGATGAGAGTCACTCTTTTTTTATGGATAAGATTTTTAAAAATATTCGTAACGGAATCTTGCTGAATGTCATTTTTTGCCATATCTGTATGAAAGAAACTGTTTTCTATGTGAATGTATATAAACGATTGGAAAATTAAGAATTAATAGAATATACACATGAAGTAGGATCAATAATGATAAATTTTTCGACGAATAGCATTGGGATACACGAAGATGAGAGAAGTTTAATAAGAAGATGATCTTCCTTTTGATTGAAATATTTTTTTATCAAATGGTCGAATAAAAAATAATGAAAAAACAACAAAATAATTGCACTTTAAATCAACAAAAAGATATTAAATTGTTACAATGATTGCGAATAATTATGCTGTACTTGTGGCGGTTTTTTAACCGGCTCAATTGAATTATACTGTCAAAATAAAGGATTATTTTATTTTGTCATCGCATTGAATTGGTAGTTTTGGTCGTTGAGCAAATATTTTTTGTTTGTTATTGATTGTAATTGTTTTGTTTAAGCTGTTAACAATAATTAAAGTGAGGCAAACATGAAGCTAGAGCTGCTCGAATTAGGGCAAGAGACAGAACAACTGAGTTTATGTCGTATCTCACTCATTCTGGGGGTATATTCCTCAAATAATCTTGTTGACACTTTTTGTCGTATTGTCCGTAAATTATTAAGGACTCAATGTAGTATCCTCGGCTTTTATAAAGAGCCCTATCTTTGGCACAGTTCGCCCGCTGGCTTTCATGCATTACAGACACCTGCAAATTTAGGTGTTTGGACCTATTTACAGCATTTTGATTATATTGATCAGCGTCATCCTGAATATGCGGGTCTTTCAGCCTATGTAAAATCACAGGGGGTTGAGCATGAGCGTTTGGTGGCATTTAATTTAAAAGTCAGTGATAGCCATACAGTAGGGCAAGTCATTTTCTTTGATGACCAGACTTCAGCCTTTGAAGAAGAAGATCTGGTTCTTGTAAAAGAGTTTACAGATGGGCTGGTACGTCTTATTCGCTTACATGAAGATTACAATGAGCTAAAAGAACTCTATGAACAACAATGTGCACTGAACTTTAGTAAGACTAAATTTTTCCAAATCATAGCGCATGACTTGCGTGCGCCTTTTCATGGATTATTGGGTTTTTCTGAAGTGTTGGCACAAGAGCGCGATACTTTGGATGAAACCAGTATCCAAAATATTGCAGATTATCTCTATGACAATGCCCAAGCAACCTATAACTTACTGGAAAGTCTATTAACATGGGCAATGGCAGAAGGTGGACGATTTATTTATCATCCAATCAACTTTGAACTGAGTCAAAGTAGCAAGATTGTCTGTGATGTACTCAAAAGCTTAGCGGTGAAAAAGCAGGTTGAACTGATTGATAATGTACCTGCAGGACTAAAAGTGCATGCAGATATTAATATGATTACGTCTGTGATCCAAAACTTGGTATCCAATGCACTCAAATTCACGCCAGTAAATCAACAGTGTAAAGTCACCATTTCAGCCAAGCTGGAAGATGATGCGGTAGTGGTGAGTGTGCAGGATATGGGTATTGGCATGACCCAAGAGCAAATCGACAAGCTCTTTGTGCCTAATTTAGTGGTGAGCGTGAGAGGAACTGCACAGGAAAAAGGTGCAGGCTTAGGTCTAGTCTTATGTAAACGCTTTGTTGATCTGAACCACGGTCGAATCCATGTAGAGTCTAAAGAAGGTTGTGGCTCAACTTTCCATGTCTATCTGCCAAAAGTGACCCATGAGCATCAAGCACTCACGGTTGAAAAGCATCATGCTGAAAATTAACACAGAATAATTTGATTTAAAGCATTCACAGCCTTGGCCTTCACCTGATATAACTAATAAAACATTTCAGATGAAGGGTCGGTATGGACGCGGTGCAATTGCAAAAAACACTGAGAGCAAGTCAATATGCAGAACAAGTGTTATTGAATCATCAAAGTGTATTAGAACAAGATTATGCAATTGACCAGTTTCAAATAGGACTCAGTGCTGAAGATATTCAGCGTTTTATTCAAGCCACGACTGAACATATCCAAGACGAAACTCAATGGATGAGCGCAATGCGCATCCTGCGTGCACGTCTCATGTTCCGCTGGATTTGGCAAGATGCCAATCAACTCACCGATGTCATTACCCTGACACAAGAACTCTCTGATTTTGCAGATGCTTGTATTTGTGCAGCCAAGCAATTTGCCCGAGGTCCTTTAGTGGCGAAATATGGTGAGCCTATTGGTTATAACGGCAAAGTTCAAGAATTGATCGTGATTGCGATGGGTAAATTGGGCGCGCAAGAGCTAAATTTATCGAGTGATATTGACCTTATCTTTGCTTTTGATGAACAGGGCGAAACAGAAGGTGGACGTAAATGTATTGATGTGCAGCAGTTCTGCATTCTGTGGGGTCAAAAACTGATTTATCTGCTCGATCATATCACTGCAGATGGCTTTATTTTCCGCGTTGATATGCGCTTACGTCCCTGGGGAGATGGTTCACCACTTGCGATTAGTCATGTGGCGCTGGAAAAATATTTGAGTCAGCATGGGCGTGAATGGGAGCGTTATGCATGGATCAAAGCACGTATTGTTGATCCGACACCTGAAGGCTTAGCCTTGTTAGAAATGACTCGACCGTTCGTGTTCCGTAAATACGTCGACTACAGCGCCTTTGAAGCCATGCGTGAAATGAAAGCCATGATCGAGCGGGAAGTGCAACGCCGTCATTTGGTCGATGATATTAAGCTGGGTTCAGGGGGGATTCGTGAAGTTGAATTTATTGTTCAGGTTTTTCAACTGATCTACGGTGGCTCGAAACTAGAATTACAAGACCGTAAATGTTTGGTGAGCTTACATCATCTCGAAGCAGTGGAACTGCTTGATGCTCAAGGCGTGATTGATCTTGAAGATGCTTATCTTTTCTTACGCCGTGTCGAACATGCGGTACAAGCCTTAAATGATCAACAAACGCAGTCTTTGCCGACTGAACCTGAATTACAGCAGCGCATTGTCGATACACTTGGTTTTGCCAATTGGGATGACTTTATGCAAACGCTGAATGATAAGCGCAGTAAAGTCACCTATCAGTTTGAACATCTGATTCAGGAAAATGGTCCATCGACATTGGTGGAAAGTTTTTCAAATTTGGAAAAGAAACTGAATGAAGTCCTAGATGACGATGCGCGTAATCTGGTCTATGAGTTTTGGCATAGTCATGCCCTGAAAAAATTACCGGCCAAAGCAGTTGAACGACTAAAAACCTTTTGGCCACATTTGGTTGAAGCGGTACTTGATTCTACAAATCCACAGGTGGCTTTAGTGCGTTTGATGCCGCTGATTGAATCGGTGATGCGTCGTACAGTGTATTTGGTCATGCTGATTGAGAGTAAAGGGGCATTACAACGCTTGGTTAAAATGGCCAGTGTAAGTCCATGGATATGCGAGGAACTGATTCAGTATCCAGTTTTACTCGATGAATTTTTATCGATGGACTTTGAGCTGCCAAAACGTAAGGATTTAGAAGATTCTCTTCGTCAGCAGCTATTACGAATTGAGATTGATCAAGTCGAAGATCAAATGCGCGTTTTACGCTTGTTTAAAAAGTCAAATGTGCTGACTGTTGCAGCGAGTGATGTACTTGCAGAAAGTCCTTTGATGAAAGTTTCAGATGCCTTAACCGATATTGCAGAAGTATCAGTCAATGCAACTTTGCATTTGGCCTACCAGATTGTTGCGAAAAAACATGGTTTCCCAATTGATGCTGAAGGGCAACGTTGCTCAATCGACCATACCGCTTTTGTTGTAATTGGCTATGGCAAGGTGGGCGGAATTGAGCTGGGCTATGGTTCTGATCTTGATTTGGTCTTTATTCATTATATGGATGAACAGGCAGATACCGATGGTTTAAAACCAATTAGCGGTTTTGAATTTGCGATGCGCGTGGCGCAAAAATTTATGTCACTCATGACCACACAAACGCTCGATGGGCGTGTCTATGAAGTTGACACACGTCTACGTCCATCAGGTGAAGCGGGACTCTTGGTGACAAGCTTAAAAGCCTTTGAACAATATCAGTTGAAGAGCGCATGGCTTTGGGAACATCAAGCGCTGGTTCGTGCACGTCCTATTGCGGGTGAACAGAATTTACGGGAAAAATTCGAAGTCTTGCGCTGCAATATTTTGACCCAAAAACGTGACGAGTGTTATGTGCGAACTGAAGTACTAAAAATGCGTCAAAAAATGAAAGATCACCTTGGTTCATCACTCGAGCAGAAAAAAGATGGAATTTTTCATTTAAAACAAGACGCAGGTGGTATCGTTGATATCGAATTTATGGCACAGTATGCAGTATTAGCTTGGAGTGGGACGAATAAAGATCTCGCCCATTTCTCCGACAATGTAAGAATTCTTGAGGATGCCGCAAAATCAGGTTGCTTACCCAGCGACGATGCGACTGATCTGATTCAAGCTTATCTCCGTGAACGTGCCGAGAGCCACCGCTTAGCCCTTGCAAATCAATCCATGCAAGTGTCTGCAAGCGACTGGAACGATACCCGAATGACCGTTTGCAAGTTATGGCAAAGACTAATTGATCCAAGTGCAGTATTTGTACTGGATAGTGAATAATTGTGAAAAATTGGAGTTTGTGGCATGAATTTGGCTGATCGTGATGGTTTCATTTGGCAAGATGGACAACTAGTTGACTGGCGTGAGGCGAAAACTCACGTGTTAACACATACTTTGCACTACAGTATGGGTGTGTTTGAAGGTGTCCGTGCTTATGAAACTCCGA
The DNA here is from genome assembly GCF_001647675.1 of Acinetobacter sp. NCu2D-2. Taxonomy (NCBI): domain Bacteria; kingdom Pseudomonadati; phylum Pseudomonadota; class Gammaproteobacteria; order Moraxellales; family Moraxellaceae; genus Acinetobacter; species Acinetobacter sp. NCu2D-2. The sequence goes on from NZ_CP015594.1 coordinate 425,735, forward strand.
ATGGAACGGCTATTTTCCGTCTAAAAGAACACACTAAACGTTTGTTAAACTCTGCAAAAATTTATCAAATGAATGTACCGTTTGATCATGCAGCACTTGAACAAGCGCAAATTGATGTGGTTCGTGAGAATAAACTAGCGTCTTGCTATTTACGTCCAATTATCTTTATCGGTTCTGAAAAATTAGGTATTGCTGCAACTGACAATACAATTCATGCAGTGGTTGCTGCATGGAGCTGGGGTGCTTACCTTGGTGATGAAGCAATGGCGAAGGGTATTCGTGTTAAAACTTCATCATTTACGCACCATCATCCAAACGTAACCATGTGCAAAGCAAAAGCGTCAGGTAATTACACATTGTCTATTCTTGCACACCAAGAAGTAGCGCACGCAGGTTATGACGAAGCAATGTTGCTTGATCCACAAGGCTATGTATGCCAAGGTTCTGGTGAAAACGTATTCTTAGTACGTGATGGCGTAATTCATACCCCTGATATCGCGGGTGGTGCATTAGACGGTATTACACGTCAAACGATTATTACTATTGCTAAAGACCTTGGTTTTGAAGTGGTTGAACGCCGTATTACACGTGATGAATTCTATATTGCTGATGAAGCATTCTTCACGGGTACTGCTGCTGAAGTGACGCCAATTCGCGAATATGACGATCGTCAAATTGGTGAAGGCAAACGTGGTCCGATTACTGAGCAAATCCAAACTGCATTCTTCAATGCTGTTCAAGGTAAAGATCCTAAATATGCTCACTGGTTAACTTACGTTAAGTAAGACCAGAGTCATTGAAAAAACCTCTCATCTGAGAGGTTTTTTTATAGGGGAATGCATCATTTTCTCGCATTTTTGTGTCATCATATTCATATATAAGGCAGCTGTAGGTAAGCATACGCAATGAGTAACATTGTTCTATGTATGAAATGGGGAACTAAATATGGTTCCGAGTATGTCAATCGTTTATACAATATGGTGAAACGACACACTACAGTTGACTTTAAAATGGTGTGTTTGACAGATCGTACCGAAGGGATTAATCCTGAAGTGCAATGTTTTCCAATCCCACCATTAGCTTTACCTGAAGGTGCACCCGAACGTGGTTGGAACAAACTCTCGACGTTTGAACCAGACTTGTATGGTTTAAAGGGTAACGCATTATTTTTGGATTTAGATGTTGTTATTGTAGATAACATCGACGAGTTCTTTACATATCCAGGTGATTTCCTCATTATTCATGATTGGAAACGTCCTTGGCGTATTACAGGTAATAGTTCGGTTTATCGTTTTAAACTTGGTGCTTTCCCGGGGCTATTGCCATACTTCCGTGAACATTTTGACGAAATTCGTAATAAATTCCGTAATGAGCAGGCTTATTTATCTTGGTATGTGGACAAAGAAGGTAAACAAACCTATTGGCCTGATAGCTGGTGCAAAAGTTATAAATATCACTGCCTACAAAAAATTCCAATGGCATTATTTAAGCCCCCTGTAAAACCTGAGGGTGCAAAAATTATTATTTTCCACGGTGAAATTAATCCACCTGATGCGATCAACGGTGGTGGAGGTAAATGGTACCGTTACGTACTGCCTTCGAAATGGATTAAAGACGCTTGGCAATAATATTTTAAAAGATGGTTGCTTAACATGCCAGTTAGAAAAAAAAGTAAGTTTGAACAGTGGTTTTCATTCAGCCGACATCAACGTCGCTTTGGAGCTGATAAAGTTTATGCTCAGCTTGCGAGTGTAGATATCGAAAAACTGAAATCCGACATTATTGCCGGTGATCAAATCCAATATACGCATGGTTCAGCGAAAGATCTGAATGAGCATATTGAGCAACTTAAACATGAGTTTGTTGGTCAGCCTGCATTGAGCCACTATCATGCGAGTCTGATTGTACTGATTCGACGTGAAGTTGATGTTGAAGAAAACTTTGAAAAATTTAAAGCCCTATGGATGAGTGAACGTGATTTTTTACTCAGCACTTTAAATATTCGTTGGTTAATTTCTGCATGTGATACGTTTTTAGATTTACATGATGATGTAACGCTTAAAGCTACATTGATGAATGCTGTTGTGCTGATTAATACGTTGAAACTACAAGAAACTGAACGTTATTTGTGTGACCAAACTACAGTAATGTGTGAAGAAAAGCGCGATCGGTTACCACAAGAACGCGTAACATTATTTGATGGAACGTCAGCATTCGTTGTTGGTACAGACGATACATTGCGAAATATGCGTTGGCGTTTAGATCAAATTTGCAAAATACATCCACTTGGAATGATTGTTTTAGAAATATTCGATCGATTACAGCAAGAACAGAACAATACAGTTTATTTAAGATTTAAGAAACAACATACGCGTGAAAAAACACGTTGGTGGTAAAGATGGAATTATTAATTATTAATTTACCTAAATCTAAGGAACGACGTGTCTTTCAAGAACAACAATTTTTAAAAGTTGGGATTCAACCTACTTTTTTACAAGCTGTGTCGATAGATCAGATTTCAGAAGAGCAATTTAATGCGGAAGCTTTCGGATGGCAGCGACCGTTAAAAAAAGTAGAGTTAGCTTGCTTTCTAAGTCATAAAAAAGCATGGCAACAGGTTGTAGATCGTAATCAACCTATGCTTATTTTAGAAGATGATGCTGTCGTGGTAAGTGATATTGTGCAACTTCTAGAAGATATACAATCTCAAACCTTAAATTTATGTCCTGATCTAATTAATCTCGAAGTTAGAAGTCGTAAAAAAATCGTAAGTAAAAAGCCAGCTTGTCATTTAAATAGTTCAGGGTACAAATTATTAGACTTGTTCCAAGAGAGAACAGGAACAGGGGGCTATATATTGTTCCCAACTGGTGCGCAAAAACTTTTGGAAAAAGCGGCTCATTCTGCAGCTGCTACAGCAGATGCTTTTATTTTCAGTACCTATAATTTAAATGCTTATCAGGTTGAACCAGCAGCATTGATACAAGAAGATCAAATGATTGCGTATGGCTTATCAGATACTGAAAACTTTGAATCAACGATTGGTCGCTCTGAAAATTTCAAGCCTACTTATAAGTCTGTATATGAAAAGAAAATGTTTAGGAAGCGCCGTGTTATGGGGCAATTGCAAATGGCGTGTCGTTATTTACAAGTACTATTTAAGGCAGAAAAGCGTTTTATATTTTTAGATAAAAGCCGATTTTAATAAGGTCCAACTTAATGAAAAAAAAGGTCGTATTAGCGATTTTTACTTTACAGGGTAATGGGGCAGAACGTTTTGCATTAACTCTAGCAAAAGGGATTAATGATGCAGGTCATGAAGCTCATATCGTTTATTTTAAAAATATAATTGACTTGCCAATACCTGAGGGTGTGCGAACTCACTTTTTTAATTATCAAAAGTTTCGTGCTATTCCAAAATTTATGCGTCCGGGCCTTGCCGCTAAAGCATTTGACAGTTTTGTCCGCAAGCACATTGGTGAGCCTGATTTAGTCTTATCCAATCTTTTTCCAGTAGATTTTATTTTAAGTCGCAGTAGCTTACCCAATGTGCATATGGTCATTCATAATACGACGAGTCAGGAATATGCCGGTCGTTTAGATGCCAAAATGCTGGAACAATTAAAAAAGGTTTATCTATCCAAACTGTGTGTTGCGGTGAGTCAAGGCGTGGAGCAGGATTTTCGTGAGATTTTTGGTGAAAACAGCCGTATTACGACGATTTATAATCCAATTGATATCGCAGCAGTTCAAGCGGCAGCAGCAGAATTTCAGCCGGATTTACCTGCACGTTATTTAGTGAATGTTGGCAAGTTTAAACAGCAAAAACGCCACGATATTTTGATTCGTGCCTATGCCAAAGCACACATCGATCTACCTTTAGTCTTGGTGGGTACAGGTGAGTTGATGGCTGAAAATGAGAAACTTGCTCAAGACCTAGGGGTCGCAGATCAAGTGCATTTTCTCGGCTTTCAAAAAAATCCATATCCTTATATTCAAGCCGCGACGGCGATGGTGGTGTCTTCTGATTTTGAGGGCTTTAGTATTGCGATTTTGGAAGCCTTGGCGTTGGGTACACCAGTCATCAGCACGGACTGTCCTTCTGGGCCACGGGAAGTTCTGCCTGAAAATTGTCTAGTACCCGTGCAAGATGTCGATGCATTAGCAGCCAAGTTACGTGCTGTCGCACAAGGCGATGTTGAAGTGCAAAGCCATTTAGATGCACTGTTTTTAATTGAAACAGCAGTTACACACTATTTAAGTCTACAAGAAATTTAATTTTACCCAACGGCATGACGCTATGATTACAGTTTACGATACAGCATGTGGTTCTCTAAATATGGGGGATGAAATCATCATGGATGCAGTGATGATGCATTTGGAATCTCTATTTAGTCATGAGCAATTCTGTCGTTACCCAACACATTATGCATTGGCAGCCAAAACCTTAAAAAAAGCATGGCAAAACCCATTGGCCTTTGTTGGGGGAACCAATTTACTGCGTAATTATTGGCGTTTTCGTGCCCGTAAAAACCAATGGTCGATTGGCTTTTTTGATGGCTTTAAGATGCAACCTGCCATTTTAATGGGGGCTGGTTGGAATAGCTATGCAGAAAAACCTGAATGGAAAGCGAAAGTTTTTTATAACAATGCGCTGTCTAAACAGTATCTACATTCTGTACGTGATCAGTACACCTTAGAGAAACTAAAAGCGTGTGGTATTGAAAATGTGATCAATACGGGCTGTCCAACCTTGTGGCAGCTAACCCCTGAACATCTCAAGCAGATCCCAAGTCAAAAAGCGCAGTCAGTGGTCTTTACTTTAACAGACTATAGCCGTGATATTGAGGCCGATGTACAGTTGATTCAGTGTCTCAAAGAGCACTATTTAAGCTTATACTTTTGGGCACAAGGCTCGGAAGATAATCAATATTTCGATCAACTTGCAGAGCAGCATCCTGAACTGTTCAATGGCATTGTGCGTATAGCAACGAATTTAAATGCCTATAATACGTTATTAAAAGATCATGAGATTGATTTTATCGGTACACGCCTACATGCTGGGATTCGCGCTCTACAATTAAAGAAACGCGTGATTATTATTGGTATTGATAATCGTGCTATAGAAATGCATAGAGATTTTAATCTGCCAGTTGTAGAACGCCATGATCTAACCTTATTGAAACAACGGATTAATATGCAATGGCAGCCCGAGATTCATTTGCCGTTTGATGCGATCGCGCATTGGAAAAGTCAATTTGTAAATTGATGCTATTGGTATATTTTCATTCGAAGTTTTTATAATGCTATATTTCATCATTTTTAGTTTAATTTTATCGTTAAGCTTTTTATTTAAATTTAAAAATAATAGATATAGAGTGAACAATGTTGTCGTTGTTTCCTCTATGTTGTGCTCACTCTTTTTTATTTATAAACCTTTAGCCTTGTTTTTGTTGAACATTGCTTTATGTTTTATTGTGCTTGAAACTTTTGTAGTCTTAAAATACAAGGATTTTAATGAGGGTATTTTGGAGTCAATCTTAAATACCAACAAAAATGAATTGATCGAGGTGTTGAGTAAAAATTTAATCCTCATTCTTCCTGCATTCCTTGTCATTTTACTTGTTAATTTTTATATTTCTTCTCAAATACAAACCAATCTTAAACTTGGCTTGCTACTGTTGACGCCTTTTTTTATTACTGTAGTTGCATCACAACTACGTCTGATGCGTGTAGATAGAAAGTTAAAGAAATATGCAACAAATAGTAGTGCTTTTAATGTACTAAATTCTCTAGATAAGTTAGATAAGAATGTCATCTCTAGCATTAGAACGAAGTATCCGATACTTTTTGGGAATTTGTTTTATTTGGTCAATTATCGTGGTGGTGACGAGGTGAGTTTCGATGCAGATCGCGATTTACTTGATTGTTTGAAAGATGAAAAAACGGTAAAGGCTAAAAACATTATTTTGGTGATTGGGGAGTCTGCAATTCCTGATCGGTTTAGTCTTTATGGTTATACTGGATTTTTAACCACACCAAAACTGAGTCAATGGAAAAATCCTATTGTTTTAGAGGGTGTACATTCATTGTCAAATATGACAAGAACGGCATTACCTTTTTTAATTTCTTATCCTCAGGTTAATGATTTTTCAAAAGCATATACCTGTAAAAATATTTTTGACATCGCAAAAGCGAAATCCGTAAATACGGTGTGGATAGGAAATCAGGCCATTGATAGCCTATTTACATCAAGTTATGGCCCTATTGCGAAGTGTGCAAATCTAGTCCTCTCACGAGACTATACATCAGAAGGCATACCATTTAATCCTAAAGATGACTTTGACTTATTAGCCTCTATTGAAGCCGAGTTTGAGAAAAGTGCGAAACAATCCAATTTAAATAACTTATTTGTTATTCATACTGTTGGTAGTCATGCACCTTACTCAATTCGAGTTGATAAAGAAGATCGCGCTGCCTTAAAAGGCGCTGATGACTACGATTTATCAATTCACCATACCGATCGGTTTTTAGATCAAGTGAAAGGCTTGGCGGATGATACATTAGAAGACTATATTTTTATTTACACCTCAGATCATGGTGAAGTGGTGGAAGATGAAGGAGGTGGCTTAGAGCATGGTTTAACTTTCGGTGGCTATCAACAATACAAAGTGCCATTTATTATTCTAAACAAGAGTGATTTTGTTTTAGATACAGAAAAATATAGAAAGTCGAATGGTCTTTATGCTAATGATATTTGTTCATTCTTGATTGCTGAATGTTTGGGATATCACGTGGATGAGGAATTCCTTGCGAGATATACTGCAGTAGATCAAATTCTGCACTCTGATTATAGGGTTTATTGGTATAAAGATGTACCTCAGCCGCTGAAACAACATAAGATTGTAGCGTAGATTAAAGTTAGTTTACAAAATAAAATGCCAGTCAAAAAGATTGGCATTTTTTATACTAGAGTATTGATTAATTTTAAATAATCCAATTTAAAAATCACAAAAGTATGATCATCCATGTAGAAAATATCATTGTTAATGCAACAAACTGAGCGGCACTCCCCATGTCCTTTGCATTTTTTGACAACTCATGCTTTTCTAGTGAAATACGATCTACTACGGCTTCAATTGCAGAATTAAAAAGTTCGACAATGATGGCAAATAAGCATACTGCAACCATTAATGCTCTTTCAGCCGATGATACATTTAAAGTAAAGCTCATAGGTATAAGAATTATATTAAGTAGTACAATTTGTCGAAATGCAGCTTCATTTAAATATGCAGCTTTAAAGCCACTTAATGAATACAGTGTTGCATTAATAATCCTTTTTAAACCAGTTTTACCTTTAAAAGATGAATAATTGCTCATAGTAAATTTATAAAATCTCGATGCGTTATATCAAATAACTAGGTATATATATTAATTATACTGTGTTTTGATTAGTTTTTATACGATTCATATAAAATTTAATTATAAATTTTTTGAGCGCTTTCTATTTTCCTAAACCGTTTATATCCCCACAAGTACTGTTCTGGAGCGACATTAATCATGCGCTCCATTTCTTTATTCAGGGTATCAACAGACAGCTGTATATCCTTAGATAAAATATCTTTAGAAAGCTCAGTTACAGTAATATCATAACCTGATAAATCTTTACGTCTTAAGCAACTTAGACCAATCACTGAACACTGTGTTTTTGCAGCAAGTTTAGACAAAAGCGTAGAAGATAAAGCATTTTGGTTATAGAAAGGGGAGTAAATCCCACCACTTTCCTTGGGCACATGATCAGGCAAAATGGCTGAAAACCCACCTTGTTTTAAATGCTTAAATAGTGCTCTTACGCCAGTATCATCCGTTGGTACTAAAGTGGCATTAAGTCGTTGACGAGCTTCCAGCATAAACCGATTTAAATCTTCGTTTTTGCTGGGTTTATACATAATCACAGGTGAAGTATGTTGATTCACCCACACATTAAGGAGTTCCCATGTACCAAAATGTGGCACCACAGCTAGGCAACCATTTGGGTTTTCTAGGGCCTTAAAGAAAATCTCTTGTCCATGAATTTCTTTAATTAAACTCAAGGCGTAATCTGAACTCGATCCCCAAATTTTTACCGATTCTGCATAGGTCATGCACTGGCTTTTTAAGCTGGCTTTAACCAAAGCATCGCGTTCTTGCTCGCTTAATAAGGGATAAGCCGATTTAAGATTAATCTCAGTCACACGACGTGCAGAAGAATTGGTCATATATAAAATAGACCCTGCAGTTTTGGCTAAGTTTTGAATAAAACCAAGTGGCAATCGAGCAAAATTTTTGAGGAAAGAATACATAGAAATAACGGTATTAATCCTTTTCAGGATTGCCCTTTAGAACCATATAGATTAAAGCCACAAAGATGACAAAAGCACCAATAATACTGCTTAAACAGAAGTATAAAATACGTTCATTGGTATCGAGTTGGAATAGGTTATTGGCAAGGATATAACGCATAAACATCCATTGCACCACAGAGAATACAATTAACATGATGCCACGGTTACGAACAGCAGGACGCATCGCCATTGCCAAATCACCTAAAAGTAGAAACTGAAGCTATTATGCCACTGTCGTGCAGGCTTCTCAATGCAATAAAAAAGCCCTGCTAGAACAGGGCTTTTTTATTCAAATCATCAAGAAATTATTCTTGAGATTCAGCTTTTGGTTTTTCACGTAAGCGAATACCCAAATCACGCAGTTGAGTTGATTCAACTGGTGCAGGTGCTTGAGTCAATGGACATTCAGCAGTTTTGGTTTTCGGGAATGCAATCACGTCACGGATTGAAGATGCACCAGTCATCAACATGACTAGACGGTCAAGGCCGAATGCCAAACCACCGTGAGGAGGCGCACCGAATTTCAACGCGTTAAGTAAGAAGCTGAATTTCTCTTCTGCTTCTTCTTCAGAAATACCAAGCGCTTCGAAGATCGCTTTTTGCATTTCTAGGTTATAAATACGAAGTGAACCACCACCGATTTCAGTACCGTTCAATACCATATCGTAAGCAACAGACAATGCCGCACCTGGATTGTTCTTCACTTCTTCAACGCTTGATTTAGGAAGCGTGAATGGGTGGTGAACAGATGTCCATTTACCATCGTCAGTTTCTTCAAACATTGGGAAGTCAACAACCCAAAGTGGTGCCCACTCGCAAGTTGCAAGTTTCATGTCATGACCGACTTTGATACGTAAAGCACCCATCGCATCGTTTACGATTTTCGCTTTATCTGCACCGAAGAAGACGATATCGCCATTTTCAGCGCCAACACGTTTCAATAGATCAAGCACGATTGGCTCGATGAATTTAACGATAGGAGATTGAAGACCTTCAATACCTTTTTCAAGTTCGTTGACTTTGATGTAAGCCAAGCCTTTCGCACCGTAGATACCCACGAATTTAGTGTATTCGTCGATTTGGCTACGTGGAAGCGCGCCAGCACCTGGTACGCGAAGCGCAACGATACGGCCTTTAGGATCTTTTGCAGGACCTGCGAATACTTTGAACTCAACGTCTTGCATCATGTCTGCAACGTCAACGAGTTTCAAAGGAATACGTAAGTCAGGTTTGTCAGATGCATAGTCACGCATTGCATCTGCATAAGTCATACGCGGGAACTTGTCGAATTGAACGTTTAGAAGTTCTTTGAACATCTTAACAGTTAAACGTTCCATCAAATCCATAATGTCATCGTCACTCATGAACGATGTTTCAACGTCGATTTGGGTGAATTCAGGCTGACGGTCAGCACGTAAGTCTTCATCACGGAAACATTTAGCAATTTGGTAGTAACGATCAATACCACCCACCATCAACAACTGTTTAAATAGCTGTGGAGATTGTGGAAGCGCATAGAAGCTACCGTTAGAAACACGGCTTGGCACTAAATAGTCACGTGCACCTTCAGGAGTCGCACGCGTTAAAATTGGTGTTTCAACGTCTAAGAAACCATTTTCTTCGAAGTAGTTACGAATCAAGTTAGTCAATTTAGAACGGAAACGAAGACGATCTAACATTTCTGGACGACGGATATCCAAGAAACGATATTTCAAACGTACTTCTTCAGAAATATTTGTATTGTCGTCATTCAATGGGAATGGCGGAGTTTCTGAACCAGCAAGCACTTCGATTTCTTTACCAAGAACTTCGATTTGACCGCTAGTCATATTCGCGTTTTCAGTACCTGCGTAACGACGACGTACACGGCCTGTAATTTTTAATACGAATTCTGAACGTGCTTTGTCCGCAGTTGCGAATGCTTCAGGAGTATCTGGGTCAATAACCACTTGAACAAGACCATCACGGTCACGCATGTCAAGGAAGATAACACCACCGTGGTCACGGCGACGGTGAACCCAACCGCATAATGTTACGGTTTGGTCAATTTGAGCTTCGGTTAAAGAACCGCAGTAATGAGTTCGCATCATAGCGTTAGAAATCCAACTATATGGGTTAAGGTCAGCGAATACGTAAACAGCGTACCGCTTTTAGTAAAGGTAGGATTATGCCTCTTTGGGCATTCAGTCACAAGAACTTGAACAAAAAACTCAACATTTTGGTCTGTTTGTTAGGAGATTTACCCTAAACGGTGGTTCCGATCCAAGAATAAAAATAGTAAGCATCCCAAGCTAAATACAATCAATGCCGTTTGACTAAATTCATTAATCATACGCCCAGTAAAATAATAAAGATCAGAACGAATCAGATCAGAAGATAAATGCCGAAGATAATCGAGTACAGCGCACAAACCAGCAACAAATGGCACGATAACCAGTCCTCGGCGGAAATATCGAATAGAGCGGCTGACTTGTAAATGTTGCTGAAATTTACGGTAGTAACTTAGACAAGACCATGCAATTAAGGGTAAAACCAGTGCAGAACTGCCAAGTTGCAGTAGACGATGCATTGGATAATGCTGCCCAAAGAGTTGAACTGTACTTGCTAAAAACTCTCGAAAGGCAAAGGTTCGAAAATCGGCATGGGTTAATCCATCCCAAATCAAATGTGTTGCGATACCAATTATCAAGGAAATAATGAGCAAAACAATAAATTTGATAGCGGATTTCCATGTATTCAATATAACTGGATCTTGTATGCCTATGCAACGATATACCACAGGGCGATATAACCCATACCACAGCAGGCTAAACCCCAGACCGAGCCATAAAGTAATACCAAAAATACTGCTCCAAAGATGAGTCAGATTAGATTGTTCTTGAGTAAATAATCGATAAAGGTCGGGTGCCATACTGCCAATGACTAAGCCCGCAATTGGGAGTCGATAGCCAGTAAGATAAGAGATAGGATGGGCAATCACCGCATGTGACACAGTAAAAGGCATGATGCTCGATCATTAAACAATAGTTGGATGAGCTGTAATTGTAAGACATTTATCTAATGGGCTTTGCTTTTTATTGCAAAAATATTGAAATGTTATATTATAACATTATTCGATTTTTGATTATTCTGAGCTTGGGTCATGGCGTTTCATAAGAACTTAATTACACTCTCTATTTTTGCGATGGTTACACCAACGGTATTTGCACAACAAGATCAACAGCAACCACCTGTACAAACGCTTGAAACTATTCATGTTCAAGCCCATCCATTGGTACAAACTGCAGCAGATTTTGCAGTAGCAGATCATGTCATTGATCAAAAAGCCTTAGCAGAGCGAGCAACGACCATTGGTGATGCTTTAGCAGGTGAGTTGGGGGTATATTCAAATCAATATGGTTCGGGCTCGAGCCGCCCGGTAATTCGTGGTCAAGATGGGCCTCGTGTCAAAGTACTACAACATGCCTCTGAAACAGCTGACGTATCAAGTTTATCGCCAGACCATGCTGTAACTGTCGATCCGATCTTGGCGAAACAAGTCGAAGTGATTCGTGGTCCATCGACTTTACTTTATGCTGCTGGAACTGTCGGTGGTTTAGTGAATGTTACCGATCAAAAAATTCCAACCCAAATGCCTGAAAATGACTTAGATGGCACAGTCGGTGTGCGCTATAACTCAGGCAGTGATGAGAAACTAGCAAGCGCAGGTGTAACAGCAGGGATCGGTGAAAACTTTGCACTACGTGTTGAAGGGACAAAGCGTAAAGCAAATGACTATATCGCACATCAAGGTTATTTCACTGAACACGAACATCACCATGAAGGTGAAGAACCTGAACTGCATCGCGAAAAAGCACGTCGTGTCGACAATACTTTTGCTGAAGGTGAAACGATCAATATTGGTGGTTCATGGATTCATGATCGTGGTTTTGTTGGTGTTTCTTATAGCAATCGCCAAGATCAATATGGTTTGCCAGGACATAGTCACGAATATGAAAGCTGTGCCGTCAATGGTAATGCTTTAATTGGCTGTGGGGAAGATCAGGATGAAGAAGGACATCATCATGGCGGACCTTGGGTTGATCTAAAGTCAGAACGTTATGCTCTACGTACTGAATTAGCAGAACCTTTTGCAGGTTTTCAAAAATTACGTGCCCATGCCAGTTATACCGACTATAAGCACAATGAAATTGAAGAAAATGAAGTCCTGACCACTTTTAAAAGCCAAGGTTATGATGCACGCCTTGAGCTAGTACATAATCCGATTGCTGATTGGGAAGGGGTGTTTGGTACACAATATAATCGCCAAAAATTGAATATTTCAGGTGAAGAATCGTTAATGGCGCCCAATACTACTGAGAAATGGAGTGTATTTGGTTTAGAACATAAACAGTTTGCTGATGTACATGTTGAGCTTGGTGCGCGTATTGATCAGCAAAAAATTGACATTGATTCAGCACAAAAAGATTTTAGCGATACTGCATTTTCAGGTTCAGCAGCCGCAAATTGGGCGTTTGCACCCAATTATAAATTATCCTTAGTAGGCTCACATCAACAACGTCTACCACAGGCGCAAGAGCTTTATGCCAATGGTAAACACTTTGCGACCAATACATTTGAACGCGGCAATCCAAATTTGGATGTAGAGAAATCCAACAATCTTGAGCTTGGTCTACATTATGAAGGGGATCAGTTGGATTACCACGTACATGTTTATCACAACTGGTATGACAACTATATTTATGCGGCGACTACTGCGCGTGAAGATAATTTCCGTCTTGTTGATTACACCCAAGATAAAGCCAAATTCTACGGTGCAGAAGCTCAAGTAGGCTATGCCATCAATGACACTTATAAAGTCAGTGTGTTTGGGGATTATGTACGCGGTAAAATTGACAGTGATAATGCACCAAGAGTACCTGCTGGACGTTTAGGAACGAAAGTTGAATCTGATTTTGCAGATGGTTGGAGTGGTATGGCGGAGTATTACCATGTATTTAACCAAGACAAAATTGCGGATTATGAAACTGTAACGCAAGGCTATAATATGGTGAATGTCGGACTCAGTTATGCCAATACCTTTGCAGATAAAAATGCCTATCGTGTGTATTTAAAAGCGAATAATCTGCTGGATGACCAAGTGTATTCACACACATCGTTCTTATCGAATATTCCACAGGTAGGTCGTAATTTTACTGTAGGTTTAGAATATAACTTCTAAGTGTTAACTTAAGTTCAGTACTGGATGGATCTAGGTCTGAACACAGAAATGCGCTTGATAAATCTCAAGATAAAACCTAGTCTGAGCATATTGGATTAGGTTTTTTCTTATGCGTATTTTTCAACGGGTTCATCAAAAATTAAATTGGTCAAAACGCAAATATGTCGGTTTGATTCTTGGCATGTTGGCAATCGGGTATATTTCATCTGCGCTCTATCATGTTTATAAGCCGCTGCCAGCGGGTCTAAATTTTAAAGGCGCATTGCGTCATGCAGAAGTGGAATTCTTGGCTGATCAAACTTATGTAGACGGCTCAGAACAAAAACAACAGCATGTGATCTTCAAAAATATCTTAAAGCTGATTGATGAAGCGAATAGTTTGATTGTGATTGATATGTTCTTATTTAATAAGGAAATTGGTCAATCACAACAGCAACATGAGAAATTAACGCAACAATTAACTGATGCACTCATCAGCAAACGACTGGTTGCACCTCAAGTCGAAATTAAAGTCATTACAGACCCAATCAACTCAGTTTATGGCGGAATTGCACCTGAACATTATCGTCAATTACGCCAAAATGGCATTGATGTGATTGAAACCAATTTAGAGCCTCTACGCGCATCAAATCCAGTATGGTCTGGGATGTGGTATTTGTGCTGCCAAGGTGTAGAGAATAATGCGGAAAGTGGTTGGTTACCAAATCCAGTGGGAGAGGGAAAAGTCACCTTACGAAGTTATCTGCATTTAATTAATTTTAAAGCCAATCATCGTAAAACAGTTGTGGTCGATACCAATGAAGGCTGGAAGGCTTTAGTGACATCAATGAATCCACATGATGGAAGTTCGCGTCACTCTAATGTCGCATTGGTGGTCAAAGGTAATACCGCAATTGATGTACTCAAAACCGAACAAGCCGTTGCAACTTTATCTAAAGGTGAAATTCCCGGAATTATTATTGGCGAATATCAAGCGGCTAAAACTGAACCTCAGGTTCAGCTACTGACGGAAAACGCCATTTACGATGCCGTATTAAATACTATCAAAAGCAGCCAAAAAGCAGGTATTGAAATTGATTTGGCGATGTTCTATTTGTCAGAACGTAAGATTATCGAAGAACTAATTGCGGCACATCAACGTGGTGTCAAAGTCCGTGTTTTACTTGATCCCAATAAAGATGCATTTGGTCGAACTAAAAATGGCATTCCTAACCGTCCAGTGGCAGCAGAATTGCATCAGGTAGGTGTGGATGTACGTTGGTGTAATACTCAAGGTGAACAATGCCATAGCAAAATGCTGATTAAACGTGACCTGTACAATACGGAAATGATTTTAGGTTCAGCAAATTTTACCGCGCGGAATTTAAAAAATTATAATTTGGAAACAGATTTACGTGTCATTGGTGGGCGTGATGCGCAAGTCTTTAAAGATGCAAATCAGTATTTTAATGCAGCATGGTCTAACCTGAATGGCAAAAAAATGAGTGTGGACTATGCTCAATATGCTGATGAATCTACCATGAAATATTGGTCGTATCGCTTCTTAGAATGGAGTGGAATGGCGACGTTTTAAATTAATTTTGAATCTCCCTATATCCCTCTTTAATAAAGAGGGATTTTCCTCCCTTTATTAAAGGGAGGTTAGGAGGGATTAATTAAGCCTGTGGATTTGGCGGAATAATTTTATCCAAATCTTTATCTGAGATTTGATCAAGTTCAGAAATATCAGTTTTAATTTTCCATTGGGTTTCGTCATCGACTGGGTTTGGTAAGCGTGCTTCAAGCCAGTCACAAACGATGTCAGGTGGAAAATCAGCATGGTTACATTGAATCACCCATGACAAGAAATCTTTAGCTACGCCATTCATATAGGGAGGTGGTGAAACAGGTAAGAATTGAGTCGGTAGGCGCTCATTTTTAGAAATATAGTTCAGCACATGACCGAGTTCTTGTATGGTTTGCCATGCAAGTGGATGATCTACATCAATTTGGAACTTAAACCACCACGCATGTTTGCCATCTGAACCATAGGAATCAATCAGGTTTTTTTGAATACTGGGAACTTTACAAAAAAATTCATATAAACGATCAAAACTTAAATCTGACACGAACAATGATCCAATGAATGAAAAATCGGATTTTAGCATAAAGCGATCGGACAATTTTTCTTAGTCTTTGTAATAAGCAATGTTTCAGATTACAAAAAATTGCAGCAGTATGGTTTTTATCCATATTTTCTACCGATATCTTGTTTAAGATAAGCATATAGGCTGAAAGGTGATTGAGATGAAAAGACAACATGTTGGGGTCATTTTGGGTGCAATGCTGATGGCAATCTCTGTGGCAAGTTTTGCAGCCAATCAGGGCACGATTGTCAATAATCCGAATGCCTATCGCTATCAGGTGCTGACCGATAAAAATGCATCACTTTATCCTCCACGCCCACAGCGACCTATACCGCCACATCATAAATATCCACCTGTATTGCCAAGTCATCCACCAATTCAAAATGGTGTGAATATTCAGTACCGTGCACCGACGACTATCTATCAAAACTCAAATAGTTATACCTGGGTGAGTGGCGATCCAAATGTGGCACGACTTGAAAGCTCGAATTATGTCTTGATTACAGACTGGAAGAGCCTCGGTTTACCTGCGCCGCCAACGGGAACCTATTGGATATTAGAAAATGGACGTTATGTCCTTGTGCCGAATGACTAATCAAATGCTTACTCGACACCAAAAAAATGCCTCTAAAAAGAGGCATTTTTGTTATTAAGATTATGCAAGTTCATCATCTTCAGGGCGTGGTGTTTTGCCTGGTGGTAGCGGTTGATCGGCTTCTTTCGCACGGATCACTGAAGGGAAGGTCCAAGATGCATAGCGGACAACTAAAATAGCAAAGGCAAGAATCAGAATAGACCCTGTAATCATCATCTGTTCAAGGCTAGGTTTATGTGTATGTTGAATATCAGAAATTAAGAGGCGTGTTAGCGCGGTTATCGCAATATAAATTAAGAAACGTACTGGCATATGATTGGTTTTAAAATAAATGCCCACCATCGCACCTAGTTCTAAATAAATGAAAAGTAGAAGAATATCATCAATCGTTGCAAACTTTTTAATGGTCAATATTTCAATCACGGTATGACCCGCAGACCAAATCACCATGCAGCCAATAATAAACAGTGCAATATAGTGAAAGCTTTCTACAGCAATGTTGCCAAAGCGATCGAGTAGGCTCTCGACCTTATGGATTTTATGATCTCGTTTTGACATTTATTCCCCCCCTAGTAAATCATTTTTATGTGATTTATATAACAGAAAAAACGGGGTTTGTGTCTAATGCAAAGCAACTAAAAAAATTCGTACTAAATATTGAAAAATTTGTACTTTTTTCATGCTAAGTTGCTATATTGTATAAGTTAGACATAAATAAAAGGGAGAACAAAATGTTAGATAAAATTCAAACAAAAATTAGCCAACTTCAAGCAGGCAAGAAATTGATTCTCGGTGCCGGTATTAAATCTGATGACATGATCAAAGTGGTGGAACTTTGTGAATCCTTGCAATCAGAAGGCGAGATTAAGATTGTGAATAAACATTTAAATCCAAAAATTGATAATCAGCCAGACACCATTTTGATTGAAAAAGTTTAATTTTATCTATAAAAAAACGCCTGCAATTGCAGGCGTTTTTTATGTCTGAGCTTATGCTTGATTTGTGAAGTAGTCTTCAGAGAAGCTTGCAATCACTTCGCAGCCAGATTGAACTTTTGCAATACGTACATTTAGTTCAGGTAAGATGCGTTGAACATAGTAACGTGCTAGAGAAAGTTTGTTTTGGTAGAAATCACCATCTTTATCTTTAGCAGCATTGGCGATACGTGCAAACATATACGCGAAGCTCAATAAGCCAACAGCATGTAAGTAGTCAACAGCAGCTGAATTTGGGAATTCTGCATTTTCGGCAGCAGCTTCTAGAACAAACTTGGTTACGAGTTCAATTTCAGAAGCAGCATCAAGTGTCGCGTCTTTAATGAAGTTGAGTTCAGCATCTAGGTCATTGGCGAAATCACGAATTTCTTGGATGTATTCAGCAATAAATTCACCATCGCACTTAATAGTTTTACGACCAATTAAGTCTTGAGACTGAACACCGTTGGTACCTTCATAAATTTGCGAGATACGTAGGTCACGAATACATTGTTCCATGCCCCATTCGCGGATATAACCGTGACCACCGAAGACCATTTGTGCATCAAGCGTTGCTTGGAATGCAGTATCCGTTAAATATGCTTTAGCGATTGGTGTAAGTAGGGCAACGCGATTGTTGGCTTTTTTCACCGCTTCTGCATCGGTAGAGAACTTAGTAATATCGAGCTGTTGACCAACATATACAGCGAAAGCACGAGATGCTTCGTTATTGGCACGCGCATTCAACAACATACGACGTACATCTCCATGCACTAAGATGCTGTCTGCTGGTTTGTTTGGTGACTGAATACCTGATGCACTACGACCTTGTAGACGATCAGTCGCATATTGCGCAGCATTTTGATACGCAAATTCAGAAGCGCCTAAACCTTGGATCCCCATAGATAAACGTTCATAGTTCATCATTACGAACATTGCTGCAAGACCTTCATTTTCTTTACCAACAAGGTAACCTTTCGCGCCGTCGAAGTTCATCACACATGTTGCAGAGGCTTTAATCCCCATTTTGTGTTCGATTGAACCAGGACCTACAGGGTTACGCTCGCCCAGAGAGCCATCTTCATTGACTAAGAATTTAGGCACGATAAAGAGTGAAATACCGCGTGAACCCGCAGGCGCATCTGGGGTTTTCGCAAGTACAAGGTGAATGATGTTTTCAGCTAGGTCGTGGTCACCACCTGTAATAAAGATTTTAGTACCTGTAATGTTATATGTACCATCTTCATTACGTTCAGCTTTAGTTTTGATAATACCTAAGTCTGTACCTGCATGTGGCTCCGTTAAGCACATGGTACCTGACCATTCACCTGAGTAAATTTTAGGTAAATACGTTTCTTTTTGCGCTTGTGATGCATAGCTATTTAAGGCCATGCCTGCACCTACAGAAAGCAGTGGATAAAGCATGAAAGATGGGTTGGTTGCGAACAGCATTTCATCAGCAAGAACAGTCAGCATTTTCGGCATGCCTTGACCGCCCCATTCTTCGTCTGCGCCTAAACCAATCCAGCCACCTTCAGCATATTGTTTAAATGCTTCTTTAAAACCAGCAGGAGTAGTGACATTGCCATTATTATAAGTCGCGCCTTCTTCATCGCCTGTGCGGTTTAAAGGAAGAGTGACGTTTTGCGCAAATTTAGCCATTTCTTCAAGAATAGCTTCGGCAGTCGCAGCATCAAGATGTGCTAAATTCTCGTTATCTTGCCAAAACTTTTCTGCATGAAAAACATCATTCAGAATGAACTTCATATCGGCAAGCGGCGCGTTATAAATTGGCATAATTTTCACCCGTTTATTGTTTGAGTAAGTTAAATTCGTTTTCGGTTTTAGTCAGTCTAATGCATTAAAAATCTTATTGTTAGACGACTAAAGGTTAATTCTGTAACTCTTTTTTATAAAGAAAAAGGACTGCCTACCCTGTGACCGTCCTTTTCCTTTTACCACAATTTAAGTTGAACTCAACTTAGAATGCGAAGTGTTCTGCATCAAGTGCCATTAATGGTTCTAAACCACCAGCGATCACGTCAACGTGTGAGCGAACACGTGGCAAGATTTTCTTGAAGTAGAAGCGAGCAGTGGTCACTTTTGCATTGTAGAAGTCAACGTCAGTTGTACCTGCTGCAAGTTGTTCTTGTGCCACAAGTGCCATACGTGCCCATAGGTAAGCTAAAGTCACGTAACCAGAGAAGTAGAGGTAATCGACTGCAGCCGCACCCACTTCTTCAGGGTTTTGCATTGCACGCATACCAATTTGCATGGTCAAGTCGCCCCATTCTTTGTTCAATGCAGCAAGTGGTGCAGTGAACTCTTGAAGTGCAGCGTTGTCTTTGTTGGCTTCAACAAATTTATGAATAATCTTAGTGAAGTCTTTCAACATTGCACCTTGAGTACCCAACACTTTACGACCTAATAAGTCGAGCGCTTGAATTTCAGTCGTACCTTCGTACAAGCACGCAATACGTGTATCACGTACGATTTGCTCCATACCGTGCTCAGAAATAAAGCCGTGACCACCGAATACTTGAACACCGTGTTTCGCAGCTTCAGAACCTGTTTCAGTTAAGAATGCTTTAGCGATTGGGGTAAGAAGTGACAAGATGTTGTCAGCAAATTTACGATCTGCTTCTTCAGTTGCATGTTCAACCACGTCAGCATATTGAGCCAATAGATAAACAAGTGCACGACCACCTTCTGCATATGCTTTTTGAGTTAAAAGCATGTTACGTACAGCAGGGTGAACAATAATTGGATCTGCTTCTTTTTCTGGTGCTTTAGGGCCAGAAAGTGAACGCATTGCTAGACGATCTTTTGCATAGGTTAATGCACCTTGGAAAGATGCTTCAGATGCAGCAAGACCTTGTACCGCTGTACCAATACGTGCAGTGTTCATGAACGTGAACATGCAGTTTAGACCACGGTTTTCAGGGCCAATTAAGTAACCTTTTGCGTTATCAAAGTTGATCACACAAGTTGCGTTACCGTGGATCCCCATTTTGTGTTCGATTGAACCACAACGTACGCCATTACGTTCACCGATTGAACCGTCAGCATTTAAGTTAAACTTTGGTACGATGAATAACGAGATACCTTTCGTACCTTTTGGTGCGCCAGGTAGACGAGCAAGTACGATATGGATGATGTTTTCAGCCATGTCGTGTTCACCAGCAGAAATAAAGATTTTCTCGCCAGAGATTGCATAGCTACCGTCTGCTTGTGGTTCAGCTTTAGTACGGATAATCCCGAGGTCAGAACCTGCGTGAGATTCGGTTAAACACATGGTACCTGTCCAGACACCTGAAACCAGGTTAGGAAGGTAAGTGTCTTTTTGTTCTTGTGAACCGTGGTGTTCTAAAGTACGTACAGCACCGTGAGAAAGACCAGGATACATACCCCAAGCCCAGTTCGCAGTACCGACCATTTCAGAAATCGTAATACCTAGAGAGTTAGGTAGACCTTGACCGCCGTATTGCTCTTCAGCAGATAAAGATGGGAAGCCTAGTTCGATATATTTTTGATACGCTTCTTTAAAGCCAGTAGGTGTAGTGACAACACCGTCGTTCCAAGTACAACCTTCACGGTCGCCGACTTGGTTAAGAGGAGATAATTCATTTTCACAGAAGTCAGCTGCAGCTTCTAGGTACTGATCAACCAACTCACGGCTTACGTTACCTTGGAATGCAGGAAGTTTTGCATAGTGATCTTCAGCATTTAAAAGTTCATGCAGAACAAATTGCATATCACGTAAAGGCGCTTTGTATTGTGGCATAGCTGTTTCCTCAATACTGGTCTAACCAGCGTTATAATCCTAAATAAACAATAAAACGCGTCTTCATTGACACGTATTGGAATGAGTCTAATCGTGCAACATCTTCCCTGAAGGCACAAGCGTTTCAGGATAAATTCTTGGTGACTGTAAAGTCAAAGATTCTGCCCTTGAAAACGCTAAATTGCTTGAGTGTAAACACTTTTCTTGAGCAATACATGATACGAATGGTCAAAAGATGAAATTTTACTTACAACAAAAAAGGCACTCAATCTGAGTGCCTTTTTTTAATGAGGAGATGAATTATTTGCTTGCGTTATTTAACTTCGCTGGGCGTTCAGGTTGGAAATGAACCTGACATTGACCATTGATCGCTTGTTCGCCTACTTTAATTTGGACTTTTGCACCATCTTTCTTGCCTTGGCAAGCGTCTAACCATGCTTGTTGTTGTGCCTGACGTTCAGCGCGGCGTTGTTCCAATTGCTTTTTGAACTCTGCTTTTTGAGCATCTGTCAAATCTTCACCACGTTTTACACGGTGTTCGCCGCGCATCGGTTTATTTTGTGCTTTAAAGGCTTTTAAATCTTTAGCATCAGGTTTGAAGTGAATCGCACAGGTACCAGCCAGTGTTTTATCACCAGATTTAATCGTAATCGCGGAGCCAACTGCTTTATTTTCACAAGCAGTTTTCATTTGCTTGAATAATTCAGCACGCTGTTCGCGAGCCGCTTCAAACTGTTGGCGCTGTTCAGGTGTTAAATGTTTTTTAGCATGATGTTTATGTTTGCCATGATGTTTCATCATTGGAGATTGATCAGTGGAGCTGACATTACTGGTAGACTGACACGCAGTTAATGCACCCATAGATAAAACACTTGCGCTTACTAAAGCGATTTTTGTCATAGCTTTCATCATGTTATTACCTTGATAACCTAATTTATGTTTTAAAGAATAGACAATAAACATGTAGAAACAATGAAGAGTTTTTTGGTGCAGTGTTCGCTACAATAGCAATATAGAAGAAAAATTGAGATTTTGATTTGAATATTCGCCGCATTCCAATTGCATTACGACTTTTTCTGACCGTGTTGTTTACCACTTTGGTAATTACGACAGTGAGTCTAGGTGTTTTGCATTTGAATATGCAAAGAAACTTTACCAAATATGTTTCTGATGTCGAGATGCAGAAACTCGACCATGTGATTGAAAATTTGGCCGAAGTTTATGCTGTCTATCAGGACTGGGGAAATGCAATTCAAGCGCAAAGTTTGCAGATTGAAGGGCAGGCTGCACCTGATGATTTTGACCGTTTATCACGTTGGTGGTTACGTCGTCAGTATGATATTGCCTTACAGCAGCGTTATTTCCAAGAACATACTGTGGCAAATGTCGCACCTGCACTGGTTGATTCTGATCCTGAGAAACGTCAGGTCAATGAAGCAGAGTTACGTTTACTTGCACAGAACTTGCCTTCCCAATTTCAGCCATTTGAGGGCTTAAAGTTTCCACTGAGTTCAAATCAAAGTTTGATTCGTACAGATCGTAATAAAGATAAACAGCAAACAGTGGAAAACACTGGTAAGAAACAGTTTATTCAAATGCCTGACCGTTTAGGTTTAAGTGCGCGATTATCTTTATATGATGCGAAACGCCGTTTTGTGGTTGGTGAAGCAACTGAAGAGCAAATCTCATATCGTCCAATTATGGTCGAAGGTAAGATTGTCGGTTATTTGGGATTAAAACCAGTTTTAGATCAGGATGATGCACTGAGTATTAATTTCTTTAGTAATCAGAAACGTTATTTGTTCTTGGTCTACGGACTTAGTTTCTTAGCGAGTTTGATTGCAGCCTTATTACTTGCGACATATTTCAAAAAACCGATTCAGCGTTTACTTCGTGGAACACAGGAATTAACCAAAGGAAATTATCAACATCAGGTTAAAGTAAACCGTAATGATGAGTTGGGTGATTTATCGAAAGAAGTGAATGCTTTGGCAACTATTTTGGATCAGCATGAAACTTCACGCCGTCAATGGGTTGCGGATACCTCACATGAGTTAAAGACACCTTTAGCTGTGTTGCAGGCACAAATTGAAGCGATGCAAGATGGTATTCGTAAACCTACACCAGAACACTTTGCATCTATGCTGGGGCAAGTGACGAGTTTGAAAAAGTTAACCCAAGACTTGGCAGCATTGGCACAAGCAGATGCACAGCAATTGCAGATTTATAAATCCGATGTAAACCCTTGGGACGTCGTGCAAAATGAGTTACTCAACTTCCAACCTAAGTTTGATCAAGCAGACTTAACGGTGATTGCGGAAGGTGAAGGTACCATGCTTCATCTAGATTTAGATCGCTTTAAACAAATTGTGGCGAACTTACTCAGTAACAGTATTCGCTATACTGAAGCAGGCGGTAAAGTACACGTTCATACAGAACAAAATGATCGCGAATGGTCGTTATATGTCGATGACAGTCCGTTTGGTCTGACGGATGAACAGTTAGAACGTATTGGTGAGCGATTCTACCGTGTGGATGATTCGCGAACACGTGCCACAGGCGGTACAGGACTCGGTTTGGCATTATCGTGTAAAATTGCCCAAGCATTGGGTGGACAACTTACATTTGCACATTCACCATTGGGTGGTTTACGCTGCAAATTGACCTTTCCTAAACAAATGAAAGCATAAGGAAAATATTCATGAAACACATCATGCTGGTTGAAGATGAAGTTGAACTTGCACAGCTGGTGCGAGACTATTTAGAAGCTGCTGGTTTTGAAGTCAGTATGTTTCATGATGGTCAGGAAGCCTATAACAGCTTTACTCAACGTAAGCCAAGTCTAATGATTTTGGACTTAATGGTGCCACGTATGGATGGTTTGACCATTTGCCGTAAAGTACGTGAACAGTCAGACTTGCCGATTATTATGGTGACTGCACGTACTGAAGAAATTGACCGTGTGTTGGGCTTAAACATGGGCGCAGATGATTATGTTTGTAAGCCATTTAGTCCAAAAGAACTTGTTGCGCGTGTGCAAGCGGTGTTACGCCGTTTAGATCGTAAGGCTGAGCCTGAAAATAACGATTTATTCCGTATGGATAAATCTCAGCAACGTATTTGGTACCAACAAAAAGCCTTGAACTTAACCCCAACAGAATTCCGTTTATTAGAATTATTCTTGGAACATGTCGGTCAAGTCTATTCACGTGCGCAATTGCTTGATCATATTAACCCTGACAGCTTTGACGTTGCTGACCGTGTGATTGACAGCCATATTAAAAACTTACGCCGTAAGATTTCAGATGCCGCTGAAACAGGCAACCGTCATGAATGGATTCAAGCGGTGTATGGCGTGGGTTACCGTTTTGAATATCCTGAAGACTAAGGGTTATAGTAGTCAAATCGCAAAAGCGAATGGCAGCAGCTGTTCGCTTTTTTTATGTAAAAACAAAAATAACAGGATGAAATGATGCAGATTCAAATCCGAGCTGAACAAGTAACAGACATCGAACCGATTACTGACTTAACCCAAGCCGCATTTGCTGATGTGGAATACTCTAGCCATACCGAGCATCTGATTGTTAATGCACTTCGAGTACGAGAAAAATTAACGCTGTCTTTAGTCGCTGTGATCGATGATCAGCTTGTAGGGCATGTGGCAATTTCACCGGTACGATTGTCATCAGGTAACGCAGGTTGGTATGGTTTAGGCCCTATTTCAGTTCAGCCTGAATTACAAGGTAAGGGTATTGGTCGTGCATTAATGCATGAAGTCCTGCAACAACTCAAAGCCTTAGGTGCAGCAGGCTGTGTCTTGTTAGGGGATCCGAATTATTACCAAAAATTTGGTTTTAAGGCCTATGCGCAACTAAGTTTAGCCGATGTACCGCCTGAATATTTCCAAGCAATCATTTTTACCGGAACTGTGCCTCAGGCCGAAGTGTTTTATGATGAAGCTTTCTATGTGGAAGCCGAATAAAAAATATTATTTTTAAGTTTATATTCATGAATACTTTATGAGTAAATTGAGATGCTCTAAGACTTGTATTGCTGTAGATCTGATCAAGTAGATTCGCTGAAAATATAAGAAAGCATTACAATTCAGTTTTTCTTCAAGATGAGAGACAGGTTTGCAGAGCTCCACGCCACAGCTTCAGCGCCGTTTAAAGAATCGCCATATCCAACTTATCGCCATGGGCGGTGCCATTGGTACAGGTTTATTTTTAGGTTCAGCCCATATTATTCAATCCGCAGGCCCATCCATTATTTTGGGTTATTTGATAGGTGGTCTAATTGCATTTTTAATTATGCGCCAATTGGGCGAAATGATTGTGCATGAACCCGTGACAGGTTCATTTAGTTATTTTGCATTTCAATATTGGGGTAAGTTTCCAGGCTTTTTAACAGGTTGGAACTATTGGGTGCTATATATTTTAGTGGCCATGACGGAGCTGACCGCCATTGGTAAATATATTAACTATTGGTGGCCGCATATTCCAACATGGGTTTCTGTACTCGTCTTCTTTATTGCGGTGACGCTCGCCAACCTTGCCAATGTCAAAATGTATGCCGAGTCTGAATTTTGGCTGTCGCTGATTAAAGTCCTTGCTATTGTGGCAATGATTATTTTTGGGGTGTATTTGCTGATGACGGCAGATGCATCATCTACAGCCTCAATCTCAAACTTGTGGGCACATGGTGGCTTTTTCCCCAATGGCTTTGATGGGCTGTTTTATATGCTAGCCTTTATGATGTTTGCCTTTGGTGGCATTGAGCTGATTAGTATGGCAGCTGCAGAAACGGAAAATCCCGATCAAAATATTCCACGTGCCGTCAATCAAACCGTGACACGGGTGTTCTTGTTTTATATCTGCTCACTCGCGGTGTTATTGTCGCTTGTGCCATGGAATCAGTTGAACGTTGGTGATTTAGAGCATAGTCCCTTTGTGATGATTTTTAGCCAAATGGGCATTGAGTGGGCAGCACATTTACTGAATTTCATTATTCTGACAGCCTCGCTTTCTGTATGTAATAGCGGCATGTATGCCAATAGTCGTATGCTTGTAGGACTAGCTGAACAGGGCAATGCGCCGAAATTATTTACACGAGTTAATCAACAAGGTGTGCCTGTTGCTGCGGTATTATTCTCGGCTTTACTGATTTTTGGCTGTGTCATCTTAAATTATTTAGTGCCTGAAAAAGCCTTAAGTTATTTGATTTATATTGTGGTGGCAGCAGCAGTATTGAACTGGATGATGATTAGTTTAATTCATCTTAAGTTTAGACAGGCGATGAAACAACAGGGGATTCAAACCAAGTTTCCTGCAATCTTTGCGCCGTTGACCAATTACCTTGTTTTAGCCTTTATGTTGATGATTTTATATATCATGTGGACACAAGGTTTTATGTTGTCGGTGTTGATGTTACCGGTTTGGATAGCATTGTTGTTTATAGTATTTAAGCTGCTGAAAAAACGAGCTTAATCGTTTAATTTCCTAAAAATATAATTACTCTTTTGTATTTGAGGATTGTGCAGTTTTTAAGAGTGCAATCCTCATCCGTTCTACTTTCTTTAACTTCGCTACTACCAACTCATAAGAATTCAATACCAAATCTTCAACCAAAGATTCCTCCATCTCATCATCTGCATAAACAGAAATCCAATGCTGTTTATTCATATGCCAACCTGCACGAATATAGGGATAAATATCCCGTAGCATAGCGCCATGATCAGGTTCAACTTTGAGGTTAATCGCAGCTTTTCCCTGTAAATGAAAGGACAGCATAAAGACTTTGTCCATGACTTTAAATACATCACAACCCTCACCAAAGGGCTGAGTCACTGTGACTTCAGGCAGTTTTAACGCAGTCGATGTAGCAATCTGATGTAAAGTCATAAATGATGGGAAAACTCAAAAGAAAACTGTGGATAATGCTTAAATTATCCACAGTTTTGGTATGACTTGTGAATAAATTAAGATGAACAGCTCACCATCACTTCAGGTACATCACTTGGCAGTGGTGCTAAATCTTCTGCACGCTCTAGCTCAGGCTGTTTGGTAAATGGCTGGCTGAGTAAGTTAAATAGGCGTTCAACTTCAGAAAAATCATCCCGTTCAGCGAGTTCAATCGCACGCTGCGCCATATGATTACGCAAAATATACTGTGGATTGGCTTTTTGCATTTCAGCATCGAGTTCATCTGTATCTTGAAACTCACGAATACTTTTGTACTGACTTAAGAAACTTTCAAAGGCACGGCGGTCTAAGCAGTCGTCTTTAATCGCTTCATAGTCTTTGTTTTGCAGTCGAATAAAACTTTGCGTGTAATCCAGTTGCTCAGATTGCAAAATACGTAAGAAGGCCATCGCACAATCAAAACTGTTTTTATGGAAATTGGGTAAGCTCATTTTTTTATTTAAGCCGAGTTTGTAATGCTCTAAGAATGTGGGCTCATAGTGCTCTAAACAAGCCGCTAAATCTTGCTTCCATTGCTCTTTATCATAATTGACAGGGCAGAGTGAAATAAGATTATTCAGCCAAGTCCATAAATTCCAATGTCCAATACTTGGTTGATTTTGATAGGTATAACGCCCTTGATGGTCGGAATGGTTATTGATCCAATTTGGACGGAAACGTTCCATAAAACCATACGGACCAAAGTCCAACGTTGAACCGGTAATATTCAGGTTGTCAGTGTTCATTACCCCATGGGCGAAACCCACCAATTGCCATTTAGCAATCATCACGGCAGTACGCTGAATGACTTTCGTTGCAAAGCTTAAAATCGGTTGTTCTGTATCTAAGCATTCAGGGTAATGCCATTCAATACATTTTTGCGTGAACTCAGGCAATAGATCAGGTTGGAATTGATTGATCCATTCAAAATGCCCTAAACGAATATGACAGTCTGAAGTCCGTAGCATCATCGCACCCGGCTCTAAAGTTTCACGCTGTACGCCTTGCGTTGATGAGGTAAAGCCAACTGAGTTACTCGATGCAACACCTAAGGCATTTAAGGCATGACCTGCTAAATATTCACGAATAGTCGAACGCAGTACCGCACGACCATCGCCCATACGCGAATAACGGGTTTTGCCTGCACCTTTTAAATGTAAATCAACAGTGTTGTTATTTTTATCTAAGATCTGAGCAATCAGTAAACCACGACCATCACCGAGTTGACCTGCCCATTGACCGAATTGATGTCCTGCATAGACCATCGCCAAAGGTTCAAATTCAGCAAAGGTTTTTTGCCCACTACAAATCTCTACCCATGTAGCTTTGTCTTCATCTGACCAATTGAGTGTGTCGGCAAGGGTAGTATTAAAGTGACCTGCCTTTGCACCGATGAGTGGCTTCGGCTGTTGATGATCATATAAACGGGGCGGGAGGGTGTTATAGCGAGAATTAAAAAGCATAGCGGTTCAATATCATTTGACTCATTTCACTATAGCAAATTTCATGTGCTAAAAGTGTTGAAGATCGTTTTAATAAGGACAACAAAAAAGCCCCGAAATCGGAGCCTTTTATCGAGCAGAACAGCAGGTTAAGCTGTAGTTTTCTTTAAGTTACGCATTAAAGTATTTAATGTTTCACGATGGTGTGACAACCGGTTTTCAACGGCTTGGAATTCAGCTTTGAGCTTGTCATCCATTTGGTGGAACTTCTCAGCCACTGCCGCTTTTTTCACTTGAATTTCTTGCTCTTTCAGTTTTGCCCAATCATTTAAGGTTTGGGTAAAGGCTTCATATTCTTGTGCAATTTTGGTTTTGGCTTGTGCGATATCAGCATTTACATCTAAACCATAGACCGCTAAATCTTGCTGTGCATATTTAAATTTCATCGCAAGTTCTGCTTTTTTGATATTAAAGCTTGGAATTCGGCGTAAGTTTTTCGCTAAACCGAGTTTAGAACAGGTCCAAATGAGCCATTTTGTTGGATCGTATTGCCACCATTTCACACCATTGCGGTAATCGTATTGGAAAATGTGGTGGTAGTTGTGATAACCCTCACCCCAAGTGGCAATGGCTAACCAAAAGTTGTCACGTGCAGTGTTTTCGTCAGTATAAGGACGAGAACCCCACATATGGCATAGTGAGTTAATAAAGAATGTAACGTGATGGCTTAAAATCAGACGAACCAAACCACCGAGTAATAATACGCCCCATACATCACCCACAGCCCAACCAATAGGAAGTAAGATGGCTGCATGTACCGCAACAACTAAGGGAACATAGTATTTGTGTTGGAACATCACCACAGGATCTTTGAGTAAGTCCGGTGCATTTTTATAATTAGGTTCTGCTGCTGGATAGTCACGAAGCATCCAGCCTAAGTGTGCATACCAAAAGCCATTATTAATTGAATATGGATCTTTTTCGACATCATCGACATGGCGGTGATGAGTACGGTGACCTGAACCCCAATACAAAATACTGTTTTGTACAGCAAAGGTGCCCATAATCATCAGGATAATTTTTAACGGTAGCGTTGCTTCATAAGCACGATGTGCCCAAAGGCGGTGATAGCCTGCTGTAATACCTAAGCTACTGACGCCTAGTAAAACAAACATACTGATCCAAGCGGCAAGACTAAAATCGTGGTTGTACGCGTAAAGAGGAATCGCAATGACAGCAACAATCGGTAAAAACACCAAAGCAAACACCGCGACCCAGTTAATTGGGGCTTGAGGTAAGGGAGCATTCATCTCCAACAGCACTCCTAGAACCTGGGTAGGTCAGATCGATCAAAAATCAGAATCCACTAAAGAATATAGGGGATATGTTTAAGCATATTAGCACGCACGAAATAGTCACACTAGCATTATTGCACAACTGTATTGTACTTATGAGTAACAGAATAATTAAAAGCAAATGTGCTAATTTTTTAAGTATCAGCATACTTAAAACATGAGTACTTCAATAGGAGTTGGAATATGTTGAAATCTATAATAATTCCGAAAATCTTAATAACCGCATCCTATTTATTTGCACTTGTACTCGTCGGTTGTCAAAGTTCAACATCTCAAAAAACAACGATAAACAGCAAAGAACGTCCTTTACATGTGACTCGAAGTCCTGATGGGCTACAGAATATTCGCTGGAAAATTTTGGAAATTGATGGTCAAAAGGCTAAATTTTTTCAACAAGATCCTTATCTAGAATTGAATGCTAATTTAAAACGTGTCAATGGACATACAGGATGTAATCCAATCTTCGGTAAGTACCAGCTCAATACACACACTGGCATAATTGACATTGATGTTAAAGCGGGTCATCAAAGTTGTGATCAGGCATTGGCTCAAGAGGCATCTTTAATGAATGCATTGAATGAAGTTAAGCGATACAAGATAGTAGGTAATCGTCTACAGATTATGAATACCACAGGTCAAATTGTATTGGTCATGCAGAAATAAACTTAATAAACTGCTTATTTTCTAAATTTAAAGATGTTCGAGCATACGTTTTGGAAAGTCAGTAATTAAACCCTGCACCCCTAAATCACGCAGTTCTTTGGCACGCTCGATTTCATTGACTGTCCACACACTAATGTCGAGTTTTGCATCTTGGGTGGCTTGAATCAGTTCACGGTTGGCAAGTTCATTCATCCAACCAATTTGACAGCAACCAAGATCGAGTGCTTGTTCAATCGCTTGATGTTGTATATCGGTTTCAATCAACAAGCCGCGTTTAAAATTGGATTGACGCTGTTGCAAGGCCTGATGAATTTTAAGGTCAAAACTGGTAATGACGGCGGTATGTTCAAAGCCTTTGAGTTGCTGCTCAATGGCAAGGGTAATTTTTTCAGCTTCAGCTTGGCTTTGCACTGCTTTGACTTCGACTTCAATATGATCAAAGTTATGAATCACATTGAGGGTTTGATTCAGCAGTGGCGTCGGTTCAACTTGATTCCAACTTGACCATGTGACTGCGTGGTTGTAGTGAGAAAGTTCCGTTTGGCTACATTCATATAAGGCTTTTTGCTGACCTGCGGTACGTACAAAATTATCATCATGCATAATAATTAAAGCGTCGTCTTTCAGTTGACGCACGTCAAATTCCACTGCACGGATGCCAAGGTTTTGAATATATTGAAAACCACCGAGGGTGTTTTCAGGTGCTTCGCCACGCGCACCACGATGTCCGATGATGCGCATTATACGATCACCTGAGCTAGATAAGATGAGGACATATTAAGAAGAAAATATGACAGGAGAGTGACGGCTATTCTGCGCCTGAAACATGCTGTTGCAAATACCGTTGACGCAGAATTTTCCGTGAAATTTATCGCATTTTAGTGGAATTATTGATCAATGGTCTCATTGATATTTTTTTGCCAAAGGACTTCTGAACCACCTTCGCTTCGTTGTAAGGTACGTGATGCGACAAATAGCCAATCTGATAATCGGTTTAAGAGTTGCATTGAAGTCGCTTGAATGTTTTGATCACGGGCATGGACTGACATCACGCTACGTTCAGCACGGCGACAAATGGCACGCGCTTGATGGGCAAAGCTACACACCAATGTACCGGCAGGTAAAATAAAGTCTTTCAGCATCGGTAAATCTTCGTTCATTCGGTCAATGTCATTTTCTAAAAAATCAATCGACACAGGTTGAACTAAGTTAAAGCCCGGAATACACACTTCACCGCCTAAGTCGAATAACCAATGTTGAATCAGGCTCAGTGATTTATCCCATTGTGCTTTATCTTCGATTGTACTTAACGCAATTTGTGAACGTAATACACCAATCGTGGCATTGAGTTCATCCACATCACCTAAGGCATTGATACGTAGATCATCTTTAGGTACACGAGAACCATCACCAAGACCTGTGGTGCCTGAATCGCCTGTACGGGTATAAATTTTACTTAAACGGTGACCCATGTGAGTTCCTTAAACTTCTAAATACTGAATATAAAAAGCATCATGCCATAGTGCTGGCAGGATGCTCAAAACTATTTACCAGACTTTATTTAGTATTTGAACGTTACGCCTGCTGACGCTAAACGACCACCGTTGATGTAATAACTACCGCTGCCATAAGCTGTACGATATTTGCTATCACCCACATTTTGAATATTGACAAATAACTTCATAACATCATTAGCGTTGTAATAACCATGCATATCGATATTGAAATGACCTGGAATACGGACATTATCGTATGCACTGTTATCAGAAGATGAGTTGGCAGTTAGTGTAGTAGAAAGGCCAAAAGTTGGCTCCTGCCAACCTGCTGTAAATGCAACTTTTTGACGAGGACGACGGCTTAAATCTTCATTTGTGGAATCATCTTTGGCACGAACATAATTATAGCTTGTGCTCAGGTACAGATGGTCACCTGTCCATTTCAGATAAGCTTCAGCACCTTTTATTGTGGTTTTATCAATATTGAGATTTTGATAAACAGCATCATATCCGTCACATAATGAGATACATTCGGAGTCTATTAGGTTTTTGACTTTAGTTTTATATGTCGAAACACCTGTACTAACGCCGTAATTAAGTTGTTGATCTAAACCAATTTCATAAGAAATACTTTTTTCTGGATCTAAATTAGGATTACCACCATACGCATAAAGTTCATTTAGATTTGGTGCTCTAAAAGCACTGCCAATATTAGTGTAAACACTTGTTAGTGGTGAAATTTGATAACGAATACCAGCTTGGGCTACGGTATTAGTTCCATATTTATCATTATCTTCTAGACGTAAGCCGAGTTGGGTATGAATCCCATCCGTATTGTATTGATGTTGAATATAATAGCCTTTGGAATCAACACTTGAATTAATTTTAGTCCCATAAGAGAGGGCATCTGCTTCTATCTTTTGATAGGTCGTTCCCAAAGCGATATTTTGTTCAGATGTAAACTGCCATATTGCATATATGTCAGCTTCTTGTGTTTTGCTGAGCACATAGTCATATTGACCTAGATAATTGCTTTGGTTCTGCAGTAGATCATCTTTAAACTGAGACAATCTTGCATTTAATTCAATTGAAGGCTGGATTTGAACACTACCTTTCAGATTGATAATTTCATTTTTAAAATCCTGATCGGTCAAAGCGCCAGAATTGTTGTATTGGCTGTTACCTTTGTTTTGGCTGTAGTCCAAAGATAGACCATAAGTATCTTTATCTACACCAATTTTGGCACTATAGCCTTTTTGTTCGAAAGCCGCTTTAGGATTGTTTTGACTTTCTTTAACTGCTGTTCCATCCGTTTCTAAGCGTTGACCACGGATTTGAGCATAAAGTCCATCTTTTGCCAGATCTACACCGATTAAAGATTTATAGGTTTTATTTTCACCGATTTCGCCTGTCACAAATGCACTGGTTTTTTCAGGTGTTTTGGAAATAAGCTGTACTACACCACCAATTGCATCTGTTCCATAAAGCACAGATGCGGGACCTTTAAGAATTTCAATTTGCTTGATATCGGTTGTGTCAAGGAAAGGAATACTTGCTGCACCTGTAGTTGAAGTATTTAAGCGGACACCATCACGTAAAACTAACGCTTGAGTCGAGTTTGTTCCACGAAGAAAAATTGAAGATTGCTGACCCAAATCACCTAGTTGGACAATATTTGCTGAAGCTTCTGATTTTAAAAGCTCAGGAAATGAGGCAATAGGTGATTGTTCAATAATATTGGGCTCAATGATCGAAATGCGTGCGGGAACATCCTGAATGTTTTGTTCAGAACGTGTGGCGGTCACCACAATGGTCTCTAAAGATGTTTTCGCAGTCGTTACTGTTTCCGCAAAAACAGATGAACTAGAACCCAACGCAAGTGCGATTGCACCGACCAAAGCAGTCGGCTGAAATTGAATAGACATGATGTGCTCCATACATTCACTTCCCCGTGAATGACTGAGTGAGAGAACACAACAAGCAGGTATCCGGACTTAAATGTGCACATGCTCATATGCTGAATATCCACCTTCCCATAGCCGAGCTACAGTGGTGTAAACCATTTGGTTTATAAAGATAAACGTTTCATTTTACCGTTGCGGGGGCAGTGTTGGATTCGCACCAACTTCCCTAAAGCCAAAGCTTAAACTTGTTGCAAAGTGTGGCAAGTATAAAGAGCGCATAGCATTTAAACAATCAAGATGCAGAAATATGCGCCTGAACTTTACGCAAGCTGAAAAAATTGCTTTACAATGACTCGCCTTATTTCATAGATCGGCTATGAAGTTGGCAGAGGGTAGAGTCAAAAAAATATGCGTACGCGTGCCAAAATTTGTGGAATCACTCGACTGCAAGACGTCAAAGCAGTGGTCGATGCCGGGGCAGATGCCATCGGTTTTGTGTTTTATCCACCAAGTCCAAGAGCGGTCAGCGCTGAACAAGCAGCCGAATTGATTCAAGCGATTCCACCTTATGTGCAAACGGTGGGACTCTTTGTGAATCAAACACTTGAACAGATTCAAGCCATCATCAACATCGCAAACATCGACATTTTGCAGTTTCATGGCGATGAATCGGCTGAGACTTGCCAAGCCATTGCAGCGCATGTCGGTCGCCGTTGGTACAAAGCCATTCAGGTTAAACCTGACTTAGATGTCGTGGCTGAAATTGCAAAATATCAGGCAGCAGGGGCGAGTGCGGTACTGTTAGATGCATGGCATCCTGAGCTCAAAGGTGGCACGGGACACAGTTTTGACTGGACAACTTTTCCAAAATTAAATCTTCCCTTGATCTTGGCAGGGGGCTTAAACCCTGACAATATCGAGCAGGCAATTCTTACCACACAGGCTTATGCTGTGGATGTAAGTGGCGGTGTCGAGTCCGCTAAAGGTATTAAAGACCAACAACTCATCGAACGCTTTATGCAAGGAGTCCTACGTGGATCAGCAAAATAATGTGATTGACTATACCCAATTCCCTGACGAAAAAGGGCATTTCGGTATCCATGGCGGACGTTTTGTGTCAGAAACTCTGATGGCAGCTCTAGAAGACCTAGAAAAGCTATATTTCCGTATGAAAAATGACGAACAGTTTTTGGCAGAATTCGACCGTGACCTCGCTTTTTATGTAGGTCGTCCTAGTCCGCTTTATCATGCTGAACGATGGTCGAAGGAGTTGGGTGGTGCGCAAATTTACTTAAAACGTGAAGACTTAAACCATACTGGCTCCCATAAAGTAAACAATACGATTGGTCAGGCATTGCTTGCAAAGCTGTCAGGTAAAAAACGTATTATTGCAGAAACAGGCGCAGGTCAGCATGGTGTCGCAACCGCAACGATTGCAGCACGTTTAGGTCTTGAGTGCGTGGTGTTTATGGGTGCTGAGGACGTAAAACGTCAAGCCATGAACGTCTATCGTATGCGTTTGCTTGGCGCAACCGTTGTGCCTGTAGAAAGTGGCTCTAAAACCTTAAAAGATGCCATGAACGAAGCGATGCGTGACTGGGTCACTAACGTTGATTCAACCTACTATGTGATTGGTACTGTGGCAGGTCCACATCCATACCCACAATTGGTTCGTGATTTCCAATCGATTATTGGTCGTGAAGCACGTCGTCAAATTCAAGAACAAGCAGGTCGCCTACCTGATGCATTGGTGGCATGTGTCGGTGGTGGTTCAAATGCGATGGGCTTGTTCTATCCATTCTTGAACGATCAAGATGTGAAAATGTATGGTGTCGAAGCAGCAGGCTATGGTATCGAAACAGGCAAACACTCTGCACCGCTGAATGCTGGTCATGTTGGTGTCCTACACGGTAACCGTACTTATTTGATGTCAGATGAACAAGGTCAGATTATTGAAACCCATTCAATTTCTGCAGGTCTAGACTATCCGGGTGTCGGTCCTGAGCATAGTTTCTTAAAAGATATGGATCGTGTGAAATACGTACCGATCAATGACCAAGAAGCGCTTCAAGGTTTCCGTGATTTAACCAAAATTGAAGGGATTATTCCTGCGCTTGAAAGTTCACATGCCATGGCATACGTGACTAAACTTGCACCAACCATGGATAAAGACCAAATTATCATTGCAACCGTTTCAGGTCGTGGTGATAAAGATTTAATGACCGTTGCCCGTATTGATGGCGTGGAAATGGTGGAGATGTAAAAAAATCTCCCTAACCCTCTTTAAGAAAGAGGGGATAGCCCTCCTTTGGTAAAGGAGGGTTGGGAGGATTTAAAAATCGCATTCAAGCAATTGGATGCGATTTTTTATGTGGTGAAAAAAATAAAAAGTTCCCCGAAATTTGAGTTGTGAATCGGCGACATGGATGTCGCATGTGTTTCTGTGATACAGGGAAGTATCATTAGAAATACAAAATGGTTTTCTTACGAAGCTACGCTTTTCATTTCGCAGAAAAAAAGTAAGGCAGTTTGGATTGTGAATCTATTTCAGATTCAGGTTTGAAAATCTATTTCATGGACCTAGATTTACGTTACTTTGGATAAGCCCAAAGTAACCAAAGGCTTTCTGTTGAGCAGATATTACATCCCTATAATACTGCTCAACGGCGACATCCATGTCGCCAACGCGTATCAAAGAATGGTGATTTATATTTAAAAATAGATTTGCTCGAATTTTTAATAACCTATAAAAAATAACAACAGCGGCTATTCATCATTTTCAATAGTGGTACAGCTAGCCTTATCGTATCATAAAAAACCTCTCGCCAGCCGCCAAAGGAATCTCAACATGCCTAGTTTATTTATCGTCATGCTTGGTGGTCGCCATCAGCGTGCCAATACCGAAGTCCATGATGTGGTGCTTACTGTCGGAGAGTCTTTAGAAGAGACCTATCCGCAGCTTAAAACCGCATGGTTTGGTGAGCAAAAAGGCTTGCATATTGATGCATGGGCACAAATTAATGGTGTTGAGTTTGAAGCTAAAAAATACCAACTGCAATTTACTGATGCTGCACCGAATCAAGCTGATGAAAAACTTTGGCTGATTAATTTAGGTGGTTACGATGCCCGTGAGTTTGGTGAGTTACATCGCTATGTTTTGGTGGTGGCACAAAACCATATGGTGGCAAAACAACGTGGTAAGGTTTACTTTGCATCACATTGGCAAAAACAGCATACGGATCGCGTGCTAGATGTTGATGACTGTATTGCCATTGATCATGTGCATGGTCGTTATGTGCAATTAGTCGAGGGCAAGTTTAGTGGCAACTGTTGGGAAAATTGCTACATCACGATTGGTTAAATGCTGCTGTGATGAAAAAATTATACAGCTTAAGATATCCATCTGAAAAGTTGAGCTTTGATCAATTTCTTATGCATAATAAAGCTCAATTAAAAAATGAATGACCTACATGAGATGTCATCAATGGATCTGATTCAACCAAATGGTCAACCACGCTATGGGCGTTTTCAAGAAGTTCCCAAAACGATTGATTATGAACGCTATCAATATAAAACACCGTATGGAAAGATATTAAAAGGCTGGCGTAAGCAATTAAAATACAAAAAGTTTAAGTTTTTTAGCATTCAGCATGAGCACTACACCATTGGTCTAGCCATCGCTGATATTACATGGGCAGGGCATGGATTTTTCTATATTTATAATCATTTGACTTCAGAAGTGGTGGATTGGAACGCGATTAATATTTTATCGCGGCATACTCATCTTGATGAACAGCCCTTGTTTAATCAAAGTTATTTTCATCATTCACCCTTTAGGCTCGATATTCAGCATGCCAATGGCGTGAGATATATCACTGTAACAAAACACGGCGATTTAAAATTAAGTGCACGTATTTTCTGTGCCGGTACAGATCCCTTGAGTATGTGTAGCCCCACAGGTATTAATGGCTGGACCTATACGCAAAAACTCACAACTTTAGGATGCGAAGGCTATTTCATCAATAAACAAGGTCAAACCG
Organism: Acinetobacter sp. NCu2D-2; assembly: GCF_001647675.1. Taxonomy (NCBI): domain Bacteria; kingdom Pseudomonadati; phylum Pseudomonadota; class Gammaproteobacteria; order Moraxellales; family Moraxellaceae; genus Acinetobacter; species Acinetobacter sp. NCu2D-2. The sequence goes on from NZ_CP015594.1 coordinate 463,679, forward strand.
TACAATTTGATGATCGAACTTTTGTGTCTTTAGATGATACCTGTGGCTTTTTACGCCCTGAAACAGCATGGTTTTGGCTGTCTTGTAATTTTTGGGATGCTCAGGAAAATCGTGTCGGAATTAACTTAGCATCCGGTGTGAATGAAAGTTTTGGTAATGAAAATTGTCTCTGGATTAATGGAACACTTTATCCATTGGCAGATGTTCTTTTTGAGCAAGTTTCTGAAACTGAATGGAAGATCCACTCCCTAGATGGAAAATTAAAACTCAGTCTGACGACAGGTTGGCGCCGTTTTGAAAATCTCAATTTACGTTTGGTAGGAAGTCAATTCAGTCAATGGCAAGCCAAAATTAGTGGCACCATTCAGCAAGATGATCAAGAAGTTGTCTTGAATAATGAGTATGGGCTACTAGAGCAGCATTATGCCAAGTGGTAATAAAAAAGCCTTCAAATGATGAAGGCTTTTTTATTTGATTAATTATCTTGTGCCGCTTGCCAAAAGGCTTCGCCAGCTAGAATCGGATCACCTGTTTCTTCTAAGGTTTTTACCCATACATCGTATTGTGCAATAACGGGATGCTGACTAGGATGAAAATCCTTTTTAAACCAATCGCGATATTGCTTACTCATTCGAGTTAAAGTGCCGTTTTTCCCAAAGAACCAAGGTAAACCTTTGATATTCATTTTTAAGCGTTGCATCGGAGTAAAGCCATCATATTTCAACATGACATTGGCACGATACATGGTGAAGCCAAACATCAGCACAGTGGTGGTTAATAATGTGCTCTTACGTAACCATTCGGGTGTGTGTGCGACATCTTTCATGACATCAAATGCAACATCACGATGTTCCATTTCTTCAATGGCATGCCATGCAAAAAGCGCCCTTACATATGGATGACCTTCTTTTAAGGTTGATTTTTGTCCATAAAAGGTTTCTGCCATCAGCGCAGTCAAATGTTCGGCTGCAGCAGTCATAGCAATATTGTATTGCGGTGAGCGTTTTTCGAGTTCAAATTTAAAAATTTTGTTTAATCGTTGGATAAATTGATCCACCGGCATACCTTGTTTGCGCATGACTTGATTCATTTTGTCATGTGCAATGCCGTGCTGTGCTTCTTGGCGAATAAAATCCGCGACACGTTTTTGTAGGTCTGGATCGGTAATTTGATCGCGGAACAGACGGACACTTTGAATAAAATAACGTTCGCCATCGGGGAAGGTGAGGCTTAGTGCGTCAAACATACGAGTAATAAACGGATCGCTACCAAACCAATAGCGAGGGATTTCATCCAGTTTAAAATCAAGATTGGTGCGAACCACCGGCATAACGGATGTTTTTAATGGTACATTCATTTTGATTATTCTGCTCGATTCGATAGTTCATAGTATGGCGTAGGCACCACTAATTGTTTTGACAGTTGTGGACATTTTTTATACATTTTATGCCAAATGAAAATAAAGCATGTCAGTTTTCAGTGACACTATTGCACGGCTCGAAAGGACATCGTGAATGCAAGAGATTAAAATATCCAATGGCTATGTGCAGTTATGGGCAAGCTATCTGCGCAGTCAACAGATTGAGCCAATCGAGGCTGAATTTTTACAGCACTTACGCCCTCAGCTCATTCATTTGATAGATCAGCCATTCGATACCCAAGTACCATTGGAGCTGCTGAATCAGATTGTGCAGGACACACAGGATTATCTAAAAAGCCCACAATTGATTTTTGATATGGTGCAGGTGATTCGTCCTGAGCATTTTGGGCTATTGGGTTATATGGCCTCCAAAAGCAGCAACTTGTCAGAAATCATTGATTATATTATGCGCTTTCAGCGTTTGGTAATTGATGGTAGTGAATTTGTGCCGCTGCAACTGCGTCAATCAGAACAGGGGATTGAGCTGTATTGGGCGTATTTGGACGATAAATACAATGTACTCAATGAGCTGACCATGGCAGCAATGTTACAACTCGCACGCAGTATTTTACTTGAACAGCAACTTCAACTAAAAACCGTTTATTTTGCCCATGCGCCATCGGTTGCCCCCCAACATTTTTATAAGTTCTTTGCCACCGAAGTGTTATTTTCACAACCTTATTATGGCTTTAGTCTTGATTTAACAGGTTTATATTTACAATCGGAACAGGCTGATCCGATATTATTAAAATTATTGCTGCAGCAAGCTGAACAAGCGATTGCAGTTAAACCAATGCTTGATGATATAGTTTTTCAAGCGCGTAATTTGATAGCTGAACATTTACGTACGACACAGCGCGCTATTAAAATCGAACAGCTTGCACAGCAACTACATATGTCTATTCGGACGCTGCAGCGCAATTTAGAACAAGAAGACACATCATTTAAGAAACTGTTAGAACAAGAGCGTATCAAGCGCTGCGAACAGTTATTGGAACAAAATTATAGTTTTGTAGAGATTGCTGAACTGTTGGATTATTCAGATCAATCTGCTTTGGCACGTGCTTATAAGGCGGCAACAGGTATGACGCTTCTAGCCAGAAAGAAACAAATGAAACAGCCATAAAAAAGCGACCGACTGGCCGCTTAAATACTTAAAAAATTATTAGATTTTGACTTTGGGAAAGCGAAAAGCAATCGCAAGTACAGCAAATATCGCCAAAATCCAACAGTAATACACACCACCAATCAATTCGACAGGGGAAAGTTTAACAATAGAACAAGCCAACAATAACTGCGCACCATAGGGAATTAAGCCTTGTACTACACAAGAGAAAATATCCATCAAGGCTGCAGAGCGTTTAGGATCAACGTCGTACTCTTTTGCAACTTCTCGTGCCATATCACCCGATAAGATAATTGCAACGGTGTTGTTGGCAACAAATAAATTCGAGAAGATAACGAGGAAGCTAATACCAATTTCACCCGCACGTTGACGTCCTACTTTTAATAAACGCGTGATGGCATAAATTTTTTCAATTAACCAGCGCAAACCACCTTCACGTTGCATGATGGCTGATAATCCACCCAAGAACATAGACAGTAATGCAACTTCAAACATACCGACAAAGCCATCATAAATGGCATTATTCAATTTAAGCAGATCAAAGTCAGGTGTTGCCATTAAACCAAAGATACCCGATAACACAATTCCAAGGGTTAAAATGGCTAATACATGCAGACGGCTAAAAGCGAGAACAAAAACGGCGATATAAGGTAGAACCAAGAGCCAATTAAAATCCTTATATTCAACGGCGTTCGATTCACTGCTGCTGAGCATATAGAGAGCTAAGGTGATAATGGATGCGGGAACGGCAATCCAAACATTGACTTTAAATTTGTCACGCAGCTCAACTTTTTGACTGGTCGTTGCCGCAATCGTGGTGTCAGAAATCATGGAAAGATTATCACCAAACATCGCACCACCGACCACAGCACCAATAGCAATGACCACACTGAGATCGGTCACTTGTGCAAAACCAAAGGCAATTGGTGCACATGCGGCAATTGTTCCCATCGAAGTTCCCATTGCAGTCGCAATAAATGCAGAAATGACGAACAACATAGGAAGGACAAATTGAGGCGGTATGAACGACAATCCCATTTGTACAGTGGCATCGACACTACCGATAGTTGAGCTGACACTGGCAAATGCACCGGCAAGCATGAACACCATGAACATTAGAATTAAATTCGGATGCCTCGCACCTTTAAGAAATTCTTCAATACCTTGGTTGAGTTTCCCGCGATACACTAATGCAGCCAAGATAATCGCAGGCAATGCGGCAACAGGGGCTTTGACTTGATAGAACGCCATTTCTGTGCCGATCAAGGTGTGATAAATCCCGCTACCTAAAAAAATGGTTAAAAAAACAATGAGGGGCAGCAGTGCAATTGCTCGCGCATGCACCGTACCTTCAGATTCTGTCTGCATAGGAGATAAAAAAATAGGAGAATAGGTGTAGTATAAAACAGGTTTTGCTATTTCTAAAAAATATTATCTAAACAAGCTAAGACTTCTATTTTTAACATTTTTTTAACGATAAAAATAAGTTTTTCTAAATATTCACTATTTTAGTAATTCCTGAAAATAGGCATCTTTGATCATTGAGAAAAAAATCAAAATATTCGTAAATACTGTTTTTCGGGTTGTTCTGAAATCTACACGCAAAGCAGCAAATGTATTTGTGCTGTTTTGCGCACTGTTCAATGGACAAAAAATAGCGTTACAATGCGGAGTCTTGTAATTTTACATAGTCAATGCCTCAAGTTTGAAACACGTTAAGGAAAGCTCAACCCTATGTCACGTTTAGCCACTCGATTTGAACAACTTAAATCTCAACAGCGTAAAGCTTTAGTTTCTTATGTAATGGCTGGCGATCCTCATCCGGAAGTTACTGTGCCATTGCTTCATCAAATGGTGGATGCAGGTGTCGACGTAATTGAATTAGGTCTTCCTTTTTCAGACCCAATGGCAGATGGTCCAGTCATCGCATTGGCTGCTGAGCGTGCCCTTGCAGGTGGAACCAATACCCTTGATGCCCTAAATATGGTGAAAGAATTTCGTTTAAAAGATAGCGAAACACCTGTGGTACTCATGGGATATTTAAATCCTGTTGAAGTGATTGGCTATGAAAAATTTGTGGCGTATGCCAATGAATGTGGTGTTGATGGTGTACTTCTTGTGGATTTACCACCTGAAGAAGCAGATGATTTTAAAACTGTATTGCAAAAATACGATATGGATCAAATCTTCTTGCTTGCACCAACCTCAACAGATGCACGTATTCAACATGTAGTTAAACAAGCCAGCGGCTTTATTTACTATGTATCGTTGAAAGGTGTCACAGGTGCAGCGACTTTAGACGTGTCTGAAGCGGCTGCCCGCATTGAAAAGATTAAAGCTGTGACCAATGTTCCTGTGGGCGTAGGTTTTGGTATTAGCGATGCTGCATCTGCGAAAGCGATGGGTGTTGCTGCCGATGCCGTAATTGTAGGGAGTGCATTTGTGAAACAATTTGCCTCACTTGCACCAGAGCAAGCTGTTGTTGAAACAGTGAATAAAGTCAAGGAGCTTCGAGCAGCGCTCGATGAGTTAGTATGAGTCAACCAGTGAAATCAGGCAAAATTCTGAGCCCATCGACCCCGTGGACTGAACGTCATGTTCCGGGTATTCACATGCCAGATGAGCAAACTACACTTAAAGCAACATTTACTGAACCGACCATTGAGTGTCCAGAATGTCATGCTTTGGTGACACGTACTGCGATGTCATTTAACGCCTATGTCTGTCCGCAATGCGACGAACATTTGCGTATGAAAGCCCGTGATCGTTTGAACTGGTTCTTTGACCAAGTTCAAACTGAAATGGGTCAAGAATTTACTGCGAAAGATCCACTTAAGTTTGTCGATAGCAAAGCGTATCCTGACCGTATGGCGGAAGCGCAAAAGAAAACTGGTGAGACTGAAGCATTAGTGGTCATGCAAGGGTTGCTGAAAGGCGTACCCATGATCGCAACAGCCTTTGAATTTGATTTCATGGGCGGTTCAATGGGTACGGTTGTGGGTGACCGTTTTGTTCAAGCAGCAGAGCGTGCAATTGAACTACAACAGCCATTGATCTGTTTTGCTGCATCTGGTGGTGCGCGTATGCAAGAAGGCATGTTGTCTTTAATGCAAATGGCACGTACTTCAGCAGCGATTCAGCGTCTTAAAGAAGCGGGCTTACCGTATGTTGTGGTGCTTACACATCCAGTTTATGGTGGTGTGACCGCATCTTTAGCTATGCTGGGTGATGTACATTTGGCTGAGCCTAAAGCGATGATCGGCTTTGCAGGTAAGCGTGTAATTGAACAAACTGTGCGCGAAAAATTGGATGAACCATTCCAACGTGCTGAATATTTGCTTGATCATGGTGTGATCGATCAAATCGTTCATCGTCACGCATTACGTGATACAGTTTACCGTATTGTCGCGAAATTGATGAATTTGCCTTGAATACAGCACCATTAGCAACAGATTCACTTGATACATGGCTCGACTATTGGAGCCATGTTCACGTTACAGGAATTGATTTAGGTCTCGAGCGAGTTATTCCCGTTGCGGAACAGCTCGGTGTGACGTCGCCAGCAGCAAAAGTGTTGACGGTGGCTGGGACCAATGGTAAGGGTTCAACCACAACAACTTTGGCATCAATTTTAAATGCACAAGGTTATAAAGTTGGACTCTATCAATCTCCGCATGTTTATCGTTTTAATGAACGTGTCAAATTACGTGGTATCAAAGTTGAAGATCAGTTGCTGATTGATGCTTTTGTTAAAGTTGATCAAGCACGTCGCGCTTGTGATCTGACTTTATCGTTCTTTGAAGCAACCACACTTGCGGCATTTGTGATTTTTAAAGATCAAGAATGCGATGTGTGGGTGCTTGAAGTGGGTTTAGGCGGTCGACTGGATGTAGTCAATGTTGTTAATCCAAATGTAGCGGTGATTACCAATATTGGTCTTGATCATACTGAATGGTTAGGCGATACCATTGAGAAAATTGCTTTTGAAAAAGCAGGAATCATGCGTCCAAATATTCCAGTAGTGTTTGGTGGGAAACAACAGATTCCCCAAGCGATTTTAAACAAAGCTGCAGATTGCCAAGCAACTCTTTATGCACTCGATCGTGATTATTTTTATACGCTCAATGAAGATGGTCAGTCTTGGTCATTTGCCTCTGCAGGAACAACTTTAAATTTACCAACAGGTAGTTTGGCGGTTGATAATATTTCAACTGCAGTTGCTGCGATTTTGCTCAGTGATTTACACGTTACACAAGAGGCAATCGCGCAAGGTATTCATAATGCGAAATTACCTGGACGATTCGAAATACGTCAAATCAAAGATAAGACCGTTATTTTTGATGCAGGGCACAATCCGCATGGCGTCGAATTTTTGCTAAAACAATTGCGTAATTTTCTAAATTACAATAAACAATATACTCAAGTATCGTGTGTGTTCTCGATGTTGGGTGATAAAGATATCCAATCTGTGGTTGGTTTGTTAAAAGCGCATATTCAAAAATGGAATATTGCAGCATTAACAGTACCACGCGCAGCAGAATTATCGGTTTTGAGTAGTGCTTTGACTGGTCAAAATGTTGAAATCTTTGATAACGTAAAATTAGCTTTTCAATCAGCGCTCGATGATACAAATAAAAATCAGCTGATCTTGGTATGTGGTTCATTTCATACTTTGGAAGCGGTATGGGAGTATTTGCAAGAATGTCAATGAATAACAAGCAACGCTGGATGGGCGGCGTTGTTTTACTCGGTGGTGGTATTTTATTGGCCGCTTTACTGTTAAAAGGTAAAGATGAAATCGACATTCAACACCAGAATACTTTAGATGAGTCTGCACAAGTGGAAGGTGCTGAAAAAAATACGCCTAAAAATACCTTAACACTCGATGTTGAAACCGAAAAACGTTTGCTTGAACAACAGCGTCGTGACCGTGAAAAATCAGTGGCAGAGCAAGAAGCACGTGCCGCTGAATTTTTAGCGATGCAGCAACAAGCGGAAGCAGATGCAGCACGTAAAGCGGCGGAAGAATATGCCGCACTTAACGCGCATCGTATGGGACAGCAAAGTTCTGACAATATTCCACCTGAGTTAGTTGAAGACGAAAAAGCGAAACAGAAGCGTATGGCTGAAGATAAAGCCAATGCTGAAAAGAAGCTAACGCAGCAAAAAGCTGAACAAGAAAAACAACATGCTTCTAGTGATGCTGCAAAGAAAGAGGCTGAGCGTAAAGCTGCTGAGAAGAAAAAAGCAGAAGAAAAGCTAAAAGCTGAAGAAGCGCGTAAGGCTTCTGCGAAAAAAGAAGCTGAACATAAAGCGGCTGAAAAGAAAAAGGCTGAGGAAAAACACAAAGCTGAAGAAGCAAAGAAAAAAGCTGAAGCTGAAAAAGCACGTAAATTGCTTGAAGGCGACCACGATAAACAGTGGATGGTGCAAGTGGCATTGGCAGCAAATGCCGCGAATGCAGATGCAATTGCAGCGAAACTTCGTGCGAAAGGCTATAAAGTAACTAAGAGCCCAACGTCTAAAGGGATTCGTATTATGGTCGGCCCTGCGAAAGACCGTGAAGCTGCGGATGCAACGCGTAAAAAGATTGCATCGGATAGTAGCTTAAATATGAAATCCGCTTGGGTGAACGAGTGGGTTCCATTAGATAAGCGTTAATACTTAAAGCATTAAAAAAGCCCATCACATGATGGGCTTTTTTAATTCATCGAAACTCAGGCTCGTAAAATGAGTTTGGATTCTTATTTTGCTCTGCATGTTTTATGAAGTGCTGCGGCTAACTTTTGAATCATTAAAACAAGGATTTCAATTTTGTTGCTCGAAGCATAGCTTCTCGTGTTGCGCAAGGGTAAAGTGTAACTTTCCTTATCTTTACAGCCTCAGCATAGCTGAGGCTCTTGCGCTCGGGTTAAACATCGTTTCATATTGAGAACTACGCGCTTCGTTTGTCTTGCGCCAAATTAAGGCAGCTCTTTTAATTTTTCCACTCGAAGCATAGCTTCTCATCTTTTGCTCGGGCGAAGCAGTATTGCATTTTAAGGACTACGCACTTCGCTTGTCTTGCGAAAAACTAAAGCAGCGCTTTAGTTTTTCTCGGGCTGTGGCGTGAGGCGAAGATAAGGGGTCACTGCCTTATAACCTTTCGGGAAGCGTTGTTTGATTTCTTCCTCATCCTTAAGTGAAGGTACGATTACCACGTCATCGCCATGTTGCCAGTTGGCAGGGGTTGCCACTTTGTGGTTGTCTGTGAGTTGGAGTGAATCCACAACACGTAAGATTTCATGGAAGTTACGACCTGTGGATGCTGGATACGTAATAATCAAACGTACTTTTTTATTTGGATCGATAATCACCAATGAACGCACAGTTAAGGTTTCACTCGCATTTGGATGAATAAAGTCATATAGCGTCGATACCTTACGATCCTGATCAGCAATGATTGGAAAGTTAACTGTGGTCTCTTGTGTTTCGTTAATATCTTTAATCCAGCCATGATGAGATTCAACATCATCAACCGAAAGCGCAATCGCTTTTACACCGCGTTTTTCAAATTCATCTTTCAGCTTTGCTGTAAATCCGAGTTCAGTCGTGCAGACAGGTGTGTAATCTGCAGGATGTGAAAATAAAATTCCCCAACTATCGCCTAAGAACTCATAAAAATTAATCAAGCCTTGGCTAGATTGCTGTTCGAAATTTGGTGCTGTGTCGCCTAAACGTAAACTCATGTTGTTGCCTCAATTTTTGTGTGTATTGTTTTGGATGAATCTAATATGAGGGAATTTTTTTATTATGAAAAATAGTGTTTTTAGCTTTTTATATGAAATAAATAGATAAGTGAAATATCCATTTATCTAGAAAATAATAATTCAGTCACGTGAATCACTATGTTGCTTAGGTAAAATTTGCTACATTACTTTGCCTTAGTCTCAGGGTTAGAACTGGGGATGGGATTTTTTCAGAGCTTTATTTGCTAAAACCCTTGTAGTTCAAATTTCTAACACCATAATAACGTCTAAGAACATATTTATTTGATAAGCAAGATTTAGAGAGTCTATTCATGTTGGCAAGTCTGATCGGAGGAATCTTCGGTACCAAAAATGAGCGCGAACTCAAACGCATGCGTAAAATCGTTGATAAGATTAATGCGCTCGAGCCGACGATATCAGTCCTTAGCGATGCAGACCTATCTGCAAAAACTGAAGAATTCAAACAACGATATAATAAAGGCGAAAGCTTAGATAAATTATTACCAGAAGCTTTTGCGGTCTGCCGTGAAGCAGCAAAACGTGTCATGGGTATGCGTCACTACGACGTACAGTTGATTGGTGGTATTACCTTACATGAAGGTAAAATTGCTGAAATGCGTACGGGTGAAGGTAAAACCCTGATGGGTACCTTGGCATGTTATCTTAATGCCATTAGTGGCCTTGGCGTACATGTGATTACCGTGAACGATTATTTGGCACAACGTGATGCTGAATTAAACCGTCCATTGTTTGAATTCTTAGGTCTTAGCATTGGTGTGATTTACTCAATGCAAGATCCTACCGAAAAATCACAAGCGTACCGTGCTGACATTACTTACGGTACCAATAACGAATTCGGTTTCGATTACTTACGTGACAACATGGTGTTCTCTCTTGCCGAGAAGAAACAACGTGGTTTGGTCTATGCGATTATCGATGAGGTCGATTCGATCCTGATTGATGAAGCACGTACACCATTGATTATTTCTGGTCAAAGTGAAGATTCATCTCAGCTTTATGCTGCAATCAATACTATTCCACCAAAACTTCATGCGCAAAAAGAAGAGAAAGTGGCGGATGGTGGTCATTTCTGGATTGATGAAAAACAACGTTCTGTTGAAATTACCGAAGTTGGTTTTGAGTTTGTTGAAAATGAACTGATTGCCATGGGCTTGCTTGCTGAAGGTGAGAGCCTTTATTCAGCATCGAACCTAAACCTTGTACATCATGTGACTGCTGCCATTCGTGCACATTACCTGTATCAACGTAACGTACATTACATCATCCATGAAGGTGAAGTGATCATCGTCGATGAAAATACAGGCCGTACGATGCCGGGTCGTCGTTGGTCAGAAGGTTTGCATCAGGCTGTTGAAGCAAAAGAAGGTTTGGAAATCCAACCTGAGAACCAAACGCTTGCAACTACAACTTTCCAGAACTATTTCCGCTTATACAAAAAGCTTTCAGGTATGACAGGTACTGCTGATACTGAAGCTGCGGAAATGAAAGAAATTTATGGATTAGATGTCGTTCTGATTCCAACCCATCGTCCGATGATCCGTAATGACCAAAATGATTTAATTTACTTAAACCGTGAAGGTAAATACAACGCGATTATTCAAGAAATCTTACGTGTACACGAAGCAGGTGTTGCACCGATTCTGATTGGTACAGCAACGATTGATGCCTCAGAAATTCTATCTGAAAAACTCAAAGCTGCTGGCATTCAGCACGAAGTATTGAATGCGAAACAACACGAACGCGAAGCTGATATTATTGCGCAAGCGGGTGCACCGCGCGCAGTGACTATTGCCACTAACATGGCGGGTCGTGGTACAGATATTCTGTTGGGTGGTAACTGGAAAGCATTGCTTGCCAAAATTGAAAATCCAACGCCTGAAGATGAAGCTCGTCTAAAAGCAGAATGGGAAGCCAATCATGATGCAGTACTTGCATCAGGTGGTTTGCATATTATTGGTTCAGAGCGTCACGAATCTCGCCGTATTGATAACCAGCTCCGTGGTCGTGCAGGTCGTCAAGGTGACCCGGGTGTGTCGCGCTTCTACTTATCACTTGAAGATGACTTGATGCGTATCTTCGCAGGTGATCGTATTGTATCGATGATGCGTGCGATGGGTCTGAAAGAAGATGAAGCGATTGAACACAAAATGGTGTCACGCTCAATCGAAAATGCGCAGCGTAAAGTTGAAGCACGTAACTTCGATATTCGTAAGAACTTGTTGAAATACGATGACGTAAATAACGAACAACGTAAAATTATTTACTCTCAACGTGATGAAATTTTAGCGGAAAGCACACTTCAAGATTATATTGAAGAAATGCACCGTGAAGTGATGCAAGGCTTAATCGCAACCTACATCCCACCAGAGTCAATCCATGATCAATGGGATATTGAAGGTTTAGAGCATGCATTGCGTGAAGATTTAAACTTCGATGTTCCGGTGGCACAGTGGTTAGAGCAAGACCGTCGCTTAGATGAGGAAGCTTTAATTCGCCGCATTACGGATGAAGTGATCGAGCGTTATCGCTCACGTCGTGAACAAATGGGGCCTGAATCGGCTGCGAGCCTTGAGCGTCACTTTATGTTGAACTCACTCGATCGCCATTGGAAAGAACATTTGGGTGCAATGGATTACTTACGTCAAGGGATTCACTTGCGTGGCTATGCACAGAAAAACCCAGAGCAGGAATACAAAAAAGAAGCATTTAACTTATTTGTAAACATGCTGGCTGTGATTAAGTCTGATGTGGTGATGGATTTGGCACGTATTCATATTCCAACCCCTGAAGAACTTGCTGAAATGGAAGCGCAGCAACAAGCTCAGGCAGAAGCAATGCGTCTACAGCTTTCTCATCAAGAGTTTGATAATTTACTTGATGAAGAAAATGGCGAAGCGCAGCAACAAGCCGCAGCTCAAGAACCGCAGTTTGAACCGCCTGCAAGTCGTAATGCGCCTTGCCCATGTGGTTCAGGATTAAAATACAAACAATGTCACGGTAAAATTTAAGTGATATTTAAAACAGAGTCTTCGGACTCTGTTTTTTTATGTGTCTAAAATGCCGAATTTAGCATTACTATTTGCAGTGAAAAGTTTAAAATGGTATTTAATTGCAATAGATTACCGAGAAGCGGAATACATAATGAAAAAAGTATTAAAACCATTGATGATTGCTGCATTAGCAATTCCAAGTTTGGCATTTGCCAATGAGTCAAATACAACCACTGTTGAAAAAGTGAAACAAGCGATCGGTCCAACGACTGCACCTGTAGTAGTGGATGCGAATGGTCAAGTGACTGTACAAAGTCCACGTACCGGCATTAAGTACACGTTTGCTAATCCAAACCGTCCGATTGTTTTACAAACTGCTGCGATTGCTCCAGCGAATGCTGCAAATGCAGATCGTATTGTGGCATCAAATCCAGCACTTTCTACAGCAAGTCAGCAACAAGCGAAAAAAGCTCTCTTAGATCAAGCAACACAATTGGCGAAAAACTAATTGAGAGCTTGATACAAAAACCAGTCTTGATGACTGGTTTTTTATTGTAAAAAATAAAAGTAAATGGTTGTAGAAAAGGGGCTTTTGCTCGATTTTTTAATCAAGATCAACTAAGCTGTATTTTTCTGTAACTTCAATATTGGACATTTAAAAATGGCAGTTGGTGACGTATCTATGCCACAGATGCATGTGGTGAAAGGGGTTAAAATTGGTTCGGCTGAAGCGTACGTACGTTATCAGAACCGACGTGACCTAGTGATATTTGAACTGGCTGAAGGCTCCAATGTTGCAGGTGTATTCACACAAAATGCATTTTGTGCTGCACCTGTTCATGTGTCTAAAGCACATTTAAAAGTAGGCAATCCACGTTACTTGGTGATTAATACCGGTAATGCAAATGCTGGTACAGGTCCAACAGGCATGGCAAATGCAGAAGCGACTTGTGCAAAACTGGCTGAACTGGCAGGTGTGAAAGCGGAAGAAATTTTACCATTCTCTACCGGTGTGATCGGTGAACAGTTACCGATGGATCGTTTGTTACAAGGTTTAAAACCTGCTCTAGATACCTTGCGTGATGATGCTTGGGTGGATGCGGCAACTGGTATTATGACCACTGATACCACACCAAAAGGCGCGTCTGAACAATTTGAGTTGGATGGCGTTACCTATACTATGACAGGTATCTCTAAAGGTGCTGGCATGATTCGTCCAAATATGGCGACTATGTTGAGTTATGTGGCAACTGATGCGCCGATTAGTCGTGACTTGGTGCAAAAACTTTTAAGTGAAACGGTGAATGTTTCATTTAACCGCATCACCATTGACGGTGATACGTCAACCAATGACTCATGTATTTTTATGGCTACAGGTCAAGCTGGTGGCACAGAAATTACATCAACTGAAGATCCACGTTATGAAGTAGTGCTTGATGTTCTCACACGTACCATGAAGCGTTTAGCGCAGTTGATTGTACGTGATGGTGAAGGGGCAACGAAGTTCATTACGGTGGCAGTTGAAGGTGGTGCCAATACCCAAGAATGTTGTGATGTTGCGTACAGCATTGCGCACTCTCCATTAGTGAAAACAGCAATTTTTGCCTCTGATCCAAACTGGGGTCGTATTTTGGCAGCGATTGGTTATGCAGGTGTACCAAACTTAGACGTTGCAAAAATTCAGGTTTGGTTAGATGATGTACAAATCTGTAAAGATGGCGGTGCAGCAGCAGACTATACGGAAGAAGCTGGTGCGCGCGTAATGGCGCAAGCTGAAATGACGATTCGCGTCGATCTAGGTCGTGGTGAGGCAAAAGATACGGTATATACCTGTGATTTGTCTTATGACTATGTGAAGATCAACGCAGATTATCGCTCATAATCAAAACTGTCTAAAAAGCCTCCGTTGTGAGGCTTTTTTTATCACTTATATTTTTGAATGATTGGTCAAAATTGATCAATGTGTAGGGTAGACGCTTAATTCTGAAGCGTATAGGGAAGAAAGAGTAGAATTTGTTATGAATGATACGACCACGTTAATCGCCAATGAAGCAAAGTCAATTGTGCAGGCGCATTTGGATCGGTTAGGCACACCCAAAGAACATCAAATGACAGAGCAAATGAAACAGGAAAAGTTTGCTCAGATCAAAGCTGAACTTGAAAACCGTGATGCGGTTTTAGTGGCGCATTACTATTGTGATCCAGAAGTTCAAGAGCTTGCAGAGTTAACAGGTGGCTGTGTTTCTGACTCATTGGAAATGGCGCGATTTGGACGTGACCATCCTGCATCAACGCTTGTGGTCGCAGGGGTGAAATTTATGGGTGAAACATCCAAGGTTTTATCTCCCAATAAAACGGTACTCATGCCGACATTGGAAGCGACGTGTTCATTAGATTTGGGTTGTCCTGTAGATGAATTTACCAAGTTCTGCGATGCACATCCTGATCATACTGTCGTGGTCTATGCCAATACCTCTGCTGCGGTAAAAGCACGTGCAGATTGGGTGGTAACATCGAGCTGTGCTGTTGAAATTGTTGAGCATTTAGATAGCTTGGGTGAAAAAATTATTTGGGCACCTGATCAGCATTTAGGTCGCTATATTCAAAATAAAACGGGTGCTGACATGTTGCTTTGGGATGGCGCATGCATTGTGCATGAAGAATTCCGCGCACGTGGCATTGATAAGATGAAAGCGATGTATCCAAATGCTGCGATCTTAGTGCATCCTGAATCGCCAATGTCTGTGGTTGAAATTGCGGATGCAGTTGGTAGTACGTCGCAATTAATCAAAGCCGCACAGACCTTGCCACACCAAGAGTTGATTGTGGCAACCGACCGTGGCATTTTCTATAAGATGCAGCAAGCTGTTCCAAACAAAACATTAATTGAAGCACCGACCGCAGGCGAGGGTGCAACATGCCGTTCATGTGCGCATTGCCCTTGGATGGCGATGAATGAACTGGATGGGATTCTTCATGTATTGCAACATGGAGATCAGGAAATTTTTGTTGATCCTGCCTTAGCTGAGCGTGCCAAACTTCCTTTAGACCGTATGCTGGACTTCAGTGCTCAATTAAAACGTTAATTTTTGTATAAAAAATGCCTGAAACGCCTGATTAATATACACTTGATAGGCTTTTTAGGTTTTTTTTAAATATAGGTGTTGACGTCTAGGGGCGTCACGCCTAGAATGCACACCGTACCGAACGAACAGTTTGATACGAAAAGCTGAGATGAATCGGAGCATAGCACAGCCTGGTAGTGCACCTGGTTTGGGACCAGGGGGTCGTAGGTTCGAATCCTACTGCTCCGACCAATTCTTCAAGGCGAGTGGTGAATTTCATCAGTTAAGCGCTTGTAGCTCAGTTGGATAGAGCATCCGCCTTCTAAGCGGATGGTCACAGGTTCGAATCCTGTCAGGCGCGCCATTTGGTCGCTTGATGTTATAGAATCTAGCTTTACAGTGGTGGATGTAGCTCAGTTGGTAGAGCCCCGGATTGTGATTCCGGTTGTCGTGGGTTCGAATCCCATCATTCACCCCAATTCGGAGCATAGCACAGCCTGGTAGTGCACCTGGTTTGGGACCAGGGGGTCGTAGGTTCGAATCCTACTGCTCCGACCATTTATCTTAAATGGCCAAATAAAAGATACCGCGTTAGCGGTTTTTTTATGTCTTGAAGTTAAAGCGAAATCACTTGATGGTGGATGTAGCTCAGTTGGTAGAGCCCCGGATTGTGATTCCGGTTGTCGTGGGTTCGAATCCCATCATTCACCCCAACTTCTTATAAGTTGTATACGGAGCATAGCACAGCCTGGTAGTGCACCTGGTTTGGGACCAGGGGGTCGTAGGTTCGAATCCTACTGCTCCGACCATTTATTTCAAATGGTCAAAATTAAAAAGATACCGCGCAAGCGGTTTTTTTATGCCTGAAATTTGTATTTTATAAAATTATTTAGGGTCTAAAAATAAATGATCTTCAAAATATTGAGGATTGAAAATCGCCCATTTACGATCCGATTTTTTAGCTAAGTACATTGCTTCATCGGCTTGATGTAGAAGTTGTTCTAGATTTTTAGCGTCATAAGCGTAGCTTGCACCCACACTGAAACTAAACGGGATATATTGATCATTAAATATTAAAGACTCATAACTGCTGTGAATCAATTTTTCACAGATCTGCTCAAGTTCAGCTTTGCTTTCTACACGATTTAAAACCACTGCAAATTCATCGCCGCCCAAACGGGCTACAAATGCATTTTCGGGTAAATTATTTTTTAAGCGTTTTGCAGTTTCGATCAGTACAGCATCGCCTGCCTGATGGCCATAAATATCATTAATTGCCTTGAATTTATTGTTATCGATATAGAGCAAAACTAAGTATTGGTTTAACTGTTGTTTAAGTTGCTTGTTAATATATTCCTGAAAATAGTGCCGGTTGGGAATACGGGTCAGCGTGTCATGGTAGGCTTGATGGTGGAGCAGGTAATTTTGCTCGTTTAAATTTTGATTAATACTTTCAAATTTTTCGATAAGCGCATTAAAAGCCAAAGAGAAAATTTGTAATTCTTTTAACTGGCTCAGTGGTGTTTTTTTCCATTGATTGGACTGTTTGGTCGAACGCATGTTTTCCAAAATTGGACTAAGCTGCGACTTAAGATATTTTCCTTTCGCACGTGAATAAACATATAGAAAAACAATGCTACAACTTAAGCCAAGAAGAAATGCATAAGCAATGAATCGATAGTAGTTTAAATAATTGAAAGAGCGTGGATAAACTTCAATCCAAATATCTTCATTAAAGTGAGAGACGTTTATATAGATGGGAGTGCTAAACGAAATTTTATTAATAATGGTCTCGAGGGGCGTGATGGTGCGATAGGTTGAATGGCTAATCTGTGTATTTAAATCATGATCCAAAAAATTAGCCTGAAGAATAAAATTCTCATCAATTAAGTTTTCAATCTTGGAAGATAATTCAATCAGCGTGTTTTTAGGCGGGGTTGTAACGATGTTAGTATTATTTGAATGAATTAATTGGTACTGAATATGATCTTCCGTTATATGTTTGAGTACGACAAAAGAAGAACCTAAAAAACATAAGCTGCAAATAAAGAAAATAAAAAAAGCGACTTTGAATTGAGTGGACTTTAAAAAAGAGATTAAGGAAATTGAAGTATGGTTTTTTTTCATAAATTTCGTCCTGACTCAACCAAGACCCATGGATCGTTTATTTTTTTAATTGAAATTTGAGTTTTCTCAAACGTATAAAGTTTTTATGTATTTAATCAATATATAAATAAATGAAAAGTAAGCACGTAAAATTTTGTATACATGGATTCTTGAGGTCTAATTTCTAGATTATTTAAGGAAAATATAATGTTTAGTTTAATTAATATTCAAAAAACATTAAAAATTGCTAAATTTGTAGAATAAATAAACAGACGATAAATTTTGTTGGAAATAGGGGTTGTGTTAGGTGTGAAATACTGTAGAATGCACATCCATCGGCGGTGATGAAGATTAAAACTTCTGATAAAACAGTAACTTAGCATAAAGTGGTTAAGTTGGGTTTTAGAAAGAAAGTTTAAAAATAGTTTTCATTACCAGTTGACTTTCTGAAAAGAAAGCGTAATATAGCCGACCTAGCTTGCTGGTGACGAACCAACAAGAAGATCATTAAGAGATTATGAAGAACAACTTGTGTGGATTTTTACTGGTTGATTGATCGAAATTATTTTCATTGATTGATGGTAGAAATTACTCGAAGTTTATTTGAGAAATATTTGTCAGAAAATTGATGAGCCAAGATTGGCACCCTTTAAGGTGCTACTGATTTTAAACTGAAGAGTTTGATCATGGCTCAGATTGAACGCTGGCGGCAGGCTTAACACATGCAAGTCGAGCGGGGATAGGTAGCTTGCTACTGATTCCTAGCGGCGGACGGGTGAGTAATACTTAGGAATCTGCCTATTAGTGGGGGACAACAGTTGGAAACGGCTGCTAATACCGCATACGCCCTACGGGGGAAAGCAGGGGATCTTCGGACCTTGCGCTAATAGATGAGCCTAAGTCGGATTAGCTAGTTGGTGGGGTAAAGGCCTACCAAGGCGACGATCTGTAGCGGGTCTGAGAGGATGATCCGCCACACTGGGACTGAGACACGGCCCAGACTCCTACGGGAGGCAGCAGTGGGGAATATTGGACAATGGGGGGAACCCTGATCCAGCCATGCCGCGTGTGTGAAGAAGGCCTTTTGGTTGTAAAGCACTTTAAGCGAGGAGGAGGCTCCTGTAGATAATACCTGCAGAGAGTGGACGTTACTCGCAGAATAAGCACCGGCTAACTCTGTGCCAGCAGCCGCGGTAATACAGAGGGTGCAAGCGTTAATCGGATTTACTGGGCGTAAAGCGCGCGTAGGTGGCCAATTAAGTCAAATGTGAAATCCCCGAGCTTAACTTGGGAATTGCATTCGATACTGGTTGGCTAGAGTATGGGAGAGGATGGTAGAATTCCAGGTGTAGCGGTGAAATGCGTAGAGATCTGGAGGAATACCGATGGCGAAGGCAGCCATCTGGCCTAATACTGACACTGAGGTGCGAAAGCATGGGGAGCAAACAGGATTAGATACCCTGGTAGTCCATGCCGTAAACGATGTCTACTAGCCGTTGGGGCCTTTGAGGCTTTAGTGGCGCAGCTAACGCGATAAGTAGACCGCCTGGGGAGTACGGTCGCAAGACTAAAACTCAAATGAATTGACGGGGGCCCGCACAAGCGGTGGAGCATGTGGTTTAATTCGATGCAACGCGAAGAACCTTACCTGGTCTTGACATAGTAAGAACTTTCCAGAGATGGATTGGTGCCTTCGGGAGCTTACATACAGGTGCTGCATGGCTGTCGTCAGCTCGTGTCGTGAGATGTTGGGTTAAGTCCCGCAACGAGCGCAACCCTTTTCCTTATTTGCCAGCACTTCGGGTGGGAACTTTAAGGATACTGCCAGTGACAAACTGGAGGAAGGCGGGGACGACGTCAAGTCATCATGGCCCTTACGACCAGGGCTACACACGTGCTACAATGGTCGGTACAAAGGGTTGCTACCTAGCGATAGGATGCTAATCTCAAAAAGCCGATCGTAGTCCGGATTGGAGTCTGCAACTCGACTCCATGAAGTCGGAATCGCTAGTAATCGCGGATCAGAATGCCGCGGTGAATACGTTCCCGGGCCTTGTACACACCGCCCGTCACACCATGGGAGTTTGTTGCACCAGAAGTAGGTAGTCTAACCTTAGGGAGGACGCTTACCACGGTGTGGCCGATGACTGGGGTGAAGTCGTAACAAGGTAGCCGTAGGGGAACCTGCGGCTGGATCACCTCCTTAACGAAAGATTGACGATTGGTAAGAATCCACAACAAGTTGTTCTTCATGACGATGTATCTGAGGGTCTGTAGCTCAGTTGGTTAGAGCACACGCTTGATAAGCGTGGGGTCACAAGTTCAAGTCTTGTCAGACCCACCATCTGCAATAGACAGTAATCAGTACATTGACTTATTGATAAGCTGGGGACTTAGCTTAGTTGGTAGAGCGCCTGCTTTGCACGCAGGAGGTCAGGAGTTCGACTCTCCTAGTCTCCACCATACATTTCTACGAAATGTATAAAGAACGAAGCTAAAATAAACAATCAAACGGTTGTTAGCCTAGTCCTTAAGCGATCAAGTGATTAGATCCTAGAGATTAACAAGTAGAAGCGTTATGATACGCACCACTTGATAATCTCTGTGATTTATCACAGTAATGCAATCTGACGAAGATGCATTAAATCATTAACAGAATATATTTGAGTTGAAATAATTTGTTCATACTCGTTAAGACTTAAACAAGCAATTGTTTAAAGATTAATGAGTACTAGCGATTAAACTGAATCAAGCGTTTTGGTATGTGAAATTTGATTGAAGCTGTACAGTGTTTAAGTACACAAACAACGAACTGTGAGTCTTAGGACTTGTTGGTTGATCTACTTGTAGGATCGATCGACTGTTTGGGGTTGTATAGTCAAGTAATTAAGTGCATGTGGTGGATGCCTTGGCAGTCAGAGGCGATGAAAGACGTAATAGCCTGCGATAAGCTCCGGGGAGGCGGCAAATATCCTGTGATCCGGAGATTTCTGAATGGGGAAACCCACTTACCATAAGGTAGGTATCATTAACTGAATACATAGGTTAATGAGGCAAACGAGGGGAAGTGAAACATCTCAGTACCCTTAGGAAAAGAAATCAATTGAGATTCCCTCAGTAGCGGCGAGCGAACGGGGATCAGCCCATTAAGTCATATAAGCTTTAGTGGAACGCTCTGGGAAGTGCGACCATAGATGGTGATAGTCCTGTACACGAAAGGGCTTATATGATGATGTCGAGTAGGGCGAGGCACGTGAAACCTTGTCTGAATATAGGGGGACCATCCTCTAAGGCTAAATACTCCTGACTGACCGATAGTGAACCAGTACCGTGAGGGAAAGGCGAAAAGAACCCCTGTGAGGGGAGTGAAATAGATCCTGAAACCGCATGCATACAAGCAGTGGGAGCATCTTCGTGATGTGACTGCGTACCTTTTGTATAATGGGTCAGCGACTTACATTCAGTAGCGAGGTTAACCGTATAGGGGAGCCGTAGGGAAACCGAGTCTTAATAGGGCGTTTAGTTGCTGGGTGTAGACCCGAAACCGGGTGATCTATCCATGAGCAGGTTGAAGGTTGGGTAACACTAACTGGAGGACCGAACCCACTGTCGTTGAAAAGCCAGGGGATGACTTGTGGATAGGGGTGAAAGGCTAATCAAACTCGGTGATAGCTGGTTCTCCCCGAAAGCTATTTAGGTAGCGCCTCGGACGAATACCATTGGGGGTAGAGCACTGTTTCGGCTAGGGGGTCATCCCGACTTACCAAACCGATGCAAACTCCGAATACCAATGAGTACTATCCGGGAGACAGACTGCGGGTGCTAACGTCCGTAGTCAAGAGGAAAACAATCCAGACCGCCAGCTAAGGCCCCTAAATTATAGTTAAGTGGGAAACGATGTGGGAAGGCATAGACAGCTAGGAGGTTGGCTTAGAAGCAGCCACCCTTTAAAGAAAGCGTAATAGCTCACTAGTCGAGTCGGCCTGCGCGGAAGATGTAACGGGGCTAAAACTATATGCCGAAGCTGCGGATTTGCAATTTATTGCAAGTGGTAGGGGAGCGTTCTGTAAGCCGATGAAGGTGGATTGAGAAGTCTGCTGGAGGTATCAGAAGTGCGAATGCTGACGTGAGTAACGATAAAACGGGTGAAAAACCCGTTCGCTGAAAGACCAAGGGTTCCAGTCCAACGTTAATCGGGGCTGGGTGAGTCGACCCCTAAGGCGAGGCCGAGAGGCGTAGTCGATGGGAAATTGGTTAATATTCCAATACTTCTGTTTAATGCGATGAGAGGACGGAGAAGGTTAAGTCAGCCTGGCGTTGGTTGTCCAGGTGGAAGACAGTAGGCATGCATCTTAGGCAAATCCGGGGTGCTCTATGCTGAGAGTTGATAGCAAGCTGTACTTGTACAGCGAAGTGGCTGATACCATACTTCCAGGAAAAGTCTCTAAGCTTCAGTTAAACAGGAATCGTACCCGAAACCGACACAGGTGGTCAGGTCGAGTAGACCAAAGCGCTTGAGAGAACTCTGCTGAAGGAACTAGGCAAAATGGTACCGTAACTTCGGGAGAAGGTACGCTGCTTTTGGTGATGGAACTTGCTTCCTGAGCTGAGAGCAGCCACAGAAACCAGGCCCCTGCAACTGTTTATTAAAAACATAGCACTCTGCAAACACGAAAGTGGACGTATAGGGTGTGATGCCTGCCCGGTGCTGGAAGGTTAATTGATGTGGTTAGCGCAAGCGAAGCTATTGATCGAAGCCCCAGTAAACGGCGGCCGTAACTATAACGGTCCTAAGGTAGCGAAATTCCTTGTCGGGTAAGTTCCGACCTGCACGAATGGCATAATGATGGGGGCGCTGTCTCCAGCAGAGGCTCAGTGAAATCGAAATCGCCGTGAAGATGCGGTGTACCCGCGGCTAGACGGAAAGACCCCGTGAACCTTTACTGCAGCTTGACATTGAACTTTGATCTTACTTGTGTAGGATAGGTGGGAGGCTTTGAAGTCGTGACGCTAGTTGCGATGGAGCCAATCTTGAAATACCACCCTGGTAATATTGAGGTTCTAACTCTGTCCCGTAATCCGGGACGAGGACCATGTCTGGTGGGTAGTTTGACTGGGGCGGTCTCCTCCTAAAGAGTAACGGAGGAGTACGAAGGTGCGCTCAGCGTGGTCGGAAATCACGCGTAGAGTATAAAGGCAAAAGCGCGCTTAACTGCGAGACCCACAAGTCGAGCAGGTACGAAAGTAGGTCTTAGTGATCCGGTGGTTCTGTATGGAAGGGCCATCGCTCAACGGATAAAAGGTACTCTGGGGATAACAGGCTGATACCGCCCAAGAGTTCATATCGACGGCGGTGTTTGGCACCTCGATGTCGGCTCATCTCATCCTGGGGCTGAAGCAGGTCCCAAGGGTATGGCTGTTCGCCATTTAAAGAGGTACGCGAGCTGGGTTTAGAACGTCGTGAGACAGTTCGGTCCCTATCTACCGTGGGCGTTGGAAATTTGAGAGGATCTGCTCCTAGTACGAGAGGACCAGAGTGGACGAACCTCTGGTGTACCGGTTGTGACGCCAGTCGCATCGCCGGGTAGCTATGTTCGGAAGGGATAACCGCTGAAAGCATCTAAGCGGGAAGCCTACCTCAAGATAAGATTTCCCCGAGACTTTATGTCTCCTAAAGAGCCGTTGAAGACTACGACGTTGATAGGTTGGATGTGGAAGTGCGGTGACGTATGAAGCTGACCAATACTAATTGCTCGTGAGGCTTGACTATACAACACCCAAACAGTTGGTGTTGTTGATCAAATCATCATCACAATAACTTGATTTAGTTAACGCTAAAGATGAACGAAGAATAAGCAAACGCGAAAGCGTTTGCCTGAGTGCAAGGCATAAAGCTACGCTTTATGTTACACTCACAACTCAAGTATCCCTGTTAATGAATTCTATTTGACGAAAGCTAGGCATCTAAATAAGACCTAAGTGAGTAAGCATAAACAGTTGTGCTGGCGACAATAGCAAGAGTGAACCACCTGATCCCTTCCCGAACTCAGAAGTGAAACCTCTTAGCGCTGATGGTAGTGTGGCATTTGCCATGTGAGAGTAAGTCATCGCCAGCTCATTATTCCAAAATCCCCCCTAGCTCAATAGCAGGGGGGATTTTTTATGGCTAAAATTTAATACAGAACCATCTAGCCTAAAAAATAACACCCACATTTGTATGTTTTTTAATAAATCTGTGCTATAAAAAATTAAAACGGCATAAAAATTGCTTTAAAAGCGCGATTCAAATTTTGAGGGTGAAGAATGAAGTTATCAGTGGGCTTAAAAGTTGCGAACTCGCTGTCATTGACTCCACAATTGCAGCAAGCGATTCGCTTATTGCAGCTATCAAGTTTGGAGTTAGAGCAAGAGATTCAGGCCCAACTTGATAGTAATCCCTTATTGGAAAAGGTTGAGGAGCAAAGTACGTCAGATGATGTTTCTATTGCAGAAATTGAACATGATAATAAAGATCTGACAACTGAACTTAATGCTGATCATCTACCTGATGATTTGCCTGTTGATACAGACTGGGATGATGTTTACACACATCAACCGACAAGTTTAGGTGCTGCGGAATATGAAGAGCGCGAAGATAACCGTCAAGTCCACGAAAGTTTGCAGCAACATCTCATTGAACAAGTTAACTTACTCAACTTTTCTAAAATAGAAAAATTAATTGCACATTGCATCATCGATTCATTGGATGAAAAGGGTTTCTTAGAAGTTGATATCGAGGATATTACATCTTCTGTACAGAAACTTTTAGCATCAATGGAATACGAAGAAGAAGTTGAGCATGATGAAGTGCTTGTGGTGCTCAAACATATTCAGCGCTTAGAACCAATTGGTGTTGGCTCCCGCAACTTAGCTGAATGTTTGTTGGTTCAATTGGCGAGTCTGCCAGAATCTACACCATGTCGTAATGATGCCATTAAACTAATGCAGCATTACGAATTATTAATTACCAATGAATTACCGAAATTGATTAAACAAACGGGATTGAATCAAGAGCAGCTTCGCTGTGCCGTTGACCTACTCAAAACTTTAAAGCCGCATCCAGGTTTGGAATTTGAAAATCGCGAATCTGATTATCAAATTCCTGATGTGGTTGTTGTGAAAAAGAACGAAGGTTGGCAAGTATCTTTAAATCCAGATGTCATGCCAAAACTTCGCGTTAATTCTTTTTATGCCAATATGATTAAACGTGCTGATCAAAGTGATGATAATCAGTATCTTAGGAATCATATGTTAGAAGCTAAAAACTTTATAAAAAGCATTGATGAGCGTCATAAAACCTTATTAAAGGTCTCAACATGCATCGTTGAGCATCAAAAAATGTTCTTAGAATTAGGTGCAGAGGGAATGAAGCCACTTGTACTTCGGGATATTGCGGAAGAAGTGGAATTGCATGAATCAACTGTTTCACGTGTGACGACGAACAAATATATGCTGACACCACGTGGTTTGTTTGAATTGAAATATTTCTTTTCAAGTCATGTGGGAACGACTTCAGGCGGTGAGGCATCTTCTACTGCAATTCGCGCTAAGATTAAAAAATTAATTTCTGAAGAAAATGTCCGTAAACCATTGTCTGATAATGCAATTGCGGTTTTATTGAAAGAAGATGGAATTGATGTGGCGCGTCGTACTGTCGCAAAATATCGTGAATCGTTACATATTCCTTCGTCTTCTGAACGAAAAGTCTTGATCTAAATTTTAAAATCTGACTATTCTAAGAGTTCATCATGACAATATGATGAACTTTTTTTCTTTGAGGATCGGTACAAATGATTTAATTTAATCTCTATGTCTTTTGCATAAAATATGATTATAGTTAGATCATTTTGACTGTGACTCCTCCACTGTTAACAAAGGTGAGGGATAAAATTATGCAATTAACAATTCGTGGACATCATTTATCGATAACACCAGCAATTGAAAATAATATTAAAGAAAAATTTTCACATATGATTAAACACCTTGATCAGGTGAATAGTATGCAAGTGAAACTTTCAAAAGATCATCAAATTGATAAACGGTCTAAGCGAGGGAGTGGTAATCATATTGCTGAAGCGATTATTCGATTGCCTGGGATTGAGTTTTTTGCCCATGCTAATGCTGACGATATGTATACTTCGATTAAAATTTTGACAGAAAAATTAAGAAAACAGCTTGATCGATATCGAAAAATGCAATTGAACTATCAAGAATTAGCCATCTAAACTTAAAACACAAAAAAGAGGTTTTCAAAAAGCCTCTTTTTTTACATATATAATGTATGTGGTTAATGAATTATTTTTATCATTTATAGTAAAATGCTTGGTTTTACACCCGTAGTCCTATAAGAGGTCTTGTGATGAATAGTGAGCAGCTCGCTGAAATTTTAAAAGCCGCTTTTCCTGAAGCTGATATAGCTGTCAGTGGTCAGGGCGGAAAATTCGATCTGCGCATTGTGGATGAACAATTTGAAGGTAAGCGACCAGTTGCACGTCAACAAGCTGTTTATGCTCCTCTCAATTCCTTTATCGCAAGCGGTGAAGTTCACGCAGTTACAATTCGAGCAATGACCAAAGAAGAATGGCGCAAAGCAAGCTTATTCGGAGCTTAATAGTTTAATGGATAAATTTTTAATTCAGGGCGGCAATAAGCTCGAAGGTGAAGTACGCATTTCAGGTGCGAAAAACGCTGCACTGCCACTTCTCGCTGCAATGATTCTTGCAGATACTCCTATTACATTAACCAACGTCCCAAATCTTAAGGATGTGAATACACTAGTCAAGTTGATCGCTGGTCTAGGGATTACCATGACTTATGAGGGCGATAAGGTTGTTGCAGATACATCAACACTTACCAATCAATTTGCCCCGTATGAATTAGTGAAAACGATGCGTGCGTCAATTTTGGTTTTAGGTCCATTATTGGCACGTTATGGTAGTGCTCAAGTATCACTACCTGGTGGCTGTGCAATTGGTTCACGCCCTGTCGATCAACATTTAAAAGCGCTTGAAGCATTGGGTGCAGAGATTGTGGTTGAAGCAGGTTATGTCCATGCCAAAGTTGATGGTCGATTAAAGGGTGGTGAAGTAGTCTTTGATATGGTGACTGTTGGCGGTACAGAAAATATTCTGATGGCTGCTGTACTTGCAGATGGTGTAACTACCATTCGCAACGCTGCACGTGAACCTGAAATTACCGATCTTGCGCAAATGCTCATTAAAATGGGTGCAAAAATCGAAGGTTTAGATACAGATACACTTATTGTCACAGGTGTTGAAAGTTTGCATGGTTGTGAGTATGCAGTTGTTGCTGACCGTATTGAAACTGGTTCATATTTAGCTGCTGCTGCGATCACGGGCGGTAAAATCAAAGCCACAAATACTGATCCGGCATTAATGGAAGCTGTCCTTGAAAAATTCGAGGAAATGGGTGCAGAAGTGACCCGTGGTGATGACTGGATTGAGCTTGATATGATGGGTAAACGTCCGAAAGCAGTTAGCTTCCGTACTTTGCCACACCCAGAATTTCCAACAGATATGCAGGCGCAGTTAATGGCAGTCAATGCGATTGGCCGTGGTTTTGCAACCATTTCAGAAACGATTTTTGAAAACCGTTTCATGCATGTACCTGAATTAGCACGTATGGGCGCTAATATTCAGGTTGAAGGTAATGATGCTGTTGTGACAGGGGTAGAAAAACTTTCTGCTGCACCTGTGATGGCAACAGACTTACGTGCTTCTTTCTCTCTTGTTTTAGCTGCACTTGCAGCAGAAGGGGAAACCGTGATTGATCGTATCTACCACATCGACCGCGGTTATGAAGATGTAGAAGCGAAATTACAAGGTTTAGGCGCCCAAATTAAGCGAGTAAGTTAATGAGCGATATGAGAAACGATGATCCAAACTTTGACGTAATGGGCAATTTTGATCATGGTTTAACTTTAGCACTCAGCAAAGGTCGTATCTTAAAAGAAACTTTACCTTTGCTTGAGACTGCAGGCATTAATTTGCTGGAAGATCCTGATAAATCACGTAAATTAATTTTCCCGACAACGCATAAACATGTACGTATTTTGATTTTACGTGCCTCTGATGTACCGACTTATGTTGAAAATGGTGCAGCAGATTTGGGTGTTGCGGGTAAAGATGTCTTGATGGAACATGGCGCGCAAAATGTCTATGAACCACTTGATTTAAAAATTGCGAATTGCAAATTGATGACTGCGGGTAAAGTCGGCATGGAACGTCCGAAAGGTCGTTTGAAAATTGCCACTAAATATGTCAATTTGACTCGTCAATACTATGCAAGCCTTGGCGAGCAAGTGGATGTGATCAAGCTTTACGGTTCGATGGAACTTGCGCCATTGGTTGGTTTGGGTGATTACATTGTCGATGTTGTGGATACCGGTAATACACTTCGTGCTAATGGTCTTGAGCCACTCGAAGAAATTTGCAAAGTATCTTCACGTTTGATTGTAAATAAAGCCAGCTTTAAACGTAAGCAAACTTTATTAAACCCGATTTTAGCTCAGCTTGAACGTGCGGTTGAAGCACGTGAGCAAGCGAAAAAAGCTTAAATTTGTATTTAAATAAAATACCGCCTTAGGGCGGTTTTTTATTGCTTTATTTTTAATAGCTATGAATAAAACAAAATTATGAGCTATATAAAAATATGGTAATGATCAAAATTAGAAATAGATGGAAAACTTAGAATCACTTTAGTAATTTTTTATCATCGGATTTATCGAAGCCCAATTTCAGTAAAACTCATGTAAATGATAGAGAACAGTTGACCACAAAGCGGTGGAAAACAGGTAAACTAAACTTTTCCATATCAACCTTGTGGGTAAATTGATGCGACGTTTATCGACTCAAGATCAAAACTTTAAACAAGTATTTGCAGACTTGTTAGCGTTTGAGACAGTGAGTGATCCTGAACTTTTAAAAACCGTAGACCAAATCATTGCCGACGTTCGTCAGCATGGTGATGCTCATGTTCTTAAATTAACTCAGCAGTTCGATCGACATCCAGCGCATCAATTTTCAGAGCTCGAACTGACCCAAGAACAATTGAAAGCTGCCTTTGAAGGTTTAACTGTTGAAGTACGTGATGCTTTAGAAATGGCAGCTGAACGTGTCCGTGAGTTCCACCAAGCACAAAAGCAAGACGGTTGGACTTATGTTGACGCTTTAGGCAATACCTTAGGTCAAAAAGTCACTCCGCTTGATCGCGTCGGTATTTATGTACCGGGCGGCTTGGCATCGTATCCATCTTCAGTATTAATGAATGCAGTTCCTGCACATGTGGCGGGTGTCGCTGAAATTATTATGGTGGTGCCTGCGCCAAATGGTGAACTGAATCCATTGGTATTGGCAGCAGCCTACTTAGCTGGCGTGCATCGCGTATTTACCATTGGTGGTGCGCAAGCGGTTGCAGCACTGGCTTATGGTACAGAAACCATTCCTCGTGTGGATAAAATCACGGGTCCAGGTAACCGCTTCGTTGCTGCGGCAAAACGTGCGGTCTTCGGTCAAGTTGGTATTGACATGATTGCAGGTCCTTCTGAAATTTTAGTGTATGCGGAAGGTGAAAATAATGCTGAATGGTTGGCAATGGATTTATTGTCACAAGCTGAGCATGACACTGTGGCACAAGCCGTATTCATTACGCCAGATGAAGCATTATTAAATGCAGTGGGCGAATGGATTGAAAGGCATTTAGACGCATTACCAAAAGCGGATATTGCACGAACTTCAATTGAGAACCGTGGTGCATTGGTTTTAGTCAAAGACCGTGCTGAAGGTGCAGAACTGATTAACCAAGTTGCGCCTGAACATTTAATGCTTTGCTTAGACGAAGCTGAAGAAATGTCGAATGATATTCGTCATGCAGGTGCGATTTTCATGGGACGATACACTCCTGAAGCGATTGGTGATTACTGTGCAGGGCCAAACCACGTATTACCAACTTCGGGTACAGCACGTTTCTCATCACCGCTCGGTGTATATGATTTCCAAAAACGTTCAAGCTTGATTATGTGCTCTGAACAGGGCGTGAAATCATTGGCGAAAACTGCAGATGTATTGGCGCAAGAAGAAAATCTTGATGCACATGCACGTTCTGCGCGTTATCGTTATCAATAAATTAAAAAGATAAAACCTCTCCCTAACCCTCACTTGCGCTTCATTTTAAAGCAGTGCTTTAAAACTTGCTCAGGAGAGGGGAACCACGAGATTTAAAAATATGAATATCACTGCAGAACAAATGCGTTTTTGGAGTCCAGAGGTACGTGAGTTAGAGCCGTATGTCCCTGGTGAACAACCTAAAATCCAAAACCTTTTAAAACTCAATACCAATGAGAACCCGTATCCACCATCACCAAAAGTGGTTGATGCGGTAAAAAATGTCTTAGCGAATGGTGCAGACGCTTTACGTTTGTATCCAGACCCAGATGCATCTGAACTTAAACAAGCCATTGCGAAACAGCAACATGTGTCTGTCGATCAAGTATTTGTCGGTAATGGCTCGGATGAAGTTTTAGCACATATTTTTAAAGCTTTCTTTGTTCAAGAATTGCCACTGCTTTATCCTGATATTACTTATAGTTTCTATCCGGTATACAGCCAGTTCTTTGGTGTAAAAACTAAAGTATTGCCACTCAATGACAACTTTGAAATTGTCGTTGCAGACTATAAACAGCCAAATGGTGGGATTATTATTACCAATCCAAATGCGCCGACCAGTATTGCACTTGGTTTATCTGCAATTGAAGAAGTGCTACAAGCCAATCCAGATTCGGTTGTGGTGATTGACGAAGCCTACGTGGACTTTGGTGCAGAATCTGCAGTGGCGTTGGTAGAAAAATATGACAATTTGGTAGTATGTCAAACCACTTCTAAGTCACGTTCATTGGCAGGTTTGCGTGTTGGCTTTGCCATTGCACAACCACACTTAATTGCTGCACTTGAAGCGGTAAAAAATAGCTTTAACTCCTATCCAATGGATCGTTTTGCTATTGCAGCAGCCGTAGCTTCATTTGAAGATCAAGCGTATTTTGAAGCACAAAATGCCAAAGTGATTGCCAGTCGTGAAAAATTGATCGGACAACTGGCTGAACTTGGCTTTAAGGTATTACCATCGAAAGCCAACTTTATATTTGCATCATTACCAAGTAAAGATGCAGGTGAGTTGGCTGCTCAATTACGTGAACGTGGCATCATTGTGCGTTATTTCAATAAGCCGCGTATTAATCAGTATCTTCGTATTACCATCGGTACAGATGAGCAAAATCAGCGTTTGGTGGATACGCTGAAAAAAGAGATTTTGGTTTAATAACCCTAAACTCTGATCTTTTTGGTATGAGCAAGCTCGAATCCACCCCTTGCGGAGCAGTGCTCCTCATCCCTTGGAAAAGGAGAGAACTCCTCCCTTTGAAAAAGTGAGGTTGGGAGGGATTCAAAAAAAGCGACTCAATTGAGTCGCTTTTTTATTCAGGTGTATACCACGTGTTGAGTAAATTCAGCATCGCTTCGACTTTATCAAAGCATTCCTGATATTCAGCGTCACAGTCTGAGGCAATGGTAATACCACCACCTGCCCAAAGTGATACGTCATCTTGGTATTTTTGAATGCTACGAATTAGAATATTCCAAGCGCCTGTGCCATCCGCATTGAAATAACCCATTGAACCACAATAAGCACCACGCGGTGCGCCCTCAAGTTCCTTAATAATTTGCATGGCACGAATTTTTGGAGCACCGGTAATAGAACCACCAGGTAGTGCAGACATCAGTACATCAAAAGGATTGATCTCTGCTTTTAAAGTTGCTTCAACTTCACTGACCATATGATGCACTTGGTTAAAACTTTCAATATTAAACAGTTTTGGCGTTTTAACTGTTCCTATTTCTGCATACACACTTAAATCGTTGCGGAGCAAATCCACGATCATGACATTTTCAGCCATATCTTTTTCAGAGTTTTTTAAGGCGTGTTTGGATTGTTCATCACGTAGTGGATCGCTATAGCGCGGCATAGTGCCTTTAATCGGCTTAGTGATAATTTTTCGATTCGGTAAAAAGTCGATAAAAAGCTCAGGTGAACAACTGAGTAGCTCAAAGTCAGCAATTCTTAAATAACCTGCATAAGGTGCATTGGTAAGTTGCCAAAATTGTGCTGCAGTCGTGAGTAAACTGCCTGTAGCCTTAGCTTTAAATTCTTGAGTCAGATTAATTTGATAACAATCGCCTGCAACAATGTAGTCTTGTACTTTTTGAAAAGCCGCAGAATATTGAGCTTTATTCCAACGCGCAGTACAGGGTGTATCCAGTTTAAAATCTTCGGTTATTGTTGCGCTATTGATTAAATCATTAATGGTATCAAAGATCATTTCTGCATTCGGATGTGAACTTTCAAAAATCCAGACATCATGTTCAAAGCGTAAAAAACTTAAAAACTCACCTAGAAAGAATGCAGGCTGAGGGTGTAATTCTGCATCGATATTTTGATTGGCTGCATAGTCATACCCAACAAAACCGACATATTTACACAGCGAATTTTTTGATTGGTTATGGTTAAAATTTATATTCAATGAATCATTTGAAGGATTGTAAGAATTGAAAACAGTTTCATGATAATTATGAACATGATGGTTTTGAATCAGTTGATAGCGTATGGCATTAAAGGCGATAAAAGGTTGATTATTATTTTCCAAATAAACGACATGATGCAGTGATTTTAGTGCATTTAACATGTGTGCAGGAGAAGGACTTTGCTGTAGATGGCGACTAAAAATAGGGATGCTCATTCGCGTAACAATAGAAAAAGTACAGAGGTTATTTTAGCTTAAATATAGAGAAAAATAAGAATTTATTCATCAATACCGTTTGTCGGTAAGCATAAAATTACGACCAACAGCAGTTGATCAAAAATTGACATGCATATAAGTTAAGTGGGCGAGCAAATCACTCAAGGAAATGGATGTTTGCATTGTCTTTAAAACAAAAAATACAGCGCAAACAAAGAGTGATTCACAACCAGAAAAATAATACTCTTGGGAGAGTACACATGAAAAAATTCACTAAATTGGCTTTAGCTGCTTCTGTTGCAATGAGCGCAAACGCAATGGCAATGCAAGCAATGGACGATTCTGCACTTAGCTCTACTACGGGTCAAGACGGTCTTACAATTGGGATTGGCATTTCGAAAATTGCTATTGAGAAATTATACATTCACGATACTACTGGTTTGGCAGCAGATGCTAGCATTAAATCTACTGGTCTAGTAATGGATGGTGCTGACCCTGAATACACAAGTGGTACTCTAGCAACAAAACAAATCGCTGGTGGTCCTGATATTCGGGATCTTACACAGACTATAGCTGGAAATGCTGGTAGTCGCGTTAATGTAAATATTAACACGCAAACAGCTACTTACGATAATACACTTAAAGATGTTAATTTGGGTGGTAATGATGAGGCAGCGGCAATTGTAATTTATGGTAATGGTATTGATGGTGATATAAATGAAAATCACGGTATTGTGATAGGTGCAAACTATAATGACAATGGTCAATATCTATTAGCTTCTCGTAATCTTGCGGACTTAACTATTGATTCTGATGGTGGTGATGGAAATCCATTTATTAACATTGGCGCAAAAGTATCAGGATTGGATATTAATATTGGTAAAATTGGGGTTGCTGCTTCAGGTAAGCAGAATGAAGGTGCAAATGTAGGCACAATTCGTCGTGGACACACAGGTGAGATTAATGCAATTTTAAGTGGCTTGTCGATTAAAACAGGTCAAATGGAAGCAAATATTCAATTAGGTGCTGCGCCACAAGGTGCGATGATAAGATTAAATTCCACAATGAAAGGTGGTTTAGAGATTTTGAATCTTGGTATTTTGGATAACTCTACTGCAATGGGTGATGCTGACGCTAGTAGTGCAGCTAATCGTGCAGCTGGTGAGATCTTTATCGATAGTATTAAACTTACAGATGCATCAAGTTCAGATCTAGTTTTAAATCAGCAAATTAGTGTTTTTGGTGATGACGGGACCTCAAAAGGACATGTTCGTATTTTAAGTACTAGTGGTGCGCACGATACGTATATTAAAGGTATTCATTTAGGTAGTAAAACAGCAGCATCTATTGGTGATGTTGAAATACAAGGTATGCAAACATATTACAGCCCAAGCTTAGGTGTTTATCACCCAGGTGCTGTGATTACAATTTCTGGTCACTAAGCATACTTTGTAAAAAAAAGCGCGTTTCGACGCGCTTTTTTAATATACGCTCTATTCATCTAATAATTTTAAAAAACACTATTTTTTTTGTATAAAAAGAAGTATCTTCATGTAACACGGATGTAGAGCATAGACTCTAGAATAATAACGAAAAGACGCCAAGCGTCAGACATGAAAAGTAAAAATTATGTTAGAGATTGCACTCGGCTCGGCATTGATCTACTACGCTGCCAAAGAAGCCTTTGATATTAAGCCTCAGCCTGCTGAAGCAGTGCGTTATACCGAGACTTTAGATTCTCGTCAGGATTCCTTTGTGCGTATGCACCGCGAGTCGGTCAATATTACCCCAGCATTGCATGATCAATTTCGTGGCATTGTCCGCCAAGCCTATGACTATAGCTGTGGTTCTGCAGCACTCACGACCTTACTTAACGGTTACGTCAACATGGACGTTCAATTGACCGAAGAGAATGTCATGAACGGTCTATTGAAATTTGGTGAAACCGAAAAAATTGTACAGCGCCGTAGTTTCTCATTGCTTGATATGAAACGTTTTGTCGCAGCACTGGGTATTGAAAGTGGTGGATATAAAGGCGAATTTAGTGACTTAGTCTCACAAGGGCAACCTGCGATTATACCGATCAGTTATGCAGGCTTTAAACACTTTGTGGTGTATAAAGGCTATAAAGATGGTCGCGTCTATGTTGCCGACCCAGCACTTGGAAATATCAGTTTCGATGAAGTGCGTTTCAAAGAAATTTGGGAAAATAACACATTATTTTTATTAAACGTTGCCCCACAGCAGCGTAAGAATTTATTGGCACTCAGTGAGCGTGATATGCGCCATGTCGATGATGCAACAGTCAATCGTTATGCCTTTGTCGATCTACAATATCCACAAGCCTATATGGAAAAAATTGCAGACAAAGCATCGACCATTCGTATGGATAAAAATACCAATAAAGATTCAGAAAATTATGGTCAATATGGTTACAACTTTTTACGCCTTTATTATAAGAGTAAATAAGTACTTAAAAGTTTAAAGAAAAATTAAAAATTAATGGGACGAAATATGAAAATTCATTGGATGAACAAAACTTTACTGGCAGTAAGCGTGCAGCTTGTGATGGGTGTGGCTTATGCTCAGGAGCCTGGTCTAGGGGACTATGAAGCTGTTGAAGAAGTTACACAAGAGGCTGAAGAATCTGCTGATGTGGGCTTAGGTGAATATGACGCCGTAGAAGACACTCAGGCTGCTGCACCTGTAGAATCGCCAGCACAATCTGCATCTGCTGCATTACAACAACAAGAAGGCGACTCGACTAAAGAAACCAACCTTGAAGAAGTGTTTACATCCAATGAACGTCAATATTCATTGATTAAAAAAGGTGAGTTTTCATCGTATTACGACATTGACTATACCTATTATCGTGATACACAACTTGATATGGAGATGCAACAAGGTTCGCTGTATCAACTCCGAGTTCAAGAGAATGCCAACCATACGGTCACTAATACTTTTACCGTGCAATATGGTCTAAAGGATAACTTAACCCTAACCGCATCACTTCCATTGGTGGCAAAGTCAGATCTACTTAAAGATGCGACTGCGGCTGGCTTAGGTGATATTAGCTTAGGCGCGCGCTGGGAACCGTTTCCATTAAAAGCAGGGCGTTTACCCCTAATTCTGTTTGGAAATCTCTCGACCAAAACAGGTGATAGTCCTTACGAAATTAATTCAGCAAAAGACTTGTCAACAGGTAAGGGTTATTACTCAGTTGGTGTAGGTGCAAGTACCCGTAAATATATCGACCCTGTTGTACTGTTTGCTTCTTTGTCAGCAAATTATGGTCTTCCTGTCAGTGGTTTAAACCAAATACGTGGTCCACGTATTATAGAGGAATTTGATCCAGGGATCAGTGGTGGCTTCTCATTCGGTTTTGCGTATTCGTTTAACTACGATGTTTCAATGACTATGTCGTATCAGCAAAGCTTTAATACCGGTGCTGAATTTAAATATCACACGGGTGAAAGCTATTCATCGGCAGATCAGACCAGCTCAACTTTTGCGATTGCACTTGGGGTTCGTGTCTCACCAGAAACCATTGTCAACGGTACGCTTGGTATTGGCTTAACTGAAGATGCACCAGACGTTTCACTGGGGCTGTCATTCCCGCTTGATATTTTAGGCTTTGGTAAAAAACTTCGCTAAGAGGGCAGTCGTATGAAAAGAATTCGACTTAGCCCATTAGTCGCGGCAATTGCTTTAACGGGCTTTTCAGGTGCTGCATTTGCACAATTAGGGACCAACCTTTCTGTGGATTTAAGGTCATTGTCCTTGGGAAATGCTGTGACAGCAGATCCGCCAGGAGTGAATGCAGTTCACTTTAACCCTGCAGGTCTAACCAAAATTCAAGGTTTACAAACCGAGCAGCAATTTATTATTGCTGACTTTAATATTGAACGAGAGTTTTCAGTCCCTGCAGGCTATAACGTTTTTGGTTATTCAGATGATCCTTTAGTTTGTAATGATGGTCCTGAAGTTGCATCGGACTTGTGTACAGATTTTAAAGGCCCGATACGCGGTGATGTTGAATACGTCAGCTTATATGTCCCTGTACTGAAAAAAATTGTTGATCTTGGTGAAGGGTTGCCAATGGCAGCACCGACTATGGGTATTGCCTATAATCCACCGGGTTCAAAAGCGACTTTTGCAACAGCAGTATATGCGCCGCTAGTTGCAGGATTTGGTGCTGAAGATGGTAATCCTGCCAACTATATGGGGCAGCAAGTTGCCCTTGAACGTATAACCTATTTATCACCAAGTGTTGGCTATCAAGTCAGTGATACGTTGTCTATTGGTGGTGGTATTGGGATGTCCTATCAAGCCATTGCGATGAAAACGGATTTACGTTTTCCGAATGAGCTGATTGGTATGTTACGTATGATTGATGAAGTCGTATGTACGCCGTTTAAAGACAATTCAGACATCATTACTGATATTCTGTTGCTTGGGATGTGTAATGCCCAAGAAGGCATGAACCCATTTGGTAAATTTGGACAGATGCAACTGGCTTTAGAGCAGTCTCTCAGTCCGAGTTATAACCTTGGCGTGCTGTGGGAGCCGACAGAAGATTTTAGCTTTGGTTTGGTCTACCAAAGTGCAGCAAAAATGCGCTTAAAAGGTAAATATCATATTGATAATGCCAGAGCGCCACAGGAATTGATCAATGGCTTAATGTCATCACCAACAGGTCAGATTCTTGCTGCAATTTTAGGTTTCCCAAACTATGTACCTTCGAGTGAGTCAGGTTTGGTGTCGATGGACTTTAAATATCCTGCGCATTTCCAAGCGGGGGTAAGTTATAAAGTCATGCCTGATTTGAAAGTCAACTTTGATGTCGGCTGGACGGATTATAAGCAGTGGGATAAATTCAGATTTGAGTTTGATCGTCAAATTTCAGCACTCAAAATTGCAAAATTACTCTCTGAACATGTCAGTGATACATCTTTAGCATTACCACTTGGTTTCCAATCTTCTTGGAACTTTGGGGTGGGTGTTGAGTATTCAGCGACAGACCGGTTAAAGCTGCGTGCAGGTTATGAACCACGTGGTAGTTCAATCCCTGATGGTAAGCGTAATACCATGGTGCCGATTAATAATGCACAGCTTTTTGGTTTAGGCGTGGGTTATCAATTTGATGCAGATACCGAGCTTGATTTGTCGATTGGTTTCTTACGCAGTAAAGATAGTATTCCTGCCAATACCAGTAGCTTGGCTAACCAAACTGGCGTGAATAACTTATTACTTAACCCTTATGCTGGTTTAAACATTAAAACCGATACAAAAGTAACAATTTTAGGTCTGAATTATAGAACACGATGGTAGGTCATTCTGGAATGCTTAAACTAGGGTTAAAAACCATGTTGTCAGTTGCAATGTTGCAGGTGACAACAACGTATGCTGATGGATTTCATACGATCATCGGTCCAGATGGCCGCCCGATGGTGGTTCAGCTGAAAGAAAAAAAAGCAAAACCTAAAACGGTTACGGCTGAAGTTAAAGCACAGTCTGAAACAAAAAAAGAGGTTCAGCTTAATACTGAACAAAAACAATCGGTTCAAGTCGTACAGCCAAAGACTCCAGAACCAAGGTCTCCACAAAAAACAGCGCAAGTATCAAAATTAGAAAATATTTCGTCTACGCCTAAGCCGCAGCTACAAACACCAGTAAAAAATGGGTTTGAGCAACTTGATGGTGAAGATTATGTCAGTAGTGAATTTCTTGAAGATAAAGAATTTAATTTAGAGGGACGTAAGCGTTTCTATACCATGCCTGAGGGCGTGATGGATAGTAAAGGTGGAAGTGTTCGATTACAGACCATCGAGCGTGAAAAAGGGGTAAGCCAAACCGTCTTAAACCGATTGTTTGGAGCCAAATCTCAAGAAGACACAGGGCCGATTGTATTAGCATCTAGCTATTATCGTGTATCACAAGAAGATGCGATTCAAGGTCTAGGTCAAAGTTGTTTTAAAGATAAAAAACTAAAAAAAGCCAAAGCCCTAATCCAGAATAAAGATGTTAATTTATGGCCTCGTGCACCAATCAAAGATGAGTTTGACTATGAGGTAGTTAAGATCGATTCGGTATTTAAAAATATCCGCATTCAATCTTACGCATCGAAAGAAAAAGACCCAACATTTTATTGGCCATTTGTAGTTTTCTTAGATGAAAATGCATGTGTATTAGAAGGCGCAGGTGGATATAAGAATCAACAATCGGAAGCTAATCTGATTGAATTTAAAAATATTGAGGGTGTGATTCAGGTACCGAAGAACAGTCATTATATTTTAATGACACCTCTGGCATCGGCAATTGATGTTGACCAATATGGACTGAGCAATCAGGGTCAAATCAAATTGAGTGTCATTCGTTAGGGATAATTTAAGAGACATCATAATATGAACAATAAAAAGTTATTTATAGCTTCAACTTTAACCGCGATGCTATTTGCCCTAAACGGATGTGGGGGTGAAAGTGCCAATGTATTGCCAGAAAAAAATGACAGTAGCACGGAGAGTGGTTCTTGTACTGCAGGTGCAACAGGTTGTATCGAATTTGCGCTGGATTATCCGATTGATGGACTCAATTTTTATTGTGGCACAGACACAGAAAATGATTATATTACCGTATTTGATTTAAATAATGGTTATGCCAAAGGTGCATGTAAAGCAGGCGAAAATATTACCTTTTACTTAAACGGTGCAGAAAAGCATAAAATTGAGTTAGGTCGTTTTTCTTTAGACAAAATCGGCAATGTTTCAACAGAATCTCAAGTACCACGTTTAAGTATTATGGATATCGCTGAAGGTATTCGCTCAACAGGAAGCAATTCAGCAGTGACTATCTCTACACAAGAGATTGCAATTCGTTTAATTCAAATTATTCAAACTATTGGTCTAAATGTTAATCCGCCACAATCTAGTCCGTCTTTAAATTCTGCGACAGATCTACAACCGATTGTGATTAATGATTCAGTACGTACCAATTTAGATAAAATTTTAAAGAATATTAGTGTTGATCAGTTTAAAAATACAACGGACAGTGAGTTTCAAACTTTATTGGCTGAATGGATTGATATATCCCAAGTTGAGCGCGATGATGCAATTAAAGTATTGGATAAACTTTCTATTATTACTAATGCAGCAGTTTACCAACCCGAATTTTCATTGTTTTCAACAAGTGACTTATTAAATAGTTATTTGAGTGGTTCAGAAGGTTTTGTAGGGTGTGAAATTGGTAAAGAATGTAAATCTTCAAATACCAATGTAGAGCATGTGTTCGGACATTTTATGTTGATGACAGATCGTCAGGGACGCACCTTTGGTAGTGGTTTACAGTGGAGAGGAACACCTCAAAATAGCTCAGATCCGACAAAAGGCTTTGAAACGCTGGGTGGTTTAAATGCTCAGCTGATTCGTCAAGTTGCACCGATTCAGATGACTGCACCTGCACAAAAAACATGGATTAGCCCATCCACAAAAAGCATTCCTGCAACACCTGGTTTTATTTTTAAAACTGATGAAACTGAACAGCAAACATTGACCATTAATCAAGGTCGTTTATATAACGATTATATGATTGCAGGAACTGAACGTTTCTATAAGTTACTGACCAATAAAAAATCCGATTACACGCTAACAGATACTGAGAAAAAAGAACTTGGCTTATGGAAACAAAGTAAAACACAAGTTCAAGGTGGAACATCACAACTGATGGATACCTTTGCGGGGAGCTTGGATCTCTATAAAATTTTCCCAATCAGCTATTTGGATAGCCGCATTTTTAAATCGCAAGAGACGGTTAAAACTGGGGAAAATTATCTATTCCCACTTTATGGACAGCTTGATTTTACCTTTACAGATAGTCAAGTACTTGCTGAAAGTATTCCGGTTGTGATTGATGAAAATGGAGATATTCGCACCAACTATAAGCCTGCATCTGCAGCATCAGAGTGTGATGTAGATTTTAATCCTGAAACCTTAGTTTCGACTTATGGCAGTCAAACAGTCGAACAGTTCCCAATAGGTACAGTATCACGTGCATTTGTCGGTGGCTCAACCCCGCAAACTACAGATAACTCGATCTCATTACGTATGATTTTAGGGAACAAAAAATTTGGTAATTTGGATGGTGCACTTATTGGTATGAATACGACCATTCAGGCATCTACTTCAACGACAGATGCTATTGTGGTCGGTGGTGCATTGCTCAAGTTAGATACTTTACTGAGAGCTGCCGCTAATTCAACGCCAAGTTCTGATGCTGTACCACTTATTGATTCAGCAGGAAAAACAGTACGTTGGGCAAATAGTTTTGCCAGCTTTAACAAGGTATATAGTACTCAAAAACCTGATGATACGAATGCAAAAGACATTGCGAAACGTGCGGGTGGGGAAGTGAAATTCAAATTAGCTTCTTGCTATCGCATTAAGCAAAAGTAAATACGAAATAAAAAAAGCCCATATTGAAATGGGCTTTTTTTATTGGGGTTTAATTAACCCGTATGATCTAAACGCGACCCCAATGTTTCTAAGTGCATTGGGAATTGATTCTTTTTTCGGTCTTCAAAGTAATGTCTGAGGGTGCGTTCAACACTTGGAAACGCAAGTTCAGACCAAGGGATATCCGCTTCATCAAAGAGGCGGCTTTCAATGGTTTCTTCACCTGCTCCAAATTTACCTTCAACCAAATCGGCTTTAAACAGTACGTAAATTTGACCTATGCGTGGAATATTGTACATGCAATACAGTTGCTCAATTTCGACTTCGGCTTCAGCTTCTTCACGTGTTTCACGTGCAGCGCCTTGCTCCATCGTTTCAAACAATTCCATATAACCAGCAGGTAAAGTCCACAGACCATAACGAGGTTCAATGGCACGTCTGCACAGTAACACTTTGTTTTCCCAAAGCACTAAAGCACCGCAAATGACTTTTGGATTGATATAATGAATATAACCACAACTTTCGCACACACGACGAATTTTCTGATCTCCCAAAGGGATTTTCTCTGTTGTTTTATGTCCGCATGCTACACAAAAGTTCATATTCATCATCAATGATAAAAAGTAGAGTCAGGATAACTGAAAAAACACAATTTGGCATCATTTCTATCCGTCAGAATAAAAAATCAGCTATGATAAAAGACAAATATTGAGGGAAAAATATGTCTGTAGAAGAAAGTGATTTAACTTTAAAGTTGCAACAACGCTTACGCTTTTCTAGACGCACTCAACCTGCGCAGGCGGCGGTATTGATTGCGATTACAGACGAAAAAAATCCTAAAGTGTTACTGACCCGCCGTTCGGCATATTTAAATAATCACGCCGGCGAAGTGTCATTTCCAGGGGGTAAACGTGACCCTGAAGATACCAGTAATATTGTTGTGGCATTAAGAGAAGCCTTTGAAGAAACGGCTCTGAATCCTTTTGATGTCAATTTGATTGGCGATCTGCCGATGCAAAAAGCACGTAATGGCATGTTGGTGAAGCCTGTCGTTGGTCTCATTCCGCCGCAAGTTGAATTGATTCCTCAGCCATCGGAAATTGATCGCATTTTCTTTGCTTCATTACGACAGTTAATTGACACTAAACCAACGCCTTATGAAGTGCGTTTTGCACGACAGTCTTTATATTTCCCAAGTCTACGCGTAGAAAATGAAGTGGTTTGGGGCCTAACGGCAAGGATGTTGATTTCATTATTTAAATATGGACTGGATTATCAAAAAGAATGGCCATTTTTATTGAATTCACCCGCATTTAGACCGACACGATTATTTAAAAAATAAAAGGATTTATGGCTATGTTGTACAGCTATCAGGGTAAACAACCACAAGCAATGATTTCACCATGGGATGGATGGGTAGCACCAACAGCAACAGTAATCGGTCAAGTGGAACTCGGGCAAAAGGTAAGTATTTGGTTTGGTGCAGTTGTCCGTGGGGATAACAGTAAAATTAAAATTGGTCATTTTAGTAATGTGCAGGAAAACGCCGTTTTACATACCGATGCTGGGATTGAACTCACAGTTGGTGATTATGTGACAATTGGTCATCAGGCCATGTTGCATGGATGTACGATTGGCGATAATAGTTTGATCGGTATTCAGGCCGTTATTCTGAATCATGCTGTTATTGGTAAAAACTGCATCATAGGTGCCAATGCCTTAATTCCTGAAGGTAAAGTGATTCCTGATAATTCAGTTGTGATGGGATCACCTGGGAAAGTGGTTAAGACCTTAGATGAAGAAACCATACAAAAATTAAAATTAAGTGCACTGCATTATGCGAATCATTTCCAAAATTTTACCGATTTACAGCCAATAGAATTATAAAAAATTGATGTGCTCGATTATTTGAATATGGTTTTGTATCTGTTTCGGGAAAATCTCGCCTAGATTTCAGGAGTGGAGTATCATAAGCATCGTTTTTATACTTTGAATTAAGGTTGTGCATGAAAGTGCTGGCATTGGAAACTGCCAATGAGCAGTGTTCCGTCTCTGTGATCGATGACACTCAAGAATTGTTCTTTCAATTAGATACGCGAGCGAAGGCACAGACGCAAACCATTCTCCCGATGATTGAACAAGGCTTGCAACAATTAAAGATTGCGCCAAGTGATTTTAATGCGATTGCATTTAGCCGTGGACCCGGTTCATTTAGTGGCGTGCGTATTAATGCCGCAGTGACGCAAGCATTGGCTTGGGCGAATGATTTACCTGTGATTCCAGTTTCAACATTACAAGCTTTAGCGCAAGCCGCTTATCGTATGCATGGCTTGACTGAGGTCACTGCTGTTCTTGATGCTCGTATGAACGAAGTATATATCGCAAGTTTCCAATTGGATGCTCAAGGTATCATGCAAGCAGTAGATGACGAGCAGCTATTAAGTTATGAAGCAGCAGTTAAAGTGATTCGTTTTACTGTGA
The DNA here is from genome assembly GCF_001647675.1 of Acinetobacter sp. NCu2D-2. NCBI lineage: Bacteria > Pseudomonadati > Pseudomonadota > Gammaproteobacteria > Moraxellales > Moraxellaceae > Acinetobacter > Acinetobacter sp. NCu2D-2. The sequence goes on from NZ_CP015594.1 coordinate 506,929, forward strand.
TTGGTTCAGGTGCAGATTTAGTTCAATCGGAAGCAAGTGAATATAAAGCGGTTACTGCAAATGCGCAGGATATTGCAACGATTGCTCGCATTGCAGCGCAAAATGAAAATTGGGTCAGTGCAGAACAGGCACTTCCCGTTTATCTACGTGATAACGCGTGGAAAAAAATACCAGATCAAGGCAAAGCATAATTAACTAGGATAACGCATGGATCTTTTACTGCTCCTTAAAGCAGCTATCATGGGTATTGTTGAGGGTATTACTGAGTTTTTACCTATTTCCAGTACAGGTCATTTGATCTTGGCTTCAGAGCTGATGAATTTCTGGACCAAAGAAAAAAGTGATGTATTTGTGATTGCCATTCAAATGGGCGCAATTGCAGCAGTCATTTACGAATACTGGGCACGTCTTTGGGGAGCAGCAACAGGGATTATTAGTGGTGAGCCACAAGGACGTCGATTAGGACTAGGTTTGATCTTGGCATCGATTCCTATTGTGCTGGTGGGCTTAACATTTGGTCAAACGGTTAAAGATTTACTCTTTAACAATATTGCGATTGCGATTGGTTTGATCATTGGTGGTTTGATCATTATGTGGATTGAAAAAAATCCACCGAAAGTCCGTGCGCAAGAGGTTGAAGATTTAAGTATTAAAGATGCGATTTGGATTGGTTTGATTCAAGTATTGTCTTTAATTCCGGGAACTTCACGCTCAGGTGCAACTATCATTGGCGCAATGTTCTTAGGCGTTTCTCGTAAAGCAGCCACTGAGTTCTCCTTCTTTTTAGGGATTCCTGTGATTATTGGTGCAGGTTTGCTTGATGTTTACCAAAGTTTTGATGTGTTTGATAGCACTCAGGATTGGTGGGTATTGGCAGTCGGTATTCTTGTATCTTTTATCTCCGCTTTAGTTTTAATTCGTGTTTTAGTGGCTTATGTAGCTAAACGCGATTTTATGGTTTTTGCTTGGTATCGTATTGTTTCAGGCGTATTGATTTTATTGTTTGCATTTACAGGTTGGAAGTTATGGTAAGCGATATTCGCTTATACACAGAATCTGAACACCTTGAACAAGCACAGCAATTCCAAGCTGTGCTTTTTTCTCGTGGTGTACACGTAGAGCTTTCGACTGTAGAAAAGTTGAACGCACGTTTTTTCCGTTTAAATCCAGACTTGGCACTTTGTTGTGATGCTGATGGTTTATGGCTATGTGCCAATGGCATGAAGATGCAACCGGACTGGAAAGCAGAAGTTGGGCGTTTAAAACGGGCATCATTAAAATCAGAAATGATTGCACGTGCATGTAATTTAGGTGAAAAGCCAAGTCTGATTGATGCGACAGCTGGGCTTGGTCATGACAGTTTGTTAATGGCGCATCTTGGTGCACACGTGACATTGGTCGAACGTCATCCTATTTTATTTACTTTACTTGAAGATAGTCATCGACGAGCGCAAAGTGATGCATTCCTAGCCAATGTGGTGGCGCGCATCCAACTGGTATTTTCAGATTCAGCGGACTATCTGATTCAGCAAGCTGAACAAAACCATGTCGTGGATGTGGTCTATCTTGATCCCATGTTCCCGCAGCGTGATCAAAACCAACAAGCGGTGAAGAAGCAGGCTCAGGTGAAAAAACAAATGCAGCTGTTGCATATGTTATTACCTGAAGATGGTGAAATGGATTTGGGGGATAATTTACTTGAGCTTGCACAAAAAATTGGCAAGCGTGTGGTGGTTAAACGCCCTCGATTAGCTGTTTTTTTAGCGGATAAACAGCCAAATCACCAATGGCAAGGGGATGCTTGTCGCTTTGATGCGTATTTTCAGCATGATCTTGTAGCTTAATATGATAATTGCTTCAAAAGTAATCAAGGATTTGTTATATAGTACAAAATAACATTGATTAATCCTTTATCAGGCATAAACTTATTGAGCGAATTAGCGAGCCACCTCACCTCCACGAAATCCTATGATCGACTTTAAACCTTCCATTAATTTTTGGCATGACTTTAAGAGCAATCAAACTGCCGGAATATGGTTGTTTTTGGGTTCTCGACGATCACTACAATTGGTTCGTCCCTCCATTATGCAATTGGTCTTTTGGGGGATTTTGGGTGGTTGTGCGAACAGTTTATTTAGCTGGCTCAGTTCAGGACGTATGGGAGATTTTAACTCCCAAGGTCTGATCAGTTATGCTTTATGGCCCTTTATTGCATTGATTGTTGGGATTTTTCTTTCTCAGCGGATCAATAATCCACGTCTGATGCTGGTTCCAGCATTACTTTGGCTGGTTCTCGATACCCACATCATGCTCTTTCAATGTTTGATCCAATATTTGGGTGACATTGATTATTTGCCTTTTGTGCTTTATGACTATATTCCACGTTTATTTGTCGCACTGTTTGTGTGGCAGAGTTTGGCTGTAGTTTGGGTGTTTTCACGCGAATTAAAATGGCCGTGGTGGGAACGTGCGTTGATTATGATTGCCACGCTCTTTACATTAGTCGTGTGGCAAATTTCTGTGAAAGACCAACCGATTTGGAAAGTCGAACAACAAGCACCAAGTTTTGCTGAAGATGCATTTTATGCACAGCCTAATTTACTCAATAAGGCCTTAAATGATATTGAATTTGGTGAATTTGCACAGTCACATTGGTATTTTATGGGTGTAGCAGGTGCGAGTTATCAAGATGTCTTCCAATATGAAATTTCGCGGATTAAAGAACAGTTCGACACACGTTTTGGCACCTATGGTCGTTCAATTGCTTTAATTAATCATCCTGCGACACGTTTGGAAAATCCTATCGCGAGCCGAACCAGTATTGAACTGGCTTTACGCCGTATTGGACAGCAAATGAACCGTGAAGGGGATGTATTATTTTTATATATGACCTCGCATGGTTTACCCAATACCTTTGAAATTGAAAATGCACCTTTGGATTTGGCACAAATCGATCCAAAATGGCTCAGACAGACCTTGGATGCCTCAGGTATTCGTTGGCGTGTGATTGTGATTGGTTCGTGTTATTCAGGCAGTTTTGTTCCTGCCTTACAAGATGATAATACCTTAATTATTACGGCATCAGCGGCTGATCGACAGTCCTTTGGCTGTTCAAATGAAGCAGATTATACTTATTTTGGTCGTGCTTTCTTTGATGAAGCGATGCGGGAACAAAATACAATTAAAGCTGCATTTGACCAAGCGAAGTCAACAGTTGCGAAATGGGAATCAAACCAAGGTTTTGAACCGTCAGAACCACAATGGTCGATTGGTAAAAATATGGAATTAATGTTGCCGCAACTGGAGCAACGTTTATTTCCACCGCTAACGACAGAGACAAAAGTAGCGCAATAATTAAGAGTTTAATTGAAGGGTATATGACGATGGAATTGGTACAAAATAATAAGAGCTTTGAAGGCGAACAACGTATATATCGCTTTGATTCTAAAGTGCTTAAGACACCGACTAAATTTGGTATTTTTTTACCCTCACAAGCCTTAAATGGTCAAAGCTGTCCTGCTTTATTTTATCTTGCAGGGCTGACCTGTACTGAAGAAACATTTGCGATTAAAGCGCATGCACAGCGTCTTGCTGCCCAGCTTGGAATCATCCTTATTACGCCTGATACTTCACCACGCGGTGACGGTGTCGCAGAAGGGGGCCATTGGGATATTGGACAAGGTGCAGGTTTTTACATCAATGCAACCCAACAGCCGTGGGCAGAACATTTCCAAATGGAAAGTTTTATTGTGGATGAGTTGTATGCTGTCGTAACGCAAGAATTTCCAATTCAGGCAGATAAAATCGGGATCTTTGGACACTCTATGGGTGGACATGGTGCATTAACGCTCGCACTGAAATACCCTCAAAAATTTAAATCTGTATCTGCTTTTGCGCCGATTTGTGCGCCAAGTCAGTGTCCATGGGGTGAGAAAGCATTTTCAAACTATTTAGGTGAAGATAAAAGCACATGGCTACAACACGATGCGACGGCATTGGTACAAGCCAAAGGTGCTGTATTTAGCGATATTTTAATTGATCAAGGCGCTGCCGATCAGTTTTATAGTCAGTTGAACCCTGCATTATTCAAACAAGCCTGCGATGCAGCTGGGCAAAAACTTACGCTGCGTGAACATCAAGGTTATGACCATGGCTATTACTTTATTCAAAGTTTTATAGATGATCATCTACAGTTCCATGCGGTGCATTTACAACCTTAATCTGCAGTTCATCATATTTTAAATGAAAGATGCAGTATCTTGCTTGTGAAAGATACTGCATTGTTTTATTTTGAAATTTCATCTTATTCAATAATAAAAATTAGGCAATACATGCAAAATATTGAAGACCTGAGTTCATCTCATTCCATTGATCATCCTGTCTTTCCACCACCTTTGCCAGAGACGAGTCACCCCGTACGTTTAGGACGTATACAGAAATTCTCATTTCATGGGAATGGCTTAGAGTATTTTGGCATTTGGATTGTCAATCTGTTACTGATGATTGTCACTTTAGGTCTTTATTCACCGTGGGCTAAAGTTCGTCGTCTACGTTATTTTTATAGTAATACTGCACTTATTCAACGCCGTTTCGACTTTACCGGGGTGCCGACCAAAATTTTAAAAGGGCGTTTGATCGCGCTAGGTATTTATCTCGCTATCTCAATTTTATCTAAGCAGTCATGGGAATGGATGTTAGCGGGTGCGCTTGTCATTTGGTTGGCTGTTCCTTGGTTGGTCAGAGCGACCTTACGTTTTAATGCGCGTAATAGTAAATTTAGTAATGCGCGTTTTTTCTTTGATGGAACACATAAAGCGGCCTATGGCATTTTCTTTATGTCTATCTTCTTAATGATTATTACGCTTGGTTTGGCTTTCCCGATTGTGTTGTGGATGTATAAAAAATATACCTTTAATAATCTGCAACTGGGTCAACTTAAATTTAACTTTAAGGCAACATGGCTGAACTTCGTTGTAGCGATGTATATCCCGATTATCGTCTATATCGGTATTTTAGTCTTAGGTCTGACCATGGGGCGTTTGCCGAGTTTAGATTTAATCAGAACATCCCCTGAGATTTTAATGAGATTTGCAGGGCTAATGATGTTCTTCTATGTAGCTGCCTTGTTTGTGATTTGGCCGTGGATACAGGCGCGATTATTTATAAGTACATGGAATAACATGGTCCTTAGTCGGAGTAAATTCCAAACCAGTTGTAATTCTGCGGTTTTTGTTTGGATTATGGTGACCAATTGGCTGCTTAAAATTGTAAGCTTTGGCTTATTGACACCATGGGCAGCAGTACGTATTTATCGTTATAAAGTTGAATCACTCAGTCTTTGTTTAGTGAATGATCCAGATTTAATGCTGAATCAAATGCAGGAAGATCCGAGTGCGATTGCTGAAGAGCTCAGTGATATTTTTGATTTTGATATTTCACTTTAAGGGCCATGCAATATGTCTACACAACAGGTCAATGTCATTTTTTATGATGGAATTGTATCTAAGCCGCGCCATGCGATATTGATGCCACATGATTCAGAACAAGTTCAAATCAAATATGATGATTCAGGACAGCAGCAGGTGCGATTCTATCCGTATAAGGCGATGACATTGATCGGGGCATTGGGGCAGGTTCAGCCAGTCGTTGAACTGATTGATGATGCACGCATCGAATTTCAGACAGCTGTACCTGAGTGGTTTAATGTGGAACATGCAAATAAGCAGCATGCCATTTGGAAGCTCGAACGTTCACCTAAAATGATTCTCGTGAGCTTGGTTTTTGTTGTGTTTTTTGTATGGGGCTTAGTTCAGTGGGGTATTCCTACAGCCTCCCATCATATAGCGCATCACTTACCTGAACAGACCATGGTAAAAATTGGCAATCAAGCTGAAGATTATTTGATGGAATTTACACAGCCAAGCAAAATTGATGCAGCACGACAGGCAAAATTGATTGCTGGATATCAAGCCATGTTTAAGGGTCAGAAAACGGCGAAAGTGATTTTCCGTCAAGGTGGTCGCCAAATTGGTGCGAATGCACTTGCGATTCCCAATAACACGATTGTGGTTACGGATGAATTGGTTCAATTGGTTCATGATGATCGTGAATTGCTAGGCGTACTCGCGCATGAACAAGGCCATTTACATGAACGTCATAGCCTTGAACAAGCGATCAGCGGATTAGGAATCAGCACACTGATTATTATGATCACAGGTGATGCCAGTGATTTATTGACTAGTGTCCCAGTGTCTTTAGTTGGATTAAATTATTCGAGAAAATTTGAACTTGAAGCAGATCAATATGCATTAAAGGCCATGCATCAACAGCATATTCCTGTGCATTATTTTGCAGATTTCTTGGCGCGTTTAGAGCAAAGTCAGCAGGGTGATTCGAAGGAAGATAAAGAATCAGACATTTCAAAAAATCTAGATTTTCTCAGTACACATCCAGCGACAGAACAGCGCATACAAGCAGTAAAAGCATTTGAAGCGAAGTATTCAAACTAAAAGTGTGGAGCATTCATTGCCATTGAGCAGTGAGTGTTTGATGGCTCATTCGTTCTAAATGATCAATTACTACTTTCTGTAGCTGAATTATATTGACATCGGGTTGGAGTATTTTAATTTCGACCTGTAAATGTTCATCAAGCGGTGTCAGCCGAACTAAGGCTGTTGGCATTTGAATCTCATGATAAAGATCGGTTTTTTGGACAGGAAACTTATGTTCCCAATGTTTGACCAGCCTTTTTGTCATACGCTCAGCTTGAAACGTCGGAATTAACGCAGTGCTCATCATAATGAAAGCCTTTGAAATAATCATAATGAAAGCCTTTGAAATAATATTGATATTTTAAAAACACTCTCAAATGTTCGACCAGTTGAGTCTGTTTAATTCCTGTTATATGAATGTCAACTTAAGCAAGCGTTTCGTGTTGCTCGCCTGAAAAGGGTGGGATTTGCTATAATGCGTCAATCCTCCCTTATTTAGCCAGGTTCTTTCATGTCCAAGCCATTTTTAATTGCGCCTTCAATTTTATCTGCTGATTTTGCTCGTCTTGGTGAAGATGTAGAAAAAGTATTAGAAGCAGGTGCTGATGTTGTGCATTTTGATGTGATGGATAATCACTATGTACCTAATTTAACTTTTGGTGCAGGTGTATGTAAGGCATTAAAAAAATACGGTATCAAAGCACCGATTGATGTACATCTGATGGTTAAACCAGTTGACCGTATGATTGGTGATTTCCTTGAAGCTGGCGCAGATATTATTACTTTCCATCCTGAAGCGTCTGATCATATTGATCGTTCTTTACAGTTAATTAAATCTGGTGGTGCGCAGGCAGGTTTGGTCTTTAACCCAGCAACACCCCTACATTATTTAGATTATGTGTTAGATAAAGTAGACCAAGTATTGCTTATGAGTGTAAACCCAGGATTTGGCGGTCAAAAATTCATTCCAATGACTTTAGAGAAACTTCGTGAAGCTCGTAAAATTATTGATGCTTCAGGTCGTGACATTCGTTTAGAAGTGGATGGTGGGGTAGGTCCTGCAAATATTCGTGAAATTGCTGAAGCAGGTGCGGACATGTTTGTATCTGGTTCTGCGATTTTTGGTAAGCCAGATTATAAAGCTGTGATTGACGAAATGCGTTCTGAACTTGCCAAAGTTGGGCAAGTGACACTTTAATCGTAAAAATGTTTTATTCACGATGGATTGTGGATAACTTTATGGATAAGTGTATGGATATCTATGTGGGTAACCATATGGATATCTTGTTTAAAATGTAATCAATTGTGAGCACTTTGATTAACGCTTAGACAAATAATGTATAAAAAGAATCCCAATTGGGTTCTTTTTATCGTTTAAAAGCCTTGTGTTTGTTGATTATTTATCAAGCGATGTTGAATCTATGTGCTATATAAAAAATGAGCATTAAGTCTTGAAGTTGTGTTTCATTGTGTAAAATCTCCAATACGCTTTGAATTTATAGGATGTGTATATCTTAATAATCCTAAGGGGATAACTTTTACCAAAATCACTTTATTAGAATATATGAGCCACACAGATATGGGATTTATCTGGTAGATAAGAAACAATTAAGCACTCAAATTGAATGTTAGATGTACATTAGACCAACGAGCTGTATATGACATTCATCTTTTGGTAATGCATTGTTAAGTTGCATCACAAAACATCATCTTTTGTAAGAAGTGCGCCAAATTAACGCTTAATTTTGTACAATACGCTGACAAAATTGGAGGAACGACCTCCCTTGGTGCATCAATGCGCTTAAGGAAAAAATTCAGGACGGCCTGATTCTGAGACATTAAGGAGAAGGCATATGGCCTGGATCACATTAATTCTTGCAGGTGTTTTTGAAATTGTATGGGCATATTCTATGAAAATGTCCGAGGGATTTTCAAAAATCACCCCTTCCATGATTACTATTGTTTTTATGATTTTAAGTTTTGGTTTACTTGCGTACGCCATGCGCAGTTTGCCACTTGGGACGGCTTATACCATTTGGACGGGTATTGGTGCGGTCGGTTCATTTTTAGTGGGAATATTTGTACTTGGTGAGCCAGCCACTGCCATGCGTATGCTTGCAGCCGTACTAATTATTTCAGGTCTAGTGTTGATGAAACTTTCATCGTCATAAATAAATGCCATATATATCGTATGTTATTTTAAGAACTAGGATATATTTTTGGATGCTGCATGACTTTAGACTATATAACGATCGATTCACCTGTGGGTCAGCTTCAACTCGTTGCTGATCAACAGGCACTCATTGCAGTATTATGGGAGTGTGAAAAATTAAACCGTGTACGATTAGGTCAACTTGCTGAAAATAAAAATAATATTATTCTTCAAAATACAGCATTACAGCTACAAGAATATTTTAACGGTCAGCGTCAAATATTCGATATCCCACTAAAATTTATGGGAACTCCGTTTCAAAAACTTGTTTGGACAGCGTTATTGGATATCCCTTATGGTGAAACAAGAACTTATAAAGATATCGCGATTAAAATTGGAAATATAAATGCGGTTCGAGCTGTAGGTGCAGCCAATGGACGTAATCCGATTTCCATCATTGCACCATGTCATCGCGTGATTGGTCAAAATGGAAAGCTTGTCGGTTTTGCAGGTGGTCTAAGTAATAAAGAAATACTATTAAAAATTGAACAAAATCATTAAGATCATTCTTTATTTATAAAATTAAAATAATATGCAAAATATATTTGAACCTTTATTTTCCCTTTGTGGATGGATGATTTTCATTGCAGTTTTATTGGGGATATTTAAAGCTTTTCTTCCCACAATCAAAGGTAAACTTGGGGAGTTAGCTGTCCATGCACACGTGAAACTCTATCTTAAAGATCCGCACTATATTTTATTAAATGACCTCACATTGCCAGATGCTCAAGGCACAACCACGCAAATTGACCATATCTTATTAAGTCCATACGGTATTTTTGTGATTGAAACGAAGAATTATAAAGGTTGGATTTTTGGTGGTGAACGTCAAAAAATGTGGACACAAAAAATTTATAAGCAAAGTTATAAGTTTCAGAATCCCATCCATCAAAACTATAGACATATAAAAGTTTTAGAGTCAGTTCTAAGTGATATTGTAAACCCTGAATTCATGCATTCGGTGGTTGTTTTTATGCCTGAGGCAGAATTTAAAACAAACATGCCGTCTAATGTTTTTAGAGGAGCTTCTTGGACTGATTACGTCAAAGGTTTTAAAGATATTGTCATTTCTGATACAAAACTAAAGCGAATTCAAATCCGACTACAAAAAGAAATTTTAGAAAAATCATGGAAAACTAACCGTGATCATGTCGCACAGTTGAGAGAAAGATATAAATAAAAAGCCTCTTAGGAAGAGGCTTTGATATTTAGTGTTTTGAAGATTGAAGTTTTTCAATAATCTCATCTAATGGTTTTACGCGTTTGACTTCATCCCAGAGCATTTTGGCTTCTGGGTAATGTTTAGACATCATGCCTAACCATTGTTTATAACGCCCAACCATATTCATTTCTTTTTTATACGAACCATTTAAGAAACGAATTTGCAGACCGAGTAAATCATTCCAAGTCAGTAAAGCTTGGTCGGTATTCGCGCGAATACATTGCGTGATATCTGGTGTAGTCACTGCACCACGCCCGATCATGAGATCTTGGCAGCCCGATTCAATTTGGCATTGTTTTGCATCAGCATTATTCCAAATTTCACCATTGGCAATTACGTTGATTTTTAATGTTTCACGAATCGGGGCAAGTTGATCCCAAAATGCAGGGGGAGTGTAGCCATCTGCTTTGGTACGTGCATGAACAGTGACCCATGCAGCACCTGCATCTTCAATGGCATGCGCATTTTCCATCATGAAGTCACGATCCATATAGCCTAGACGCATTTTTGCCGAGACAGGAATGTGACTTGGAACAGCATCACGCACGGCTTTAATTAACTGGTAAACCACTTCAGGTTCATCTAATAAAACCGAACCACCGCGATGTCGATTGACAGTTTTGGCAGGACAACCAAAATTCATATCAATTGTAGGTGCACCCATTTCAGCTACTTTTACCGCATTGGCAGCAAGCATGTCAGGATTGTTACCTAAAAACTGCACATGCACAGGCGTTCCTGATGCAGTTTTTCCATCGTTTAACAGTTCAGGACAATAACTATGATAGACATGGTCGGGCAGGATTGAATCGGTGACACGGATAAACTCAGTCACACACCAGTCAAAGCTTCCAACAGACGTAAGTACATCACGCATAATGGGATCGGTTAAGCCTTCCATCGGTGCAAGAACAAGTTTCAAAGGGTCAGACCTGTAAAGAGAAAAACAGGGTTATACGATTTTTTGCACAGAATGTCTAGGGTGTTGGATCAACTACGAAATTTTTTAGAATACTGAATTGTGAGCATAAGCCATAAAAAAGCCCAAAACGAATTTGGGCTTTTTACTAAAGAACTCTAAATGGGATTATTTATAGCGTGCCCATTTCGAGGTGGTTGATTCGATTTTAATACCTGTATCGGTCGTAGTAGTAGTTTCTTCTCTGATACTAGTGTGATTAGATTTAGGAATTGTATAAGTAAAACCAGTGCCAAATGTATTGGTTTCTCTATCATACCCCTGGCTACTCATATTGCCGACTAAACCACCTTTGGTGATACAACCTGCATCAATATTATGTGATTTCATTTTGTTACGAGCAAGAGTATCGCCATAAACTAAAGTACATGTGCCAATATCAATATAATCATTAGACATAAGTGCTACATATCCTAAATCAAGTTTTGGTACTGACTTAGAAATATTGTTATTGTCGGCTATATTTACATTTAATTTTTTACCTGTATTTGGTTCACGATCCATACTATAAGAAAACTCTGATTCATTTTTGCAAAGGTTTGTTGGTATTAAATAAACATTTGAAATAGTTTCAGGATTTGTATTAGGCCATGAGGTAGAGAAATCTTGTGTTCCATCAGCTGTTTTTAAAGGTCTATTACAAATCATGTCTGCATGTTCTTTTTCACGCAATATATTATATGGTGAATAGATACGAGGTGAAGTTGCTGATGCTGAAATACGTCCTTCTGCTAGAATTGTATTTGTAAAAGCTGATTTAGAGTTCCCGCCTGCAAGCGCTCCTGTAATGGTCACTGTTCCATCAAAATACAAAATTCCAGGAGCAAAAGCTGCATTATCTAAGGAGGATGCACCACTAGAAGATCTTAAATAGTAGTTGCCATCATAATGATAATCTTCAGTAAAACCCGTACTTGATCTTGTGATATCTAAACGAGGTAAATAGCCTACTATATCGCTATTACATTTGTTACCATTAATCTGTGCACATATAGCCCCACTTCTATTTAATGTAATAATCTCCCACCAAGGTTTAACTCGATCTATTCCATAGTCTGCTAGATAGAATGGATTGCCATTATTCTCTTGGACAGGAGAGAAGGTTCCATTTTTAATAACTTGTTGTTCGTAAGCACCTGTCGTTGAGTTTTTACCGTATATGTAAATATCACCAGTTGCTTTATTTTTTAAGTGGTTTAAATATACCCGAGTAAATCCACCTATACTTCTTTGAAATATATAGTTCGCATCCAACTTATATTGTTTAACATCAACAAGCGTTCCAAAGTTCATTAATTCATTGATTGCATTATAGAGATCTGTTGAATTAATAGGTGGGTTTGGGTCAATAACAGTATGTGTTTTGAGATAACTTGTAATTTCAGCAGATGAAACCTTAGTTTTTAAACCGCTTATTCTTTTGTTATTATTAATGAGAGTTGTGTTAATATTTCCTGTGTAAACTGCGCTTCCATTAACTTTTGCATATGGAGCAATGTCAATATCTCCATTAACGTATATACTTCCATTAACTTCACTATAGATAGACGAATCAAAAGCTTTACCTTTATATTTTTGTAGACCATATGCATAAACAGAACCCATAACATAAGTATAATTACTCATAGTGATATATTGTTTAGCACTTATATAATTGCTTAAATTAGTATTTATATCGGCTATTTGAAGATCTATATAACTTTCTGTTTCGATATTTCCGAGAACTTTACTTCGGAGCTGTGTACTTCTGCCGACTTTTACATAATTTAATGCATGAATATTTCCTTGAACCGTATTATTACCATCAAATCCTAACGCATTACCGACTTCTACCCACCCTCGAGCAATGATATTACCTTTAACAGTATTTCCTCCTCCTAATCCTGTACCTATTTGAACATTACGCGCATTAATATTATTTGCTGAAGAACTCAGGATTAAAATAACATCATTATTAGAATTAATATTTGCAGAAGTTTGACTTTGGTATAATTTTACTTGACCTACAGCATCAATATTTTGTGCTGAAGAGCTAGTTGCAATATAGACTTTTCCTAAGGTTTTTATATTTTGTGCATGGACATGAGTTTGAAGTGTTACATCTCCTTCAGCACTGATATTGCCAAATTGAGCAGGTTTAGTAATTACACCCTCATGAATATTAACCGAACCTTTGGCATTCAAATGGACATTACGAAATTTTTCACATTCGGAAGCTACACAGTCGATGTCAATATTCCCTTTTGCATTAATTATTAGTTCTGAAATATTTTCAAGCTTAAAATCTGCTAATATATCTACTTTCCCATCCACATTAAGAATTACTTTTGAATTGGGTTCTTCAGCTTTAATTGTGTTTCCACTAAAGTGAACATCACCACCTAAGCTTGCTTCGATTGCTTTGTCCACGACAGTAACAATACCATCCACCACAATAATTTCGTATGTAACAGTAATTGTAGTAGCTGCTTGAGCACTACTACTATTGGCTGCAATGTCTGCTATAACAGTACAAGGACTGCCTGGAGCATTACACCCAATGATGTTAGTCACAATGGCATTTACTTTATGATTATCTGAATACTTTAAATTAATATTTTGACCAGTTAATTGTTTAATATTATTAAAGTTTTGTGAGCCTTTCTCTATAAGATATTCCCTAAAAGCACTCACACCCGCCCAACCTAGAATTTGTGCATTGGTTTGTGCATGGGCTGCAGTTGCAGCTTCTTTTTTAGTTATTAAAGCTCGTGCAACAGAAGCCGTAATTAACATGACTGTGATTCCAATGAGCAATACCAATAGAATCGTTGCTATACCTTGTTGTTTTTTTAATGTGTGCATTGCTCATCCTCACATTTAGGTTAATTGGGGTTAAATATTATTTAAGCAAATTAAAGATTGAATTTGCTTTTGGGTAATATGTTGACCTTGCGCTGTAACAGTCACAAACTTAGTACCAGAAGGGTTTGCATTACTAATGCCATAAGGGGTACATTTTTTCGGGCTAGGTAAGCTTTGCACACTAAAGCTAAAAATTGGTGGTGTCGTTGCACTGATCTCCTTATTTTTAATTGTGATCAGTGGGCTTTTTATTGTATTAGAATTAGTCCATGCAATACTGTTTAAAGCGGTAGACGCTTCACAGTTTGTAGTATTTTCGAGTAAAAACAATTTATATTCTTTATTGACTATATCGTTTTCAGAAGTCAATGCTTGGCATTTAATAATGGTCGGTGTAGCCAGGTCGGGTGTAAAACGTAAATATAAAGTATTGTTACTCATTAAGATATCTGCCGCATTGCCTGAACCGTAACCAGCATTTTGAATTACTTTTTGTAAAACAAGCATGCCAAGTTGTACTTGAGTATCATATTCTGCATCCATAGATGATTCTAAACTGACTTTGGAAATCTGTTTAAAAGTCATAAGCATCATGATCATGCAGAGCATGGCAACGACTAAGCCTACGAGAAGTTCTAGTATACTAAAACCATTCTTTTTCATGCTTATCTCCCTACCACAAAACAAGACTCATGCAATGACGTTCCTGCTGCGCAAGCTTGCGCTATGCTTAGTGAAACATGACTTGCAGCAAGCACCGGCCATTCTGATTTTTGAGTGGTCGATACTGTAATTTCTGCTATAGAGCAGCTGATATAGAAGGTTTTACCAGCCACAGTAAAGTTATCTGTAGAAACTCGAGCACACATGCCTGAGGTATCAGTTTTGTCTTGTGCCTGTTGTAGTCTTTTTTGCATTTCATTAATTAAGATAAACCCCACATTCATTTCTTTTTGGGTCGTTAACATACTTTTAATCGCGACACTACTACCTAAAACAATAATGGCAAAAAGTACCAAGGCGATTAATGATTCCATTAAGGTGAAACCACGTTGATTAGCGAATGATGATAGTGGCTGTTTCATTATTCTTTCTCACGGTCAACGTTGGAGTAGCTGTTGCAGAACAGGAGGAACTAGGTGTAAGCACACCAATATAATTAAAATCCAAACAATTAAAATAAGTGATCCCTTGTGTAACGCTAATATTTGAAAGGCTTATGCTGTAAATAGCATCACTCGGCTCACTTGTGGGGCATGAACCGTAAATAACTTTAATCGCTGTTTTAGGGGCGGGTGGAGTAGAGGGAGTGGATGTTTGCCATGGATAGAGACATATGGAAGCGGCGGTTTCATTCAATGTAGTATTATGCTTATTCCTAAGAGCAATTGCTTTGGCTTGAGAAATAGCACTTTGAATACTGGATGTCGCATAATTGACTTGGCTTTGATCAATCCAAGCACTTGTTAGAGAGCTTCCCATAAACAAAATAATGGTCATCACAGTAATCGTAATCATTAGTTCGATAAGCGTAAAACCATTTTGGGGAGGGGGGGGGTGAACTTATTCATCTTAGTTGTCCCATTTAGTAATACATCCAGTTGCGTCTTTATCTCCATTACTTTCTAGTTTTAGTGTACAGCCACTGACTTTTTTATCCGTTTTACCTGTTGCCTTTAATGTGTATGACGTACCATCTGAGGAATAAGTATATTCAAAGTCAGCTTTTTCGGGTTCTGAACTTGGCTTCCATGTACTGAATATTGTTGTAGGATCAGTTGGATAACTTAATGTTCTTTGATACATATTTTCAACAGAGAGGGATAGCGCAATTAAATCAGATTGTGCTTCCTTAATTTTGGCGCGCGTGACATAGTTTTGATAACTAGGTAATGCAATTGCGGCGAGAATAGCAATAATTGCTATTACAATCATTAGCTCAATTAAAGTAAATCCATTTATTTTTTTCATGTGCGATTCCCTCCAAATTCAAACTACTATTAATAGTGATGATTAATAGCAAATTAAACTAGTTAGTTAAGTTCAACAATCTATATATGATGAAGTGTAATTTTTTAGTGATAAAAGGCTTTGTTGCATAAATATGTAAGCATCTGATTTAAATAAATTTAATTTTGGATTAAAAAATAATCAAAACTTTTAAAATCATATAGTTATGAAATCTTTGTGCAACAAAGCCGTGATAAAATGTAAATTAGAGCACAATATTTAAAAAAAAATTAAATATTTTAATTGTCATAAATTTGATCGATTTGGATTTTGTTGCAATAAAAAAATATTTGAAGAATTGTTTTGATAATTCATCTATTTTTTTAAACTATTTAAACAGAATCATTTCTAGTACAAATTTGGAACCAATAAAACCAAGTGCCAACAGGCCAAAACCGATTAAGGTAAAACGTACCGCTTTCTGTCCACGCCACCCAAATTTCCAGTGACCTATGAGCAGCGCGCCATACACCAACCAGGAAATAATACTAAACGCTGTTTTATGCGCCAGATGCTGACCAAAGAAATCATCAATGGTAAAGAAGCCGAAGCCGAGTGCGATGGTGAGCAAGACGAAACCGGTCACCAGCATATCGAATAGCAGGGATTCCATATCTTGATAAGAAGGAAGGAGATTTACCCATAGGCGTTTCTGCTTCTTTTTTAGTTCACGGTCCTGAAAACGCAAAATCACCGCCTGAATGGTCGCCATTAGCAATACCGCATAAGCCGAAAGTGATAGAATGATATGAATATCCAGACCTAAGGAGTTCTGGACAATAATTTTGGCTTGCGGGGTAAAGGCAAAACCGAGAATCAGGCCCGTTGCGGCAACCGGAATACCAATCAGGTTTAAGGGCAGGATGGGGCGGTAGGTACTATAGGCGAGGCTAAGCAGTAACATCAACCCTGAAGTAAAAGAAACCAGCACAAAGACATCGTAATTCATACCCATTGGGGTATGCATATCGCCATAAACCACCAAAGCATGCAGCGCTAAACCCAGTAAAGCAGTGATGCTGACAAACCATTGGTTAGGAACACGTTTAGACATTAAATGCAGGAACAAATACCAAAAAGATGTGATATATGCGATTAAAGCTAAAACGGTATAAACCAAAGGGAGGCTGATCATGTCTAACCTTTTTGCGGATGATGAATATTCATTTATATAAATTCGATGCGAACTACAGTATCCTATAGCATTCTATGCATAAATTTTCTATTTTAAGAAACAATTTTTTGCTCATGGCTATTTTAAGCGGATTTTGCAATGTTTGATACCTTAACAGAACGACTCACGCAGAGTTTAAGAAATGTTACTGGCTCAGGGCAGCTAACCGAAGACAATATTAAAGATACGTTACGTGAAGTGCGTATGGCGCTTCTTGAAGCCGATGTTGCTTTACCTGTAACTCGTGAATTCATCGCGAAAGTTAAGGAAGAGGCATTGGGTCAGGAAGTGATGAAACAGTTATCACCTGGCCAGGCGTTCGTCAAAATCGTTCATGACGAATTGACTAAAATGATGGGTGAGGCGAATGAAAGCCTTGACCTTGCTGCTAAACCACCTGTTGTCGTGCTTCTTGCAGGTCTACAAGGTGCGGGTAAAACAACAACTGCAGCAAAACTTGCACGATTCTTACAAGAACGTCAAAAGAAAAAAGTCGCAATGGTGTCTGCCGATGTTTATCGTCCAGCAGCGATCAAACAGCTTCAAACCGTTGCGGGTGAAGTTGGCGCGATCTTCTTTGAATCAAGTGCTGATGAAAAACCTATTACCATTGCCAATCGTGCGATTGAACAAGCAAAAATTCAGTTTGCTGATGTCTTGATTGTCGATACTGCAGGTCGTTTGCATGTCGATGATGACATGATGGACGAAATTAAAGAGCTTCATGCTGCAATTAATCCAACTGAAACTTTGTTCGTGGTCGATGCCATGACAGGTCAGGATGCGGCAAATACAGCAAAAGCTTTTAATGATGCATTACCTTTAACGGGTGTAATTTTAACGAAAACTGATGGTGACGCGCGCGGTGGTGCTGCACTTTCTGTTCGTGCAATTACTGGCAAGCCAATTAAATTCTTGGGTATGGGTGAAAAACTCGATGCCTTAGAGCCATTCCATCCTGAACGTATCGCACAGCGTATCTTGGGTATGGGTGACGTACTTTCTTTAGTCGAAGAAGTTGAACGCAAAATCGACAAAGAAAAAGCCGAAAAAATGGCGAAAAAACTGCAAAAAGGCGGTAGCTTCAACTTTGAAGATATGCTGATGCAGTTTGAACAAATGAACAAAATGGGCGGCATGATGGGCTTCTTAGATAAGTTGCCTGGTATGAGTAATGCAGGCCTTCAGGATGCAATTGCACAAGCAAATCCTGAAAAACAAGTGAAAAAAATGGAAGCGATTATTCAATCGATGACCATTAAAGAACGTCGTAATCCTGACCTCATGAACCCTAGCCGTAAAAAGCGTATTGCTGCGGGCTGTGGTATGGAAGTTTCTGAAGTTAACAAGCTGATTAAACAACATGCTCAAATGGCAAAAATGATGAAAAAATTTGCGAATCCATCAGGTATGGCAAAAATGATGAAATCATTGAGCGGTTTACAAAAACAGTTCGGTGGCGGCGGTGGCATGGGACCATTGTTCGGTGGTAATGACAAAAAATAAGTCAGTCCCATTCCTAAAAAGAGCGCGATAAGCGCTCTTTTTTATTTGAAGGTTATAAAAGTCCTACATATTAGGATTTCAGCATCGCGTAGCATGAGGGCGTTAATTAAAAAAATAAGGGAGATGATAAAAGATGGCACAGGTCTATGTGGTACATGGTTATACAGCAAGCCCAGAAGAAAATTGGTTCCCGTGGATTGCAGATAAAGCAAAAGCAGAAAATGTCAGTTTAAAAGTATTGAGATTGGATCCTTCTGAAACGCCACAGTTAAATACATGGATAGAGCAAATGGAGGCTCAAATTGATGAGATAGATGCTGACTCGATTTTTATTGCCCATAGTTTGGGCTGTATCGCGACATTACATTTTCTAAGTCAACATTTAAAACAACAAAAGATACAACAATTGGTTTTGGTTGCTGGTTTTAATGGACGCTTAGGGCGATTGGAACAGGTGAATCCATTTATTGATGCTGCACGCGTAGATTTTGGTTTATTGACTGATCAGATCGCAGATCGTGTTGTGATGTATTCTAAAGGTGATGACCGTGTTGCACCACATTTTAGCTTAGCACAAGCGAAAACGTTGAAAGCTCGTGTCGTTCAGTCAGAACATCAAGGACACTTTATTGATTCTCAGGGTTGTACTGAATTACCTGAATTGTGGGACATTATTCAAGATCATTTAAAACATTAACTTCACTGTTTACATCCATAAATCATAGTTGCTGTATACAATGATCAGTATATGAATCGCTTGTATACAGCCTCAAAATTGGATACATATACACTTAGCGAAGAATAAATTCTCCACATTAGAAAAAAGCTGAATCACATGACAACAATAAGCAAAAAAATCTATATCGTGCATGATTATCGCGCTAATTCAAACGACCATTGGTACCCTTGGCTGAGCCGTGAAATCAAGTCATTAGGACATCAGGCAAAGCGTATTATGCTTGCGAATCCAGTCCAGCCGAATTTGCAAGAGTGGCGAGAGAATCTCGCTTTGCAGATTCCGAAGCTAGATGAACATACCATCCTGATTGGACATGGGCTAAGTGTCTTAAGTCTCTTGGATTATCTGCAAGATCAATATTTTAAAACCAGTCAAAGTATTCAAAGTCTGATTATGGTGGCAGGATTTGATCAACCTGTTGTGGCTTGGTCTGAGCTGAATCAGGCTATACGTCAAATAAAATTAAACTATACCCAACTGCAATATGCTGCAGAACGTTACGTGATGTTTATGTCTAATAACGATCCCTATATTCCTGCACCGCATAGCCTGCGTTTAGCACATGCTTTGAACGCAGCGATTATTGAACAAAAAGCAGCGGGGCATTTTGTTAAAGAAACAGGGTTCCTTCAATTTCCTGAATTACTTGATGCAGTTAAGCATTGCTTAAAGAATGAGAAGCAAAGTGCTGTAAGCCTTTGAGTAGTAGATCCGACTCAATAATTGGGTGATACGCAGTGAGATGTTGTGCAAAGAGTGCTGCATCTCCACCTGTCATGACCAAAGTTGATGGGAAATGTTCCAAAACCTTTTCAATGGTGCTGACCAAGCCCAATAAAATGCCGTGATGCACTGCATCGAGAGTATTACGCCCCGGTGTTAAGGCCTCAAAGGCTGCATCCGGAATTTTAATCCCTTTGGTATTTTGAATGAGAGAGTCACGTTGTAAGTAAAGATTAGGCAGAATGTAGCCGCCTAAATGTTTTTGACCCTGTACCAAGTCAATGGTCAATGCTGTTCCACAGCTAATCACACAATAATTGGCTTTCGGGTCTTGTGCTACTGCAAGGACTTGAAGCCAGCGATCAATCCCGAGTTGACTGGGTTCATCATAACCACAGCCTAAACCCGCATATTCAGCTTCTACTTTGGCAATAATAATAGGCACATTAAGACGTTTCAGGATTTTTAAAATACGGTCATTACTTTTTTTATCTTGAACCGAGGAAATTCCAATGTTTTGAATCGAAAGACGTTTGAAATGCTGTACTAGACCTAAGAGTAAATCGGCAGGGGATTGTAAATGAAGCTCGGCACCATGTTCGAGTGTATGTTCATCTTCCGTGATCCAATATTTAAGGCGTGTATTTCCAATATCTAACCATAAACTTTTCATTCTAAATGCCTATTTTATTGATCTTGTTTCAAACGTAGTTGGCCTTGATAAAAACACTCAATCCCCGAGTTGGTCTGTAATTGCACTGCACCATCGGATTGAATGCCGATGAAAGTCCCTGAATGTGCTCCATACTGATCTGTGAAACTTACATCTTGATTGAGAAAGGCAGCATGATGATTAAAACGCGCCGCCAAATTACAACTGTTATAGCTGAACCATTGTCCTGCTTGCTGAATCGCTAAATACAATTCGCTAACCAATTGAATACGCGAAATTGAATGCAATCCAAGCTCTTCAAGTGACGTCACTTGCTGATCAAGCTGATGTGCTTGCATAGATTGCAGGTTAATCCCGACACCGATGATTGCCTGTTTAGCGTTTAAGGGTTCAACCAGAATGCCGCCCCATTTTCCACGTGTACTGTATAGATCATTTGGCCATTTCACTTGAACATCTAAAGATTGCAGACTTGGAATCTGTAAAATATTTAAAGCAATTTCAAGTGCAAGACGGCCATCGATTGCTATATCAGTGTTCACTAATGTGCTTAAATAGATGTTGCCTTGAGGTGAAACCCATTGTCGCTGACGTTGTCCTCGCCCTTGAGTTTGAACCTGACTACTCACCAGAATCTGCTGTATACCTTTTTGTGCGATTTCACGAACATCATCGTTGGTTGATCCTGTCGTCGGTTTGAGCAATAACACTTCTGGAAGCTGACCTGCAGCACTAAGCAATTGCTGTAATTCGCGAGTTTCTACATCCATTTGAAATTAAACGTGGTAAATGTCGTTATGGAGTTAATCATATATTTATTGATTGGTGCAATTGCTGGATTTACTGCAGGGCTATTTGGTGTTGGCGGTGGACTGATTATTGTACCGATTCTTTATATCGTATTTACCCACATGGATTATGACGCGAATGTCATTATGCATATGGCCGTAGGTACATCGCTTGCCACGATCATTGTGACCTCGATCAGTTCTGTTATGGCGCATCATAAAAAAGGTGCGGTGCTTTGGTCTGTATTTAAGAATTTAGCACCCGGGTTAGTAGTTGGTTCATTCTTAGGTGCGGGGATTGCTGATTATTTATCGGGGTATGGTTTGCAGCTTCTCATTGGTTTCTTTGCTGTTTGGGTGGCTTCAAAAATGTTCTTGGGGGCAAATACCAAAATCGATCCGAATAAACATTTACCATCTGCGTCAGTTCAATTAGCAGCGGGCGGGGGCATTGGTATTGCATCTGCGATCTTTGGAATTGGTGGTGGTAGTTTAACAGTGCCATTTTTAAATAAATGCGGTGTCGTGATGCAGAAGTCTGTAGCAACGTCGGCAGCATGTGGATTACCTATAGCAGTTGCAGGTGCACTTGGATTTATGTGGTTTGGTCAGCAGTCTGAGATCAGTGTGCCAAATACCATTGGCTACGTGCATATATACGCATTTATTGGGATTAGCTTGATGAGTTTCTTTACTGCGAAACTCGGTGCAAAGGTTGCGCACCTATTGTCACCTGTGATGCTCAAGAAATGTTTTGCAACGCTGCTGAGCGTGGTTGGTATTTATTTTATTTACCAAGGCATATCTGCCATTCTTTAAAATAACAATGTTATATCAGAGCATCCAAGAGGGTGCTTTTTTTATGAATTTAGTTTGATGACGTTAATTTTTCACTCACGTTTCAGATCCTAAGTTGGCTGTAAAGACAAAAGATTGTTAGACAATGTCAAAGTAATGCTTTAAAAAATAAGTTAAATAGAACATAAAGCATCCTTTTAGGCTGCATATGCGTCAATAAAAATAAGATAGGCATACTATGCAAGAAGTAGAAACGCAAAGTTTATCTGAGCAAATTGCCAAGCATATCGGTGAGCAAATTATACGTGGCGAATTAGTTGAAGGTGAACGAATACAGGAGTTGAGAATTGCATCTGAACTTGATGTCAGTCGTGGCTCTGTGCGCGAAGCATTATTACTCCTTGAACGTACTCAACTTATTGAGATATTCCCGCGACGGGGTGCGATTGTGTCAGAAATGTCGGCCTTACAGGTGCGGGCGCTTTTTGATATGAGTTGTCTGCTGCTTGGACAAATTGTATTTCGTATGTCAGAAACATGGCGACCACATGAAGCTGAACGGGTGCAGCTTTTATTAGAACAATTAGCGACAGAAACTCGTCAGGGAAATACTGAAAAATTTTATGATTTAATCTTTCAGGGCTTGGCTGAACAGCATGAGATGGTGGCTAATCCTTATTTGATGCGCTACTACAATGAAATCTTACCTTCGTTACGTCGCAGCTATTTTTTAACCTTAAATATTTCTAAACGTGAGCTGCAGGAATCATTTGAATTATTTAAAGCAGTAACTGATGCAGTTTTAGCCAGAAAATCACATCAAGCCACTTTATTTATGGAAGATTTTTGTCGACACTTACGTAACCTTGTGTTGGAATCGCTAACACGGATGAAACAAATTGAACTGGCGTGGGCAAGACGTTCACGACGATAAAATCAGGACATTATGCGTTTAAGCAGCTTAAAACTTTCAGGCTTTAAATCTTTTGCCGATAGCACGACTTTACATTTCAAAGATAATCGAACGGCGGTTGTAGGGCCAAATGGCTGTGGTAAGTCCAATGTGATTGATGCCATCCGCTGGGTAATGGGTGAATCGAATGCACGCCAACTCCGTGGCGGCAGCATGCAGGATGTCATTTTTACCGGAACTGCAAAACGAAAGCCAGTTGGGCTTGCCAGCGTTGAACTGCGTTTTGAAAATACCTATGGCAAGTTGGGCGGTGCCTATAATGCTTATACAGAACTTGCTGTACGACGTCAGGTCAATCGTGATGGTAAGTCTGAATACTTTTTAAATGGCACCAAATGTCGTCGTCGTGATATTACCGATATCTTTTTAGGGACCGGTCTTGGTCCGCGGTCCTATGCCATTATTGAACAAGGCATGATTAACCGTTTGGTCGATGCGAAACCCGAAGAAATGCGGGTGTATATTGAAGAAGCGGCAGGCGTATCACGCTATCAAGCACGCCGTCGTGAAACGATGCAGCATCTAGATCATACGACACAGAATTTATCTCGTCTTGAAGATATTGCGACAGAATTAAAATCTCAGCTTAAGACGTTGAAACGCCAAGCTGAATCTGCGATTCAATATAAAGAGCTCGAAGCCGAGATTCGTACTGTGAAGATTGAAACGTTATCGTTCCAATGTGAGCAGAGTCAGCGCCTGCAGGAAGAATATAATGTTCAACTTGGTATTTTAGGTGAAACTTTCAAATTGGTTCGCTCAGAACTCACTACGCTTGAACATGATTTATCCAATACCAGTGAGCTATTCCAACGCTTGATTCAACAATCTTCACCTTTACAGAATGAATCACA
This sequence comes from Acinetobacter sp. NCu2D-2, assembly GCF_001647675.1. Taxonomy (NCBI): domain Bacteria; kingdom Pseudomonadati; phylum Pseudomonadota; class Gammaproteobacteria; order Moraxellales; family Moraxellaceae; genus Acinetobacter; species Acinetobacter sp. NCu2D-2. Next base: position 530,915 of record NZ_CP015594.1, read on the forward strand.
GCAGGCTGAAAAAAAACTAGCCGAGTTGGAAATGACCTTGAAGCAAAAACAGGTCTTATTGGAACAAAACTCAACCAACTTAGTGCAGTTAGAACAGCAAAAAGCACAAGCCAAAGAGCGTTTGCAGCTGATAGAACTACAGCTTGAAACGTTGCAAGAGCAGTTGGAAGAACAGAATATTCAACTCAAGCAGCATGAAGGACAAAGTGTAGATCAGCAGCAGGCTTTGCAGGATTTAAAAGCGCAACATACTCAAGTATCCGCACAGTTTGCTCAAATCAAAACGCAAGTCGAGCAACAGCAGCAACGTCAGCTGCAAATGACCGCGCAAAGCGAGCAACTTGCAAAAAATATTTTACGTTTTGAGCAGCAGAAGCAAGTGCTGGAGCAACAGGTTCAGCAGATTCAAAGTCAAGCCCAACTTGATGAGATTGAGCAGGTACAGGATGACAAGAATAATACTGAACAAAGCTTAAAACAGCTACTTGAACAATATGAAAGTTTAACTCGTCAATTTAAGCAGTTAAATGCACAGCAGGCTGAAGATCAGCAGCAAGTGATGCAACTTAAATCTGAAATTCAGGTGTTGGTCGCAGAGCGTAAAAACTTAACTCAGTTAATTGCAAAAAATCATTCGCTTGACCAAGCCAATGCGGTGCAATTGATGCATGTACTTAAGCTCAAAGACCAAGCAAAACCGCATGCAGCACTGATTGAGAAGTTTTTGGCAAAATGGCTTTCTGCCCAAGTTCTGTCGAATGATGAAACTTTTAGCGCAGCACAAGCACGTCAGTTAAAACAGGTCGATAGTATTCAATCTATATCATTGAATGGTTTACTACGACTTTCGGACTGGATTGAAGCACCGCAATATTCCCTTTGGCAAAATGTTGTCATTGTAGAGACATTAAACAATGCGCTTGAATTGCAGGATGAGCTTACTTCAGGTCAAAGTATTCTTAGTTTAGATGGGTATCACGTTGGTCAGGACTGGGTCATCGGATTAGATTACGATGAAAGTAGTCAAGCTGCCCAAGGTGCTTTAAGTCATCGTATTCGTTTAGATGAAATTGAACAGCAACTTGACCTCTTAGAGACTCAGCTTAAAGGATTAGAGCAACAGGCACAGCAAAACAGTCATGCTGCAAAAGATATGCAGACTAAAGTGCAACATCTTGAGCAGCAGCAAAAAACATTGCAGCAGCAGCTACAACAGTTTGATCTACAGATTGCGAAAGCACAAAGTGCAGCCGAAGCATTTTCTGTACAAAAGCAACAGCTCCAAAATCAATTGCAGCAATTAGATGAGCAGCTCGAAGAAGATGCTATGCAGAAAGATGATCTGGAAATCGATCTGCATGCATTGAATATAAAATTAGAACAAGCATTACCGACATATAAGACGCTTCAATTCCAATTAGAAGAATTGAGTCTTCAGCTTGAAGATGCGCAACAGCTTAATCAGCGTTCACAACAGGATGCTGAAGTGCTACGTCGTCAATCTGTTCAAAGTCAGCAGCAAGTCGAGTTACTTGAGAAAGATCGTATTTTCCTCAAAGAACAACAACAACAAATTCAAGCGCAGATTGAACAGGCGAAAAAATTTATTGATCCTGTACAACTTGAGTTACCTGAGCTGCAATCGCAATACGAACAGCAAGCAGAAGTCACTGCCAAATTGCAGAAGACGTGGTCTGCTTGGCAAGTCGAACTTAATGAAGTTCAAGCGAAACAAAAGTTACTGACTGAAAAACGTCATAGCTTCCAGCAGCAAGATGAAAAACTACGTGCCGATTTAGAATCCAAGCGCTTGGCATGGCAAGCGGCACAATCAGATTTGCAACATTATTCAGAACAGCTTAAAGCGATGAATAGTGAAGTGATTACTGGTCTAAATATCGATCTAAAATCTCATCAAGCCAAACTCGAAAAAGCTCAGGCACAGTTTGATAAGCTTGGAGCGGTGAATCTTGCAGCATCTGAAGAATACGAAGAAGTTTCGAAACGCTATAATGAACTCAGTCATCAGATGCAAGACTTGGAAAATACAGTTGAACAGCTACAAGCTGCAATGAAAAGTATTGATCAAGAAACACGTAAATTGTTTATGACCACGTTTGATCAGGTCAATGCTGAGTTGAAAAACTTGTTCCCGAAAGTCTTTAATGGTGGTGAAGCAAGTTTAAGTCTTGAAGATGGGTGGCAATCGGGTGTAAAACTGATGGCACGTCCACCAGGTAAACGTAATAGCTCATTGGCGCTGCTTTCAGGTGGTGAAAAAGCATTAACCGCATTGGCATTGGTCTTTGCAATCTTTAGACTAAATCCTGCGCCGTTTTGCGTGCTCGATGAAGTCGATGCACCATTAGATGATGCAAACGTTGGACGTTTCTGTAATTTAGTGAAAGAGCTGTCTGAGCAAGTACAGTTTATTTATATTACCCATAATAAATTGGCAATGATGATGGCAACGGATCTTTTAGGGGTAACTATGCCTGAAGCAGGTACTTCAAAATTAGTGTCGGTGAATGTGGAACAAGCACAAGAATATGGTTTAGCTGCGGAGGCATAAAATGGAAATCACAACAATTATTGGCATTGTTATCGCTGTCGTGATTATGCTTTTGGGCATAAAAATGATTATAAAAAAACCGAATGATGAGCCATCTTTGGATGCTGAATTACACATCGATCCAGACAGCCAAATGCCGGTGATCCCGCGTCATGTACGTGGACAATTGGTGAAAGAAGATGCTGTACGTGTTGAGCCGACATTGGCTGAAAACACAGATTCACCCTCTGATCAAAAAGAACCAACATTCATCCAATTAACTCCTGATGCGGTGAAGAAAACTGAACAGCAATCAGAAGCTGCTCCTGTAAAAGAACCCGTTGAAGAAGTGGTTGCTGAAAAAGCGCCAGTATCTGACGAAAAGGTAGTTGAAGCAGTTAATGCAGCAGATGTAAAAGAAGAAACTGTAGAACCAAGCAAAGAAGCAGAGCAGCCCAAAGCGGATTTCAGCTTAAATACCCATATTGAAAAAGCTGAAATTTCTGAATTTGATGAAGAAAGCAGCATTTTGGAAGCACATCTGTATGAACAAAAAATTGTGGATGAGGAAAGTGCGCTAGCCAATGCTGAAACGGTGATTTCACTGCATATTTACCCGCAAGGTCGTGTGCTTTCTGGTGAAAAAACTTTAAAAGTATTGCTTAAATACGGTCTGCGTTATGGTGAGTTGGCATGTTTCCACCGCTATAGTGAAGATGGTAGCAAATTACTCTTCTCAGTATTGCAAGTGACTGATACTGGTATGGAAGGCTTTGACCTTGAGACACTTTCTACAGAGGAAGTAAAAGGTTTAGCATTCTTCTTGGCATTGCCACATACAGACGTGCAAAATGCATTTGACACGATGGACAGTATTTCACGTCTTATCGCGCGTGAGGTTGATGGTGTTGTGTATGACCAAAATCATCAAGAATTTACCCCACAATTACGTGAATTCTGGCGCCATCAAGCCATTGATTACCGCGCTGGACAAGCAATTGAAGTCTAAACTTTCAGGATTGAAACTCGAAAGCGTGATTTCTATAATAGCCAAAAGCTGAATATTTTATAGGGCGGAATTTCCGCCCTTTTTTATGGTGAAACTATGACCCAAGACGCCACTGTCATTGCGCAAATGCGCCAATTGATTCAACTCATTGCCAAGCATAACCATGCCTATTATGTGATGGATCAACCCAGTATTGAAGACAGTGAATATGATCAGCTGTTTCATCAACTCAAAGCACTTGAACAACAATATCCTGAACTTACACAAGCAGATACCCCAACCAACAAAGTCGGTGGTAAGCCGCTGTCTAAATTTGAAAGTGTGACCCATGTTGTCCCAATGCTGTCACTCGGCAATGTCTTTAATCAAGAGGACTTGTTTGCCTTTGCCAAACGGATTGAAGAACGTCTACCGAATCAAAAGATTGAATATGATGTTGAACTTAAATTTGATGGTCTTGCGATTTCACTCTGGTATGAGCATGGCGTATTGGTACGTGGCGTGACCCGTGGTGATGGCGAAACCGGTGAAGATATTACCCAAAATGTTAAAACCATTCGTAACTTGCCTAAGGTACTGTCTACCACTCAAAGTGTAGTGCCTGAGCTCTTAGAAGTCCGTGGCGAAGTTTTAATGCCAAAAGCCGGCTTTGAAAAGCTGAATGCGGAAAATGAAGCCAAAGGTGAAAAAACTTTTGCCAATCCGCGTAATGCTGCAGCAGGAAGCCTTCGTCAGCTTGATCCGAATATTGCAGCATCTCGTCCTTTAGCTTTTTATGCCTATGGCATTGCACAGTGCCAGCCGCATCATGGGCAAAGCACCATGTCTGCGAGCTTAGAATGGCTGACTCAATTTGGTTTTGCGGTCGGTGAGCGTCATTTTGTCTGCGATAGCATTCAAGATGTTCAAAATGCCTATGAACAAATGATTTTAGATCGTCCATCATTATCGGTTGAAATTGATGGAATGGTCATCAAAGTTAATGATCTGAAACAGCAACAAACATTAGGCTTTTTAAGCCGTGAACCACGTTGGGCAACCGCTTATAAATTCCCTGCAGTAGCAGCACTCACCACCGTAGAAAATATTGATTGGCAAGTAGGGCGTACCGGTACTATTACCCCTGTAGCACGACTCAATCCTGTATCTGTAGGTGGTGTAACAGTATCGAATGTAACCTTACATAATATTGGTGAAATTCACCGTTTGGATGTACGTGTTGGTGATACGGTCAGCGTGTATCGCAGCGGCGATGTGATTCCAAAAGTGGAAAAAGTATGGCCTGAATTCCGTCCTGTCGATGCTGTAGAAGTGCAATTGCCTGCATGTTGTCCAGTCTGTGATTCTCCAATTGTGATGCCTGAAGGTGAAGCATTGGCACGTTGTTCGGGCGGTTTATATTGTGCAGCACAGCGTATTGAGGCGATTCGTCACTTTGTATCACGTAAAGCCATGGATATTGAGGGTTTAGGCGATCGTTGGGCCGAATCTTTATTACATCTCAACTTGCTTAATGATGTGGCGGACATTTATCACTTGCATGAGCATCGTGAAAAATTACTGACTATTGAAAAAATGGGTGAAAAATCGGTTCAAAACCTGATTGATTCGATTGAAAACAGCAAAAAAACCACGTTGGCTGCGTTTATTTATGCACTTGGGATTCGTGGTGTGGGTGAAACTACTGCGCGCATGCTCGCCAATACCTTCCAAACCTTAGAGGCTTTACGCCAAGCAGATTTAGAAGCTTTAAAGAAAACCCCTGATGTCGGTGATATTACCGCAGAATGGATTTTGGATTTCTTCCAAGCACCGCATAATTTACAAGTTTTGGATCGCTTACTTGCCGCCGGCATTCATTGGGATGCCCCAATTGCACCCACCCGTCAGCCATTGAATGGTGAAAGTTGGGTGGTGACAGGCACGCTGTCATCGATGGGGCGTGATGAAGCGACTCAATTGTTACAAGGCTTAGGTGCGCGAGTCAGCGGTAGCGTATCAAGTAAGACCAAATGTGTGGTTGCTGGTGAAAAAGCGGGTTCTAAACTCGATAAAGCTGAAAAATTAGGCATTCCGGTGCTGAATGAAGAACAGTTTATTGCTCTAATGAAAGAGCATGGGCAAATTCAAGACTGACCTTTTTCAGCGATTAGCTCATTCAAAAAACATCGAGGATGATAAATCTCTCGGTGTTTTTTTATGGAGATTTTAAAATAATAAGCGCAGCTCAGTGTGATAGGGAATAGGCAAATATATGCTTAGACTCGTCATGGTGAACTAAATTCACGTACAATATCGGCTCATTTGCAGGTATATATCCTGCCTTATCAGATGATTCTGTTCTCCCGTTGATGATTGGCATACCCATGGCGCAAGCAAAGAAATCTTTCCCACAACAAAAATCGCAATTACATGCACGAAATTTGCATCGTAGTCGTTACGATTTTCCGCAATTAATGAAAAGTTGTCCGGAACTTACACCTTTTGTTCGCCCCAATCCATATGGTGATCTTTCTATCGACTTTTCTGATCCAAATGCAGTAAAAATGCTGAATAAAGCCTTGCTCAAGCATTTTTATGACATTCACTATTGGGATATTCCGCAAGATTATCTTTGCCCACCGATTCCGGGACGTGCCGACTATATTCACTATTTGGCGGATTTATTGAGTGAAATGAATCACGGACAGATTCCGATAGGACGTGCAGTTCAGGTGTTAGATATTGGCGTCGGTGCAAACTGTATTTATCCGATCATTGGACATCGTAGTTATGGTTGGAAGTTTATCGGCTCTGATATTCATGCTGCATCCGTCAAAAGTGCGCAATTTATTGTGGAAGCCAATCCGAATCTTAAAAAGGGCATTCAGATTCGCTTGCAGAAAACCCCGAGCAATATTTTCAAAGGGGTAATAAAGCCGACAGATTGTTTTGATTTAACCCTCTGTAATCCGCCATTTCATGCTTCGCAAGATGAAGCCCATGCCACAGCCACACAAAAATTAAAAAAGTTGGGTAAACACGTTGATCAGAAGAAAGTAGTCCTCAACTTTGGTGGGCAAAAGAACGAATTATGGTGTGATGGTGGCGAAGTACACTTCGTGTGTCAAATGGCACAAGAAAGCACTCAATTTGCAGAACAATGTCTTTGGTTTAGTACTTTGGTGTCGAAGAAAACCACATTGCCAATACTGTTAAAGACCTTAGGTCAGTGCGGTGCAGTGGATATAAAAACCATTAAAATGACGCAAGGGCAAAAAGAAAGCCGTTTTGTCGCTTGGACATTTTTAAATTCTGAGCAACAGCAAGTATGGAAAAATACACGTTGGACTTCGGTTTAATTGGATCTACTAAAGAAATTGTATTTAGGTACACAAGCAGGATTAGGCATGTTGAGCTAAATGCACACGCTTGGTTTTGCCGAACGATTCGCTCTATGCTGTATTTAGTACTTTTAAAATAATTCAAATCAAGCTGAAAAGAATCGACTATTATTATTTTGAATCTTGTTACAAAAAATAATAGTTGATAAAAGCACTTTTATTCTTGGTATTGAGTCGGGCTCAGATATTTAAGATGTTCTTTTATATATGTTAATTGGGATTTTAATGAGTGTAAATGAAAGTACTTCTCATTTTAATTTTATAAAAATCATACATTTACAAATATTTTACTTTGCAAATTGATTTTCTTTTCTCCATAATATCGAGATATAGCAAAGGGAGCGATTCAAATGCGCGGTAATCCAGAAGTCGTGGCTTATTTAAATATGTTGATTGGTGGCGAATTGGCTGCACGTGATCAATATTTGATTCACTCTCGTATGTATGAAGATTGGGGTCTGACCAAAATCTTTGAGCGCATTGACCATGAGATGCAAGAAGAAGCTCAGCATGCAGACGATATTATTCGTCGTGTTTTGTTCCTCGAAGGCACACCAAATATGCAGCGTGATGACATCGAAGTGGGTAAAGATGTTGTAAGCTGCTTAAAAGCTGATTTAAAGCTTGAATATGACGTTCGCGAAAAACTTGCTAAAGGTGTGAAGCTTTGTGAAGAGTACGGTGATTATGTGACGCGTGATATGCTGCGTCAGCAAATGGCAGATACTGAAGAAGATCATACCTATTGGTTGGAAAAACAATTACGTTTAATTGAGTTGATTGGTTTACAGAATTATATTCAATCGCAAATGTAAGCGATGAAATAAAAAATCCCGCTAAATCAGCGGGATTTTTTTATGGCTTTCGCTTGAGCAGAATCGGGTGAGAAAGTAAATTGGTTTGATATTGAGTAAGCGTCCGCTGAACCCCATGCCTATTTTTTAATTTGAGTTGGATTTCCAGCGATGTGGCAGTAATTCTTCTATTTGGGTCGCTTTATGCGTCGGCAGCCTTTTCAGCACATCACTGAGATAGGCATACGGATCCAACCCATTCAGCTTTGCTGACTGGATTAAAGTCATGATATTTGCCGCTCGCTGTCCACTGCGCAGCGAACCTGCAAACAACCAGTTCTTACGGCCCAATGCCCAGGGACGCATTGAGTTCTCTGCCCAGTTATTGTCAATGGGTAGATTGCCATCATCCAGATAGCGGCTTAAGGCTGGCCAACGTTTTAGGCTGTAATTGATCGCCCGGGCGGTTGGAGAACTCGATGGCACCGTCAGCTGATGTTGGTTGAGCCATTCATATAGTTGTTGCATGACCGGTTGACTATGCTGTTGTCGGTATTCGCAGCGGGCTTCCGCTGTACCATCCGTCTTTTTTCTTAATTCTGCTTCTATCGCATATAATTTCTGAATCAGCACTAATGCCTGTTCAGCGACCTGACTTTTCTTGGTCACATGTAGTTCATGGAATTTACGACGTGCATGTGCCATGCAGCCCACCTCAATGACCTGACCTGATCTAAAGCGTGCTTTATAACCACTGTAATCATCACAGACCAAATGACCCTGCCAGCCTTTCAGGAAGTCTTCAGCATGCTGGCCAGAACGGCTATCTTGAAAGTCATAGATCACTGCCTGAACTGGATTGTACTGTGTGCTGGCATAGGCCCAGACATAACCTTTTTTGGGCTTTTTCTCATTTTCACCCATCTGCATGACCGTCACCGGTGTTTCATCTGCATGGATCACCTGCTGTTGCAGTACCACCTGTTTTAAGGCATTGGCCAGAGGTTCCAGTTCCACCCCACAGCGGCCAATCCAGTCAGATAACGTTGATCTAGACAGATCAACACCTGCGCGTAGAAAGATTTGACGTTGACGGTACAAAGGCAAATGATCGGCATACTTTGACACCAGCACATGGCTAAGCAATTCAGGTGAAGCAATGCCTTTATCAATCACATAGGCGGGCATCGCTTGCTGAGTCAGGGTGTCACACTGATCACAGACCCATTTGCCACGCACATGCTGTTCCTTATAGAACTGTGCCGGTCTGAAATGCAGTTTTTCACTGACATCTTCGCCGATACGACGTAACTGGCAGCCACAACTGCATTGGGTTGATGCAGGTTCATGCTCAATACGGATGGTGTGTAGATGATCCGGCAGCAGTCGACGTTTAGGTTTGTTGACTGTGGCTTTGTGTGTCGCTGCATCGGTTTTATCTGCATTTAATCGTTCTAATTCCTGATCAACGGCTGCGATATCTTCTTCGACCGCTTCGTCCCATAGATGGATTTGTTTTGCTGTGAGATGTTCGTTTTTACTGCTGAATTTATGCTTTTTAAACAGCGCCAGTTCATGCTCGTATTTTTGAGTGAGAACAGAGAGGTGTTGAACTTTGGCATCCAATTCTTGATTTGATTGCGCCAGAGACTGATGCTGCAGAGCCAACTGTCTGGTGAATTCCAGTAGTTGTTCATGGGTCAGTTGGCTTAAGTCAGGCAGCGTATTCATGACCGCAGTATGCCTGAGGTCATGACGCAGAGGAAATAGAACGTTTGGAGGATGGCAGAATAGCCGAGCTTGGTTTAGAGCATCGTGACCACCTGCTGTCGTCCAATGCGCTGCCAAGGTAAACCCTGGATCAGTGCCTGTAACTGTTCCGGACTGATCGCCATGCTTTCACCCTGGTGAACCTGCGCCCAGTGGAATTTTCCCTGTTCCAGCCGCCTGGCACACAGCCAGATGCCCAGTCCATCATGTACCAGCACTTTCATGCGATGGCCACGTTTATTACAGAACAGGTAAGCACAATGCGGTTTAATGTAGCCAAAGGCTCTCACCACCTGAGCCATGACAGTATCCATCCCTGCTCGCATATCCAGAGGTTGGGTAGAAAGCCAGATTTCATCAATGCGGATCATGTTGCAAGTGCCTTGAGTAATTCTGCTAAAGCAGATATTTCTGATACTTGCCATTTCAAGCCAATTTCTACTTTTGAGTGGGGTAAAGTAATTTGAACCGTTAACATGTCAGTAGGAGTAGGATCTAATGGTGCAGAGCAAGATAAGGCAATAAATGCAGGTTTATTCGGTAGTGGTGAGCGATCATTCCCTGGCTTACCATCAATTAAGCGAATCCATTTGGATACAAGATTTGTATTCAATCCATGTTGCAAAGCGACCGAAGCAATTGAAACGTCCGGTGCTTTACAAGCCTGAACGATCTGCTGTTTAAATTCAGCACTGTATGTTCTTCGTTTTTTCGCAAGAGATGCGATGGATGTCTGGTGATTTGTAGTCATAAATTTTAGTCCCCACTTGTTTTTAAGTGGGGACTAAATTAAGGCTTATAGGATGAATTCATAAGGTGTGTTCAGCGGACGCTTACGATATTGAGCCAATTGCTTAAGAATAGACTGTTGACTCAGAGGATCAAATGAAATCAATTTCAGATCATATTCAGTGTCTTGAGTTTTAAAACGAAGTAATACTGTTTGTGTTTGATCTTGCGGCGGGATTTCAATCACTTTAATCTGCTGAATCTCTTGGCATCGCACAACTGTTTTATAACAATAACCTAAAATCATCCATGCAATATCTTCATCAGAAATACAGAGTACACGTTTAGATTCAAAGATACGCATACATAAAATCCAACAGCTCATGAGGACAACGAGACTTGTTATCAATGGATCAAGATAATAGAAAGTATTGGTGAGAAAATCCTGAAAAAACTGTAGCTCTGAAAAAGGAAATGCATTACGGCTTGGATCTTGTCTTTGCCAAATAGAGTAGTGAAATAGAAAAAATAGACACACACTATATGCCATGAAAAAGAATGGATAAGGTTGATTAATGGCTTGTGTATAGTAGTGCTTTGTCATCTTGATCATCGTTTTTATTATTAAAATGGAGGCCAAAAAAGAGCCACCGAAGTGACTCTATTTTCATCTTTCTTTATTAAAGGTAATTAGAATTTTTTAAAGCCTTTGTTTACGCCATATGGACGACGTGGTGCATTTTCATCACGTTCTTCACGGCGACCAAAACCTTGTTCAGGACGAGCACCGCCACGGTTGAACTGAGGTGCTTGGGTATTATCACGACGACCAAATTGAGAACCTGATTGGTTGTCACGACGTGCGAAGTGTGTACCATTTTGGTTTTCAGGACGATCACGGCGCTCACGACCAAAACCTGCAGGTTGGTCATCGCTGTCACGGCGTTGTTGACGTAAGAAACCGCCACGACGTGCTGCCATCGGTTTGTCTTGCATACGTTCTGTACGACGTTTTGCCATACCGTATAGACCTGTACCTTGACGTGGTTTTAACTCAACTGCTTTCGCTAGGTTATCGATGTCTTGTTTATCAAGCTCAATCCAGCGACCTGTACGAAGTTCACGTGGCAAAATGACTGTGCCATAACGTGTACGTAATAAGCGGCTTACTTTAAGACCTTGTGATTCGAAGATACGACGTACTTCACGGTTACGACCTTCTTTCACTACAACTTGGTACCAACGGTTAATACCATCACCACCGAGTTCAGAGAATGATTCAAATTTTGCTGGACCATCATCAAGCACAACACCATTCAACATATTGTTTTTAAGTTGTGGTGTCACTTCACCCATAACACGAACAGCGTATTCACGTTCAATTTCGTTTGATGGATGCATCAGGCGGTTTGCAAGCTCACCATCATTTGTGAAAAGTAGTAAACCAGTTGAGTTAATATCTAGACGACCGACCATTACCCAACGGTCACCTTGAATTGCAGGCAATTGATCAAACACAGTTGGACGGTTTTCTGGGTCACTACGTGAACAGATTTCACCTTCTGGTTTGTAATAGATAATCACACGACGACGAATTTCGTCTTCGATTTGGAACGCCACTTTACGACCATCGATGCGAAGCTCATCACCTGGTTCGATACGTTCACCCACTTGGGCAACTTGCCCATTTACGCTCACACGTCCTGCGGCAATGACTTCTTCCATATAACGGCGAGAACCCAAACCAACGCGTGCAAGCACCTTTTGCAACTTTTCACTCATGACAGCATAACCTTAGAAATAATTATCAACAGTTCACCTATTTATGACGTCAAAGCATTTGCTTCGAGTGCCATAAAAGCTTCCTTGGCATTCTGCAGGGGAGGCAATTGGCTCAAACTATTCAAACCAAATGCGTTTAAAAACTGTGGCGTTGTCACTAACAACGCAGGTCTTCCTGGGAGTTCACGAAAACCAGATTCTTTAATCCAGTTGGAGTCAAACAATGTACGCAAAATTTGACTATTATTCGTAACACCCCGAATTTGTTCAATATCTGCTCGAGTGACAGGTTGGTGATAGGCAATCACGGCAAGCGTTTCAAGCAATGATGGCGATAAACGTGTCGGACGTTCGGGCCATGTCTGTGCAATTATATTACGATACTTTGCACGTACTTGAAAACGAAAACCTTGAGCAGTTTCAACCAGTTCAATAGAGCGACCATGCATTAACATAGAGAGTTGTTGCAAATACTGTTTTAACTCAGTTTTGCTAAAACGATCCTGAAATGCTTCTTTTAAGCGTGCAACAGAAACAGGAGAATCACTGGCGAAAATAATCGCCTCAATTTGCATGAGTATCTCATGTAAATCTTCTGCTGAGCTTTGTAGTTCAGTAGATTCATTGTTCATGACTGTGCTCCTTGAATTGCGAGCGGTGCATCAATACCAGAAGAAATAATCTGAATTTTCTGCTGACGGGTCAGTTCCAAGACAGCCATAAACGTCACCACAATCCCCATACGACCTTGTTGGGGGCTAAGTAGCTCATGAAATCCGAGAACTTGACCTGATTCAATTCGACTTTCGATATAAAAAATACGTTCTTCCAGTAAAACAGGCTCTTGCAGAATTTGGTGTGTGACAGGCTCTGGGCGATTAAATATGCACAGCATCGCATCACGAAGAAGATCTGCGGTATAGCGTTCTTCAGATTGAGGGAGTGCACCTAAGCTGACATTGGTATCAAATGTGTCACGCTCTAAAATAGGCATTTGCCCGAGACCTTCAGCCGCCTGTTTAATCCGTAAATAATTTTCTAAACGTTCAATGAGTTCTTGTTTCGGATCTTCTTCAAATTTTGCAGTTTTAGGTTTAGGTAAAAGTAAACGCGACTTTAAATCTGCGAGTAAAGCTGCCATCACCATATAATCGGCAGTCAATTCAATATTGAGTGATTTCATTGCATCCATATAGGAGAGATATTGCGATGCAATAGGGGCGATGTCGACTTGAAGCAAGTCAAAACCATTTTTTTGAATCAGGTAAATGAGAAAGTCGAGTGGACCTTCGAAATGCTCTAATAAGATTTCAAACGCAGCCGGCGGGATGTATAAATCCTCGGGAATGGTCTCTTGCCATTCATCTAAAACACGAATGTGCGGTGTTTCTTCCATAGGGTTATGGATGATTTGATTCATTGCAGTTATAAGCCACGCGAATTTTCAAAGGCATGAAAGGTATTGTCCCCGATCTCACATCGAAGGAAACAGCACTTTAGTAATGTTGCTAAGTGTAAAGGAAAAAAAGCTTTAAATAAATTAATTCGGCATCGAATTATGTAAAAACCTGAACTTTTATAGGGTTTTTAATAGCATAAGTAGAATGATTGGCGTGGAAATCAATTGGAATAACTAAAATCAGGCATGGCATATAAGTCTGATCAACTATATTGAAATTTTAGGAGCTTATTCAAAAGCACTGACATCTCCAATACCACGACGAATCACTTCAGGATGATCACCCGATAAATCAACAATAGATGTAGTGTTTAAAGTGCCTAAACCACTGTCGATGAAAACATCAATACGCTTGCCGAGCTGCATCTCAATATCATAGGGGTCATCAAGCGGATCACTATGGTCTGGCAAAATTAAGGTCGAGGTTAACAGCGGTTCACCTAACTCTTCAAGCAGCATTCGACAAACCGGATTGGTCGGAATACGTAAACCAATAGTTTTTTTCTTGGGATGCATTAAGCGTTTAGGCACTTCACTCGTAGCCGGCAAAATAAACGTGGTAATCGCAGGCGTATTATTTTTTAGGAGTCGATACATCGCATTGTCGACTTTGGCATAGGTCGCAAGGTCGGATAGATCACAACATAAAATCGCATATTGATGCTTAGGACCGAGTCCACGAATCTGTGCAATCCGTTCCATTGCAGATTTATTCCCAATCTGACAGCCAATGGCATAGGCAGCATCAGTTGGATAAACCACCACATCACCCGCACGAATTCGCTCAACCGCCTGTGTAATTAAACGAGGTTGAGGATTATCGGGATGTATACGTAAATGCAGCATTGAACTTACTCCAACGAGAACCTAGCACTATTATGCGAGTGTAAAAAATGTAAATACAATGCTAAACAGGTAGATTTGTGTAAATTAATCAAGCATTTCACGCTTGAATTCATCGGCTTTTAAAGCTTTACCATCTCGCGTATGAGCACAAATATGTTCAATAAACAGTTTGGCATCACGAGGCAGTTTTGCTTCACCGCTAAAGTAACGTTGCACTTGTGCATAGACATTATCTTTAAAGCTTGAGCCGTCACCACCGTCACCGGTAAGGTTATCGAGTGAGACACGGAACTTACGACCAAAGGCTTTAGAGAACATCCATTCAATCGCCTGCGGTTTTACTTCGACTTGTTCGAATAATGCTTGTTGCTCTTTGGTGCGACCATCGGGCGCATACCAATAACCAAGATCCGGGAGTAGACGACGTTTGTCTCCGGCAATGGTCCAATGACTGATTTCATGCAATGCACTATTAAAGAAACCGTGCGCAAATTGTATCCGCGCAGGGACATCATCTGTCGCGGGGAAATATTCAGGTTCAAAATCACCACGGACTAATGTGACATTTAAGTGGGAAAACCACTGATTAAAGTGTAAGATGAGCCAATCGACCTGTTCAGGTTCTGTCGATAAATTCGCCCATTGCAAGCGTTGCACTTGTGGTTGCGAACTGTCAGAATCGGAGGTTGAAATTGTGCTAACGAGTGATGAAACATTCACTTCTGTTTGCGGCTGCAACAGATGCATGACTGAAATTACCCAATTGGTCTGTCTAAATAAGTACAAAATTGTATCTTAATCTTTGACAGAGTTCTGATGAATTTGTAGAATTGCCGCCTTAATTATGTCAGCAAATACCTTTCCGGCACAGATTGAGCCGTTTAAATGGGCTGAACAGGGCTTTGTATGGTCAGGAACACTGCCATTATCTCGCTTTGTTCGTATTGCTCGTGAAGCTGTTGGATCAATTGATGATCAATTGATTAACGTAGACTGTAAGCTATCAATGGATGCCTATCATCGCATTGTATGGCTAGATGGTCATGTTGAAACAAAAGTTCCAATGGAATGTCAACGTTGTTTGGGTTCTGTTGAAATCGAACTTGTTTCCGATTTTCATCTAGCTCTTGTGGATGATGAGTCACTGATAGAGCGCTTGGATGAGGATGCTGATTTCATCGTTCTAGGTGAAAGTGAAGCAACGACGAAGGGTTCATATGATGCACCTGCCACCGCTGATTTACTCGCACTCATAGAAGATGAATTGTTATTGTTGTTGCCGTTGTCTCCTAAACATGACGTTTGTGAGCATAAGCATCAGCCTGCCGTTGAAGAGATTGTCGAAGAAAAACGGGAAAACCCGTTTGGTGTTTTGGCATCTTTAAAGGGTAAACTTAACTAATTTTTGTGTTATACTCATAGGTATAAGACAATCGAATTTGTTCTGATCCATTTTTTCGATATTTGTAAGGAGCCATCATGGCCGTTCAGCAAAACCGTAAAAGTCGCTCTCGCCGTGACATGCGCCGTTCACATGACGCTTTAACTGAGAATGCATTAACTGTAGACCAAGCTACTGGTGAAACTCATCGTCGTCACCACGTATCTAAAGATGGTATCTACCGTGGTCGTCAATTATTCGCTAAAGCATCTGCTGAATAATTGATGATGTATTAAGCGTCAAGCTTAGTAGAAAAAATGGGAGCGTTAAGCTCCCTTTTTTTGTTTGCATTTTTTGTACGTTATTTTGCGAACCATCGGATTTTGTTGTATTTGGCAATTACAGCACCCAAAATTACATGCTAAATTGCGCTCCACAATGAATTAGGTGGTATTTGCTGTTAACTTTTACCAATGCGGTAAACCTTAACACCTCTTGATTGAAAGGATTTTATTATGTCTGCTAAACAACTCGAACAAGCAGCACAAGCAACCAAAACAGCGTTTGTGTTCCCGGGTCAGGGTTCGCAAAAAGTCGGAATGCTTGCTGAACTTGCTGAAGAATTTACTGCTGTGCGTGAGACATTTGCAGAAGCCTCTGAAGCAGTTGGTTTTGATCTTTGGCAGATTGCACAAAGTGGTGAAGGTTTGGATCAAACTGAATTCACTCAGCCTGTACTTTTAACTGCTTCTATCGCGTTATGGCGTGTGTGGTTAGAGTTGGGTGGTGTTGCACCGAAATATCTCGCAGGTCATTCATTGGGTGAATATAGTGCCCTTGTAGCAGCAGGGAGTTTAAGCCTTGGCGACGCGGTTAAACTTGTGAATTTACGTGGTAAATTGATGCAAACGGCTGTACCTCAAGGTGTGGGTGCAATGGCGGCAATCTTAGGCTTAGATGATGCGAAAGTTGTTGAACTGTGTGCGCAAGCTACAGAAGCGGGTGAAGGCTCAGTTGAAGCTGCGAACTACAATGCCAAAGGTCAGGTAGTTGTTGCCGGCAATAAAGACCGTGTTGATGCAGTCATGGCACTTGCCAAAGAAAATGGTGGTAAGGCGATTGCATTGCCAGTGTCTGTACCATCGCATTGTTCATTGATGAAACCTGCGGCAGAACAGTTTGCAGATGCTTTGGCACAAACTGCCATTGAGATGCCACATGTCCCTGTTATACAAAATGTAGCAGCAAAAGCAGCAGAGAATGTAGATGCGCTTCGTGATGCATTAACTGCGCAATTGTATGAGTCAGTACAATGGACCAAGACCTTGCAATTCCTTCAAGATGAAGGCGTTGAATATATTGTGGAATGTGGTCCGGGTAATGTATTGGCAAACATGGCAAAACGCTTACCAAATATTGAAAAAGCGCTTCCACTTGATACCAAATCACGCTTGGAAGATGCACTAAACACCGTATTGGTGGCAGAAGGGAAAATTGCATGACTCAGGAACGTAAAGTTGCCTTGGTAACAGGTGCGAGCCGTGGTATTGGTGCCGCGATTGCAGCTCAACTCATTCAAGATGGTTATTTTGTTGTAGGTACGGCAACATCAGAAGCAGGTGTTGAAAAATTGTCAGCACAGTTTGCGGAAAATGGTGCGGGTAAAGTACTCGATGTCCGTGATGGTGCGGCGATTGATGCTTTAGTGACTGATATTGAGCAAAATTATGGTCCTGTTCTTGCATTGGTCAATAATGCCGGCATTACCAAAGATAATTTGCTACTTCGTATGTCTGAAGATGACTGGGATGATATTCTGAACATTCATTTAAAAGCCGTATACCGTTTGTCTAAGCGTGTATTGAAGGGCATGACCAAGGCACGTTTTGGTCGTATTATTAACATCAGTTCTGTGGTGGCACACTTTGCCAACCCAGGACAGGCAAATTACTCTGCGGCGAAAGCAGGTATTGAAGCCTTTGGTCGTAGCCTAGCGAAAGAAATGGGCAGCCGCCAAATTACAGTCAATGCTGTTGCACCAGGCTTTATCGCAACAGAGATGACTGAACAGTTAAGCGAAGAAATTCGCAAAAAAATGAGTGATCAAGTGGCATTGAACCGATTAGGTGATCCGCAAGATATCGCAAATGCCGTAAGTTTCTTGGCTTCAGATAAAGCAAGTTACATTACTGGTACTGTAATTCATGTAAATGGTGGTTTATACATGAGCTAAGGGGCTTAAGTATAAACTTTCCAAAATATTTAGATTCAATTAAACTAACGGCATTAAAAACGCCACAAGCAATGAGGAGAATTCCTGTGAGCGATATCGAACAACGTGTTAAACAAGCGGTTGCAGAACAACTTGGTATCAAAATCGAAGAAATCAAAAACGAAGCATCTTTCATGGATGACTTAGGTGCTGACTCTTTAGACCTAGTTGAGCTTGTTATGTCTTTCGAAAACGACTTCGACATCACAATTCCAGATGAAGATTCTAACGAAATCACAACTGTTCAATCAGCTATCGACTATGTAACTAAAAAACTTGGTTAATCGCTGATTTTCAGCTTTGCTGAACAATGAGACCACCGCAAGGTGGTTTTTTTGTGCCTAATATTTCATTCTGGAAACAACGAATGATTTACATACCTTAACCGTTTCATCACCAATGACCAACTTAAGCTTGGGTTTATTTGGTTATAAAAATAAGACTAATTTTTAATCACATAAATATAATGGAGTCACACATGGGTCTTTTTGATTTTGTTAAAGGTATTGGTAAAAAAAATACAGCACCAGCAGAGCCACAAGCTGCACCAGCAACGCCTGCTGAACCATCTGCACAAGAAGTTGCCAATAAACTATTGGGGCATATAAAGAGTTTAGGTTTACCTGTTTCGGGTTTATCAGTGAGTTATAACGGAACAACTGACTTAGCAACCGTCAAAGGGCAAGTTCAAAGCCAAGCTGATCGTGAAAAAATCATTTTAGCCGTCGGTAATATTGATCATGTTGCTCAGGTCGATGACCAATTGACTGTGGCAACACCAGAGCCAGAAAGTAAATTCTATACCGTTAAATCAGGCGATACCTTGTCGAAAATCTCAAAAGAATTTTATGGTGACGCCAATCAATACAACAAAATTTTTGAAGCTAATCGTCCGCTATTAAAAAATGCTGATGATATTTTCCCAGGTCAGGTACTTCGTATTCCTGCTTAATTAAATAAACGAACGGTTCACAGCAAAGCCCCATGATGGGGTTTTGTTGTTTTTTGAACTGTCAGTTATATATCCACATTCAAATATAAGCTTTCTTTGACTTCTTCCATGACAACATAACTATGTGAGGATGCTGAAGATGGCAGTTTCTTGAGTAAATCACCAAGTAATTTTCGATAAGCACTCATTTCCTTTAAGCGTGCTTTGACTAAATAATCAAAATCGCCAGAAATAAGATGGCACTCCAGCACTTCAGGAATCTCAATTAAGTCGCGTGCAACCTGTTCAAACACATCCCCAGATTTTGCAGACAGTTTGATTTCCAAAAAGACTAAGAGTGAGCGCTCCACTTTTTCAGGATTAAGCCGCGCGTAATAGCCCATGATTACACCTTCACGTTCAAGGCGTTTAACCCGTTCTGAACATGGAGTCGTCGATAGATTTACGCGCGATGCCAATTCACTAATCGCAATACGACCATCCCGTTGCAGGATGTCTAAAATCAGGCGGTCAATTCGATCTAATTTTCGCATAAAGTTTTCACTGTTTTTTGAAAATATAACTGAAGAAAACAGCGAAAACACGCTAATTACGGTATTAAAACAGTGAAAACGACTATCAAAGCAAAAATATACTAGTGAAATAAACTAGAAATAGAATAGAGGGTAGGCATATGCGTGTCATCGTATTAGGAAGTGGTGTGATTGGTGTGGCAAGTGCATATTATCTTGCACAGCAAGGCGCAAATGTCACTGTGCTTGACCGTCAGTCGGGTCCAGCCGAAGAAACCAGCTTTGGTAATGCTGGTCAAATCTCTCCAGGTTATTCGACACCTTGGGCGGCGCCCGGTATTCCATTTAAAGCTGTAAAATGGATGTTTCAGCATCATGCACCTTTAGCAATCAATATGGATGGTAGCTTGTGGCAATTGCGCTGGATGGCACAGATGTTGAAGAACTGTAATGCCGATCTCTATGCAATTAATAAAGAACGTATGGTACGTGTCGCTGAATATAGTCGTGATTGCTTACGTGAACTACGCCGAGACATTGGTATTTCATACGAAAACCGTTCAAAAGGGACCTTACAAATATTTCGTAAAGACACTCAGCTTGAAGCTGTGCATCGTGATATTGAGGTATTAAAAGAGTCTGGTGTGGACTTTGAACTATTAGATCGAGATGGTTTGGCTAAAGTTGAACCTGCACTTGCAGAAGTAAAAGACAAACTCGTTGGTGGATTGCATTTACCGAATGATGAAACGGGTGACTGTTATATTTTCACCAATGCACTGGCTGATTATGCCAAAGGCATTGGGGTTGATTTTCAATTTAATCAAAATGTGGAAAAACTCATTGTTGAAGGGGATCAAATTAAAGGCGTGTTGGTCAATGGGAAAGTCATGACCGCAGATAAATACGTGCTTGCCTTTGGGAGTTATTCACGTGATTTCTTAAAACCTCTCGATCTCGATTTACCTGTTTATCCTGTGAAAGGGTATTCGTTGACCATTCCTATTGTAGATCCTTCCCATGCGCCGCAATCTACCGTTCTCGATGAAACTTACAAAATTGCATTAACACGTTTTGATCAGCGTATTCGTGTGGGTGGGATGGCTGAATTAACTGGCTTTAATCTCGGTTTAAATGAAGACCGCCGTGCAACATTAGAAATGGTCACGCGCGAGTTATTCCCAGGCGGTGATGTGGCACAAGCAAGTTTTTGGACTGGACTGCGTCCTATGACACCAGACAGTACTCCGATCATTGGCGAAACGCGCTTTAAAAATCTTTTCCTGAATACAGGACACGGAACATTAGGATGGACCATGGCATGTGGTTCAGGAAAGCTAATTAGTGATTTGGTATTAGAGCGTACACCTGAAATCAGCACCGAAGGCTTATCCTTCGCTCGATATGCACATTGATTTAAATCAATCTTTTTAAATCATTTTGGTTCAAGGAGAAGAATCATGCCACGTCCAATATGTGCAGTCATTCATCGGTCAGCTTTAGCGCATAATTTGAAGGTTGCACGTGCGGCAATGCCTGATAGTCAGGTTTATGCGATTGTGAAAGCAGACGCCTATGGTCATGGCATTGAACGTGTTTACCCAGCCTTTGCAGCAGCAGATGGCTTTGGTTTTTTGGATTTAGCTGAAGGTATACGTTTACGTGCTTTAGGTTGTACCAAGCCCTTACTTTTACTTGAAGGTATCTTTGCACTAGAAGATTTATTTATGTGTGCGAAATATCGATTGGCATTTACGGTGCATAGCCAACATCAAATTGAATGGTTAAAAACCTTTTTAAAGATTCAACCTGAGGCACGATTTGACGTATTTATTAAAATCAATACGGGCATGAATCGATTGGGTTTTACACCCGAAGATTATCAGCAAGCCTTTACACAGCTAAATCAATTCCGAAACGTTCAATCTATTACCCAGATGACACACTTTTCAGATGCGGATGGTCAGCGCTTAGGGCAAGAAGGCGTGTTGCATCAGTATCAGGTATTTCGGCAAGCTACCTCATCCATTCAAGCACCTGTCAGTTTAAGTAATAGTGCTGCCATCTTAAGACATGCAGGGCGAGTCCACTCCGATATTGTACGTAGTGGCATCATGCTTTATGGCAGCTCACCAAGCTTTCCATATCAAACTATTCAGGATTTCAACTTAAAGCCCGCGATGACATTGCGTAGTGAAGTTATTGCGATCCAGCAGATTCAGGCGGGACAAAGTGTGGGTTATGGCTCAACTTTTATCGCGAAAGAGTCCATGCGAATAGGTGTTGTGGCATGTGGCTACGCCGATGGCTATCAGCGCATCACGCAAACAGGCACGCCCGTACTGGTTGATTCACAACGAGCGCAAACGATTGGTCGGGTCAGCATGGATATGTTGGTCGTCGATTTGACACATTTACCTCAAGCGAAAATTGGTAGTGAAGTCACGTTGTGGGGGATGTCCTCGCAAGGTGTTGTGCTGTCCATCGATGAGGTAGCGCAAGGGTCAGGCACATTGGGCTATGAGCTGATGTGTGGTGTGACCGCCCGCGTTCCATTCGAAATTGAAAATTAAATAGATAACAAACTAAAAGAGGGATAAACATGACACAGTCTCAGAATATTCAAAGACTCAATACCAATGAAGTGATGAGTGGAGCTATCATTCATCAAGGTGTGGTCTATTTGTCTGGTCAGGTTCCAGCGCGGACCGATCTTGATATCAAAGGACAAATCCAAGAGGTACTGAATAAAATTGATGAGCTTTTAGCCTTGGCAAATACCAATAAAAGTCGAATTTTATCTGCACAACTTTTTATTAAAAATCTCGCTGACTTTCAAACGGTGAATCAAATTTGGATGGAGTGGTTAAAGGATTGTGCAACACCTGCACGTGCAACAATTCAAGCAGATTTGGTTAATCCGGAATGGTTAATTGAAATTGCAGTGATTGCAGCTCAAGCTTAAATTTTCGTTTATCTGAAAGTTCTCCCAACACAACAATGAATCAACATTAAGCCCAGCAGAAATCGCTAACAATAATAGTGAATGAAGCACATGCATGACGCGGTATTTCAGGATGAAATTTCAAACTGTATCAGCATGGGTTTAGCAGATGTTGAAAGGATGTAAACATGAATACGAATCACGGTTCAGAAGACGCACAATCGTCGCCACATGAGCTTCAACGTAAGCTTTCAAATCGACATCTACAATTGATCGCAATTGGTGGTGCTATTGGCACAGGGCTGTTTATGGGATCGGGTAAAACTATTTCCTTAGCAGGTCCGTCCATTCTATTTATTTATATGATTATTGGAGCAATGTTCTTCTTCCTAATGCGCGCATTGGGTGAGGTGTTGCTTTCTAATCTTCAATATAAATCTTTTATTGATATGGCACATGATTTGATCGGACCTGGTGCTGGTTACTATATTGGCTGGTCCTATTGGTTAGGCTGGGTCTTGGTCGGTATTGCAGATTTGGCCGCCATTATTAATTACTTGGGTTTTTGGCTGCCGGAGGGTGTGATGTTTACGCCGATGGGGCAAGCACTGATTAGTGCGGGCTGTGTGCTGTTAGTCTTGGCAATTAATTTGGTCACGGTGAAGCTTTTTGGTGAGATTGAATTTTGGTTCGCTTTAATCAAGATTTTAGCCATTATTGGTTTGATTCTAATTGGTGGCTATATGGTGTTTACCCACTTCCAAGCGCCTACAGGCTCCGTGGCAAGTTTTAGTCATGTCTGGTCTAATGGAGGAATGTTCCCGAAAGGTACAACAGGCTTCTTGGCAGGTTTCCAAATTGCAATGTTTGCTTTTGTCGGTGTTGAGCTATTAGGAACAATGGCAGCAGAAACCAAAGATCCTGAAAAGAATCTGCCTAAAGCGGTGAATGCGATTCCAACCCGTATTATTCTGTTTTATGTTCTTTCGCTGTTTATCATTATGTCGGTAACGCCATGGAATCAAATTCCAGCCGATCAAAGTCCTTTTGTGAGTTTATTCGTGCATGCCGGGATTGGTGGCGCGGCAGTGATTATGAATTTGGTGGTGTTGTCATCAGTGATGTCTTCGATGAATAGTGGGGTATTCTCGACCAGTCGTATGCTGTTTGGTTTGGCGCGTGATGGGCAAGCTCCACAAGCATTGGCAGAACTGTCAAAACGTGCAGTTCCTG
This sequence comes from Acinetobacter sp. NCu2D-2, assembly GCF_001647675.1. Lineage (NCBI taxonomy): Bacteria > Pseudomonadati > Pseudomonadota > Gammaproteobacteria > Moraxellales > Moraxellaceae > Acinetobacter > Acinetobacter sp. NCu2D-2. Next base: position 554,532 of record NZ_CP015594.1, read on the forward strand.
CAAAAGGTCTATTTTTCTCATGTGCCTTTATTATGATTGGTGCAGCATTTCAGTATTTTGTACCGAATACCATTGAAGCCTTTACCTTAGCAAGCTCGCTTTGTGTAATTCTCTTTATCACCATTTGGGGCATTATCATGGTGTGCTACATTCGCTATCTCAAGTTACAGCCACAAAAACATCAGGCATCAACTTTTAAAATGCCAGGCGGTGTATGGATGTCCTATATTGTGCTTGTATTCTTACTCTTCGCTTTGGTAATTTTGAGTCTTGAGCCAGATACTTTGAAAGCCTTAATGATTAGTCCAATATGGTTGGTCATACTGGCAGTGACCTATCGTGTGCTTTACAAACCGCGGATGCGAAAACGATTACCTAAATAAAAACCATAAAAAAATCCCCGAATTGATCGGGGATTTTTATTTTGCTGAGTGTTAGAAGGTCGGTTTAACCACCACTAAAATAACCACAGCAAATAAAATTAAGGTTGGCATCTCATTAAAATAACGCCAAAACTTATGGGACTTGTAATGTGCATTTTCCATGAGCTTTTTACGGAAATAGCCACACACCAAATGATAAATGACCAATAAACCGACTAAACCAACTTTGAGATAAAACCACACCGCTTCATGATAATGTCGCGTTGCATCACCCCAGTCGACCAAGAAGTGTGCGGTGATCAGTGTTGCCACCATCGCCGGCCACATAATGCCACGATAAAGTTTACGCTCCATAATTTGGAAGCGTTCGTGACTCACTTGGTCTTCACTCATGGCGTGATAGACATATAGCCGTGGCAGATAGAACAACGCAGCGAACCAACAGACTACAGCAATAATATGTAATGCTTTTACCCAAAGGAAAGCATCAGAAGGAGCATCCATGAAGTCACCCTAAAATGGGCGGCTTAGCCTTCCCATTTTTTAAAGATGAGACATGCATTTACGCCGCCAAAACCGAAACTGTTACTCATTACAGTATTCAATTTTGCATCACGTTTTTCAAGCACGATATCAAATGGTTTTGCGCCTTCATCAAGTTCAGTGACGTTGATGTTCGGTGCGATAAAGTCATTTTGCATCATCAGTACAGAATAAATCGCTTCTTGAACACCTGCTGCACCTAAGCTATGACCAGTCATAGATTTAGTTGAGCTTAATGCAGGTACTAGACCTTCACCGAATGCACGTTCCATGGCTTTAAGTTCAGTCACGTCACCCGCAGGAGTAGAAGTACCATGCGTATTGACGTAGTCGATTGACTCTACACCATGTTGTTTTGCCTCATCTAATGCCATCAAGATACAACGTGTTGCACCTTCACCCGATGGCGCAACCATGTCAGCACCATCAGAGTTCGCTGCATAAGCAACCACTTCAGCTAAAATGTTTGCACCACGTGCTTGTGCATGCTCAAGTGATTCAAGTACGACAAAACCACCACCGCCAGCAATCACAAAACCATCGCGGTCTGCAGAATATGGGCGAGATGCTGTTTCAGGCGTGTCATTGTATTTAGAGCTTAATGCACCCATGGCATCAAACAGTAAACTTTGTGACCAGTGATCTTCCTCACCACCACCGGCAAGCATTAAATCTTGTTTACCCAATTGAATCAGGTTGTATGCATAACCAATAGCATCAGCAGAAGTTGCACATGCGCTGGTAATTGAGTGTGCAACACCTTGAAGTTTTAATGCCACACCCACATTTGCTGTAATGGTATTTGACATATTACGTGGCACGTAGAATGGACCGATCTTACGTGCGCCTTTTTCTTCGAGGAGCTTAGCAACTTCTGCAACAGATGCAGTAGAGTTACCGCCTGAACCACCCGCGATACCATAACGTGGATTACCACCAAGTTGTTCAGGTGTTAGACCTGCGTGTTCGACTGCAGCCATAGCCGCATTGTACGCATACATCGCACACACGCCCATAAAGCGTTTTGCACGGCGGTCGATGTTGTCAAAATCTTGAACTGCAGCAGCGCTGACATGACTTTTGAAATTTAATTCTTGATAGACAGGATTTAAACGTGTGCCTGAAATCCCGTTTTGTAAAGAATGGGTCACATCTTCTAATGTATTACCAATACATGAGTTGATACCCATGCCAGTGATGACAACACGTTTCATCTACAGATCCTTATAGTTTATCTCTGTGGTCAGGGGAGATATTTATTGTCAAAAGGACAAATAAATATGTGGCTGACGCTCGTTTTACGATGACGAACATCATAACAGAAAGATTTTTCAAATCTTATGGCAAATGTTATGCCGAGTGAGTCCGAATGTCTGTTAATGCTTCTTGTACTCAGGCTTTACTAAATGAAACACAATAATATTGAGTTAAATGCTGACTACACCTAGTATTTATACGAATTACAAGTAAGAACATACCGAGGTAATGAATGGCAAATACCAATAATAAACAAGCAAATGGTTTTCTTTCGAGTGCCTTTGGAGTGGCGAAAAAGTTCAGTGGAACTGGATTGGAGCTTGCAAATCACGTCGCGCCTGACTCAGTGGCGAAAGTCACACAGGCATTTAATATTAATGATGCGCTAGAAGGTGCAGCCAAACAAAAGAGTCCATTTGAAGCCAAAAAATACAATGATCCACAGCAAATGTTAAAAGAGCATTTGCCAAGTGTGTCAAGGCAGTTATTGGGTCGCCATTACAATAAACTAAATAATGTTGCGCATTTCGTTTCACCACAGCTGAGTGATAAGGTCACGGACTACTTCTTTGAACATCTAAATGATTTTACCAATCAGATGAGTTCAGTCGATGCGATTTTAGATGAAGCAGGGGTGCGTGATTTAGAGGAATTAACGCAAGATGTAGATCGTTCTAAACGTATTGCTCAGGCCTTGAGTGAGCAAAATAAATGGATTGCCACGATTCAAGGTGCAATTACCAGTGTGACAGGTATTGTCGGTACAGCGGTTGATATTCCTGCTTCTTTGGTTTTGGCATTGCGTACCATTTATCAAGTAGGGCGTTCATATGGTTTTGATTTAAGCAAAACAGAAGATCAGGAAATCATCCAATATATTTTTAAGCAAATTGACTTGAGTTTAATTGCTGAAAAACAAGCGGTGCTTTTGGGCATTAAAGCTTTGGGCAGTACTTTAAAAACCCATGATCTGACTCAACTGCAAAATATGCTCGGTTCAAGTAATGATACTGAGAGTATCAAGAACTTTATTTCGTCTTTAAATCTTCAAGAAAAATGGCAATGGCTTAACCAAGTACCAAAACTGTCTTTACTCGATCAGCTGAGTAAGCTTGCTCCGATTGCCAGTGCAGGGGTGGGCGTGGTGTACAGTCGCCGTTTTGTTGAAGAAGTGAATACCAAGGCACAAGAGGTATTCTCTCATGCACGTCAGTACTTTATTCAGCATCGTGACAGTTCGTTATCCACGCTTGCTGCCTATGAAAAATCGGTAGAGCAGCTTTTACAGGCAACCCCTAAACTTCTAGATAGTCTTAAATCTGAGCAGCAAGAATTAAGTGAGCCAATTCTAGATCAAGACATTGAAATCAAAGGCAATGAAACGATTAGCCAAGTGAAATTGGTTAAAAAGACTGATAGCAAGGAACGTGAACAAACTGAGTCTAAAGAAGAAAAAGTAGGCGAGGGTTTGGATGCCTTAGTTGAAAAGCATGTTGAGCCAGTTGCGGAAAAACAAGTACAACAGCCAGCATTGTCGAGTGAGCCTGATGAGCTTCAAGCTGAAGAGGATTTAGTGGAAGATGAGCTAGATACTGAACACGTTTCAGATTCATCTATACAGGCCCAAGAGACTGATTCTGCTAAACCCAAAAAAGCAAAAGCATCAGACACAAAATAAATCTGAGAAGATGTTACAAAAGATAAGTCAAAAAACACCTCATCGCCGTATGGGGTGTTTTTAATCAAGCACTTAATCGCGCTAGTAAAACACAGATACTCGGCGTGATTATGTTGACCAATTTTGCATCTTGACATACAATTGCATGCCCTCAAAAAGTAGTATTTTTTTGGGCTTTTTATTAACGGGAGAATTGCCACATGGCAACAACAAATCAGTTGATCCGTAAGGGTCGTACGACTTTAGTTGAAAAATCTAAAGTTCCTGCGTTGAAGGCTTGTCCACAACGTCGTGGTGTTTGTACACGTGTTTACACAACTACACCTAAAAAACCTAACTCAGCAATGCGTAAAGTTTGCCGTGTTCGCTTAACTTCTGGTTTTGAAGTATCAAGCTACATCGGTGGTGAAGGCCATAACCTACAAGAGCACAGTGTTGTTCTTATCCGTGGTGGTCGTGTTAAAGATTTACCAGGTGTACGTTACCATACCGTTCGTGGTTCTTTAGACTGTGCTGGTGTTAAAGATCGTAACCAGTCTCGTTCTAAATACGGTACTAAACGTCCTAAGAAATAATTGATCTTTCGAGATTAATTTCTTAGTTCGTAGAACTGCAATCCTTTATCGTCTCGCTTGTCTGATTTCTGCATTTATTTTGTGAAATTCAAGCGACGTGTAGTAAGGCCAGCGAATGTACATGACACTTTGTACTCATGCTGGATAAACCTGAAGTGTCATATTTATAGGTAGTTTTAAAATGCCAAGACGTCGCGTAGTCGCTGCTCGTGAAATCCTTCCGGATCCTAAGTTCAGCAGCCAAACAATCGCTAAATTCATGAACCACGTAATGCAAGATGGTAAAAAATCTATTGCTGAAAGTATCGTTTACGGTGCTTTGGACCGCGTTCAAGAAAAATCTAAAGTAGACCCAGTTGAATTTTTTGAGGCTACTCTTGAAAAAGTTCGTCCAATGGTCGAAGTAAAGGCACGCCGTGTTGGTGGTGCTACATACCAGGTACCTATGGAAGTACGCCCATCCCGTCGTACTGCCCTAGCTATGCGTTGGTTAGTAGATGCTGCTGCTAAGCGTTCTGAAAAAACTATGGCTTTACGTCTTGCTGGCGAGTTGCTTGATGCAGCTGAAGGTAAAGGCGCAGCGGTTAAAAAACGTGAAGATGTGCACCGTATGGCTGAAGCCAACAAAGCCTTCTCTCACTACCGTTTCTAAGCACATAAAACAGGCCCTTATCAGGACGGTGATGATATGGGTTTCATCCAATCGTCATCAAAACGCTTTAAGTTGCTAGCAACTTAAAGCGTCCTGTTTTAAACAACAAAATTTAGGAATGCTAGAAATCATGGCACGTCAAACCCCAATTTCTCGTTACCGTAACATCGGTATTTCCGCGCACATCGATGCTGGTAAAACAACGACTTCTGAACGTATTTTGTTCTACACAGGTGAGAGCCATAAACTAGGTGAAACTCACGAAGGTTCAGCAACAACTGACTGGATGGAACAAGAGCAAGAACGTGGTATTACCATTACTTCAGCAGCAGTAACATGCTTCTGGAAAGGTATGGCTAACCAGTTCGACCAACACCGTATTAACGTTATTGACACCCCGGGACACGTTGACTTCACGATCGAAGTTGAGCGTTCTATGCGTGTTCTTGACGGTGCATGTATGGTTTACTGTGCTGTAGGTGGTGTACAACCTCAGTCTGAAACTGTATGGCGTCAAGCAAACAAATATAAAGTGCCTCGTATTGCGTTCGTAAACAAAATGGACCGTACTGGCGCGAACTTCTTCCGTGCTGTGGAACAAGTAAAAACACGTCTTGGTGGTAACCCTGTGCCAATCGTGATTCCAGTTGGCGCTGAAGAAAACTTCCAAGGTGTTGTTGACCTAATCGAAATGAAATCGATTATCTGGGACGAAGCGTCTCAAGGTATGAAGTTCGAATATGGTGAAATCCCTGCTGACTTAGTTGAGCTAGCTAACGAATGGCGTACTAACATGGTTGAAGCTGCTGCGGAAGCATCAGAAGAACTCATGGACAAGTACCTTGAAGAAGGCGAGTTGACTAAAGAAGAAATCGTTTCTGGTCTGCGTGCACGTACATTGTTGAATGAAATTCAACCAATGCTTTGTGGTTCAGCGTTCAAAAACAAAGGTGTTCAACGTATGTTGGATGCTGTTATTGAGTTCTTGCCAGCGCCAACTGACGTTGAAGCAATTAAAGGTATCTTAGACGACAAAGACGAAACTGAAGGTTCTCGTGAAGCGTCTGACGATGCTCCGTTCTCTGCGCTTGCGTTCAAAATCATGAACGACAAATTCGTAGGTAACTTGACATTCGTACGTGTTTACTCTGGTGTTCTTAAAGCGGGTAGCCCGTGTTATAACCCAGTAAAAATGAAACGTGAACGTGTTGGCCGTATCGTACAGATGCACGCAAATGACCGTCATGACATCGAAGAAATTCGTGCAGGTGACATCGCAGCGTGTGTAGGTCTTAAAGATACGACAACTGGTGATACGCTTTGTGATGAAAACAACATCATTACACTTGAGCGTATGGAATTCCCAGAGCCAGTAATTGCACTTGCAGTTGAACCTAAAACTAAAGCTGACCAAGAAAAAATGTCAGTTGCTTTAGGTCGTTTGGCGAAAGAAGATCCATCGTTCCGTGTACGTACTGACGAAGAATCTGGTCAAACAATTATTGCTGGTATGGGTGAGCTTCACCTTGACATCATCGTTGACCGTATGAAGCGTGAGTTCAACGTTGAAGCGAACATTGGTAAACCAATGGTTGCTTACCGCGAAACGATCAAGAAATCTGTTGAGCAAGAAGGTAAATTCGTTCGTCAAACTGGTGGTAAAGGTAAATTCGGTCACGTATACGTACGTTTAGAGCCGCTTGACCCTGAAACTGGTAAAGACTACGAGTTCGCTGAAGAAGTTGTTGGTGGTGTAGTACCTAAAGAATTCTTTGGTGCTGTAGACAAAGGTATCCAAGAACGTATGAAGAATGGTGTCCTTGCTGGTTATCCAGTAGTTGGCATCAAAGCGACATTGTTCGACGGTTCTTACCATGATGTCGACTCTGACGAATTATCGTTCAAAATGGCAGGTTCTTATGCCTTCCGTGATGGTTTCATGAAAGCAGATCCTATCTTGCTTGAGCCTATCATGAAAGTTGAAGTAGAAACTCCAGAAGACTACATGGGCGATATCATGGGTGACTTAAACCGTCGTCGTGGTCTTGTTCAAGGTATGGACGATTTACCTGGCGGTACTAAAGCGATTCGTGCAGAAGTTCCACTTTCTGAGATGTTTGGTTACGCAACTCATATGCGTTCTATGTCTCAAGGTCGTGCGACATATTCTATGGAATTCGCTAAATATGCTGAAACTCCACGTAACGTGGCTGAAGGCATTATCGCTAAATTCCAATCTGGCGGTAAAAAAGGTGACGACGAGTAATCTTTCGATTACTATAAGCCCCAAACTAATTCATAGTTAAAAACCAAAATCGCTTGTAGGGCTCACCCCCTACAGGCAGTTTAAAAAGGAAGATCTCATGGCTAAGGCTAAGTTCGAACGTAATAAGCCACACGTTAACGTGGGCACAATTGGTCACGTCGACCATGGTAAAACAACTTTAACAGCTGCGATTGCAACTGTATGTGCAAAAACTTTTGGTGGTGAAGCGAAAGACTACGCTGCAATTGACTCTGCACCAGAAGAAAAAGCACGTGGTATTACAATTAATACTTCACACGTTGAGTATGATTCTACAATCCGTCACTACGCACACGTAGACTGCCCAGGACACGCCGATTATGTTAAAAACATGATTACTGGTGCTGCCCAAATGGACGGCGCGATCCTTGTATGTGCTGCGACTGATGGTCCAATGCCACAAACTCGTGAACACATCCTTCTTTCTCGTCAGGTAGGTGTACCTTACATCGTTGTATTCTTAAACAAATGCGACCTTGTAGACGACGAAGAACTTCTTGAATTAGTAGAAATGGAAGTTCGTGAACTTCTTTCTACTTATGACTTCCCAGGTGATGACACTCCAATCATCCGTGGTTCTGCTCTTGCAGCACTTAACGGTGACCAAGGTCAATACGGCGAACCAGCTGTAGTAGCACTTGTTGAAGCGCTTGACTCTTACATCCCAGAACCAGAACGTGCTATCGACCAAGCATTCTTGATGCCAATCGAAGACGTATTCTCAATTTCTGGTCGTGGTACAGTTGTAACAGGCCGTGTTGAAACTGGTATCATCAAAGTTGGTGAAGAAGTTGAAATCGTTGGTATTAAAGATACAGTTAAAACAACTGTAACTGGCGTTGAAATGTTCCGTAAACTTCTTGATGAAGGTCGTGCGGGTGAGAACTGTGGTATCTTGCTTCGTGGTACTAAACGTGAAGACGTACAACGTGGTCAAGTACTTGCTAAACCAGGTGCAATCAAACCGCATACTAAATTCGACGCAGAAGTATACGTACTTTCTAAAGAAGAAGGTGGTCGTCATACTCCATTCCTTAACGGTTACCGTCCACAGTTCTACTTCCGTACAACTGACGTAACTGGCGCTATCTCTCTTAAAGAAGGCGTTGAAATGGTTATGCCTGGTGACAACGTAGAAATGTCAGTAGAATTAATCCACCCAATCGCAATGGACCCAGGTCTACGTTTTGCGATCCGTGAAGGTGGTCGTACAGTTGGTGCTGGTGTAGTTGCTAAAGTAACTGCATAATCATCTGATTGTGTGAAAAAAGCGTCCCTTTGGGGCGCTTTTTTTATTTTTAAGAAAAATAATTGTCCGACAAAATTATAAAAAGCTGTCCTTAACTGATATTTCACTGACCCTAACTGCGATTAAGCAAAAATGTGAACTGCGTAATATAAAGACAAGAATATAAAGACTAACTTCGAGTCTGGATGGACTTAAAAGGAGTGATCGCATGAATGCTAAAGTAAATATTACCAACCGTGCTGGTGCGAGTTTCCCAGTTCGTCGTATGAATTTTGATTTTGACAGTGTGCCTGAATATTGGATGGATGGTTCAGCAGGCTTAACTCATTTTATGACTGCACTCTCTGCATTATTTCCAGCAGGTGAAAAGTTCTTCATCGATTCTGTTCGTGCTGTACGTAAACATCCAGCAATTGCTGAGAATGAAGCATTGCAAAAGGAAATTTCTGCATTTATTGGTCAAGAAGCCATGCATACCCAAGAACATGTGGGCTTTAACGCATCTGCACAGAAATTCGGACATGATGTGGATACCTTAGATCGTTATACCGATAATGTCATTCAAACCACGCGTAAATTCATGGCGAAAATTGCCAAGCCTGTTGGAATTACCCAAGAAATGGTGGATTTAACAGCAACCACAGCGCTTGAACATTTTACCGCAACAATCGCATCTCAACTTTTAACCAATGAACATATTCAAGCATTGATGAAAGATGAAACCATGAAAAATATGTGGATGTGGCATGCAATTGAAGAGAATGAGCATAAAGCGGTTGCCTATGATGTGTTTGAAGGTGTATTTGGCAAAGGTTTTAAAGCCTATGCTTTACGTACATCATCATTAGTGATTGCGATGGCAACCTTATTTATTGTACAAAGCTATTTCCTTGCACGTTTATTGAAACAAGATGATCAATTAAATCTTGAGTCGCTGAAATCTATTTATACTTATGCGTATAGTCCCTCAAAAGGTGTGATTACAGGTATGGGTAAAGAAATGCTGATGTATTTTAAACCTGGTTTCCATCCAAATGATCTAGATACACATAGTTTGCTCGAGACGTGGAAAGCTAAATTAGGTTTATAAAAAACCAAATAGAAAAGAGCGATCTGATCGCTCTTTTTTTTGCTCGATTTTTCTAACAAACTTTCTATAATGCCTGAGTTAATTTTATATAAGATGAACGAAGATGATTCGTTTAATGCAGAACAGTGATGTGGCTCAAGTTGCCCACATTGAAAAATTGGTTCAAAGTCATCCATGGACTTTAAAACAGTTTGAAGAAGCGGTCACTAGCTATCAAAGTACTGTGATCGAACGAAACGGAAACGTTGTAGGTTTTTGTATTCTACAACCTGTTTTAGATGAAGCAAATTTGCTACTCATGGCAATTGATCCATCTCAGCAGGGGCATGGTTTAGGTTTTGAATTATTAGAAGCCTCGATTAACCTTTTAAAAAATAATCCTGTGCAAATTTTCTTAGAAGTGCGTGAATCTAACATACCTGCAATTAAACTTTATGAAAAAGCTGATTTTCATCAAATTGATTTGCGCAAAAATTATTATCCAAATCCTGATGGTTCAAAAGAACATGCCATCATCATGGTGAAAGCATGTACGGATGATTTCGCAAGTTTATTTAAATAAAGTGAAAACGACCTTATTTGATAATTGGATTGGTCCAATTGGTCGGTAGGGTCGTCATCAGTGAATCCCCTAGATGTTGAATTTCCTCAGGGTTTAAAGTGTGATTCAAACGACGCCAATGTCCATCCACCAGCAGTTCAAGCGGTAAGTACTGAGATTTATAATTCATCTTTTTAGAATGGGGAACCCAGTAACCTAGATAAATGTAGTCTAAGCCAATTTTTTTAATATGTTCAATTTGTTTTAGAACTGCAAATACGCCTAATGAACGACGGTCAAAATCAGGGTCGAAGAAGGTGTATACCGCAGAAATCCCGTCATCGAGTAAGTCACAGGTTGACACAGCTAATAACTGATTGTCTTTCCATAATTCTAAGAAAAAGCTATCGGCACAGCTTTGTAGCAAGAATTTCTCAAATTGATCGCGACTCGGTGGGTACATATCGCCATCGGCATGACGTTCATTAATATAGCGTTCGTAAAGTAAATAATGCGTGTCATTCGCTTGAGCGGGATTGGTAATTTTTATTTCTAGATCTTGATTGCGTTTCCAAGCTTTTTTTTGTGAGCTATTCATTTGAAAATCAGCAACAGGGACGCGCGAAGACAAACATTGACGGCAAAGATGACATTCTGGGCGATAAATAAAATCGCCACTACGACGAAATCCTGTACGTGATAATTCAGAAAGGGTAACGACATTAATCCGATGCGTCGGGTCGAGGAAAACCATACGCGCAGACTTGTTTGGCAGGTAACTACAGTCGTGGGGCGGCGTAATATAATACTGTAAATCGTTAAGTAGGGACTTTGGGTGATAAGAGTTCATAACAAGTTCCCTCTATTATTTTCATTCACGTAATCCTGAGATTAACGCTATTGTTTTACTTGAAAATACACGTTCTTGGTAACTTTGCCAATTGATAGACGGTTGTTTTATCACATCTTGTAACGAATTAAGGTAGTCTTGGCGAGAAAGTGTACAAGCGCCTAAGCTGAGTAAATGGTCATTGACCAATTGACAATCAATCCAAGGCAACAGATTTTCGCGCCCAATCAACATCAAGGTATAAAAAGCCATTTTAGATACATCGATTTGAGTGCTAAACATGGATTCACCAAAACAGCCTTTGCCAATGGTGACACCATATAGTCCACCTACAACTTGGTCTTGATCCCATACTTCAACACTATAAGCATAACCGGCTTTAAAGAGTTGAATATAGCCTTCAATAATATCCTCTGTAATCCATGTCTCGTTGGCATAACTACGGGGTAGTGAACAAGAGCGAATAACGGTTTCGAAAGCGTGATTTACCGTGATTTTGAGATCACGTTTTTTCATATTACGTAGTAAGGACTTACTTGGGTGATATTCATGTGGGTGAATAATGCAGCGAGGTTCAGGAGACCACCAACAAATCGGATCACCTTCTGAAAACCATGGGAATAATCCATGGCTATAGGCTTCATAAAGTGTAGAAGGGGAGAGGTCTGCACCAATACAAATTAAGCCTTCACCCTCAGGGTCTGATTCAATCGGATTCGGAAAGATAAATTGTGATGGTGGAAGTAATCGCATAGCCGCAATGTATTTTCTAAGAAAGTTATTATCATAACAAAACTTAGAAATAAAAAAGCCGCTCAAATTGAGCGGCTTTTTAGACCTAAGGTTTTACTCACCTAGCGCATCTAAATATTTCTCTGCATCAAGCGCAGCCATACAGCCTGAACCTGCTGATGTAATTGCTTGACGGTAAATACTATCTGCAATATCACCCGCGGCAAATACGCCAGGAACTGAAGTCGCAGTAGCATTACCCGCTGTACCGCTTTGTACTTGGATATAACCATCACGTAACTGCAATTGACCTTCAAACATCGCACTGTTTGGCTTATGACCAATCGCAACGAACATACCTGTTACTTCAATATCTTGAGTTGAGTCATCTTGTGTTGATTTTAAACGTACTGAAGTAACACCTGTATTGTCGCCAAGGACTTCTTCAACTTGGTGATTCCAAATAATACTGATTTTACCTTCTTTCTCTTTAGCAAAAAGCTGATCTTGAAGAATCTTCTCAGAACGTAAAGAATCACGGCGGTGAACAAGTGTCACGTGTGAAGCGATGTTTGACAAATAAAGCGCTTCTTCAACAGCTGTGTTACCACCACCAACAACCATGACTTTTTGGTTTTTATAGAAGAAACCATCACATGTTGCGCATGCGCTAACGCCTTGACCCATAAATGCAGCTTCAGATTCAAGACCAAGGTACTGAGCATTTGCACCTGTACATACAATCAATGCATCACAGGTAAACTCTTCCATATCGCCCTTAAGTACAAATGGACGAACGCTTAAATCAACTTCATTAATATGATCGTAAATAATTTCTGTACCAAAACGTTCAGCATGTGCTTGCATACGTTCCATGAGGGCAGGGCCAGTTAGACCTTCAGGGTCACCAGGCCAGTTATCGACTTCAGTTGTTGTTGTCAGCTGACCACCCAATTGAAGACCTGCAATCAAAGTCGGTTTTAAATTGGCACGTGCAGCATAGACAGCAGCACTGTAGCCTGCAGGGCCAGAACCTAAAATAATCAATCGTGAGTGACGAGCGCTCATCGGTCGCATCCTTTTGTAATTAGAAATTTATTGAATTATACGTGAAACTGTATAACAGTTGTGTGAGATTAAAGTCGATATTATTGATCATACAAATCGTTTTAAGCTATATAGAATAAGCGTGCATCCCGCGTACATAATAGTGCATCTTTTTTTTGGGAACACGTGCATAATATACACTTTATTGCGACGCGTTTTTGCAGCATAAAACAAAAGAACATTCATGAAGAATTGGTTACAGGACAGTATATGACAACGGTGTCGAGTGCTTATGCACAGCGCTTAGTAATGACATTATTTTTAGTCTCATTTGGGATTTATCTGTTTCTCGCGACAGTCACGTATACGCCCTTTGATCCGGGTTGGATGCATATCTCAAGTGATACACAAACCGTGTCAAATGCCAGTGGTGTTGTTGGCGCTTGGTTAGCCGATTTACTGTTTGGATTTTTAGGTTGGGCAAGTTTACTTTTGCCTATTTACCTATTTGTTGAAGCAGTCCAAGTCTGGTGGCCACGAAGCTTCCTGAATCGACCATTTCGTTACGCTGCCCAATTCTTCTTATTATTGACGACATCAGCATTGCTTTATCTGTTCTGGCAAGTTCCCGCAGATACCTTAGATAATTCTTCAGGCGGTATCATCGGTTTTGAACTAGGACAAAGTTTAGAATCTCTGATCACGATTTATGGTGCTGTTATATTCTTAGTTGCACTTTGGGTCATGCTGTTTACTTTAGCATTCGGTGTGAAATGGAATAAAACATGGAGCAGCCTAAAGGCGATGCCTGCTTATCTGCAAGATTTGTTCTATCGCAATGTTCCTGAGGGTACAGCTGATTTTGATCGTACTGCCGCGCCTGCAAAAAAAGAGCCTTTAATTCCAGTTAAAAAAGGCATTGCGACAGTTGCGACTGCAGATGAACATGTTCCTGTAGAAGTTGATCCATCTGTGCGTGATTATATTGCGGAACGTTTATTTGATGACATTGCTGACAAAGAAGCACATGCGCAGCGTGATGATGTCGATGAAGAATACGCGCAGCATGAAGCAGAAATAGAAGAAGTCATTGCCAAAGCCCATGCGGTTATTGAAAAGCCTGATCGCGTTGTGGCAACAGGGGAAGTATGGCGTGCGCTTAATTCAGATGAAGATGTGCGCCATGAAAAAGATATCGATGCATTGCTCGCTGCAGCTGAAGAAGAAAACTTAGCATCTGCACAGCCGATGCCTGTAGCTCCTCAAAGTGTTGAACCACAAATTGTACCGATCAGCAGTGCTAAAAAGTCTGCTGTAGATTGGGATGATGATGAAATCTTCGATGAGCTATTAGCAGCTGTACCTCAAGGCAAAACGGCAACAGATGTGCATATCCCATTTAATCATGCATCATCGTCTGATCATTCACTGCATATTGTTGAAGATGTTGCACCGACTGTTGCAGCAAGCAGTGTTGTAATTGCTGCCTCCTCAGCAACGTCTAGCTTAAATGCCGCAGTGCCAGCTTCTACAGCAGCTCAAGTCAGTGCATTTGATGATCTTGATGATTTGTTGGTAGATGACTTGGAAGCAGAGACTCAACCCGTACAACCTGCAAAAGCATCTAGCTTTGCGCAATCGTCTGCATTCGTACAAGCGCCTATTCAACATCAGGTAATGGACACTCAAGCACTCACTGAAACTAAGCCGCAAGTGAGTACAGATGCAATCAAAGCTGCGCTTTCTAAAGAAGAGTTTATTGAAGCATGGCAAGAAACTGCAGGTGCTCCTCAGGATGAAGAAGAATTTGATTTTGATGCACCATTAACAGATTCAATGGGACGTCCGTTGTCACGTGCAATGCAAGTGGCAGAACGTCGTAAAGATTTACCGCCATTACCAGGATTAGACTTACTTGATAAAGTCGATCCAAACAAAAAAGTGAATTTCACTGAAGAGCAGCTTTCACGTTTATCTGAGTTGCTTGAAATCAAGTTACAAGAATTTAATGTGAAAGCAAAAGTGGTGGAAGCACAACCTGGTCCTGTGGTTACACGTTTTGAATTGGATTTAGCACCGGGTGTTAAAGCATCTAAAGTCACCAATATCTCTCGAGATTTGGCACGTTCAATGTCGATGGCTTCTGTTCGTGTGGTCGAAGTGATTCCGGGTAAACCCTATATTGGTATTGAAGTACCAAACAGCACTCGTGAAATGGTTCGATTGATCGAATTGTTGACCATTCCTGCATTTACCGATCCAAACGGCATTTTGTCGATGGCGATGGGTAAAGATATTTCAGGTAATCCAATTATTGCTGATTTGGGTAAAGCGCCGCATATGTTGGTGGCGGGTACTACGGGTTCGGGTAAATCAGTTGCAGTGAACTCGATGATTCTATCGATGTTATTGAAATATACGCCTGATCAACTACGTTTGATTTTGATTGACCCTAAACAGCTTGAACTTGCGAACTATAACGATATTCCACACTTGCTTACACCTGTTGTGACTGACATGAAAGATGCCGTCAGTGCTTTGAACTGGTGTGTGAATGAAATGGAACGCCGTTATAAGCTCATGTCGTTCTTAAAAATTCGTAAACTCAGTGACTATAACCGTAAGGTGGAAGAAGCACTGGCCAATGGTGAAGATTTATTTGACCCAACTTGGAAGGCGAGTGAGTCTGTTGCAGGCGAACGTGCTCCGCGCTTAACCACGTTGCCATCAATTGTGATTGTTGCCGACGAATTTGCTGACATGATCATGCAAGTCGGTAAAAAAGCTGAAGAGATGATTACCCGTTTGGCACAAAAATCACGTGCAGCAGGTATACATCTATTGCTCGCTACTCAGCGTCCATCGGTGGATGTCATCACTGGTTTGATTAAAGCCAATATTCCAACACGTGTCGCACTGCGTGTGAACTCAAAAATTGACTCGCGTACGATTTTGGATGCGGGTGGTGCAGAGGACTTACTCGGTCATGGTGATATGTTGTTCCTTGGTCCAGGTAAAATTGAACCTGAACGTGTCCATGGTGCATTTATCGCCGATGATGAAGTGAACCGTGTATGTGACGCTTGGCGTGAGCGTGGTTCACCAAATTATGTCGATGAAATCTTAACGCCGTTTGATGAAGAGCCTGCAAGTCGTGGTTTTGAAGATGGTGATGGTGGGTCAGATCGTGATGCACTTTACGATCAATGCGTGGCATTTGTATTAGAGACACGTAAAGCATCAACATCGTCGTTACAGCGCAAGTTCAGTTTAGGTTATAACCGTGCTGCACGTATTATTGATCAAATGGAAGAAAATGGGATTGTTAGTGCAATGGGCGCCAATGGTAAACGTGAAATTCTGATCTAAAATTAAGTCATAAAAAAGCCTGCAATTGCAGGCTTTTTTATTTGAAAGACTTATGCAAATTTCGCTAAGACTTCTAAGAATTCAGCACTGTGACGTGGATAAGTTGCGATCACATCATGAATACGTTGACCTTCAGGATTGGTAGCATTGAGATCACGACCATCAGCAACAAATTTTGTTAATAAGCGTTCGTAGTCGAAAGGACGCATATGTTTATACGCATGGTACAACACGTAATAGTCTGCATTCACACCTTCAGGAGGAAGCTGAGTAAGGTAGGCAAATACGCGCTCATCCGACCATTCTTCGTTAAACGTTGCTGGTTGAGACAATGCCATCGCAATCTCCTTGATATAATTTTAGATATGAAAAAAGGCAAAATATGAATTCGCAAGTGACAAAGTATTTTAATGATCTCTGTCTAATAAGAAACTAAGCTTCTAATCTTATGGGGAGATACAAAGTCATCCTTTGTTTATCCAGTCCAATCGAAGCATAGCTTCTCGTCTTGCGACCAGTCGAAGCAGTGCTTCGCTGATCTAGTCTCATATTTTGCCTTGATTCAAGATTCTTGACTAATCAAAAATCAAATTATCGTTCTTCAGGTAAATTGATATTCATTTCAAGCATTTCGATGTTTGCTTCAGAGCGAACTTGCATTTGAATATGCTGTTCATCTACACCGCGAACATAACGATTGACCACTTGCATGATTTCTTTTTTCATCTGATCAATTTTTTCTTGGCTTAGACGACGACCTAAACCTTGTTCAGAGGCAACGATGACTTTTAAACGATCCTTTGCAGTTTGTGCGCTAGAGGGTTTGTCTTCGTTACTGAAAAGTTTACTCCAGAATCCAGCCATAACTTACGCTCCAAATAGTCGTGCTAACCAACCCTTAGGTTTTACGTCTAAATGACGGTAAGGGCGTTCTTCACCTAGGAAACGAGCAACTAAGTCATCATATGCTTGACCTGCAGCTGACTCTGTAAAGTTGATTACAGGTTTACCTTCGTTTGATGCTTGTAATACACTTGGACATTCAGGAATGACGCCTAATGTCGGTACACGTAAAATATCTTTAGAGATGTCATCAACTGTGAGCATTTCTTGTTTATCAGCACGTTCAGGGTTGAAACGTGTAATACAAAGATGCTTACGGATACGACCTTCGCCTTGTTCTACTTTCTTGGTCTTGCTATCAAGCATACCAATGATACGGTCAGAGTCACGTACAGATGAAATTTCTGGGTTGGTCACAATGATGGCTTCATCAGCGTGATACATTGCCATGATTGCACCGCGTTCAATACCCGCAGGTGAGTCACATACGATGTAATCAAACTCTTGTGAAAGTTCATCCATCACACGTGCAACGCCTTCATCAGTTAAGGCATCTTTATCACGTGTTTGTGATGCAGGTAAAATATAAAGATTTTCAATATCTTTGTCGCGAATTAACGCTTGTTGTAAACGTGCTTCGTTATTTAGAACATTGACAAAGTCGTAGACGACACGACGTTCACAGCCCATGATCAAATCGAGGTTACGTAAACCTACGTCAAAATCAATAACAACAGTTTTGTGGCCACGTAGGGCTAAACCTGTTGCAAAAGATGCGCTTGTCGTAGTTTTACCTACGCCACCTTTGCCTGATGTTACGACAACAATTTTCGCCACCGAATCCACTCCTGTTATGGTTCAAATTCCCTGATTTAAATAGGGCTTTTGGTGTTTATTTATACATTAAAATTGCAGAGCTTCAAAGACAAGCTCTTGCTGATCATTCAAATAAATATGAACGGGTTTCTTTAAAACATCTTGAGGGATGTCATCGGCTACACAATAGGTGCCTGCAATGGAAACCAGTTCAGCTTCTAGGGCATGGCAGAAAATACGTGCTG
Organism: Acinetobacter sp. NCu2D-2; assembly: GCF_001647675.1. NCBI lineage: Bacteria > Pseudomonadati > Pseudomonadota > Gammaproteobacteria > Moraxellales > Moraxellaceae > Acinetobacter > Acinetobacter sp. NCu2D-2. The sequence goes on from NZ_CP015594.1 coordinate 572,707, forward strand.
CCGTATTGCCACCTGCGCCTGCAATCACACGACCGCGTGCACTGCCATAAATATGAATATTGCCTGATGCAATCACTTCAGAGCCGCTGTTAATGCCTGCGCTAATGATGATGTCACCATTATTTTGTACGATACATTGGCCTGTACGCAGGATTTCGTCGTGATAAGAGGTGATATGTGCAATCACAGGTGCCACAGGAGTAGCTGTAGCTACTTCAGCCTTAGCTTCTACCTTATGTTCAATCACTTGTTCTTTGGTGGCTTTAATTTCTTGCAACTGACGATCAGGTGGTAGCACTGGGAACTGAATCGCACGTGCTTGATCGCCGAGTAAGCCTTCAGTCACGGCCATAGGTTGGACATCAAGACTAATCAATAGCTGAATCAGTGCAATCAATTCTTGTTCAACGCTACTCTCGATGACCACCAAAGTGCCAGGTGGAAAGGCTGTAGAAAGTTTTGGTGCAAGCTGTTGGCGGATAACATCATGATCATTTGTATCGAGGCTAATGCGTATTGCATTGACCATTCTGCCTTTAATCCGTATGTCAGCCATAATTCTTCCTTAGTACTTCTGACTTAATCTGATTGTGTGTCGAAGTAATGTTGTAAATAGTGCAAATCCTAGAGCAAATTGGATTAATTCTCTAGCGATCAGCGTCATTTTTTTATGCGAATAGCCACTTAAAAGATGATTAATAAGCCCACCATAAATTCTTCAATCTTTTATGTCCTGATTTTTCTCATGTTCTTCTAAAAACTGTTGCCACTGTTTCACTTTCACTTGTTTTCGAATGGCTTCAATTGTTTCAAAAACCGCCGATTCCACTAATGTATCAATCTTCGGATTATTCTCAATTTTTATTTGACTGATTTTATCTGAAATGAGATTAAACGTGGCATTGTCTTCGGCATATTGCCCATGAGTAAAGGGATCAATTAAGCCTTGGGTAATATTTTCACCTAAACGTTGCCCGATACTTTGTATCTGCTGTTCAATCCGGCCACCCACAATCGGGATTAAACGCAAAAGCTGGGTGAGTTCGGGCGTATCTTCGATGGCTTGATTAACTACTTGTCCTACATTTTTTGCAATCATAAAACGCTGTGCTTGAAGCTCTTTGCCTAAAGATTCTTGCAAGATATCAGCCAATGCTACAGCAAAGAGTTGACGATGATGCTCGACCAAATCCTGAATCAGTTGCTTGTGCGTAGTACTGGTCGAGAGTTCACGTTTCACGCCATCTAAAACCGTGAGCACAATACGACTGGTCAGCTCTTCCATCACCAAGTTGTAATAGAACTCCGCACGGCGATACCAACGTTTTGGGATCACCTGATAACCATGGGTCTGTAAATTGTAGCCAATGGCCACGGCACGAAGTAAACGTAAGAAACGTAGCTGAGGCAGAATCGACAGAACTTCATACCAATGCACAAAAGGGAAGAACCACCAACGTTGGTGCTGTTTCATGCCAATGGCAATCAACCAGCGAATGCCAAGCTCGGTAATAAGAAAAGTTGTAAACCAACCTTCTGTACGGATAACCCAAGGTCGTAATTCAGTCTTATAGAATTCTAAAATTTCAGGTAATCGGATAAATTCAAATAACCAGTGTCCAAAATCACTCAGTAAAATGGCATTCGCACTTAAACAGATGAGATTGATAATAATCAATACCATCATAAAAATGTCATAGACTAAGGCAATTTTCCAACCCCAAGAGCCTTTCTCGAAAAACTTTGAGGTGGTTGCGCTGCTTTTGGACTCTGTCGAATTAATCATAAAATGAACACACTATTGAGCTTTTTGTTGCAGGTCGTGTTTCATTTGCTCAATCAGTTGATCTTTTTCAGTCCAAAGATCATCGACCCATTGTTGGAATTTGGCACGGAAATCAGGATCATCCTCATAGTTGCCGCCTAAAACCCAAGATGGAATCTCGATCTTTCTTAAATTAACTGAAATACGGGGTACTTCACCGAGCCAAAATTCACCATAACCTGGTACTCCATCAGGATACACAATGGTCATGTCGACAAGTGCATCAATTTTGTCACCCAAAATATTTAATGCTAATGCAAGTCCACCTGCTTTAGGTTTGAGTAAGTGCTTATAGGGTGATTTTTGTTGCTCATGTTTTTCAGCGGTAAAACGTGTACCTTCTAAATAATTTAACAAGGTAAAGGGTTGGCTGATCAGCTGTTCACACGATTTGCGTGCTTCTTCCATATCACGATCTTTCAAAGCAGGATTTTTGGCAATCTGCTCTTTGGTGTGACGTTTCATCATCGGGAAGCCTAAAATTTTAAATGCTTGTCCGACGAATGGAATAAAGATCAGTTCCCACTTGGTAAAGAAGCGTGTCAGTGGCATACGCGTCAAGCCAAAGTACTGATTGACTGTGGTATCCACCCAACTTTGATGGTTACAGGTCATGAGATAACGACCTTGCATATTCAAGTCGAGCTTGTCATCAATTTGGATATCCCATTGGGTATTTTTCAATACGTTATCGATTAGCCAATTATTAACGCTTAACCAACTATTGGTAATTTTAATGTTGGTTTCATCAACTTTTGGTGACTTTTTAAAAAGTTTGGTCAGGCCGAGTGCTAGGACAGGTGGACCATGAAAAAAAGTACTTCCTGTGATCACAGATGTTACTGTTAAGCCACGTGTAATTTTTTTTAAGGCAGGTTGTTTTTTACGATCAGATGACATAATGAAAACTGTCCTAACAGTGAAATCGAATATATTTTGTTATAGGTTTATCAATATAGTAGCAGTTTTTCAATGTTTAAAGCTGTGTTTTTAAACTATGAAGAAATTGTGATGAACTTAACGGTTTTAGTTACACATAAACATTACAAAATATTACTAAAAGATTTATTATTAACAAATCATATATGGTTATTGCTTGAAATCTTAAGCATTATTCGTCAATGACAGACAACAAACACAAGTAGAAGGAGGCATGCAATGCGTGCACTAATCATTTCAGCGGTAGCGGCAGGGGCGGTAGCACTGACTGGTTGTCAATCAACTGGTAACAATATCGGTGGCATCGAATACGATAAAGCAGCTTTGGGTACTTTAATTGGTGCTGCAGCTGGTTATGGCGTTTCTAAAGGTAATGCTAACACTAGCCGTCAAAACAACCGTGCAGCAGCTATTGGTGCAGTTCTTGGTGGCGCTGCGGGCGTATACCTTGACAACAAAGAGAAAAAATTACGTCAAGCAACTGCTGGTACTGGTGTAGACGTTAACCGTAATCCAGATGGTTCGATCAACCTTGTAATGCCAGGTGCAATTACATTTGATACTAACCAATCAAATATCAAACCAAACTTCTATGCAACTTTAAACAAAGTTGCTCAAGTGTTAACTGAAGATAGCCAAAGCGGTATCTTGGTAACTGGTTACACAGACAGCACTGGTAACGATTCAATCAACTTACCATTGTCTCAAGCACGTGCTCAATCAGTAGCAAACTACCTTGCTGGTCAAGGTGTTGCACGTACACGTATCAATGCACAAGGTCTTGGTTCAGCTAACCCAATCGCAGACAACTCAACTGCTGCTGGTAAAGAACAAAACCGTCGTGTAGAAATCGCGGTATATGCAGTTCAATAATATTTTGAATTGAATATCTAAAAAAACCACCTTCGGGTGGTTTTTTTATGGGTGAAATTTGACGTGTCAAATCGAATTTTAGATTAGGCAATGGCTGCAGAGATGACTATAATCGGAGCCGAATCTAGAAGAGGAAGCACTATGTCACTCGCGAGTCAGTTAAACGACAAGCAACTTGAAGCCATGAAATACACTCAAGGACCCTTGTTAGTACTTGCTGGGGCGGGTTCAGGTAAGACTTCAGTTATTACTCGAAAGATTGCGTATTTGGTGAAGCATTGTGGTATTCCGGCACATCGTATTACTGCAATGACCTTTACCAATAAAGCGGCACGTGAAATGAAAGAGCGTGTCAGCAAATTATTGACGCGTGAAGAAAGTAAAGGTGTATCCGTTTCAACTTTCCATACCTTTGGTTTGAATCTGTTGCGTTTAGAATTGAAACATACACCACTCAAAAATAACTTCTCGATTCTAGATGCTGATGACTGCAAGCGTATTTTGATGGACTTAATGCATCGCGATAATTTGTCGGGTGCAGAAAGTAAAGAACTTATTGCTAAAGCCATGAAGATGATTTCGGATTGGAAGAACGATTTGATTCCACCCGAACAGGCACATACAACTTGCGAAACAGCAGAAGATGTTCAATTTGCCCATCTATATCAACTGTATGAGCGTAATTTACGTGCCTATAATGCAGTCGATTTTGATGATTTGATTGTGATGCCAACACGTTTATTGCAAGAAAATGCAGAAGTCCGTGACAAATGGCAAAACCGTGTCCGTTATTTATTGGTCGACGAATATCAAGATACCAACACCGCACAGTATATTTTGGTGAAATTGCTCGTCGGGGTCATGGGACAATTCACTGCCGTAGGTGATGATGATCAGTCGATTTATGCTTGGCGCGGTGCAAAGCCAGAAAATATGGCGCTCTTGCAACAAGATTTCCGTAATTTAAAAGTCATTAAGCTTGAACAAAACTATCGTTCAACTAGCCGTATTTTGAAAGCTGCCAATACGGTTATTGGACATAATCCACATATTTTTGATAAAAAATTATGGTCGGATAAAGGTCATGGTGAAGTCATCCGTGTCATTACTTGCCGTAATGATGATGACGAAGCCGAACGCGTGGTCAAGGATTTGATTACGCATAAATTAATGAACGGAAAAAGCTGGAAAGACTATGCGATTTTATATCGTGGTAATTTCCAAGCGCGTATTTTAGAAACGCAGCTGCGTCAGATGCAGATTCCGTATAAGTTGTCGGGTGGTCAATCGTTCTTTGCGCGTGCTGAAATCAAAGACATCATGAGCTATTTGCGTTTGATCATTAACCCTGAGGATGACAGCGCATTTTTACGGATTATTAATACGCCTAAACGTTCAATTGGTCCTGTAACGCTAGAAAAATTGGGTTTATTTGCTCAGGAAAATAATCTATCGCTTCTTGCAGCAGCAGGCGATCAGCGCTTAACCATGGCAATTCCTAAAAAGGCAACCACACAGCTAGCTGAATTTGCTGACTTTATTGATGGCTTTACCCGCAATTTGCTTGAAGATGATGAGCCTGTGCCGATCATTCGTCAGATGATGATGGAAGCGGGATATATCGACTACATTAAAGAGTCAGCGGCAACACCTGCTCAAGAGAAAACCAAACTTGATAATATCGAAGTTTTGTATAGCAGTATTCAGAGCTTGATTAATCGCGCAGAAGATGTGGATGAGAAAAACATTGAAAGCGTGATTCGTAAAATGGTGCTGCTCGATATGCTCGAGCAACAACAGGAAGAAGAAGATACCGATAAAGTGAATTTATTGACCCTACATGCATCGAAAGGTCTTGAGTTCCCTTATGTGTATTTGATTGGTTTGGAAGAAGAAATTCTGCCGCATAAAAACTCAATCGCTGCTGACACTGTCGAAGAAGAACGCCGTCTAATGTATGTAGGCATTACCCGTGCACGTCAGGGTTTGACCATTACTCTTGCAGAGCAACGCAAGGCGGGCGGACAAATGAAACAAATGACGCCAAGTCGTTTCTTGGATGAACTGCCTGAAGACGAACTGGAGTGGTTAGGTCGTAAGAAAAAACTGGCAGGTAATATCGATCCAAAACAACAAGCACAGCATTATTTAGACAATTTACGTGCGCTGATTAAGCGCTAAAGATTACACACTAGGAATATTTCTATGAAAGTTCAGGTTAAAGTCCTTGATTCACGTCTTGGCAATGAATGGCCAATGCCGACTTATGCAACAACGGGTTCAGCAGGTTTAGATTTACGCGCTTGCGTAACTGAAACGACAGTGATTGAACCTGGTCAAACTGTTTTAGTGAAAACTGGTTTATCTATTTATATCGAAGATTCAAACTTTGCAGGTTTGATTTTGCCGCGTTCAGGCTTAGGACATAAACACGGTATCGTTCTAGGTAATTTGGTAGGTTTGATCGATTCGGATTACCAAGGTGAATTGATGGTATCGGTGTGGAACCGTAGCCAAACTGCGTTTAGCTTAGAACCAGGTGAACGTTTAGCGCAATATGTGCTTGTACCAGTGGTTCAAGCAGAGTTCGACATTGTAGATGAATTCGAAGCGACAGAACGTGGTGCAGGTGGTTTTGGTCATACTGGCAAAAACTAAAAGCGAAAAAGGGTTTATGTGGTCATAAGCCCTTTTTTATGGTGTTAAATAATGTCACGATCTAAATCTTAAAATCATGTGCCAATCAAAAATTGATCAATAACACTCTATTTATTTCTTGCTTACGCTTTTTAATTGATTATCAACGCTAAATCGGCTAAAAATATTTGGTCTTAAAACAACAACAATGTTTCAAGCGTGTGCATTTTATTGAACGATCTCTCCATCCAATTAGTTGAAATCACTATGTTAGCTCAGTTACGGGAACCATGAACGCCGTATTCCCACTCCATATTTTTCGTGCTTATGATATTCGTGGCAAAGTCAGCCTACTCAATGAGGGAGTGATTGAAGCCATCGCACACGCTTTAGCTCAGCAATATGTGGCTGCGGGTCAGACACGCGTTGCTGTCGGTTACGATGCGCGGTTATATAGTCCAGCTTATGCAGCATTGATTGAGAATATTTTTAAACAATATCAACTTGATGTCAGTATTATTGGTTGTTGCTCAAGTCCAATGTTGTACAGCATTGCGAAGGAATTTGATGGCAATGGCATCATGGTCACAGCCAGTCATAATCCTAAAGATGACAATGGGATTAAATGGATTGTACAGAATTTACCGCCTTGTCCAGATACGATTCAGCAAATTGGTCAAAGTACTGAAAAAATGTATTCAAATAATTTTCAAAAAGTTGAGCTTCAAGTCCATCAACCAAAAGCTGAATTTTTAAAGCTTTATCAAGATCAATTAACCCGTGATATCCATATTACGCACTCTTTTAAAGTGGTTATTGATGGATTACACGGCTCAGCAGGTGCAATTGCACAGGATGTCTTGAAAAAACTCAATTGTGAAGTCATTGCACTCCGCTGTGATCCTAACGGAAATTTCCCTGATCATGCCCCCGATCCATCGGTTGATGCGCATTTGCAATTATTGCAAAAGGCTGTGGTGGACAATAGTGCTGACTTTGGTATGGCGCTAGATGGCGATGGTGATCGGCTGGTGTTGGTCGATGCTCATGGAAAGATTATTCGTGCAGATCGATTGCTATGTTTATTTGCCAAAATATGTTTAAACCAACAGCCAAATGCAGAATTTGTCTATGATGTGAAGTGCTCTACCTTGGTTCATCGCACAGTATTGCAGCAAGGTGGTCAGCCCGTGATGATTCGTACAGGAAGTTCTTTCTTACGTCGATATTTGGCAGCATCAGAGAAGAAAGCGGTCTTTGGTGGTGAATATGCAGGCCATTATGTCTTTAATGATGCGCGCGGTGGTGGCTATGATGATGGGCTTTATGCTGCACTTCGGATCATGGAATATCTATCTCAAACCCATCAAAGGTTAGATGAGGCATTGGCGGAATATCCCGAACGATTTGGGACACAAGATTTATATATTTCAACGCATGGTGCAACCCAGCAAGCTGTTTTAGCCTGTGTTGAAAAACGATCAGCACAATTTGCTGCACAAATCAGTAAAATTGACGGGATACGGCTTGATTTTACTGATGGTTTTGGCATCATTCGAGCATCTAACACAGGTGATTATTTCACATTGCGTTTTGATGCGGACACTGCCGAACGTTTAGATCAAATCCGTCAGTTGTTTGTCTCGATGTTAGAGGATGATTTTCCTGACATCGCACACGATATTTTAGATGCTCAATAAGGAGAGGCGAATGCCAAATCAGCAAACAGGCATCGACAAAGCACAAATTTTGACAGAAGCTTTGCCGTATATTCAACGCTTTTCGGGAAAAACCCTCGTTGTAAAATACGGTGGTAATGCCATGACTGATCCTGAGCTGGAAAGTTCATTCGCTCGTGACATCGTATTGTTAAAAACTGTCGGTTTAAATCCGATTGTGGTCCATGGTGGTGGTCCACAAGTTGACTCCATGTTGAAACAATTGGGTCGTGAATCAGATCGTATTGACGGTATGCGTGTCACTGATGCAGCTACTATGGAAATCGTAGAAATGGTTCTCGGTGGTAGCGTCAACAAATCGATTGTCAATTTGATCAACCAACATGGTGGTCGTGCAATTGGTTTAACGGGTAAAGACGGCAATCTCATCCGTGCACAAAAATTATTGATGGAAAAAGTCGCTGAAGATGGTTCAGTGAAGAAAATCGATCTAGGTCAGGTGGGTGAAGTCGTTGGTGTGAAAACTGATGTACTTGAAATGTTCACCAACAGTGATTTTATTCCAGTTATTGCACCACTTGGCGTAGATGAAGAAGGCAATACTTATAACATCAATGCCGATTTAGTCGCAGGTAAAGTGGCTGAAGCATTAGGTGCTGAAAAGCTGATTCTTTTAACCAATATTACAGGTGTATTGGATGAGAATAAACAGTTACTGACAGGTTTAACCACTCAAGATGTTGACCGTTTAATTGAAACGGGTGTGATCTATGGCGGTATGATTCCTAAAGTAGGCTGCGCTTTGGATGCAGTTAAAGGCGGTGTTGTCAGCGCACATATCGTTGATGGTCGTGTACCGCACGCTAGTCTGCTTGAAATCTTTACCGATCACGGTGTAGGAACACTGATTACCAACCGTATTCATAAGTCTTAAATAAGTAAAGGAGCCTCAAATGAGGCTCCTTTTTTCAATAACAAAAATAATTCAAGCCTTTAAAACTGTCTTATTTCATAAAATCTGCTAGCAAGAAATATTAACTGCACAAATAACGAAATAGTATTTATAAATCACTTTAATTTTAAAGGAGTTGTTTGCCAAAGTGATTCATGGTCGTGCAGAATAAGACTATGCGTTATTTATGGGATGAACTAAGACAATGTGCCAACTGCTTGGAATGAACTGTGCCACACCCACAGACATTACTTTTTCATTTCGTGGATTTTCGCAGCGAGCAGGAATTACCTCAGACCATTGCGATGGCTTTGGCATTGCATTTTTCGAAGACAAAGCCTGTCGATTATTTGTCGATAATCAATCCGCAGTCGAATCTCCCATTGCAGAGCTGATTCGCAACTATCCAATTAAATCGCGTAATGTGATTGCCCATATCCGTAAAGCCACACAAGGCAAAATTAATCTCGAAAACTCCCATCCTTTTAGCCGTGAGTTATGGGGAAGACAATGGATCTTTGCTCACAATGGCGATTTACACGACTTTCATCCTGAGTTGACAGGACGTTTTACCCCTGTAGGTAATACGGATAGTGAGTTGGCTTTTTGCTATGTGCTTGAGCAATTAGTGAAAAAATTTGGTTATAGAGAACCGTCACTTGATCAAATTTTTGATTTGTTGCTAGAGATCTCTCCGAAAATTGCTGAATACGGCACCTTTAATTTTTGTTTATCCAATGGACAGGCATTATTTAGCTATGCCATTACCAAATTACATTGGCTTGTTCGTGAATATCCATTTAAACCTGCACAGCTGATTGATTTGGATGTAGAAGTAGATTTTAGTGAAGTCACGACGGCTGAAGACCGTGTTGCTGTGATTACGACTGAACCTTTAACACAAAATGAAGTTTGGATAGCCTTTCAGCCTGGTGAAATGATTTTGTTTCAGCATGGTCGAAATATCCGCTCTGCCTTGACTCAGGTGGAGCGTTTAGAACGGGAACGATTAGATCCATCTTTAAGACGAATTACACAAGCAGATATTTATTAAGTGCTGTTCAAAGGTGGGTATATCCCACTTTTTTAATGATTAAATAATGGAAAAATGGAGTATTTATATTAAATTAAATACTTGATTTGGTTAATAAATATCTTATTTTTTTACTCGGGTTTAATTTTTTATTCATATAAATAACAAGATCTTAAGTGTTTTTTTTATCAAAAAGGTGAAAGTCGACTAATTTGCTTCATTTTTATTTTTAAAAATACGCTATATGCTTCATTTTACTTGATAATTCCTCAATATGAACAGGTGGTCGTAGTGAAAATGAAGTGGATTCCGGAATATAACACTGGCATCGATGTGATTGACGATCAACACAAACGAATTCTTGACTATATCAATGAGATTGAAGGCGTAGATGCGCATACAGATCGCACACGCATCAAACAAATCCTTGATAATATTATTGATTATACTCAATCGCATTTTACTTTTGAGGAATCTCTTCAAGAAGAGGCGGGCTACAAATATCGCGTACCGCATAAACGTGTTCATGACTTATTCATCAAGAAAATCGAATCATATCGTGACCGATTTGAGCTAGGTCAATCGATTGAATCGGAACTGCATGAAGTGCTGTCAAAATGGTTGATTAACCATATCCAACACGATGATGCTGACTATGTCGGTGCAGTAAAAGAAAATATGATGGGTATCATCAAAGAAAAAGAAACTAAAAAAGGTAAAAACTGGTTTGCACGTTTCTTCTCATAATGAATAACAACGTTTAAAAAAAGAATTCAAGCTACATCTACTTATGCGCAGCAAACTATAAGTCTTATAGTTTGCTTTTTTATTTTTTGATTTTCAGTGCTTCGCAAGGCAAAATACGGCTAGATTATTATAGGAACGCATCATGCAGGACACAGCTATGTCAAAATGGTTATCGCCGCTGATGGCATTTTGTCTATCCTTTCTTATTATTGCGACACTCGCACCAATAACAGGTATTCAAATCGACCGTCAGCTTGATTTTTGGATCCTTTGGTTAGTGACCATGCTGATTTTGGCACTTCCGATTTGCTATCTTGAAATTGCTTTAGCTAAACGCTCTAAAACTACAGCATTGCAAGCTTTGTCACAGTTGACTCGTGATGCAGATGCGTCACAAAAATGGCGACTTGTTGGCTGGATGGGCGTGGCTTTTATTCCATTCTTAGCTGGTGCGATGCTTTCCAATGCAAGCAGCGTACTTGCAGTGGCTTCATTAGATATTTCGAGCTCAATCCTCGTTGCAGTTTTAGCTGTATTGGGGCTGGCTTTATCACTGTTACCACGTCAAATTTTAGTGATTGTGACCACGCTTGGCGTATTGGCTTCGATTATTTTCGCTAATGTTATGGGAACAGCGCTGCCAGAATGGCAAGTTACACCTGTTGAATTCTCTGAATGGGGTAGTGCAACTGTTCTGGCTTTAGTTGCAAGCGGTTTAGGCATGGGGCTGTATTGGCAATCGAGCTTGGTTAAAAATTCGACTCAAGAACAAGCGACAAAACGTGCATTACCAATTTGGTTAGCACAATTGGTTGCAGTGATTGCATTTGCTTTCTTTGCAATAAAAGCACAAGTTCCTGCATTTACCTATACGATTGCTACCTTGGCTGCTGCTGCGTTAATTTTAAATATGGCACGTGAGCAGTTACAGCAACGTCAATTGAATGTTGCGGTGCAATGGTTAGTATTGGCTGTGCCTTTATTGCTTTGGATTGTGCCCAATATCAGCATGATCTTTAATCCATTACTGATGCTTTGGGGCTTAGTGATTTGCCTGATCTATGCCATCTTTGCGGGTTGGATTATGAAGATTAGCCATCTGCGTAAATCGATGAATTTTAGTTCAGAAGCTTTTTATAATATTTGGCGTATTGCAGTACGTGTTGTGCTTCCACTTTCGATTATTGTGGCAATTATTTCAGTGGTAGGGTCATTGTTCTAATGAATACTTCAGCAGTGGTATGGGTTGCTTATGCAACTCAAGCGCAGCAATTTAACATTGCTGTACCATTTCAAGAAGGTTTGACTGCTCAGCAGGCGATTGAGCAAAGTGGTATTGCACAGCAAGTCACTTTGCCAGATCCACTTCAACTTGGTATTTGGGGTGTACGCTTAACCGATCATCACAAAGTCTTAGAAGTGGGTGATCGTGTAGAGATTTATCGTGCCTTGACCATTAATCCATTGGATATTCGTCGCAAACGTGCTGAGAAAAATCCAGTAGGACGCTTTGGTAAGAGTAATCGAGCGAAGAACTTACAGGGTCGTAGTCATAAACCCGATTGAACTGCTCAGAATTTAGTTTATTGAATCAATCAATCTTGTTGATTTAAAAAACCCCTTGAATAGAAGGGGTTTTTTAATGGAAAAAAGTTTATAGTGGGGGCGCATTTAAAATCGCTTCTTTGGATCCTGGTAGACCTGGTTGTGATGCAGGAATGGTTTCCAAACCTTCAACACGTTCTACAATACCATTTGCATCAAAGAATACTTTTAAATGTTGACCTTGCGCTGCTGGAATTTTCATTTTTTTAGCGTAAGTGCCAGGGGTGTAGTTGTAGATATAGTCCCAGCGTAATGGATTGATCGGATCAGTAACCGTTGGACTGCCTAGCAGAAAGCGAACTTGCTGATGGCTCATTCCGACTTGGATTTTAGCGGCTTGTGATTGAGTTAAAGGTGTTCCTTGTGGAATATCCACTTTGTATACGCCCAAGGTCGAACAACCCGTGAGCAATGAAGTGACGAATAACGTCAACATGATTTTTTGCATTTTGCTACACTATCCCAAATTAATTATGATGCATTTGATCCAAGGATAGATCATACTGCATCTAAACTTTGTTGCATATTCCAACTTTAATTTTGTTGAGAGACCTTTTTACATGCCTATTTCAAACCAAGATTTACGCAAAGCTGGACTGAAAGTTACACTGCCTCGAATTAAAATATTAGAACTATTAGAAAACTCACGTCAGCACCATTTAAGCGCCGAAGATATTTACAAGACTCTACTCGATCAGGGAGAAGATGTGGGTTTAGCGACTGTATATCGCGTGTTAACTCAGTTTGAAGCAGCAGGCATTATTCAGCGTCACCATTTTGAAAACAATCATTCAGTTTTTGAAATCATGCAGGATGATCACCACGATCACCTAGTTTGTCAAAACTGCAACAAAGTTGTTGAATTCCATAATGATTTAATCGAACAAGAGCAACATAATGTTGCGAAAAGTTTTGGTTTTGAATTAACAGGTCACTCACTGAATTTATATGGATATTGTGATGCGCCAGAATGCCAGGAAGCATTCCGCAAAAAATAATTCAGTTAGATTTCAAAATAAAAAAGGCTTCGATTGAAGCCTTTTTTATGTGCTGAGAAAAAATACTTAGGTTTGCCCGTCGAACGTAATATTCGAATTGGCATTGAGCAGATGTGAACCACCTTCTTCGGAAAGTTTGATTTGAAGACGCAAATCGTTAGGAGAATCCGCGTGTTTAAGCGCGTCCTTGTACGTGATTTGTTTTGCTTTATACAGATCAAACAATGCTTGGTCGAAGGTTTGCATGCCCAACTCGCGTGAGCGCTTCATAATCTCTTTAATTTCATGCACATCACCTTTACGGATGAGATCAGAAATTAATGGAGAGTTAATCAGGATTTCAATCGCAGCACGACGACCTGTACCATCAATGGTTGGAATCAATTGCTGTGCGACCATCGCTTTTAAGTTCAGCGATAAATCCATAAACAATTGACTATGGCGGTCAGCTTCAAAGAAGTGAATAATACGATCAATTGCTTGGTTGGCGTTGTTCGCATGCAGGGTGGCAAAGACCAAGTGACCTGTTTCGGCAAAGGCAATCGCGTAGTCCATGGTTTCGCGTGAACGAATCTCACCAATCAAAATTACATCAGGTGCCTGACGCAGCGTATTTTTTAGTGCGACTTCAAATGAATCGGTATCGATACCGACTTCACGCTGAGTAATGATGCAACCCTTGTGTTGGTGTACAAATTCAATTGGATCTTCAATGGTAATGATATGACCTTTTGAGTTTTCATTGCGATAGCCAATTAAAGAGGCAAGGGAGGTTGATTTACCTGTACCTGTTGCACCTACGAAAATGATAATACCGCGTTTAGTCATCGCCAATTCTTTCAGTACAGGCGGTAGCTTTAGCTCATCCATGGTTGGAATAGTGGTTTCAATTCGACGTAACACCATACCCGGTTGGTCACGTTGCTGAAATGCACTGACACGGAAACGCGCAGTTTGACTGGCATTACTGATCGCAAAGTTACACTCACGTGTTTCAGCAAATTCTTTACGCTGCTTATCACTCATGATGGAGTGCAACAATTGTCCAACTGTTGCACCTGGTAACTTGACTGAACCAATTGGATGGATTTGACCATTAATTTTAATAGAAGGTTCAACATCGGCTGTCACGAATAAGTCCGATGCTTTCTTTTCTATCATGTAGTCAAGTAAGCCGTTAAAATCCATGTTAAGACCCCAATCCTAAAATGTTCTTATAAGAATGACTCAGGTTGCTTCGCAGCAGTACGTGCAACTTGTGGGCTAATAATGCCTTTTGATACCAATGTTTTTAAGCTTTGATCCAGTGTGGTCATACCGTAGTTGGCACCGGTTTGGATCGCTGAGTACATTTGTGCGACTTTGTTTTCACGAATGAGGTTACGAATCGCAGGAATACCAATCATGATTTCATGTGCTGCAACACGGCCACCGCCATTTTTCTTGAGGAGTGTTTGTGAGATTACAGCTTGAAGTGATTCTGACAGCATGGCACGAACCATGTCTTTTTCTTCAGCAGGGAATACGTCGATCACACGGTCAATGGTTTTAGCTGCAGAGGTGGTATGTAGGGTACCGAAGACTAAGTGACCTGTTTCAGCCGCTGTTAATGCCAAACGGATAGTTTCAAGGTCACGCATCTCACCGACCAAGATAATGTCAGGGTCTTCACGAAGTGCAGAGCGAAGTGCTTCATTAAAACCGTGGGTATCACGGTGTACTTCACGCTGGTTAATCAAGCATTTTTTCGATTGGTGTACAAATTCGATTGGATCTTCAACCGTTAGAATATGGTCATAGCGGTTGTCATTAATGTAGTCGAGCATGGCTGCTAGGGTGGTTGATTTACCTGAACCTGTAGGACCTGTCACCAAGACAATACCACGTGGATATTCACAAATTTCTTTAAAAATTTGCCCCATCCCCAATTCTTCCATCGTCAATACTTTCGATGGAATGGTACGGAATACAGCACCAGCACCACGGTTTTGGTTAAATGCGTTCACACGGAAACGCGCCACACCCGGTACTTCAAAAGAGAAGTCGGTTTCTAAATTTTCTTCAAAGTCACGACGCTGTTTATCATTCATGATGTCGTAAACAAGTTTATGGACTTCTTTATGCTCTAAAACTGGCAAATTAATACGACGAACTTCCCCATCGACACGAATCAGTGGCGGCATACCCGCAGATAAGTGTAAATCCGACGCACCATTTTTAGCAGAAAATGCCAATAATTCTGTAATGTCCATAAATTCCCCGAGATCATTAAAATGTTATTTATTTTGATAGAATAATAAGGCTTTCCCACAGCTTAACCAACACTTTGTTTGTCGGCAAGGGAAAAAATATGAATGAAATGAGAACCCCGTCAATGAATATCTTGCAGCAATCCAGAAATTTAGTTTTAGCGCAAATCCAAAAGGCGTGTCAGCAGGCTGAGCGGGATGAACATTCAGTTGAGTTGTTGGCAGTTTCTAAAACACATCCGAGTGAAACCTTAGCGGAAATGTATGCAGCAGGGCAGCGCCGTTTTGGTGAAAACTATCTTCAAGAAGCGTTGGATAAAATTGAAGCCCTTAAAGAATTCGATATTGAATGGCATTTCATTGGTCATGTACAGCGCAATAAAACCAAACATTTGGCAGAGAAATTTGCATGGGTGCATGGGGTGGATCGTTTGATTATTGCCGAGCGTTTATCGAGTCAACGCGAAGCAAGCCAAGCGCCTTTAAATATATGCCTACAAGTGAATATTGATGCTCAAGATACCAAAGATGGCTGCCAACCAGCAGAAGTGGCTGAATTGGTTACAAAGATTAGCCAACTGCCAAATTTATGCTTACGTGGCTTGATGGTGATTCCTGCACCCAATAACGCGGCAGCCTTTAAAGATGCCAAAGCCTTATTTGATGCTGTGAAAACGCAGCATGCACATCCTGAAGATTGGGATACTTTAAGCATGGGTATGTCGGCAGATATGAGTGAAGCGATCGCTGCAGGGTCGACCATGGTACGTGTAGGAACAGCGTTGTTTGGTGCACGGGATTATTCTGCAAAAGCGTAATCCACCCTAACCCTCCTTTTTCTAAGGAGGGAATTCTCAATACTCAGCCTATCCCACCACTTCAATGCGACTTGCACCTGCACCGACAGGTTTGACTTGAATCTGTACAGGTATACGTTCATGCATCTCTTGTACGTGGGAAATGAGCACCACTTTTCGACCTTGGCTTTGTAAATGATCGAGTGCATTCATCACCATATGTAATGATGCAGGATCAAGCGTACCAAAACCTTCATCAATGAATAGAGATTCCAGTTTCATAGAGCCTGATGCCATATTGGCAATCGCTAGGGCAAGCGCTAAAGACACCAAGAAAGTCTCACCGCCTGATAAGGACAAGACAGGGCGGATTTCGCTATTCATGTCGAGATCAATAATCGCCAAACTTAAGCTGTCAGGAATACGGTGTAACTGATAGCGCGGGGCAAGTGGTTGTAATTGCTGATTGGCGTATTCCACCAAGATATCCAAATGATGTTCTTGGGCAATTTTTTGGAATTTAGTCCCTTCTTTATGCCCAATTAAATCGTAAATACGTCCCCAACGGTATTCTTCAGCTTTGATTTGTTCAATTTGAGTTTGATATTTGGCGTAATTGGCTTGGTTGCTGGCATTCATACGCAGTTTTGCATCAAGCTCATTAAATGCATCTTGCAGAGTGGATTTTTCAGCGACGAGCGTATTGAGTTTTTCTTCAATTTGCTCAAATTCGTGTTCGGGTTTAAGTTTTAAATGAGCTTGATATTGCTCTTCAAGGAGCTGCCAAGCTGTTTTCGCATTTTCCAACAGTTGCTTTTGATTGTTTAAATTTTGGCGTAACTGTTGGTGTTGAGTTAAATCAATTGAAAGCCATTGATCAATCATCGCTTGAGTTATAGAGGGATGCTCCAGTTTCCATGTCTGTATGGCTTGTTGATAAGCATCGAGCTGTTGGTCAATTTGTTGAAGCTGCGTCACAAAGGCTTGTAGCTTTAAATTTGCTTGATTCAATTGAGCTTCAGTTCGCTGTACATGTTGACGTTGTTGCTCAAGATTTTGCTCAAGTGTTTTAGCTTCAACTTCGAGTTCTTGACGCCATTCAGCTGCGACACGATAGACTTTGCCCGCATAGTTTTGAGTCAAATCCGCAAGTTGCTGGCGTAACTCCTTACCTTGCTGTATCACATGCGCCAATTTCTGATTCAGCTCTTGATATATGTTTTGTTCTACGAGCAGTTGATATTGGTTTTTCTCTAACACCTGTTGATGATCTTGGCACTGCTGCTCTAGGACTTTGTATTGTTTTAAATGTTCAATACGTGCCTGCAATTGAGAACGTATCGGACTTAGCCAAGATTGAACCGATGAAGCAGAGTAGTGTGCCGATAATGCATTCTGAATTGGTGAAATTAACTGCTCAAGTTGTTCACGCTGCTGCTTCACCAATAAAAGTTGATTGTACTGTTCACTGCTTTGTCGCCATTGATTGAGACTAGAACTTAAACTTTGTTCTTGATCTGAAACATGTTTAATTTCTTGCTGTAGTAGCTCGAATTCTTGCTTACAGCATTGGCTTAAATCCTTTAATGTTTGTGCCAAACTCTGAATATTCAGTGCTGCTAATTTCTCAGTGATGAGCTTCTGTTGTGCTTGAATATAATTTTGATCTGCTAACAAACGTTGCTGCTGCTGTTCGATGAGCGCAGCTAATTTAGAGCTTTGAATACGCTGTTCAAGTTGTGTTTGAAGCGATGTTTCTAACTGCTGTTTTGATTGTAGCAATTGCTGCTCTTGTAAAGCATGTAAGTTTTGTCCAAGTAACTCATGCTGTTCTGCAAATGGGTGATCGTGACTGCCACACACCATACACGGTTCGCCAGCCTTAAGTTGTAGACGCAGATCTTGCACACTTTGCGTATGTAACAAGCGCTGTTGCTCGAAAATGTGTTCAAGTTGCTGGTAAGCGGCTTTCTGTGCAGAAACCTCTTGTTCTAAGGATTTTTCATTTTGCTGCAAAGTCAGTAACTGTTGTTGCTGCTCCTGAAGTTGAATCTCATTATTTCGATGTTCTTGGGATTGTTCAGTGAGTTGTTGAAGTTGCTGTTGTATATGACTGAGCTGGGTACTTCGTTCCTGTTGCTCTTGCCGTTTTTGGCGAAGGGTTTGAACTTGATTTTCTAGCTGCTCAAGACTGCCAAATTGTTTCATCCATTGTTGGATCGTTTGATCAAGTTGTTCCGCTGAACGTTGTAAATCAACCAGAGGCACTTCGATTTGAGCGGGGAATTTCTGCTTGATGTGCGAATAACTTTGGTTATAAGCATCCATACGTTGCAGAGCGGCTTGTGGCTCTTGATCAAAACAGCTGAGAATATCTGAATCTTTCAGATGGTTCATTATTTGCTGTAACTGTTGCTGTGTTTGATTTACAGACAGCTGGGCGCTATGAACTTGATGTTCGAGTGGCATTAAGCGTTGATTCTGGAATTGCGCCTGCTCAGCATTTAATTTTTTATACTGTTCTGAAATCGCTTCAATGTCATGATCAAGCTTAAGCCCCTGTTCAAGCTGTGGTTTCAGACTTAAAAAACTTGCTTGCCACTGTTGTTGTTGCTGTTGCAATGTTTTGAACTGTTGTTGCTCATGTGCAACCTGCGTTTTGAGTGTTTCAAATTCAGCTAAAAACTGCGTATGTTGGTGTTGAATCTTGTCTTTCTGCGGTAGTAACTGTGCATATTGTACAAACTGATTACGAATGGCTTGGAATACATCTAATTGTTCCAAAAGCTGCTGCTGTGGGGCAGCTTTATTCATAGCATCCAATTGCACATCATAGACTTCTTTTTTCGCATGTAAATCTGCATAAAGTTTATGTCGATCTAAATGCCATTTTTTTTCATTTTCGAGTAATTTTTCTGATTGATTTAAGTTTTGTAGTTTTAAGCTAAATTCTTTTTGCTGTTGCAACAGTTGTTCAATTTCTTCAGCCGATAAAATTTCGATATGACCAATTAAATTTTCAAGTTCTGCGCGTTGCTGTTTAATCTGGCTAAATTTTTCTGCAGATTTAATACTAACCAAGCTAAAAATATGGGAATTGGTTAGATATTCGAGTAAGTCGGCACGTTCATGGTCTTTAGCCTTTAAAAATGCACCGACTTCGGACTGAGCAAGGAGAACGGCACGGGTAAATTGCTCAAAACTGAGACCAATTAGCTTTTCTATAATTGGGGTAGCTTCTGAGATTTTTTGGTTTAAAACACGCTGATCATCAAGGCAGGTAATGGCACGCTCAACTTTTAAATTACCATCTACTTTATTCCGTGCTCGCCGTATTTCCCAACGTGCCTGATAACGTTTGCCATCAAGTGCGATAAATTCAAGTTCTGCAAAGCCATTGGTTGTGCCACGACGTAAAATATTTTTAGAGTCTTTAATGGAAATATCTTGTCCGCCGGCATCTTTTAAACTGCCTGCAGCACCTTTAAGTCGTGGAACTTCATTGTAAAGTGCTAAACACATGGCATCGAGCAGTGTTGACTTACCTGCACCAGTTTTACCTGTAATTGCAATTAGTCCGGCATGTGCTAATGGCGCTTGTTCAAAATGAATATGATGTGTACCTGCTAAAGATGCAAGATTATTTAGGCTTAATCGTAAAATCTTCATGGTCTATCCTTAAGCCTGTTTTTCATCAAGGTCTTGCTGTGCTTCGGCGAGCAACTGTTGAAAGTCACGTTGCACTGAAGCATCAGGCTCATAGCCCATTTTTGACCAAATTGTTTCAAACAGCGAAGCTGGTGTAGGTGGTTCTAAATCAATTTTTGAAGCCTGTGCATCTTCGGTATTTTGCTTTTGATACACTCGGCTAATTCTTAATAAACGGTAACGATTTGCTGGCAAGGCGAGTTCGATTTGCTGGCGTAAATCAACAGGTGGTGGGGCATCTGTCGTATATTCAATTTCAAGAAAATCCCGCGCACAAAGCTGCTCAATTTCACCACTTGGCAAGGCTTTAATCGTTTCAATTAAATTCACTAATTCTTCACGAATACGAACTAAGCCTACAGTGCGGGGAATGGTTAAGGCTTCAAATTGAAAACGTTGATTATCATTTAATTGAGGGTCAATCTTAACTTGAACAACTTGATGTTTATAGTTAATTTCACTAAAAGACAGGGGAATAGGTGAACCACTATAGCGGATATGTGGTTGACCGACTTGTTGAGGTTTATGTAAATGCCCGAGTGCCACATAATCAATGACATCATCAAACAACGCTGTCGATAATGCTTCCTCATTACCCACAATAATTGGGCGTTCTGAATCGGAAGTTTCTCCACCTTGCATATGTGCATGTGACATCAATATCAAAGCCTGATCTGGTTGCTTACGTTCTTTGGCTTCACGAATTAACTGTTGATGTAAGTAAGCAATTGCATTTTGATTATTGGTGGTGTGTTCATTGAGTCCTGTGATTTCTGCGCTGCGTAAATACGGTAAGGTCAGACACCACGCTACAATACGATTCTCAGCATCATAAATTGGAATAAGTAGACGATCTAGATCGAGCGTATTTTCACTTTGGCGACCAATTACACCGACGGCTTTAGCGTTAAATTTTTCTAACAGTGGTTCGACTTGTTCTATTCGATAGCCCGAGTCATGATTTCCCGCGATCATTAAGGTTTGCATATATGGCGCGGTTTCATGTGCATCAGCAAGAAATTGATAAAGCTGTTTTTGAGCACCTGAAGCAGGATTGATGACATCGAAAATATCACCGGCAATCAGCAGGGCATTGGGCTGTTTTTGTTTAATTTGTTCTAAAAGCCAATTCAGAAATTGTGCATGTTCAAATTCACGATCGTGGTTATGGAAAAATTGTCCCAAATGCCAATCGGATGTATGTAAAAAATGAACTGCCATGTCCTCAAGCCCCAAGCTAAAATCGCTTGCTTACTATAGAAAAAATTGTGCGTTAAAATCTAGTGAAAGTTAAGTATTTACGACTGAACTTGTCGTTATAAGAATTCAAATAAAATTAAAAATAATTAAACGTATAGAGCAAGGCTTGAAAATGAGATAAAACACCCAAAAAATAAAGACCGACGATTCGAGTGATGGTAAATCGTCGGTCAAATTCGTGTAAGTTGAAAATTTCGGCTGCTATACAAAATTTTCAAAGCGCACGAGACTTATTGCTTTAGCTAAGGTCAGTGTATTGTGGATGCCGGTACAAATTTACTAACCTTGTACCCTATATAACGTCAGCAATCGTGGATTGGTTGACAAGAAAATGAAAAAAAACTCATTTTTTTTTATACTGAACCTACTCAAGCTGCTTTTAGGCATATGACCTACAATATGATTAAATATTTTATAAGGTTTTTCATTTACTTAGTTTTGTTGACCATGCTGGCCGGCATTCTTGCAGGGCTTTTACCCAATGTTGTTGGAGAGCTTTTAACAGCATTCCCGTATTTGCTTGCAATGATATGGGTTCTTTTCTTTTTTTTGAAAAAAGAACAGCGAGCACCAACAGTGCAGGAAAGAAATCGCTTTAGTTTGCTCCTTGTGGTGATCTTCTTTTTATATAATTATATATTCGCAGTATTTGGCCCACTGCTGTTTAATTTAAATGTGCCCAATGTGATTGAACTATGGCGCCAGCAAGCATTGAATCCGGATTTCCAATTCTTACTGCTGTCAAAACTGCTCCTGTTCATGATTCCCTTTTATATCATTACATTCTGGTTTTACGGGCCGCAAGCCAAGCGTATGGCGAATAAAATGTTCTCAGAGAACTAATCAAGCAATAAAAAAGCAGATCTTTCGATCTGCTGTTTTATTTTTAAATTATAAGATTTAAGCCATTTCTTTTAACTTCAATGCAGCTTCTTCTGCGAAATAGGTCCAAATCCCATCTGCACCGGCACGGCGGCATGACATTAGGGATTCAATAATCACGCTGTCAGACAGCCAACCATTTTGAATTGCACCTGCAAGCATCGCATATTCGCCACTCACTTGATAAACAAACGTTGGAATACCGAAGTTATCTTTGACTTCACGCACAATATCTAAATAAGGCATACCTGGTTTGACAATCACCATGTCTGCACCTTCTTGAATATCGAGCGCA
Organism: Acinetobacter sp. NCu2D-2; assembly: GCF_001647675.1. NCBI lineage: Bacteria > Pseudomonadati > Pseudomonadota > Gammaproteobacteria > Moraxellales > Moraxellaceae > Acinetobacter > Acinetobacter sp. NCu2D-2. Next base: position 595,186 of record NZ_CP015594.1, read on the forward strand.
ATTTCATGTAATGCTTCAGCACGGTTACCGATATCCATTTGGTAATTGTATTTATTGCCACCTTTGAGGTTAGAGGTAGAGCCAACCGCATCACGGAATGGTCCATAGAAGCTAGAAGCATATTTTGCTGAATACGCCATGATATTGGTGTAGATAAAACCATTCGCTTCAAAGGCTTGGCGAATAGCGCCAATACGGCCGTCCATCATGTCACTTGGTGCAAAAATATCAGCACCGGCTTCAGCATGACTTAAACCTTGTTTAATCAGCGCTTCAACGGTTTCATCGTTCAGCACATAACCGGTGTCATCCAAAATCCCATCTTGACCATGTGTGGTATACGGGTCGAGGGCACCATCGGTAATGAGCACCATTTCAGGTAATTCTTTTTTCAATAAGCGTACAGTGTTTTGAACCAAACCATCTTCACGCCAAGCTGCTTCAGCATTGAGACTTTTGTCTTCTTGTGGTGTAACCGGGAATAAGGCAAGTTTTGATACGCCAAGTTCAAGTAAACGCTCGGCTTTTTTCACAAGTAAGTCCGCAGATAAACGCTGAACATTCGGCATACTTGGAATATCTTGTGTTTGATTTTGACCTGGCAAAACAAATACAGGATAAATGAGATGATCTGTCGTCAGATGCGTTTCACGAACCATAGAACGTAAGTGTTCATTTTTACGAATACGACGCATGCGAGTGGCAGGAAACGCGGGACGATTGAACGTATAGGTCATAAAAATCTCATTGATCAGTATTAAACTATGGCTATTGTAATGCCGTAATTTGCTTTTAGGGCAAATCTCACTATTTTTTTTCAATGATGGTAATTCGAGCAGACTATGACGCAAGCAGAGACAACGTGGACAGGCAATATTGATTTAAGCTCGGATCTGGACGTGTTATTCAATAAGTTATGCGACGCTTTTAATGGTTCTCCCTTTTATGCGTATTGCGGCATGCAAATGCGTGTTGTCGATGGGCAAATTGAAGCATTTGTACACATGAAAAATGATTTGATTGGTAATGTTGCTTATCAAATTTTACATGGTGGTGTGGCTGCGACCATTTTAGACAGTATTGGCGGTATTACCGCGATGGGTGAGCTGTATAAAAAGGCTAAACCGGAAGAATTGGAAGAAACGAGCAAGAAAGTATCACGCCTTGCAACGGTGGATATGCGTGTCGATTATTTGGCACCGGGTCGCGGACAATACTTTACTGCACGTGCTGAAACACTGCGTTTAGGACGTAAAGGTTGCACCATGCGTATGACTTTGATCAATGATGAAGGTAAATCTATTGCCACTGCCATTGCTTCATATGCGTATTAACGCTGAATAAAAACCGATACCGAAAAAGATGATCTCAGATCATCTTTTTTGTTTTATGGTGCTGAATAAGTTTGAAGATTCAACTTAAAGATTAATAATTCATCAGTTATCTTTTAATTTAAACCGCTAAGTTACATTTTTATTCTCAAGTGGCGATATTTTGCTTATAAAATGCCACAAATTTTGAAGAATAAAAGACCGCTACTGCGACACCATATACACGCTTTTTCACATTTTCAAATGAAAAGCCAAGATGCCGTATGAACGTGTCTATTTGATTTAGGATAAAATCAATGACAGATGTGCAACAGCCCACCGCAGATTCAGCATCCGAGCAAGCGCAGGATCAGGCACTGAAACAAAAGCGTAAAAAAGCCTTAAGTCTTGTCTTTTTTATTTTGATCTTGGCCGCCATTTTATTTGCGATTTGGAAATTCTTTCTGAACAACTCGGTCAGCACTGAAAATGCCTATGTGGGGGCAGAAACAGCCTCAATTACCTCGATGGTCAGTGGACAGGTGCAAGAGGTACTTGTCAGTGATACGCAGCAGGTTAAAAAAGGGGATGTTTTAGCGCGTATTGATGCCCGAGATGCAGAAATTGCCGTTGCTCAAGCCAAAGCTGAATTAATTAAAGCACAGCGTCAATATAAACAAACTTCGGCAAACAGCGGTGCACTTAGCTCACAAATTGGCGTCAGCAGTGATGCAATTCGAAGTGCGGAAGCACAAGTCGCACAGGCTAAAGCCGTGCTAGACAAAGCTCAAGAAGATTTAAGTCGTCGTGAAAAACTCAGCGCCACCGGAGCAATTTCTAAAGAAGAACTTACCACCGCACAAAGTACTTTAAACAATGCGAAAGCCGGCTATGACTTAGCTCAGGCAGGCTTGGCTCAAGCGCGTTCAAGTCAAAAGGCGGCACAAAGTAATTTGGCTGCCAATGAAGCATTGATTCAAGGCGCCAATGAAAACTCCACTCCGGATGTCTTAATTGCACAAGCGAAACTGAAACAAGCATTGCTTGATTTGGAACGCACCGAAATTAAAGCGCCGTTGGATGGCATTATTTCACGTCGTTCTATTCAAGTAGGACAACGTGTTGCTCCGGGAACTGTTTTAATGATGGTGGTCCCAACCCATCAACTGTATGTCGATGCTAACTTTAAAGAAAGCCAACTTGAAAAAGTGCGTGTCGGTCAAAAAGCAGAACTGACATCGGACTTGTATGGTAAATCAGTGGTGTATCACGGTACTGTGGTCGGTTTCTCAGGTGGCACAGGTTCAGCATTTGCATTGATTCCGGCGCAAAATGCTACAGGCAATTGGATTAAAGTGGTGCAGCGTTTGCCGGTTCGTATTCAGCTTGATCCAAAAGAACTTGCTGAGCATCCACTGCGTGTGGGTTTGTCGATGGAAGCTGATATTCACTTTACGAAGTAATTCCTATGAATCATTACGTTCCATATGGGAATTTAAGCGGCGGCAAACTCATGCTCGCAGCCTTCGTGCTTGCACTTGCCAATTTTATGGTCGTGCTCGACATGACCATTGCCAATGTTTCTGTGCCGCATATTACCGGTAGCCTTGCGGTCTCAAGTTCGCAAGGCACATGGGTAATTACCTCCTACGCAGTCGCTGAAGCGATTTGTGTGCCATTAACCGGATGGCTTGCAGGGCGTTTTGGCAGTGTACGTCTATTCGGTGTGTGCTTGCTTGGCTTTACCATTTTTTCAATATTGTGCGGGCTGTCGACAAGTTTAGAGATGTTGGTGTTTTGCCGCATTGGGCAGGGGCTGTTTGGTGGTCCGATTATGCCGCTTAGTCAAACCTTGCTGCTCCGCATTTTCCCACCTGAAAAGCAATCTCAAGCCATGGGTATGTGGGCGATGACTACCGTGGTGGGACCGATTCTAGGACCAATCTTAGGCGGTACCATCAGTGATAATTTATCGTGGCATTGGATTTTCTTTATCAATATTCCGGTGGGTATTTTCTGTGGTTTAGCTGCGCTCAAAATGCTCAAACCTGCGGAAACTGCAATCAATAAATTAAAGATTGATAAAGGCGGATTGGCACTGCTAATCCTTTGGATTGGTGCATTACAGCTCATGATTGATTTAGGTCATGAACGTGATTGGTTTAGCAGCCCATTTATTGGCAGCCTTGCTGTGATTGCTTTGGTCGGCTTAATCATCTTTACCATTTGGGAATTGACCGAACGTAATCCGATTGTCGATATCAAAATATTTAGATATCGCGGATTTACTTTCGCGGTGTTATCGCTTGCCTTTGCTTTTGGGGCATTCTTTTCAAGTATTGTGCTGATTCCGCAATGGGTGCAAATCAACTTGGGTTATACCGCCACATGGGCAGGCTATTTGACCGCGACTATGGGCTTTGGCAGTCTGCTGATGTCACCGATTGTGGCGAAGATGGCGACCAAATATGATCAGCGGATTCTTGCCACTTTTGGTTTGAGCTTACTTGCCGTAGTTACATTAATGCGTGCCTTTTGGACCTCAGATGCAGACTTTATGGCCTTGGCTTGGCCACAAATTTTGCAAGGTTTTGCAGTGCCATTTTTCTTTATTCCACTATCAAATATGGCACTCGCTTCAGTACAGCCACAGGAAATGGCATCTGCCGCAGGTCTGATGAACTTCTTAAGAACTATGGCAGGCGCGATTGGCGCCTCGATTGCGGTCACCATTTGGGATGATCACAGTAAAGTGGCGCGCAGTGAATTGGTCGGTAAACTGCATGTGGACGAAACGCAAACAGCTTTAATGAATCAAGGTATGAGCGCGGATGGCGCGTTGGGTTATATCTCAAGTTTAGTCGATAAAGAAGCGTTAACACTTTCAGCCAATCATCTGTTTTTGATTTTGGCGTTGGTATTTTTATTTGCGGCATTCATTGTATGGTTGGCACCACGGCCACAAGCAGGCGTTGGTGGTATGCCTTCGCATTAATTGTAAAATAGGGCAATTAAAAACCGCTGACCAATCAGCGGTTTTTTTAATGAGAGGTGAAGATTAAAGATCAGATTTGGCGCGTTTTAAAGCGGTTTGCCATTTTGCTAAATGGGCTTCACGCTCATCGGATTGCATTTGCGGTTCAAAGGCGCGTTCAAGCTGCCAAGATTGCGCAATTTCATCTAAATTTGAAAATACACCTGAACGCAAACCTGCCATGGCCGCAGCGCCCCAAGCGGTAGATTCCAACATCTTTGGACGCAGCACCGGTACATTTAAGATATCGGCTTGGAATTGCATCAACATATCATTACTGCTTGCACCACCATCAACACGCAATTCTTTTAAGGGCTGTGCAATATCATTTTGCATGGCAGTTAACACGTCAGACACTTGAAAGGCAATAGACTCTAAAGCAGCGCGGGCAATATGAGCTTTAGTCGTGCCACGTGACATGCCGCACATGAGTGCACGTGCTTCGCTATCCCAATGCGGTGCACCAAGTCCGGTAAAGGCAGGCACAAGTACAACGCCGTCAGTGTCATGCACTTTACAGGCAAGTTTTTCGACATCGGCACTTTTTTGAATAATACCTAAGCCATCGCGTAGCCATTGCACCACTGCACCTGCCATAAACACACTGCCTTCGAGTGCATAAGTGGTTTGTTGTTGCGCTTGCCATGCAAGGGTAGAGAGCAGTTTGTTTTGACTCAGTTGCACATCAAGACCGGTATTAAACAGCATGAAACAGCCGGTGCCATAGGTATTTTTAGCCGTACCCACTTCAAAACAGGATTGCCCAAATAGCGCGGATTGCTGATCCCCTAAAATACCGGTAATTGGAATATTGGCACCGAGCAAACCTGTAGCAGTATCCGCCACATAACTGTCCGAACTGATAATTTTAGGTAAAACAGCGCGCGGAATATTAAACAGCTCAAGCAGTTCATCATCCCATTGATGTGTTTTGAGGTTCATCAGCATGGTACGAGCGGCATTACTCGCTTCAATAATATGCTCAGCACCTTGAGTCAGGTTCCACACCAACCAACTATCGACTGTACCAAACGCCACATGTCCTTGTTCAGCAAGCGCTCGTAAACCGTCAATGTGCTCTAGCAGCCAAACCAATTTTCCGGCACTAAAATAGGGATCAATACGTAAGCCGGTGGTGTGCTGAATTTTATCTTGCAGGTTTTTTTGAATGAGGTTATTACACCAATCCACCGCACGACGGTCTTGCCAAATAATGGCAGGCGCAAGCGGTTTACCTGTTCGTTTGTCCCAAACGACTGTGGTCTCACGTTGGTTGGTGAGGCCAATAGCTTTGATATCTTTGGCTAAAATATTGGCAGTAGCCAATGCTTGTTGGACAACCGCAATTTGTGTTGACCATATTTCGAGTGCATCTTGCTCGACCCATCCTGACTGTGGGGTTTGAATGTGGGTTTCACGCTGTGCTGTGGCTTGAACTTGTCCATGTTCATTAAAGATGATCGCGCGACTTGAGGTGGTACCTTGGTCGAGGGCGAGTAAATAACTCATATTTTTTCTATTAGAAGACTTGAATTTGAAAATATTAGCGCAATTATGTAATTAAACGCATTCAAAAGTTTAATTGTGTAGAAAATGCATCGTATTTTTTATCAGTTATGCTATGATTGCTCTGTACTTTGGGGATGTTTCTGGCTTCGACGCTGGTGATGAAACTCATAGATGCATGCCGAGAGCGCATTTTCTCTCGTAAATCAAATTTGCATTTTTATAGTCGCAAACGACGAATCTTACGCTCTAGCTGCCTAAGGGCAGCTTGTCCGCATCCCTGAATACTTGTGGTTAGGGGTCCCGACTGAAGCGAACGCACACAAGTCCGTATGAAATCAAGCCTCGGGGTTTCGTACTAAATTAAGAGGATCGCGACTTGTACCCTGTTCGTCGGGTCACAAGGAGCTAAAACAATAGACGATATCTAAGCATGTAGTATTCTGGGGCGTAATGCTGGCGGACGCGGGTTCAACTCCCGCCATCTCCACCAAAATTCTTGTTATAAATCAGCCACTTATATTAAGTGGCTTTTTTATTGCCACATATTTGCCACATTTTTTATTCCAAGAGCTTTTGATTTCAAAGTTTAGGCTGTACGTGCTACGCTAAGTTTCGCAATTTCTTGCTTATTTTTATCCCCGTGCAACCATTTTGTATAGCGTTTGATCAGCATTTGTAGGCTATGTCCAAGTTGATCGGCTACAAACATTGGATTGACGCCATCCATGAGCAACATCGTCGCATAAGTATGCCTTGCATTGTATGCAGGGCGGTGACGTATAGAACACGCTTTCATCGCTTCTACAAGACGCTCTCTAGGTGGTTTTTCATTAAAGAAGGGTTCCTTAGTCTTAGGACATAGCATCACATAGTCTGTTTGGTAGCCTTGATCCTTTTTAAATTGAAGCAAAGCTTTCAAAGCCAGAGTTGATCGTTCATTCAGATATACTTCTCGAGACGTATGTGTTTTTGTCACCTTTTTTTCTAAACCACGTACACGGCTTTTGTTAACTTTGAATGTGCCATTGAACCAATCGATATCGCTTTCTCTGAGAGCAATCATTTCTGAAGGCCTACAGCCAGTCCAAAAGGCAAATTCAAAATACCAGCGGTAAAATTTGTCCTCATCATGCAAGCTTTTATCGAGCCAAGCCAATAAGGTTTCCATCTCCTTGCGTGTGAAGGGATCCGGTGTTTCAACCTGGACCTTACGATTCTTAATTTTATTCATAGGGTTTGCAGAAATCTGATTATGCTTAACAGCCAATTCAAATACCCCTCGTAGAGGAGTTACGCAGTTATTAAAAGTCTTAGCTATTTGAAAATCACGATCGATAATGACTTCCTCAATATCTTCGGTCGTGATATTTGAGATAGGTGTCAAAGCGAAATAAGGCATCCAGTGAAACTCTAAAATCTTACGATAACCATTTTTAGAATCTTTATTCGCACCTGAAAATTTTAGGAACTTTTGAGCCATATCTTGAAATAGAACTTGTTCTTCATCTGCTGGATTGTTTTCAGGAATTTCAATACCTTTTACCTTTGAAATATCAGCTTCAGTCAAAATTCCCCATTTAGCTTTGGTTTTTAAATCACTTTTAATTTTAGCGGCTGTACGAATCCCTTCCGCAGTTGGCGGGTGGGGGAGCGTGATGAAATAGCGTTGTTTTTTAACGCTGAAATTGATTTCGATGGCGCCATCTCTAATTCGGACACCAGGTGGTAACGCTTTTTCGTCTGCTCTGTCAGCCATTGGTTATAACCTCTCAGTGAGTAATAGATATTTCCATCTTGTTTTGTCCAAACTAGATCTTGTGGCCAATTTTTTCGTCGATGGGTCAACTTTTGTTCTTCAATGCCTGTGAGTTTTGAGAACACTGAAGCATCTACCCAATCGACAGGTGTAAGCCCTAGCTCTAAAAGAACATCTAAAATTTCGTTTTGCATAAAATTACTTAGCCAGTTGAGCTGATTTTAAAAATTATTCATGGCTAAGCATAAATTTTCCTAGTCATAAATCGTCATGTGAAAAACTTATCACATGAAATTTTTTTAGAACTCGTTTTGTTTAAAACTTCAAAAAAATGGTTATTTTTAAAATTTATGAAATAAATAAATCATTCTTAATCGCGTTTAATTGACCATTTAACCCTGTCTATTAGGTACAAGATTTGGTACTTAAATTCTAAATACCATGAGTTAAGTACCATATTTGGTATCTATTGAATCAGCTTAAAAAAATTTAAAAATGACTTACTTTTTTTAATTTTTTAAATAAACGCCTTGAGAACGTTGGCAAGCTTTTCACCACTTTTACGATCAATAATTTGTGCAGACATTCCTAAATTTTGAGGCCCATCCACATCAGCAATTTGAGTATCACCAATGAACAGAACTTCATTGGGGTGGCATTGCAATTGATTTAAAAAGTATTGATATATCATCGAATCAGGCTTATGGGTGCCTACCTTGAAACTCCATGCATAGGCATCTAAAAGCGGAAGTATGCTTTGTGCTCTTTCACCATAAGGCGTCGCTGCATTGGAGCAGATCGCCAATTTGTATCCTAGATTTTTAAGTTCAATGAGCGTTGGAATTGAATCTTCAAAAGCATGCATATGCTTTAAATCATTTTGAAGATCGTTGTTCATTTCAGCTAACAAGGGAGCGGGTAGTTGATAACCGAAATAAGAAGCGATTGTCTCAAAATTGCCATCTAGCGACATGATCATCGCAGCATCATTTGGTTGTGGTTTTCGCCCTTGTTGTTTAAGCCATTTCATCATTTTTTTATAAGGTGATTGGCTATTTTTAATTTCAATTAGCGTTCCAAAAACATCAAAGGCTACTGCTTTATAAGGTCGTTTACTCACTATTCTTATCTCATTAAAAGTTTAAGCAAATGGTCTAGCGTTTTATATCAACTCTTTTATTCATCAAAATTTAAGTCAGAATCATTTAAAGAGGAGGGCGAACTGAACTTTCTGCTTTATTTGATTAACTTAAATTCAAACCTATCTGTTCAGGTGAATGCCAAAGTATTTTTAAGTGTCCTAGTTGGTCTCTGAGATGAGCGGCTTTACGGATGTGGACTGCCACCACTCTCCTAGACAAATTTCGTCTATTCTTTTTGCATAGGAGAGAACATTATGAGTGGACAACGATACACCCCAGAATTTAAAGATGAAGCTGTTAAATTGATTACTGAACGTGGATATTCTGTCACCGATGTGGCAGAACGTTTAGGTGTATCACAGCACAGCATTTATAAATGGCTAAAGGCCGTACAGCCTTTACGCAACAACCCTGATGAACATGAACTACTCGAAGCAAAGAAAGAAATCCTTCGCCTTAAAAGTCAGCTCAAACAAACTGAAGAGGAACGGGATATTCTAAAAAAGGCCGCAAGGTACTTTGCAAGCCTGCCCGAGTAAAGTATCAGTTTATCCTGGAATACAGCCATCAATTTAAGATTAAAACGATGTGTCGGGTTCTTAAGATTGCTCGTGCTGGCTACTATGCTTGGTTGCATGAACCCGAATCAGGCAGGACTATTGAAGATAAGCGGTTATTACAGCTCATCCGTTCTTCTTATGATGCCAGTTATGGCATCTACGGTTATCGTCGCATTACGCTGGATCTTAAAGAGCTAGGTGAAAGCTGTGGACCTAATCGTGTGCTGAAGATCATGAAGCACAATGGTATTGCCGCTGTTCGAGGATATAAGAAGCATAAAAGCTATGGTCGTGGTCGTCCTCAGATTGTGCCACCTAACCATTTAAATCGAGAATTTGTTGTAAACACACCGGATACCTCTTGGGTGACTGATATTACCTACATCCGCACCTGGCAAGGCTGGTTATATCTGGCTGTGGTTCTCGATTTATATTCGAGAAAAGTCATCGGTTGGTCAATGAAACCTACGCTTGCCAAGGATATCGTTTTGGATGCACTTTTAATGGCGGTATGGCGACGCAGACCCAATGAACCTGTGATCATACACTCAGACCAAGGCTCACAATACAGTAGCGGAGACTGGCAGAAATTCTGTCAGAAGCATAATTTAGTTCCGAGTATGAGTCGTCGTGGAAACTGTTGGGACAATGCTGTTGCTGAATCCTTTTTTAGCAGCTTGAAGAAGGAAAGAATTAAAAAGAGGATCTATAAAACACGAGAAATGGCTCGTGCAGATGTATTTGATTACATCGAGATGTTTTACAATCGAATCAGGCGTCATTCGCATCTCGATGGGATGAGTCCGGAAGCCTTTGAGGCAGCTTCAAAATGAGGCCGTCTCGTGTCTAGGATACTGGGAGCAGTCCATTCGAATAGAATTTCACACCTAATTTAATCCGTTCACGACCTTGGCTCATACGCCAACGGTTGGTGTCGCGCAAGGAATAGACACAGCCACAATATTCTTGTTGGTAGAACTCTTCCTTCTTGCTGATTTCGAGCATACGAACAGCACCACCATTTTTACGCCAGTTGTAATCCCAATAGGTAATGCCTGGGTAATGTGAAGCAGAACGATGACCACAGTCATTAATCTGCTGCATGTTCTTCCAACGGGAAATACCAAGCGAGCTACTTATTAGACTGAAGCCATTTTCGGCTGCATATAAAGCTGTACGCTCAAAACGCATATCAAAGCACATGGTACAACGGATGCCTTTCTCAGGTTCATTTTCCATACCTTTGGCACGTGCAAACCAATTGTCAGTATCGTAATCACAGTCGATAAAAGGGATATTATGTTTTTCGGCAAAGCGAATATTTTCTTCCTTACGAATTTCATATTCTTTTATCGGGTGAATGTTAGGGTTATAGAAAAAGATTGAAAAGTCGATACCTGATTCAATCAAGGTTTCCATCACTTCACCTGAGCACGGCGCACAGCAGGAGTGAAGCAGGAGTTTGTCATGACCTTCTGGGAGAGTCAGTTTTTGACGTTCAAGTTTATTTGACATGGAAATAGGGCTTAAATCTAAACCCTACATCTTAACAATCTAATCTCATGGTTAAGGTGATTTTTGCTCATGTTTAAATGAGTGATCTTCAGGATGTAAGTTGTGAATTAAATTCATCTTTTGGTGAGGAAATATCGTTTTACTCATGTATTGGTGTGGGTATAAATTGCACTGGTGAAATATGATTAGAGCTTAAACAAATCAATTGAATGAAGCCAAATTTTAAAATTGAAGGCTGAGCTATTTTTTCTTTGGAAAAGCTAAAAATAGCTCATTAATTTGAATACTTAAATTTCGCTAAAAGTCATAAAAAAATTGAATCGGGTTCTAAACATATTTTGTTCAGTGTATATCTAAGCCGTCATCATTTTTTTTGTACAAATATAAATGAGAGCCGACTTATTTATATCTTTTGATTTTTTATCGAATGATGATGGTCTTTCATGGAATATGTAGAACACAACACCTCCACGGTCAATCCAAATTCTAAAACACGTGTTTTATTTGCGAGTCTGGTAGGTACAACAATTGAATTTTTCGACTTTTATATTTATGCCACGGCTGCTGTACTGGTTTTCCCGCATTTATTTTTCCCTGAAAGTAGTGGTAGTGCCGCATTACTGCAATCTTTAGCCACTTTTTCAATTGCATTTATCGCACGTCCAATTGGCGCTATTATTTTTGGACATCTTGGTGATCGAATTGGCCGTAAAGCCACACTCGTTTCTGCATTGCTATTAATGGGGATTTCTACAGTTTGCATCGGACTATTACCGACCCATGCACAAATTGGTGTGGCTGCACCCATCTTGTTAGCATTGTGTCGTTTAGGGCAAGGGCTTGGTTTGAGTGGCGAGTGGAGTGGTGCGGTATTATTCGCCACAGAAAATGCACCAAAGGGTAAACGTGCATGGTATGGCATGTTCCCACAGCTCGGTTCTCCAATTGGTTTTATTCTTGCGGCAAGCTCATTTTTATTATTAGGTGCATTTTTATCAGATGAAGCCTTTATGCAATGGGGCTGGCGAATTCCGTTTATTGCAAGTGCATTGCTAGTATTTGTTGGCTTATATATTCGATTAAAACTACACGAATCTCCAGCTTTTCAAAATGTTTTAAACAAGCAATCAGCAGTTAAAGTACCTTTGAAGGATGTGCTCACCAAACATATTGGAAAAGTGGTATTGGGTATGTTGGCGACAGTATGTACCTTGGTTGTATTTTATTTGATGACGATATTTGCATTGAATTGGGGGACAACCGCATTAGGGTATAGTCGAGATACTTTTTTAAAAATCCAACTGATTGCAACAGTGTGTTTTGGTCTGTGTATTCCTATCTCTGCATTATCCGCTGAGAAGTTTGGTAGAAAAATAACATCCATTGCCATTTGTATTCTGACCATGATCTTTGGATTGTTCTTCTCAACATTTTTTGTTGCTGATAACGTATTATCAGTATTGGTGTTCCTGTGCCTTGGTTTAAGTATTATGGGCTTAACTTATGGACCACTTGGGACCATTTTGTCTGAAATTTTCCCTGTTTCAGTTCGATATACAGGAACAGCCTTGTCTTATAATTTTGGTAGTATTTTAGGCGCATCATTTGCCCCTTTGATTGCAACTCAATTGGCTCAAAATTATGGTTTGCATGCTGTGGGATATTATTTATCTATCGCGGCAGGTGTTTCTCTATGTGCTTTCATGTGTATTCGTGAAACAAAAAATGAAAACATTATGAGCTGATTGTTTTATTGCACATGATGCTCAATTTCGGGCTTATTCAATCGTATATTTTAAAATGAATAAGCCCACAACTCAGATACACCTTATCCCAACTCGTTTTCTCATCATTAAATGTTCATCATTGTATCGATATACAGATGCATTCGATTTCTATTTAATACGTGTCCAACACTTGATCTTTCAATATGGATATTTGATGAGGCGATCTCATCCATTGCATGTTAAAAAAACACCAACATGAGATTTACTCATCTCATCCTGAATTTATATCGTTTTACTCATTTTATGATTCACGTTTAAATAAAGCCATTCAGAAATTTAGATTTTGTAAAATTTTTTAGGTGGCAATCTCCATGAGTCAGAAATTTGCATGTTCAATCAAACGCATTCGTTTCGATGAAAACTATGAACCAGCAAACAATACACGTTTAACCACGAATTTTGCTAACTTGGCCCGTGGTGAAAGCCGCCAAGAAAACCTGCGTCGTACACTTGCGATGATCAACAATCGTTTTAATAGTTTGGCTACAGTCGACAATCCAAAAGGCGATCGCTATTCACTTGAGATCGATATTATTTCTGCAGAGATTGATATTGAGGGCAACGGTCAAACCTTCCCATTTATTGAAACACTAAAAAGCACCATCATTGATCATAAAACCAATCAGCGCATTGAAGGCATGATCGGAAACAGTTTTTCTTCTTATGTTCGTGATTATGACTTTAGTGTTGTGCTTCCTGCATTAGGCTGTAAGTTTAATGAGATGCCTGAAGATTTTGGAGACTTGCATGGCAAGTTATATTTACATCTAGTGAACTCTGAAGTATTTAAAACAGAATTTAGAAACAATCCTGTTATTTGTTTAAGTGTTTCTACAACAAAAACTTATTACCAAACAGCTAACGTTCATCCAGTACTCGGTGTCGAATACACCAATGATGATTACTCACGTACTGATGCCTACTTTGCCAAAATGGGCTTAAGCGTTCGTTACTTTAAGCCTCAAGGCGCGAATGCACCATTAGCTTTCTACTGTGCAGGCGATCTACTTCGTGACTACACTGATTTTGAATTGATCAGTGCGATTGCGACTATGGAAAGCTTCCAAAAAATCTACCGTCCTGAAATTTACAATACCAACTCTCCGGCAGGTGTGGAATATCAACCAAGCTTGAGCTATGGCGATTACTCACTGACACGTATTGTTTATGACCGTGTTGAACGTGGTGAATTGGCGGTGAAACAAGGTAAGTGGACAGAAGAAAACTTCATCAAACCGTATAAAGACATTTTGGACGAGTGGGCTGCGAATTTTAAAATTGAAAATGCTCAGCAAGACCAAGCGGCTTAATCCATTGTATTGATAGACGAATTTAAAGAAAGAAGATTAGACATGGCTATTTTATTACCAACATCAACAGCAGGCAGCTTACCGAAACCGTCATGGCTCGCTGAACCTGAAAAATTATGGTCAGCATGGAAACTTGAAGGCGAAGAACTTCTTGAAGCTAAACGTGATGCGTTAAAATTATCATTACATGAGCAAGTCACTGCTGGTATTGATATCGTAAGTGACGGTGAACAAACCCGTCAGCACTTCGTAACGACCTTCATTGAGCATCTTGAAGGGGTGGATTTCGAAAAGCGTGAAACCATGCGTATTCGTAATCGTTATGAAGCAAGCGTACCGTCGGTTGTGGGTGAAGTTTCTCGTAAAAAAGCCGTGTTTGTAGATGATGCGAAATTCTTGCGCAGCCAAACCAATCAACCAATTAAATGGGCGCTTCCTGGTCCGATGACCATGATTGATACACTTTACGATGGTCACTACAAGAGTCGTGAAAAATTGGCTTGGGAGTTTGCTAAAATTCTTAACCAAGAAGCGTTAGAGCTTGAAGCAGCAGGAGTCGACATTATTCAGTTTGATGAGCCTGCATTTAATGTGTTCTTTGATGAAGTAAATGACTGGGGTATTCCGACCTTAGAGCGTGCGCTTGAAGGACTCAAATGTGAAACCGCTGTGCATATTTGCTATGGCTACGGCATCAAGGCAAATACGGATTGGAAACAAACCTTGGGTAATGAATGGCGTCAGTATGAAGAATCATTCCCTAAATTACAAAAGTCAAAGGTAGATATCATTTCGTTAGAGTGCCAAAACTCACGTGTACCGATGGATTTAATTGAACTGATTCGTGGCAAAAAAGTCATGGTTGGGGCAATTGATGTGGCAACCAATCAGGTTGAAACGGCTGAAGACGTGGCAAATACTTTGCGTAAAGCATTGCAGTTTGTAGATGCTGACAAACTCTATCCTTCAACCAACTGTGGTATGACGCCACTTTCTCGCCAAGTTGCACGTGGCAAGCTTGAAGCCCTAAGTGCAGGTGCAGCCATTGTTCGTAGAGAATTAGAGGCTTAATCAAACGCAGTTTGATGCTTAGCAGGGTAAATGCTTACTGAATCATTTGTCCTGTTCTAAGCAAAAGCACTTGATTATACATTTGAGAGGCTTTGTTGCACAAAGATTTGAAATGCAAAGCGCCCCTAATTGAGCCAAATTTAAGGCGTAACTTGGGTAAGTGGTCGACCTAATTCCGTAAATCTGTTGAGGACTGCTACACGTGCATGAATTTCATTCACCTGACTAGGAAAGCTTCTTGCCATTAATTTATCGCCTAATAATTTGATGCAATGCATCTTGGTTTCCACCAAACTGCGGCGATGATAGCCTGACCATTTTTTCCATAATGTCCTGCCTAAACGTTTAACTGTTCGAAGTAATTCATTTCGCTCTAGCGAGCTACTTTTTGTATCTTTCCATGGTTTCGCATTTTTTCTAGGTGGAATCACCGCATGTGCTTGCCGATCTGCAATAACCTGACGGCATTGCTTGGTGTCATAAGCTCCATCGGTATAAACAGAGTCAATCTGCTCATCTTGTGGAATCTGATTAAGTAAATCACCAAGCACCTGTGAATCACTGACATTATTGGTTGTGAGCTGAATAGCGCGTATTTGTAGGGTTTTGGCATCTATACCAATATGTAGTTTACGCCATTGGCGACGATATTCAGCTCCATGTTTCTTGCGTTTCTATTCGCCCTCACCTAGAAACTTCATGCCTGTAGAGTCTACGAGTAGATGCAGCCCATCGCTACTTTTTTGGTAGCTGATTGCAATATCAATATGCTTTTGTCTTCTACAAAGCGTACTGTAATCTGGTGCGGTCCAATTTAATCCGCAAAGTTTAATCAGACTTTGCACAAAGCCAGTGACCATACGTAAAGATAGACGGAATAAGGATTTAATCATTAAGCAGCATTGGATAGCTGCGTCGGAGTAGGTTTGATTTCGCCCTTGTTTGCCTTTTGATGGAGCATACCATTGCGTAGCAGGATCAAACCAAATGGCAATATTTCCGCGACTCATGAGTGCTTGGTTATATGCGGGCCAATTGGTAGTGCGGTAGATTTTGTGTGTAGGCTTCTTCATTTGAAAATTATATCGCTGAAAAAGCCTTTACAGATAGGTTTGTGCAACAAAGCCAAGTAGAACTGATTGAAGTTAAATAATACTTAAAGTTTATAATTAAATTGAACTTTAGATAATTATAGATTTTTTTTATTTAGTAAAGTATTAAAGGGAATATTATGGAATATTAATACTCCCTTTAATTTTAAAAATTTCGAACGGTCTGCTATATCTTAAATCCTTCTAAACAGTATCCAGAAACTAATTGGATAATTCAGATTCAGCACTTTTTATTGAGTTTATTTTGCAGATGATTCTAGATGCAATTTTCAGTTGAGATGCTAGCCATCAAGCTAAGGTACAAGCTTTACTAAATAGCTAATACAACCTGATACGGTTTAAACCCTGCTAATACAGCTTCGGAAACCAATTGAATAAAAGCATCAGTTTTGCCATAAGCCATCCATTGATCTAAAGCTTCATAGTAGGCCAAGCGATTTTCAACAGTGATAACACATGGTGGATAACCCGCTTTAAGTAATTCGAGATTCATTAATAGACGTGATGTACGTCCATTGCCATCAATGAATGGATGGATACCTACAAAATCCGCATGTACTTTAGCAGCACGTTCTATAGGATGAAGCTTATGTGCTTCCGTGTTATACCAATTGATTAACTGGGCCATCTTGTCATTTAGCAGCGTATAGTCTGGTGGCGTAGTTGTAGCACCTGAAATTAAAACATTTTGTTGACGATAGCGACCTGCATTTTCATCATCAATATTTTTTAGAATGAGTTGGTGAATATTTCGAATCTGCCATTCAGAGAAAGGTTCTTCTTTTCGAATAATATCTTCAACATAGTAGATAGCATTTCTATGGTTGACCGCCTCAAAATGTTCTCGTAATGCTTTGCCACCGACAGTGATACCTTCTAGGACAACTTTTGTTTCAAGTAAGGTAAGTGTATTGCCTTCGATCGCATTTGAGTGATATGTCCAACGTAGAATAAGGTCTTCTTGTAGATTTTTTACAATTGCAGGTGAAAGAGGGCGATGCTGATCTAACTTTGTTTTCAAATCATCAATACTTTCAAACATGATCTTATCCCTGAATGTGTTTTAATGAATGATACATGAAAAAGAAATATCAAAAAATGTAATGATATAGCATCACATTATATTCTTGGGGGGAATGGTAAAATGAGTACAAAAGTTCTGATAATAAATAAGTAGCAGTTTTTAGATTCATGAATATACGAGCATATTCAAAGTTTTATTTGTGGCTTAAATCTACTGCGTATTGTGGGGCAAATTCTAGATCGTCTTTATAGAAGTACTGACATCTTTTGATCCTATGATCATGCTTCAATGTAAACACGGCATATCAGTATTTTAAATTCCAATAACTTAAAAAAATTAGTATCTTATAGGAAAAATTACTTGTCTAATGATACATAAATCAGTTGTGAGTACTATGCTAAATAACGAAAATCAAACTCCAAAAAACAATGGCTTATTAACGATCTATCTATATGACTCTTATTTAAAAGGTTCATTAACCAAGCTAGAAGTTTTTGGGGGGCATACCAATCTCACAGGACAAAATGGCGCAGGGAAAACCTCAGCACTCAATCTTATACCTGTATTTTATGGTGCTAGACCAGATCGGATGATGGATCGATCTGCCAATAAACTCAATTTTACTGATTATTATTTGCCACATGATCGTAGTTTGTTGATTTATGAGTATGCAACACCGCTGGGCATCAATTGTGCCGTGTTCTATCGCCATCCTACCCAAGAGCGACTCTGTACTCGATTTATCCAAGGCGCAGCAGAAAAGACTTTATTAACTCAAGAAAACCTTCAATTCCATGCGGAAAATAATAGTGCTAAGGAGCTATTTTCCCACTTGTATAAACAAGGGGTGAATGTCAGTCTGCAAATAGAACACACCAAGGATTACAAAGCTGTTATTACCAATGAACGGTTTAGATTAAAAGCAAATCCGAAATTGCGAGAGTTGGCAGTACTCTTTTCCTTAGCTGGGCAAAAATTGGAAATTAAACATGTCGGTGATTTAACGCAGATTACCTCAAATAAATTGAATCTCTTAGACAGCTTTAAACAGATGCTAATTGATCTATATTTAGATAGTGAAAGATCTGTGACCAAATTTAAAATCAGTCATGATTTTGCTGAAGTGACGAATGAGCTGCGTGTTTTATATCGATTACAAAAAGAAAAGCCAAAGATTCAAGCAGGGATTGAGCGTAGAACGGTACTTCTCAATACCTATGAAGAGTTGTCAGCATATCAATCACATGTGCAAACATGGAAAATAAACAATGAAGATCAAATTCATCTTTTTGAAACAAACTTAGCTGACCTAAAGCAAAAGTTACAGCGTGATGTAGCTGAACTCAATCAGAAAATTGCTGTAAATAGTACTGAGCTTGCATCTATCGAAGGAAAATTAACGGCATCACAGGCACATTTAAAGCGGATTGTAGATACTGAAACATTTTATAAGCAAAATAATATTTTAAAAAAACAACAGGAGTTTCATCATTTAGCGACTCATGAACAGAACATGCTGGATGCTAAAAACTATTTAAGTGAGCTCGAACAAAATTATCAGGATGTCAAAAATAAATTCAGCCAATTAGAGCTGGAGATACTGAAGCAAAAAGACCGTGATGTTGGTCGTAACACAGCAACTTTAGAACAGCTCGCAAATGAAAAAGAACAGCTCAGCATCAAGCAAAAACAACGAATGGATGAGCTTTTACAAGCCAAACATGCTGAAGAGTTGGATTTTAATCAAAGTCACGAAAAACAACGTTCGGAGTTTGAGGCTAAAATTACCCGCTGTACAACTCGCATTGAAACTGTCATGCGTATGGAGGCAAATGAAGAACAAGAGGACAGTGCTTATCGCGTTGATATTGATTTAAAGAACATCAAAATTCAGAACAAAGACAAAGAAATTAAACAGTACTATCAAAATCAATCTGTTTTACGCGATGAGTATGAACATCTTCGCGAAGAACTGCGTTTAGAAAAACAGAGGTTGCAGCAACTCGAGGCTGAAAAAAAGTCCTTGATCGAATTGATTGAGTCGAATGACACTATTTTACATTTTTTAAATCAAAACCCAGATGTAAATTGGCGTGAACATATTGCAAAAGTCATTCACCCTAAATTACTCGCACGTAAGGATTTAAGTCCGTATTGGGATTTAGAATTAGATGGCTTTGGTAGCTTCTATGGCCTCAACTTAGATCTTGATCAGTTATCTCTTCCGCAGGAAGCAGATTCTTTAGATATCCAAACAGCACGACTTGCTGAAGTATCGCTAAATATAGATGAACTGCATAAAACAGTGCAAAGCTTGGAGATCGCATTTAATAAACTGCATAAAAAGCGTCATGATGCGGAATTGCATACCATCCAGTTCAATACTGAACTCAATGCTTTAAAATCAGAGCTTGAAAGTCTACATATTGAATATCAATCTTTTAAAGATCGTCTGCAATTGGCCATTCAGGAACGCAAACAGGTTGCAGAAGATTTTCTCAGAACAACGCAAAGACAATACGATGAATTCAAACGGACTGTTGAGCAAGAGCGCCAGGCAATTAATGTGCGGTTTTTGCAAGAACGACAACGGATTGAAGATGCCATTCAAGATGAAAAAAATATTTTAACTGAACAGCAAATCGCCTTAAAACAGCAAAATCTTAATATTCAAGAAGATTGCCAGCGTAAGCTGGAAGACTTGAGTGTCATGTATGAAAGTGAGCTGCAACAACGTGGTTTTGATGTGCAAGTACAACGCAATGCGAAGCAAAGATTTGAACAGCTGCGGGATGAATATGAACGTATTAAAAACTATCGCGATGAATTACAGAAATATGCACAGTGGTTAGAAAATGAATATCGATTAAAAGACTATTTGTCAGAGCAAATCAGCGCTTATGAAAAAGAGCTGTATCGAGTTAATTTACAAAAACAAAAATTAAAAGATAAATTAGAGTCTGTGAATCAATTGGCTCAACATGATAGTCAGAAGATCAGTGCAACCATTCGGAGCGTTGAAGCCGAAAATAAAAAACTGACGGCACTTGCTTCCATGCTCGATCAATTATTTGGCGATGTAGAGGCCATTGAGATCAATACAACTGTTGATGTTGCCAAACCAGTTAACTTTGAGATGCTGTGTCGTTATACCGAGGATTTAATCTCACGTCGAGCACAACAATACAAAGAACTCAAACAGTCGGTATATGTGATCATGTCGATCATTCGCCAAGATACGGATCTTGAATTGTATAAATTATGGAAGAGCCGTATTGACCGTTATGGTGCTTTAACAGGTGTTGCCTATGATTTACAGAGTATGTTTGAAATTGAAGAAATGCTCTATCACGATATCCCAAGCCGAGAGGCCTTGATTCGTGCGCAATTCTGTCTAAAAGCCTACAGCTTACGTGATTATGCTGAAGCAGTCTTAAGCTTCAATGCGAAACTGAATAAAGTCTCAAAGGATTTAAATTATAAAACAAACTCGACCAACCCATTCCCAGCGCTCACTGAAATTGAAACGAAATTGGTATCGGTACTTGATGGATTGGATGTGTATGAACAGTTAAAGAGCTATGTCCGAGAGTTGCAAGAATCCAATTTAGAAGATTCGACTTTATTGCCTTCAGAACGACTTATTGAGTCTTATGAGCGTACATACACCGCATTAGAAAGTGCCAAAGTGGATACTAATGATATTCAAACATTAGTCCGTCTACGTATTGGTTATAAGGAAAACGGGCGTACTGTTGTAGTCAATAATGATTCGGATTTGGCACAGGGCAGTAGTACTGGTTTATCTCGGCTCATCATTATCATCATCTTTACTGCTTTAACTCGTGATATGTGCCCTGATCTTAATACTGCGATTCACATGCCTTTAGATGAAATTGGTCAATTTGATACACAAAATACCACGCGCTTATTCCAATTGATGCAGGATCAAAATATACATTTGATTTGTGCGCAACCGGGACTCACAGCCGAGCTGAGTAAGCGATTCAAACATAAGCATGATATTGATCGTAATTTCGGTATCCGTAGATTTGTGGTACAGAAAAGTCTGTTAGCCAATCCCTTATTGGCACATGAAAGCACGCAAAATAATGAGCCAACTCCAGTTGCTGAGGTTGAATGATGATTCCACACCATTTAAAAAGTCAGATCCTGAACGCGCTATTGGCAGGGCGTATTATTAGTGAGTATACGGACAAAGAGTTTTTTGCAATTTTAAGACAAGTACATGCCTTAGAAGAAATCAATACTGCCTTGGCCATGCTAGATAAACGTTGTGTCATGAGTACGCAAAATTCAGCCTACTACTGTGTGTATACACGAGAAAATTTAACGAAAGAAGAAGCAGAGATTGTACGTAAGCAATTTGAAGAAAGTAAATTTAGATTAGAGTTCGTAAGTGCTTGGGCTGAGTTTTGTCGCAGTGAGTTAAGTAAAAATAGTTTGCCAATTCAAAGTGGCGATATTATTTCTTATACCGATTTATTACGTGTAACTGATGAATCGAGTATTGCTAAAGCCAAGCTGGCGGATTTAATTAAACGTATTAAACGAAATACCACCACGATTAAAGATCAACTCAGTTCTGTTTTACAATATTTAGTCGATCATGAATATTTAGTGCCGACGGGAAATAATGGTGTTGCTTATCTAGCGACAGGTAAGTGGTCAGTTCTTTACGATGAGCTTGAGTTTATGTGCTCACATCATCAGCTCTCTTTTGACACACCAGAGCCTGAGCAGGGTGAATTGCTGTGACAGACTTAATCAATTATGCAGAGAAA
Source organism: Acinetobacter sp. NCu2D-2 (assembly GCF_001647675.1). Taxonomy (NCBI): domain Bacteria; kingdom Pseudomonadati; phylum Pseudomonadota; class Gammaproteobacteria; order Moraxellales; family Moraxellaceae; genus Acinetobacter; species Acinetobacter sp. NCu2D-2. The sequence goes on from NZ_CP015594.1 coordinate 617,121, forward strand.
CCAGCAAGAGTCTTATTAAACTACATTGAGCAGATTAGTGAGGCGGTCTATTTTCATAATTCTGGCTTTGTCATTGATGAAAATAATAAAGTAATGCTGGATGCACTCAATAATGCTGAATTGGGCTATTACAACACTGAGAACAACAGTTTCCAGTTGCACAACATCATTATCAATTTTGTCAGCTTTTATAAAAAAAGAAAAATTATCAATAATGCCAAAATGATCAATCAAATTTTGGATGAGATTAAACATGCGACCTATGATTTGGTACAGGCTAAAATAGAAACACCTGAGAGTGTCGACTTGCTTAAACAAGAAATCATCGATTTGGTCATTTCACTGTCAAATGCCATCCATGAAAGCTCTTACAACTTTGCAATTTTAGCAATGCGCGATTTAACTTTATTTAATAACCTAAAGTTACGCATCAAGCGGATTACACGTCATATCGCAGTGGTCAATGAGCTATTGTCCGTGCATGGGGTTTTATCGCATAGTGAAATGATTAAACTGGCTGTGGGAGATAAAGACTTAGAGCATTCGATTCGGCACTATCTCATGCCAGTATTTCGTCAGAGTAAAATTGATCTGATTGATAGTCTTGGAAAACTTGAAAAGCAACTTTTTGAATGGAAGCAAGAAGAGGTCTATCAACGACAAAACAATATGATAGATGCTTGGCTGAAATACTGTCAGCAACATGCATCTATCCGCGATGATGTAGATATTTATGACCTACCAGATAGCTTTTATCGTATTCCGCGTAAAGATTTGGTTTGCCGAGCTGATTTAAATCAGCTCACGGATGACTTAGTCGAGATCAGTACTGGAGTAATGAAGAAAGCATTGCAGGATCAGCAAATACTTGAGCAAAAGGCTGAGCAAGTCCTAGAGACGGTCATTACGAAAGAAGAGATTATGACTCAACAAGAATCACCGCTTGAAATTGCACTGAATCATTTCTTTGAAGCACTTATGCCAGCTCAGACAGGTGGGTATCAAACTTTGGATGCAAGGTCGACTTTTGAAAAATTATCACCAGACTGTGAGTTAGATTATTGGGTCAGTAGTTTGGTGTCCTGCTGTCGTAATGATTATCCACAAGACTTAAAGATCGAATTTATCGAAGAGATTGATCCAGTATTTACTGGTAATAGTCAGGTCACCAATGTGGTCATTTCTAGAGTGGAACGCTCATGATGAATGGTAAACAGTTAAATGTAATTAAACATGCCATTCAGTCTAAAAAGAAAGTGGTAGAACTGAACCAGACATGGCTCATGCTCAATCAGGACTTTCAAGTGGGTGTTAAACAGGGACGAGAGTTGCTCTTAAGTCATCGTGATTATGAGATGCTCACAGCAATTTATCAGCGTCATATCAAAGTTGCACCATCAGTGAATATCACACTTCAGCAAGATCGTATGACCTTGGTGGATTATTTGAAAGATGAAAAAGTTGGTGGATTTAACGTATTTGCAGATCAATTGGTCTTTGCATCGGTATCAACTGATTTACCATTAAAAACAGGTAAGGCGACGATTGCTTTTGCGGGGATGTTAGCGACTACACAGATTGAAAACCTTGATATACCGGCAATACAGCGCATCATTATTATTGAGAATGGTGCCATGATGAGTCGGGTATTTGATTGGTATATGCAGTTACCTATTGAATGGCAGTCGAGCCTGTTTGTTTATCGTGGGCATGGCAGCAACATTAAAACGGTAGTCAAATTACTAAAACAAGTATCGATGAGTTGCTTGGTAGCTTTTTATGGTGATTTTGATCCTTATGGGATTAATATTGCCTCTCATTTTTATAAAATCCGCCCTTTAGCACTGATCGTACCGTATATTTGGAAGGAAATTATAGCAACTCACATCGATAACAATATACATAAATACATGAAGCAGATTGTTCAGAGTCGTGATCTCGCCGTTGATCAAGAAGAACCTATAGTTTTAAGAGAGCTATTTCATCACATTAAAACGAACCAAATTGCGATTATGCAGGAGAATGTAAATCGAATAGGACGTTTGATGGTTCTGTATTAATCCTATTTCTGGATAGGGCTATGGCTGCTTTAGCTTGAACAGATGACAATTTCAATACAACATCCTTGGCTCATAGGCATGCTGGGGTATCGTAGTTTATGTTACAATATCCGCATATAAATATGTTTTGTTACATATAAAAAGAAGAAAAGTTCCCGAGTTCAATTTCCTTTTCCGCAGGGATGTCCTTGTACACAGTATGTACAATCTATTTTTTCCAAACAAATAAAAGTTAATAAAAACATTGTTTTATATTTGAGTTAGCCGGACGCCATCTCCACTAAAATTCTAAAAAGCCTTAAAACTCAATGATTTAAGGCTTTTTTATTGGGAGTTGAACTCAATATCGGCATTCTGAAAAAAGAACGATTATAAAATTTTAAATATCTAATTATTTAAGTGGGTAGTTGATACGGTAATCCTCCCATAAATAACCGAAGTTAAAAGTAGAGGTTAAGCAGCCATTAGAGGTGGCTTTCCTTTGTTAGCTTGATGTGGTCTTTCATGGTTGTAATGCCACAACCAGTTTGTTGCATAATCTTGTACTTCATCCAAAGTATCAAATAAATGCTTGCTCAGCCAACTATAACGTATGGTCCGATTATAGCGTTCAATATACGCATTCTGCTGTGGCTTACCCGGTTGAATATATTCAATACGAATACCGTGCTCAGTAGCCCAGCGCACAAATTCGTGACTGATAAATTCGGGACCATTATCGCATCGGATCACTAACGGTTTTTCTCTCCACTCCAGCAATTGATTCAACGTACGAATAACCCTGATTGTGGGCAATGAGAACCCTGCTTCAATGGCTAGGCCTTCGCGGCGGTAATCATCAATCACATTCAATAATCGAAACTTGCGACCATCGGAAAGCTGATCATGCATAAAATCTAATGACCAAACCTGATTTTCTCGGATTGGTTCTTTCAATGGTTCAGGCGCATGCCGTTTTAGTCTTCTTCTCGGTTTAATACGCAGATTCAGTGCCAACTCACAGTAAATGCGGTAAACCCGCTTGTGATTCCAGCAGCAACTCTCAACATGCCGTAAATACGAGAAGCACAAACCAAAGCCCCAGTCGGAATTTTCCTCAGTGAGTTCAATGAGCTGTTCAGCAATGAGTGCATTGTCATCGCTGAGTTTGGCTTGATAGCGGTAGCAGGTTTCACTAATGCCAAATGCTTTACAAGCCAAACGAATACTAATGGCATGCTGGGCAACTGCCTGTTGTGCCATCTTACGCCGGCAAGATGGCTTTACCACTTTTTTACCATCGCTTCCTGGATGATTTCGGCCTTTAATCGCTCTTCCGCATACATCTTTTTAAGTCTGGTATTTTCGGCTTCTAGCTCTTTCAGTCGAGCCATTAATGATGTATCCATACCACCATATTTGGCACGCCATTTATAAAAGGTAGCATTACTCATGCCGTGTTCACGGCAAAGGGTCGCTACAGGTGTGCCAGATTCTGCCTGTTTCAAGATGGACATGATCTGACTGTCAGTAAATTTAGATGTTTTCATGCAGAATCTCCTGCTCGTATCTTAAGAGAAAATTCTACTTTTAGATCCTATTATTTTTAGGGGGGATTACCATACGCCACGATATAAAAGTATTTTTATCAAAATGAACTAAATAATATATAGGCAATATTTTGCTTATATAAAAAATCTGTGTAAAAAACTTTAACTTAAAAAATGAATAATTCGTCATTGTCATAGGTAATCAGATTTTTATCAGATATAATTAATTAATATATTTATTAATTTATCAAGCAATATGAAGAAAGTTAGACCCTCTGTCACTTTGGCATTACTACATACACGTGAAGCGCTGATGACACATTTTCGTCCTGCTTTGCATGATGTAGGTCTAACGGAACAGCAATGGCGTATTATCCGTATTTTGGCTCAATATGGTGAATTAGAAAGCACACTTTTGGCAGATAAAGCATGTGTATTAAAGCCAAGCCTAACAGGAATTATTCGTAGACTCTGTGAAATGGGATTAGTCCTGCGTCGTCGTGGTGAACAGGATCAACGCTATGTATATATTAGGTTGACCACGGCAGGCGAAGACATCTTTAAAAAGATGTCTGTCGAAATGGAAAAGCGATATCAAAATATTCATCAACAGATTGGTGACGACCGCATGTCAAAACTCTTAGAGCTGTTGACAGAATTACAAAAACTTAAGCTTGATTAAGTGGTTTACGCATAATCCATACATAACAAGCCAAATAGCTGCATAAAATGACACTGTAAATCAGCATCAGCTTGCTAGGAAAAATCAGTGAGGCAAGTAGTCCCACACATAGACCGCCGAGTGCATCAAAGCCGAAACGGGTTGAGGTATAGATCGAAATTGCACGCCCACGATAAGCTTCAATCGTAGAATTCTGAATAATAATATTGGTTAAAATATTAGTAGTTGAAATCCCAAAACCTAATAAGAACATTGCAAAACACAGTACATACATATGGGTTGAAATACCCAAAAGCATCAACCCAAAGCTACAAAAGGCGATATTCTGAATAAAAATATTTTTCGGTGCATTAAAGTTTTTCTTGCTGGCTAAAATCACGGATGAAATTAAAGAGCCAACTCCAGCAAAGCCCCATAAAATACCTAAGGTTTTTTCATTACCCGCAATAATATCTTTAGCATAAATAGGTAATAGCGTTACATAACTGGACGCCGTCATATTGAGTACAATCACCGTCATCATCAAGATACGATATTGATGATTTTGGTACATGTATTTAATACCTTCTATAAATACTGCCCCTAATTTTCCAGTTGCTTTGACAGAGTTCACTGCTTTCATTTGCGAAACAGCGATGCCAAGCCCTAAATAAGAAAATGCATTGATATAAAAGCATAGCTCAGCACCAATCGTACTTAATAATAAGCCTGCAATTGGTGGTCCTATAAAGCGTGAAGCATTGAAAATCATGGCATTTAAAGCCAATGCATTTGGCAGAAGCGCTTTATCTTCAATGATCAAACTAAGCAAAGATTGACGTAGTGGGGTGTCGATTGCTGTCAGAATACCGAGCAAGAGCGACATGCAAATTAATAGCGGTGGTGTAAAAAGATTAAAGTGATACAGTAAACCTAAGCTTATGGTTTGTATAAAAAATAAAATTTGGACAATAACTAAGAACTTTTGTTTATTCAGTTTATCAATCCAAGCGCCTGCAATCGGGCTCACCAATAGCTGCGGAATTAATGCGCAAAAGCCAATGATGCCTAGCAGCGCCGCAGATTGAGTCTGCTCATAAATGATCCATGCTAAAGCGACTTGTTGAATCCAAGTGCCTAGGGTGGAAAATGAATGACCAATAAAGTAACGACGAAAATTAGGCGAGCGAAGTGAACTGAATGTATGCAAAACGAGTTAAGCTTAAATTTAATATGTTAACTATTTTACTGGTTTTTTCGCATTTTGTGTTTTTTAGATACAGAATTATGATCAATAATCTCTATTGATATGTAGAAAGGTATATCTATAAATTAGTTTATTATATTAATTAGGATTCACTTTAATTTTAACTGGTAAAAATAGATAAAATGAGATAACTTTTTAGTTAATATATTAACTAAAATAAAGGTGGATCAAAATGGGGCACGCCAAACATTTTAGTCTGTATGTATCGAACTCGGATTTATTGACGCTCAATAAAACCAAAACAAGTACTATGGTCTATACAGACATTCAAATGATCAATGAAATTATCTTAAATTTGATTGCATCGAAACGAGATTTTAGCAATTTTAAAAACTATTTTGAACAATTAGGTTTTAAATTAAATCAATTTATTCATCAATTTAAATTAGAGATTAAATGTGCAGGTACGCTTAAGTTTGAGTTGCTAAAATTACTGTCTAAACTCAAAGTTATTCAGCATTATACGGGTGATCATTGGGTGGAAAGTATTGCAACTAGCCTTACTAAATCCATATATCAAAACATTCCTCAAATGACTTTAGTAGATTTACTTATATTTGAGACCTACCATTCTCTAGGTTTAACATCGCAGTTAAGTGGTCAAGATAAACTTCTGGTGAAAAAAGTTAAAAATCTTGATTTATATAGTGAACTTTTAGCATGTTATAAAAAACCGCAAATCACTCAAAAAAATATTGAACAATATTTTGAAAAGAATCGAACCGAATTATTAATGAATTTGGTCGCTTCAGAGAAGAAGATCGTTCATATTCATTATGATATGGATTATTTAGAATCTTATGTGTGCAATAAAATGATGCTGGATTTACTGGGTGAAAATATCGATGAGCAACTCAATTTAAGAATAGAAAAAGAACTTTTAAGTTAATACACAGGCATTCTCCATTCAAATTATAGGAGAATACCTGAGCTTTATGTTTAGGAAATTTCCTTCATCCCGCGTGTCAGTAATAAACTGCTCAAACATAAAATTGCGCCAGCACAAATGACAAAATTCATCGGTGCAGGGTGATTGTTTACGAAGAACAGACTCACCACATAACTCAGTACTGCACCCATGGCGAACTGCATCGACACGGATAATCCTGATGCTGTACCTGCTTGTTGTGGTAAAAGCTTAAGAAGATTGGCCATTGAGTTTGCCCCAATTGAACCTGTTACGCCTACAAAGATGGCTAATCCAGCAATTAAGTACCAAGGCGATTCAAGTTTAAATAGGGTGATAAGGGCTAAATATATACCTGCACTGCAAGAAATCATCGCCATGGCTTTTAACAGTTGATATGCCCCATAACGCTTGAGCAAGCGGCTATTGATTGCTGTGAAGATGATGATGGAGAAAATATTTCCAGCAAATAGATAAGCGTATTGCTGCGCAGTAAAGCCGTAGTAATGAATAAACACAAAAGATGATGCGGTAATATAGGCAAACATTGCTCCAAAAGAGAAGCTATTCGACAGCATAAAACCCCAAGCAAAACGGTTGCTGAGGACGGCTTTATAGTTTTGTAAAATGCCAGTCGGAGCATGGTTGGGTTTGGGTGCTTGGATGGTAATTTTTGACCAAGCTAGGCACAGGAGTGAATAAGCCAATAGGAAAATGAAAATTCCGCTCCAATGTGCATATTCAACGATCAATGCACCGAGCAATGGTGCAATCAAGGTCGCAATCATGGTGATGATATGCATTAAGGATAATATTTTGGGAATTTCATGATTCTCAAACAGGTCACGGACCAATGCGCGAGAAAGTACCGATGCGCTGGCTCCACCCAAAGCTTGTAGTAAGCGGAAAACCTGTAGCTGTTCAATTTGAGTTGCCAAGATACAACCTAAGGTGGCTAAGACATAAATCACAATCCCAATCATCAGTAGGCGTTTACGGCCATAACGATCCGAGAGTGGGCCATAAACCAACATTCCAATACTAAAGCCCAGTAAGAAGATGGTAATAGTTTTTTGTACTGCAGCCACATGCGTATTTAAATCCAGCGCAATCGAAGGCAGACTTGGTAAATACATATCAATTGACAGTGGTCCAAAGGCCACTAACGCACTAAGTAGAATAATTAAGCTTTTAGAGCGCGTTTGAGTTGTTGTGACCATGGATTAGGCTCTTGCTGTATTGAGTTGTTGATTACGATAGTCAGATGGGCGCATGCCTGCATGACGGGTAAAGAATCGACTGAAATAAGCAGGATCTTTAAAGCCAAGTTGGTAACAGACCGAGTTAATTGAAGCGTCAGAGAAAATTAGCAAGCGTTTGGCTTCTTGCATTTGACGGTCAAAAATGAGTTTCTTGGATGAAATATTGGCAACACGACGACAAATATCATTTAAACGGGTTTCGGTAATCGCAAGCTCTTGTGCATATTGATTCAGAGGCCAATGCTCTAGGAAATGATTTTCAATCAATTCATTAAATGAACGGAAAATTTTTAAATCACCGCTACAGCTATTGATCCGTGGTGCAGTGACATCTCCCAAACGAATCATTTGAATAAAAATTAGAGAAACAAGGTTCTTGAGTGCGGCATTACGACTGACTTTGTTACTTTGGAACTCATTTTCAATATCTTCAAAATAACGTTCCAGTTGTTTGAGGTCGTCATAGTAGTTGTGTTTCAGTCCTTCTAGGGAAATACACAGCGGCACAATATTCTGAACTTTTAGATCGACCTGTAATAAAGGCCAAATTAAATTGGATTGTACGGTCAGGACATGGCCTTCACATAAAGGGTCAGTAATAAAAGCATGTGCGACAGAGGGCGGGGTCAGGAAACAAACGGGTGCTTTGCACACATACTTCACATCATCCAAATAAATTCGAATAGAGCCTTTCGTGACAAAGTGCAATTGGAAGAAACCATCGTGTCGATGGGCAGGCATATTTACACCGAAAAAATCAGCCAATTTACCTAAGGCTTCATAGTGAATTTCGGAGTCCATGTAGCGTTGATCGTAAACTTCACCAAGTTTGATATTTGGGATCTGATTCATACCTTCGAGTCCATGAAAAGTATAATTTTCAACTTTAATCGAAAAAAAGACTTGAAAAAAGTTAATATGTTAATTATAAAGTTAATATATTAACTAATTATCAAAAAGTCTAGTCCTAAGCGACAAGATATAGAAGCAGAGAGTCTCAAATGAGTGAGTTAAAACCAATCAGCACGGATGGTAATGTTTTTGGTATCGCTTTGAATTACAAGTGTTTGTATGAAAAATTACAAGCATCTTTCAATGAAAAGCCTTACGTGAACGAACCTAAAAAACCAGTTTTGTTCATTAAAACACCAAACACCCGTAATGTTTCAGGTCGTCCAGTTGTTAAGAAAAAATCTGAAATTTTGCAAGCGGGTCCAAGTGTTGGCATCGTGATCGGGAAAAGTACTACTCGTGTGAGTAAAAGTGAAGCTGCTGCTCATATCGCTGGCTATGTGGTTGTAAATGAATGGAGCCTTCCAGAGGAAAGTTATTACCGTCCAGCAATCAAAGCAAAATGCCAAGATGGCTTCTGTGTTGTAGGTACACCTGTTGCTCAGGATCAAGTGACTGATTTAAATAATCTTGCACTTCGTGTTTATGTAAATGGCGAATTGAAGCAAGAAGGTACGACTGCAAACTGGATTCGTACACCAGAACAGATTATTGAAGAAATTTCTGAATATATGCCGTTGAACGAAGGCGACATCATCTTAACAGGTACACCTTATGGTCGTGTTTCTGTAGTTGCGGGTGATGAAGTTCGTGTTGAGATTGATCAACTCGGTTCAGTAACAAACACGGTTCAGGAAGAGGGTAACTAATAAATGAAAACTGCACGCATTCGTTATAACAATGAAGTTTTAGAAGTTCAGGTAAATGATGAACTTCAAGTAACCCTTCCATCTGGTGAAGTTTTGGAAGAACAGGCAGTTGAATGGTTACCACCTGCTAACGGCACAATGTTCGCCTTAGGTTTGAACTATGCAGATCACGCACGTGAACTTGCTTTTGAACCACCAAAAGAACCATTGATTTTTATTAAAGCGTCAAATACCTACACAGGCCATAACAAAAATACATGGCGTCCAGACAATGTTGAATACATGCACTATGAGTGTGAACTTGTCGCAGTGATTGGTAAAGAAGCGAAAAACGTGAAACGTGAAGACGCGCTTGATTATGTTGCGGGTTATACCCTATGTAATGACTACGCGATTCGTGATTTCTTGGAAAACTACTATCGTCCAAACCTACGTGTGAAAAACCGTCACTCTACAACACCTGTAGGTCCATACATCATCGACAAATCATTAGTGCCTTCACCAAATAACCTCACACTTCGTACATGGGTGAACGGTGAGCTTCGTCAAGAAGGGACTACAGCAGACATGATCTTCAATGTTCCATTCTTAATTGAATACATCTCTTCATTCATGACATTGCAACCAGGCGACATGATCGCGACAGGTACACCAGAAGGTTTATCTGATGTGGTGCCTGGTGATGAAGTTGTGGTTGAAATTGAAGGCGTGGGAAAATTACGTAACTTCATTGTTTCAGAATCAGATTTTTTCAAAACAGTTTAAGCGTTAAAGGATGAACAAAATGATTAAGCATTGGATTGATGGTAAAGAAGTAGAAAGTAAAGAAACGTTTACAAACTATAACCCTGCGACAAATGAAGCGATTGGTGAAGTTGCTAGCGGTGGTCAAGAAGAAATTAATTTGGCAGTTGCTGCTGCAAAACGTGCGGCACCAGGTTGGGCAAAAACACCTGCGAAAGAACGTGCGCGTTTAATGCGTAATTTGGGCGACTTGATTGACCAAAACGTAGCGAAAATTGCTGAACTTGAAACTTTAGATACAGGTTTACCAATTCATCAAACCAAGAATGTATTGATTCCACGTGCATCGCACAACTTCAACTTCTTCGCTGAAGTATGTACACGTCTAAATGGTCATACTTATCCAGTCGATGACCAAATGTTGAACTACACACTACACCAACCAGTAGGTGTATGTGGTTTGGTTTCTCCTTGGAACGTACCGTTTATGACGGCAACTTGGAAAACTGCACCATGTTTAGCATTGGGTAATACTGCTGTATTGAAAATGTCTGAACTCTCTCCTTTAACTGCAAATGAACTCGGTCGTTTGGCTTTAGAAGCGGGTATTCCTGAAGGCGTATTCAACGTTGTTCAAGGTTATGGCGCAACTGCTGGTGATGCACTTGTAAAACACCCTGACGTACGTGCAATTTCGTTCACAGGTGGTACAGCGACAGGTCGTCGTATCATGGCGAATGCCGGTCTTAAAAAATACTCAATGGAATTAGGTGGTAAATCACCAGTTCTTATTTTTGAAGATGCTGACCTAGAACGTGCATTAGATGCTGCATTGTTCACGATCTTCTCATTGAATGGCGAGCGTTGTACTGCAGGTAGTCGTATCTTCATTCAAGAATCTGTATATGACGAATTCGTAAAAGAATTTGCGCGCCGTGCGAAAAACATCAATGTTGGTGATCCACAAGATCCAAATACACAAGTGGGTTCAATGATCACCAAGGCGCATTACGACAAAGTAACGGGCTATATCAAGATTGGTATCGAAGAAGGTGCAAACTTGGTAGCAGGTGGTTTAGAGCGTCCGGCTGGTCTTGCAGATCACTTGAAAAATGGTCAATTCGTTCAGCCAACTGTGTTTGCTGACGTAGACAACCGTATGCGTATCGCACAAGAAGAAATCTTTGGCCCAGTGGTATGTTTGATCAAGTTCAAAGATGAAGCTGAAGCGCTTCGTTTGGCAAATGACACTGAATACGGTCTTGCATCTTACATCTGGACACAAGATATTGGTAAAGCGCATCGTTTAGCGGCGGGCATCGAAGCAGGTATGGTGTTCATTAACAGCCAAAACGTACGTGACTTACGTCAACCATTCGGTGGTGTAAAAGGTTCTGGTACAGGTCGTGAAGGCGGTGAGTACAGCTTAGAGGTATTCACAGAGCTTAAGAACGTGTGTATCTCAATGGGTTCACATCACATTCCAAAGTGGGGCGCGTAAGCGTCCTTCGGGAAGTATGGTCTAACACTATTTCAGGAAGAAAAAATGGGTAAGCTCGCTTTAGCTGCAAAAATCACACATGTACCTTCAATGTACTTGTCAGAACTTCCAGGTCCTCAAAATGGCTGCCGCCAAGCTGCAATTGATGGTCATATTGAAATTGGTCGTCGTTGTCGTGAACTCGGTGTAGATACCATTGTTGTGCTAGATAGTCACTGGCTCGTGAACAGTGCCTTCCACATTAACTGTGGCGCACACTTTGAAGGTGTATATACCAGTAATGAATTGCCGCACTTCATTAAAGATATGGAATTCGATTACGACGGTAACCCTGAATTTGGTCAATTGATGCAAGAAGAAATTGCCAAAACAGGTATTCGTGTACAAGCGCATAACATCGAAAGCTTACATCTTGAATACGGTACGCTCGTTCCAATGCGTTACATGAACCAAGACAAGAAATTTAAAGTGGTTTCTGTGTCTGCATTCTTAACATCGCATGAGCTTCAAGACAGCCGTAAATTTGGTGAAGGTTTACGCGCAGCGATCGAAAAATATGAAGGTACGGTAGCAGTTTTTGCGAGCGGCTCTTTATCTCATCGTTTCATTTGGGATCGTGAAGCAAGCCGTGGTATGGATTCATATACACGTGAGTGGGATCGTCAAGTCGACAAGCACGTTGTCGGTATGTGGGAGCGCGGTGAGTGGAAAGAATTTACCGACATGCTTCCTGAATATGCGGAATACTGCTTCGGTGAAGGTGGTATGCATGATACAGCAATGCTTCTTGGTCTACTCGGCTGGGATCAATACGACAAACCTGTTGAAATCTTAACACCTGCATTCCCAAGTTCGGGTACAGGTCAGATTAACGCCGTTTTCCCAGTTGAATAATTTAGGAATCTAGACTATGCCTCACTTTATTGCTGAATATAGCGCAAACATTAAAGATGACATCGATTTTCCTGAATTCTTTGGGGAAGTGAATCAATTCTTAGGCAACACAGGTGTGTTTCCATTGGGTGGTATCCGTAGCCGTGCAATTCGTATGGATGACTACGTGATTGCGGATGCTAAGCATGATTATGCCTTTATCCATATGACATTAAAGGTAGGGGCAGGTCGAGATTTAGAAATCCGGAAAGGGGTGGCTGAGGAGCTATTCAAGCTGATTGAAGCTCATTTCCAACCGCTTAAAGATAGACGTTTATTGGCCATTTCTTTTGAAATGATTGAACTTGATCCAGTGTTGAACTTTAAGTCTAACAACATTCATCAATTTCTTAATGCTCAGAAATAAGAACGGATTCGATCATGCTTGACCAAGAAAAAATTAAAGCGCTTGCGCTAGAACTCGACAAAGCAGAAAAAACACGTACGCAAATGCGTCAATTCTCTTTGCAATATCCTGAAATTACCATTGAAGATGCATACGCAATTCAAAAAGAATGGGTTGCACACAAAATTGCTGAAGGCCGTAAGTTGGTGGGTCATAAAATTGGCTTAACCTCACGTGCAATGCAAGTCTCTTCAAACATCACAGAGCCTGACTACGGTGCTTTGCTCGATGATATGGTTTTCGAAGAAGGTTCAGATATTCCATTTGATCGTTTCATCGTTCCACGTGTTGAAGTTGAACTTGCGTTCATCTTAGGTAAAGACTTAACCGGTCCAAACTGCACAATTTTTGATGTATTAGATGCAACGGATTACATTATTCCTGCCATCGAAATCATTGATGCGCGTTTACACAACACAGACCCTGAAACAGGGATTACCCGTAAAGTATTCGACACCATTTCTGACAATGCTGCCAATGCAGGTATTGTGTTAGGTGGTCGTCCAATTAAACCGCACGAGCTTGATTTACGCCGTATTCCTGCAATCTTGTACCGTAACGGAGTGATTGAAGAATCAGGTGTTTCAGCTGCGGTATTGAATAACCCTGTGAAAGGTGTGGCTTGGCTTGCAAATAAACTCCACCCACACGGTGTAACACTTAAAGCAGGTCAAATTATTCTTGGTGGTTCGTTCACACGTCCAGTGGCTGCACGTCCAGGCGATACATTCCATGTTGATTATGATCAACTGGGTTCAATCGCATTCCGTTTCGTTTAAGGGGTAGGTCGTGTTAGATACAACCAACTATTTCAAGAAAAAGCTTAAAGAAACTCAGCAAATTGGCATGTGGCTTGGTATGGCAGATGGCTATACGGCTGAAATTGCAGCAAATGCGGGTTTCGATTGGTTATTGATTGACGGTGAACATGCACCGAACGATTTGAAATCGATTCTTTACCAATTACAAACTATTGCAGCTTACCCATCGCAAGCTGTAGTTCGTCCTGTCACAGGTGATGTTGGCTTAATCAAACAGCTTTTGGATATTGGTGCGCAAACACTACTCATTCCAATGGTTGAATCTGCTGAGCAAGCAGAATTGATGGTCAGTGCAACACGTTACCCACCTGAAGGCATTCGTGGTGTCGGTGCTGCTCTAGCACGTGCATCTCGTTGGAACAATATTTCAACATACCTAAATGATGCTGATGAACAAATCTGTGTCATTGTACAAATCGAATCGAAAAAAGGCTTAGAAAACCTTGATGCGATCTTACAAGTTGAAGGCATTGATGGCGTCTTTATTGGCCCAGCAGATTTATCAGCAGCTTTAGGTCATCGTGGTAATCCAGGTCACCCAAATGTACAGGAAATTATTGTTGCGAGCATCAATAAAATCCGTGCAGCAGGCAAAGCCGCAGGTATATTATCTGCAGACGAAAAACTTGCGAAGCAATACTTGGCAATGGGTACAGAGTTTGTCGCAGTTGGTGTAGACACAAGTCTTTTGATGAAATCAATGAACCAATTGCTGTCAAAATTTAAAGATGGTGTTGCGGCTCCAGTCAGCACAACGCCAAGCGTCTATTAAGGAGAATATAGATGCAACTAAATAATCCAGACCTACTTAAACAACAGTCATATATTGATGGTGTATGGGTAGATGCTGCGGATCAAAAAAGCTTTGCAGTGTTAAATCCTGCAACAGGTGATGCGATTGCGTCAGTTCCAAGTGTTTCAGCGCTACAAGTTGAACAAGCGGTAGAAGCTGCTGAAACTGCACTTGCAACGTGGAAGTTAACCACTGCAAAAGAGCGTTCAGCATTACTACGTAAATGGTTCAACCTTATTGTTGAAAACCAAGAAGACTTGGCGGTGATTTTAAGTACTGAACAAGGTAAACCATTGACTGAAAGTCGTGGCGAAATCCTGTACGGTGCAAGCTTCATCGAATGGTTTGCTGAAGAAGCAAAACGTACTTATGGTGATGTGATTCCTCACGATAAACACGGTCGTCGTTTGGTTGTAATCAAACAGCCTGTTGGTGTTGTTGCGGCAATCACCCCATGGAACTTCCCGAATGCGATGATCACTCGTAAAGTGGGTCCAGCGCTGGCAGCAGGTTGTACAGTCATTATTAAACCAGCATCAGAAACACCGCTTTCTGCTTTGGCTTTGGTTGCACTTGCTGAACAAGCGGGTATTCCGAAAGGCGTAGTTAATGTTGTAACAGGTAGTTCACGTGAAATTGGTGGTGTGTTAACCACGCATCCAGCCGTGAAAAAAGTATCGTTCACAGGTTCTACAGGTGTCGGTAAATTGTTGATGGAACAATGTTCTTCAACAATGAAAAAAGTCAGTATGGAACTTGGTGGTAATGCGCCGTTCATCGTGTTTGAAGATGCAGACTTAGATAAAGCGGTTGAAGGTGCAATCGCATCTAAATTCCGTAACTCAGGTCAAACCTGTGTATGTACCAACCGTATTTTGGTTCAAGAAAATATCCATGATGCATTTGTAGAGAAACTTTCTAAAGCTGTTCAAGCATTGAAAGTTGCACCTGCATTTGAAGAAGGTGCTGAACAAGGTCCTTTGATCAACGAAAAATCTGTTGAGAAGATTGAAGAGCATATTGCAGATGCCGTTGCAAAAGGTGCAAAAGTTGCTGTTGGTGGTAAGCGTCATGCACTTGGTCAAACTTTCTTTGAGCCGACACTCTTGACAGATGTAACGCCTGACATGCTTGTGGCAAAAGATGAAACCTTTGCACCACTTGCACCTGTATTCAAATTTAAGACAGATGAAGAAGCGATCTTCATGGCCAATGACACTGAGTTTGGTCTAGCGTCTTATATCTATACTGAAAGCCTAAGCCGTGCTTGGAAAGTCGGCGAAGCACTTGAATACGGTATGGTCGGTATTAATGAAGGTTTAATCTCTACTGAAGTTGCACCTTTTGGTGGTATTAAGGAATCTGGTTCAGGTCGTGAAGGTTCTAAATACGGTATTGAAGATTATCTAGAAATTAAATACATGTGTATGGGTATTTAATAGATTAACTATTGAAAATAAAGGGCAATTGCCCTTTATTTTTTTTGTCTGAAAATTATTTTTAAGTTGAGTTTATTAGATTATTTTATGATTGGAGGTAATACTCTAATCAAGCGATAGAGTTTTTAGCGATTAAAAAAAAGAGTAATTAAAGACAAAATAACGATAAGCTTATAGTTCATTTAATAACTATATGATTTATAACAATATTTATATTTTAGTAAATCTAAATAATAGCTTTTAAATATTTTTTTGGTCATATATAAATCCTCTTAGTTATTTTGTTGTTTAATTCAGTGGAATATGCCTATTTTTAAAATTTTGAAACGGAAAAATGCCATATTAAACTAAAGTATAAGTATGCTAAATCACTGTATATTAATAAAATATTAGTATAAAGTTAGCTGGTATGAAAAGTACCAATTAAAACCTGAAAATTGCATTTATCTGAGAGGGTCAGATATTTGAAAATCATAACCAGAATTAAGTAATTCTGAAAAAGTAAAAGGATTTTACAATGAATGATCATATGAGCCAGGACGGCCAAATTCAGTTGATCGGGATGCATGAGTCTCTATCGCCACAATTACTTCGCATGATTTATTCACAAACAGATGAACAGCAGTCTGTTGACTCTCCGAAATCATTATTCCAGTTATTAATCGATTTTCTGAAAGGCTAAGTCTAAACGCCAACGTCGACCTGAATGTCGAGTTGTGCCTTTGGCATGCTTAAGAAATGAGTAATACGCGTTTAACGTTTTTACTCAGCAATTTATCCATACTGACAGGGAAAGATGGATTATGACTTCATTATCTCAAACCACTCCTCAGGTTTCAGACAAGATGTCTGAAAATGATCGTAAAGTGGCTTTTGCAACGATCATTGGTACGACCGTAGAGTGGTACGACTTCTTTATTTATGCTGCGGCAGCAGGTCTTGTATTTAAGACTTTATTCTTCTCTCCAGCAGGTTCAACTTTAGGAACTTTGCTTGCGTTTGCGACAGTCGGTTTAAGCTTCTTGTTCCGTCCGCTTGGTGCATTCCTTGCGGGTTATTTTGGTGATAAATATGGTCGTCGTGTTGTTTTGGTTGCAACATTGGTGGTCATGGGTCTTTCAACTGCACTGATCGGTCTATTGCCGACCTATGCGCAGATTGGTATTTGGGCGCCGATACTGCTTCTCATTTTACGTATCTTGCAAGGTTTATCTGCAGGTGGTGAATGGGGTGGTGCTGTATTGATGGCTGTTGAGCACGCACCAACACATAAACGTGGTCGTTTTGGTTCATTCCCGCAAATTGGTGTGCCGCTAGGTTTACTGCTTGCATCAGGTATGCTTGCATTGATGAGCGGTGTGATTGCACCAGGTGAAGCATTCATGGAGTGGGGTTGGCGTATTCCATTCTTGTTCAGTATTATTCTTTTGTTCTTAGGTCACTGGTTGCGTAAATCAGTTGAAGAAAGTCCTGTATTTGAAGAAATTAAAGAACGTAAAAGTGCATCTCAAACACCTGTACGTGATTTATTTAAAAACCATGCATTGCTTGTCATTGTGGCAGCGCTTGTATTCGCTGGTAACAGTGCAATTGGTTATATGACTACAGGTGGTTTTATTCAAAACTACACCACTGATCCAAATGGTCCATTGGCTTTACCACGTACACCAATCTTAACGATTGTGACTATTTCAGCTGCAGTATGGCTATTGTTTACATGGATTTCAGGTGGTTTGTCTGACAAAATTGGTCGTCGTCAAACCTATATCTATGGCTGGATCATTCAATTGGTTGGTGTGATTGCACTGTTCCCATTGGTGAATATGGGTGAAATCTGGTCTGTAGGTGCTGCGCTATGCTTGCTTTCAGTGGGTATTGGTATGACCTATGGTGCGCAGTCTGCATTCTACTCAGAATTATTCCCAGCATCGATTCGTTTCTCTGGTGTGTCTATTTCTTATGCTTTAGGTGCGATTTTAGGTGGTGCATTCTCGCCATTGGTTGCATCATGGTTGGTCAGCACAACAGGTTCGACAGGTTCAGTGGCGATTTATCTTTCAATTATGACTTTGATTGGTTTTGTTGCAACTATTCTGTTAAAAGACCGTTCAGGTATTCCTTTAGGCCCTGATCATGAAGAAGAACAATCTAAATCACCATTTACTTTTGGTAGTAAATAATTAGATATTGTCTTGTCCTGAAATAGATTGACAGTATTCCACTTCAAACCGAGTTAAGCAATTAGCTCGGTTTTTGTTTGCTCATACATCTGATTCGGGGTGTTCATATTTAAACTTAAATGCGGTCTATAACAATTGTAAATCATGATAGATTCCGCAATTAAGTGATCTAACTCCTTCATGGTTTGACATCGCGTGGTTAAAAACTCCTGCTTTAATATTCCATTAATTCGCTCTGCTAATGCATTCTGATAACAGTCCTTGCCATCTGTCATGGAAGGACATATCCCATAATGGCGCAATGCCGATTGATATAGCTCAGAGCAATATTGAGCACCTCTATCTGAATGATGAATCATCCTAGTCGCTCGATCTGTCGCTTGCTGCATCGCCATATGTAGAGCCTGCACAACATTCTCCGCACGCATATCATTCGATAACTTATAACCTTTAATCTGTCGGGTATAAGCATCTGTCACCAAGGATAAATAATGCACACCTTCAGCACTCTCAACATAGGTAATATCACTAACAAAGACTTCATTGGCTTGCACTGCTGAATAATCCTTTAATAAATTTGGATGCTTCTTCATCCAATGCTTGCTATCCGTAGTTTTTGTATAGCAACGCTTAGGGCGAATCAATAAGTTATTTTCTTTCAATATTTTAAATAACTGATCCCGTCCACACTTTAAACCACGTTGCAACAATTTGCCTTTAATAAGCCAATACAGCTTACGTGTTCCGATACTTGGCATGAGACAGCGATATTCCATAACCAACTCAAGTATTTGTTCAGTTGCTTGTGCAGTCATTTGAGCACGTTTTTCTGCTTGATAATAAGCTTGTCGGGTGATTCCCAACCACTGACAATAACGTGAAACGCTTAGTCTTCTTTGGCTTTGCCAATCTTTGAAACGTGCTCGGTATACTTTTTTCCAAGATCAGTCCCACATTCTTTATCAATGTGATAAATCACATCCTGAATAAATTCAGTTTTAAGCTTTTCTGCGGCTAACTGCTTTTCTAATTGGCGGATTCGTTGTTGGGGTGTCAATTGGCGTTTAGAAGAAGTCGGCATATTCGAAGTCCAGTCCTGTTGTCCGTGCTTGCGTAACCATACCAGCACAGTTGATCTTCCTTGAATACCATATTTTGCCTGAGCTTGCTTATAAGTAATTTGCCCTTTTTCTACTTCATGTACCACCATCATTTTAAAGGCAAAGCTATAGTCACGTTGTGTACGTTTAACTCGTTGTTCTCGTTTATGTTCCATAAAATAAGTCTCTTAAGGTGTAAACTTATTTCAGGACGGGACATATATCTGATTAAAAAAAGCCGCTGACGATAGCGGCTTTTTTATTGGCAGTGGTTTGTGTTTTCCCAAATTAAAAAAGAGTCGATGTAAAAAATAAGAGATAAAAATTTGGTTGAAGCCATTTATATGGGTTGATATTACGTCAATAAAAATATCAAAAGACGGATATTTAAAATGTAAAAAAATGATTTAAAAATTGTTGTCATTCAAAAGTCCTAAAAGTACCAATGAAATTAAGTCGAAAAAATGGGCATCTATGCAATTAATTTGAAAATTTGTTTGAAGACAGGAACCAGATTTTCGAATTTTTATAAAACAAAATAGCTAAAAATTGATGATGAATTATGGCTTTTAATATTTTTAGCTTTAATTATTTGATCATTAAAATGCATATTTAAAATCATGATGATTCTTCTTTTTTTGTTTTTAAGTTATTGAAATATAAATTAAATAAATAATTTAAATATTTTTTTTGATATTGTGATTGATGAGTTTTATGTGAGATTTTTTAAATCAATAGTCTTTAATTTTGGCTTTCATTCTGTACTTCAATCTATCTGAAAAATGATCAAAATTTAGGTTTTTATCATTTTTCACATCACTTACTACTTTAGTAGAAAGCCAAAAGAAGGGTGTAAAAATGCACGCATAATCACACTTGAAAAGTACCAATTTAACTCAGAAAAGTCCATTAATGTTGTGGTTGGTTTTATGAATAATAGTGCCTAACAACACATTCATATGGTGTTTAGCGCATTTTAAGACGTTGACCGCCATGTACATTTGAATTGGAACATCAAGGAAGTAGGCATATGGAAAATACCACTGCATTTAACTCTGATTCTCATACAGCTTATAACGCAGCTGAAGATTATGAGGGATATAAAGTGACTTACACTGAAGCTAAGCCTGTAGCGAATGAATCACTTTTAGAAAAAATTAAAGCAGTTCTTCCACAAATTGCTGCCAATGCAGAAGCGGCTGAACAGCTTCGCCGTGTGCCTGATGAAAACATCAAATTATTAAAAGATATTGGTTTACACCGCGCTTTCCAACCTAAGGTGTATGGCGGTTTAGAAATCAGCCTTCCTGAATTTGCAGATTGTATCGTAACGATTGCAGGTGCATGTGCAGGGACTGCATGGGCATTCAGCTTGCTTTGTACACATAGTCATCAAATTGCAATGTTCCCTAAACAACTACAGGATGAAATTTGGTTAGCCAACCCAGATGCAACGGCAAGTAGTTCAATTGCGCCATTTGGTAAAGTTGAAGAAGTTGAAGGTGGTGTTAAGCTTTCTGGCGACTACGGTTGGAGTAGTGGTTGTGACCATGCAGAATATGCAATCGTTGGTTTTAACCGCTTCGATGCCGAAGGTAACAAAATCTATAGCTTCGGTGTTATTCCACGTTCAGACTATGAAATCGTAGATAACTGGTTTGCTGGCGCAATTAAGAGCAGTGGTTCTAAACAACTTAAAATCCGTGATTTATTCATTCCTGAATATCGTATCCAAAAAGCGAAAGATATGATGGAAGGTAAATCAGCTGGTTTCGGTTTATATCCAGACAGTAAGATTTTCTATTCTCCATACCGTCCTTACTTCGCAAGTGGTTTCTCTGCAGTAAGTCTTGGTGTTGCTGAACGTATGCTTGAAGCATTCAAATTAAAGCAAAAAACACGTATTCGTGCATACACAGGTGCAAATCTTGGTGCGTCAACACCAGCACTTATGCGTTTAGCTGAGTCTACACATCAAGTGGCAGCAGCACGTGCCTTCCTAGAAAAAACTTGGGAAGACCACCGTATTCATGGTGAGCAAAAACGCTACCCAACTCAAGAAACATTGGCATTCTGGCGTACTAACCAAGCCTATGCAGTAAAAATGTGTATTGAAGCGGTTGACCGTTTATTCGCAGCAGCGGGTGCAACAAGCTGGTTGGATGGTCAGGAAATGCAACGTCTGTTCCGTGACTCACACATGACAGGTGCTCACGCTTATACAGATTACGATGTATGTGCACAAATTTTAGGTCGTGAATTGATGGGCTTAGACCCAGATCCAACAATGGTTTAAGAGAAAAGGATATCTCTCATGAATGCGATGACTCAACAAGCGACTGAATTCGATTCAAAATCGTTCCGCCGCGCACTAGGTAATTTTGCAACAGGCGTGACGATCATGACTGCGCAAAATGCGAAAGGCGATAAGGTAGGGGTAACTGCGAATAGCTTTAACTCGGTTTCTCTTGATCCACCACTGATTTTGTGGAGTATCGATAAGCGTTCATCAAGCTATGAAGTTTTTGCTGAAGCAAGTCACTTTGCAGTGAATATTTTGGCGGCAGACCAAATTGATCTTTCAAATAAGTTTGCACGTTCTAAAGATGACAAATATGCCAATGTTGATTTTGAACTGGGTGCTGGTCAAGCACCAGTTCTAAAAGAATGCTCAGCTGTATTTGAATGTGAGCGATACAACATTGTTGAGGGTGGTGATCACTGGATTATCATTGGTCGCGTGGTGAATTTCCAAGACAATGGTCGTTCACCATTGCTTTATCATCAAGGCGCTTATTCATCTGTATTGCCGCATCCGAGCTTGAATGCACGTGCAAATAATGATGATGAGATCTTCCCAGGTCGTTTGTATGACAATATGTATTACTTGTTGACCCAAGCAGTACGTGCTTACACCAATGACTACCAACCAAAACAGTTGGCGTCAGGTTTTAGAACCAGTGAAGCACGTTTGCTTCTTGTTCTTGAGAGTAAAACCGCGACGTCTAAACTTGATCTACAACGTGAAGTGGCAATGCCTGCACGTGAAATTGAACAAGCGACTGAAATCTTGGTGCGTAAAGGTCTGATGATTGATACTGAGAAGTGTTATGAACTGACTCAGCAGGGTGTGGAAGCCGCAAAAATGTTGCATCAGATCGGTGAGAATCATCAACAAGATGTATTCAAAACTTACAGTGAAGAAGACAAAATCTTATTCAAAAAGATGTTGAAAGACCTGATTGGTATCTAATTCGTTTTAGATCAATCTTAAAAAAAAACCGCTTCGGCGGTTTTTTTATACCTATTATTCAATAATAAAACATTTGCATATAGGATAATTTTGTTTAATATATTAATTAATGTTTAAAACGACATTCAAGAATACATAGAGGTTTTCTGGAGAGAATAATGGAATCACAATTCAACGTTGATGTACTGGTTGTTGGCTCAGGTGCATCAGGTATGGCAACTGCTATTACAGCAAAGCTTTTAGGCTTAAATGTACTTGTCATTGAAAAGTCTAAAAATTATGGTGGCACAACCGCGCGTTCAGGTGGTTGGTTATGGGTACCCGGTACAAAACTTGCGAAAGCATATGGACATGAAGATTCTCCAGAAGCCGTCAAAGCATATTTAAAACATGAAGGTGGGGATGCTTATAACGAGGAACGTGTTGATTCTTTTGTTAATCATTGTTCCGATGCGATTGATTTTTTCACTAAAAATACTGCTGTCCAATTTGATATGCCTTTAACATTCCCCGACTATCATGCAGAAGCACCAGGTGCAATGCAGGGCGGACGTTCGATGGTGACACGTCCTTTTGATGCGCGTGAACTTGGTGATCGTTTGGCATTGCTTGAACCGCCACTACCTGAATTGACTGTATTTGGTATGATGATTGGTTCGGGTGCAGATTTGCGTCACTTTATGAAAGCAACCCGTTCATTAGAATCGGCGTTATATACAGTGAAACGTTTCGGTACACACTTTGCTGAATGTTTAAAATACGGCCGTGGCATGTTGCTGACCAATGGTAATGCTTTGGCAGGTCGCTTAGCAAAATCTGCGCTAGATTTAGATATTCCTGTGTTAGTCGACACTGCCGCGAAAGAGCTCATACTTGCAAATGGCAAAGTGGTGGGTCTTAAAGCTGTTTCAGCAGGTCAAGAGATTAAAATTAATGCTTCACGTGCAGTAGTACTTGCTGCAGGTGGTTTCCCTCACAATACTGAATTACGTAAACGTCTATATAGCCATAGCGTAACAGGTTTAGACCATTGGTCTCCAACGACTGAAACCAATACAGGTGACAGTATTGCAATGGTTGAAAAAGTGAATGTTAAAGTTGATACACACTTAGAAAACAATGCTGCATGGGCACCTATTTCTCTGGTAAAACGTAAGGACGGTACTCATGGTGTGATGCCACACTTTATTGATCGTGCGAAACCGGGTGTGATTGCGGTTAATAAAAAGGGTAAACGTTTCGTCAATGAAGCAAACTCATATCATGACTTTGTTCAAGGAATGATTAAAGGTGCCAATATTGATGGCGAAATTACCTCTTGGCTCATCTGCGATCGTAAAACCTTACGTATGTATGGTCTAGGTTCTGTTCCACCACAACCACTGCCAATTGGAAAATATCTTAAATCAGGTTACCTCAAACAAGGGCGTAGTATTGCTGAACTGGCAAAAAACTGTGGGATAGATCCTCAAGGGCTAGAGGAAACTATTAATAAGTTCAATCCATTGGCAAAAATCGGTCAAGATCCTGAGTTCGGTAAAGGTTCTAAAGCCTATAACCGTTATCAAGGTGACCCGCTACACATGCCAAATCCATGCTTAAAACCAATTGAGCAAGGGCCTTTCTATGCTGTTCAATTACGTCCGGGTGACATCGGGACATATGCAGGTTTACCAGTCGATCGTCATAGCCGTGTACTAGATGCAACTGGTCAAATTGTTCAAGGTTTGTACTCGGTAGGTAATGATGCCACAAGCATTATGGGTGGGAATTATCCAGGTGCAGGTATTACTTTAGGACCTGCTTTGGTATTCGGTTATCAGACTGGCTTATTCATTGCCAAAGGTAAAGACAATAATCCAATTAAAGAGCGTACTGTCGAAAACCAAGAAGCAGTCGCGGTCTAAGTTTTTAGTGTTTTATTCCCATCACATGAATTTCTCGTGGTGGGAATCCTTTCTTAAATTTCGTTTTTGACTCATATTTTGAACAGGAAGTTTTAAATGTTTGTGCTTTATAATAAAAAAATTGTGGTAACAGGTGCTGCGCAGGGTAATGGTGAAGCGATTGCCAAAGGTTTATCTCAGCTTGGTGCAACGGTCATTTTGGCAGATTTAAATCTGGAAAAATTAGAACAGGTTAAACAGGATATTGTTGCTACAGGTCGTGAAGCTTATGCATTCGCCTTAAATGTAGCTGATTTAGAAAATTGCCAGCAGTTTGCACAGCAAGTTCAGCAGACCTTGGGTGATATTGATGTCTTGGTTAATAATGCGGGAATTTTACGTCGAAGTAATATTGAATCTGAATCAACATTTAAAGACCTTGATGACACTTTAAATATCAATCTAAAAGGGAGTTATAACCTGACACATTCTTTCCTCGAATCCTTAAAAAAGACGCAAGGTAATATTGTCAATGTTGCATCGATTCAGTCATTTGTCGCAGCAACGAGTGCAACAACCTATGCAATTTCAAAGGGCGCAGTTGCACAGATGACGAAAACTTTAGCTGCAGAATTGGCAAAATATGGTATCCGCGTCAATGCCATTGCTCCAGGTGTTATTGAAACCCCGATGACTGAGTTTACCCGTTCCAATCAGGGCATGATCGAGGGTTATTTACGTCATGTTCCAATGAATCGTACAGGGCAGCCGACTGAGCTTGTAGGGCCAGTATCTTTTCTCTGCTCCAATGCCGCAAGTTATGTAACAGGCTGTATACTACCTGTAGATGGCGGTTATTTAACTGTCTAATCGGAGAATATAAATACAGGTGCAGAGGGAACAATGACCAATCATCAGCGCGGCATCCAAACCGTTGAATTGGCCGGTGACATTTTAAAATTGGTCTGTGGTTCTAAGAGAGCTTTATCCTTAAGTGAAATTGCAGAAACCTTGGAGATGTCTCCAGGTTCTGCCTATAAGTACTTAATTAGCCTTTTAAGAACAGGGTTATTAAAAAGAAATGACAGTACTTTAGAGTACGAAGCGGGTCCTTTAAGTTTACGACTCGGACTTTCTAAAATTAAACATGACGACATGCTAGCCCATGCTCGTGATGCTTTGACGCATCTTGCAGAAAAATATCAACTTAATGCCTTTGCTTCTATGTGGTCCGACTTAAATGGGGCAACAGTTGTCTTTTATAAAGAATATGGTGGCTTCTTTAATTTAGGTTTTCGTTTGGGTATGCGTTTATCGCTGCTGAATACCACCACAGGTCGCTTATTTGCAGCGCATATGGATGCTGTTCAGTTAGCAGACAACCTTGATCAGGATATGATTAAGCCATTAGATTATATGAATGTGCTTCAAGAGATTCGAACTCAAGGCTACTCAACATTGTCTGATATTCCCACACCAGGATTTACCAGCTATGCAGTGCCAGTGTTTGATTGTGATCAAAATATTGTAATGACTTTAACAGCGTTTGGACCTTCTGAACGATTTGTACAGGGCAAAATTCAGCCTGTACTTGATGAACTGAACCAAATTGCAGCGGAGCTTAAAGGACAAAACAATGGATGATCTTAGCCAACAACCAGGCATTCAAAGTATTGACTATATTAGTGAAATATTAGAATTATTTTGTGATCGGCACGCCAAACTTAGCTTAAAAGAGATTGCTAGTGCTTTAAATGATAGTCCGGCTAAAGTATTTCGCTATTTGGTTAGCTTAACACGTATTGGATTGCTGCAAAAAACGGCCAACAATGAATATGTGGTAGGGGATCTTGCACTTGATCTTTCTTTTAAAGCTTTAAATCTACTCGACCCGATTGAACAAGCATGTCAAACCGCAAAAGCTATTAATCGTGAAAGCTCGTATGGGGTAGCGGTCAGTATTTGGGGATCTTTAGGACCAACAGTAATAAAAACCTATGAACCCGTTGAAGGGATTTATTCTAAAATCCGTGCAGGTTCGGTGATGTCACTGATCAATAGTTCTATTGGTAATACTTTTGCACAGTTCTTACCTGAGCATATTCTTCGCGATGCACTTGAGTTAGATTACATTCGTCATTCAGGAGTTAAGCTCTCAGCCAAAGAGCGTAATGAGTTTATGACAGCTATGCAGTCACGTCGTGATCAAACTATAACGCTCATGGTCGATCGACCAAGTGCCGGTCTGAGTTCAATCAGTTTACCTGTGTTTGGTATTTCGGATGAGATTCAGTTTGTGATTACGGCATTTCATAACAGTCATGTACTTTTGGCAGAGCAAGACCAATTTACTCAGTATTTAACTAATAAAATTGCTGAGCTATCGCGCAATATCGGCTTGAACTAAAGTATTAAAAAAATGTCTGAACAAGGATTGTACAGATATAATTAACATGTTAAATTTTATATATAAGTGAAAGATTTGCTTATTATACAATTTATTTGTCGCTTCAGCATTGATGCTAAGCATGAGGAAATTTGGTATGGATCACCAATTGTCGTCACAAATCGCTTTTTCTACAGCGACTGAACTAGAAAAACAGTTACTCCTAAAAAAACTGTTTTGGAAAATTCTTCCTATTTTATTTATTGCCTACTTCTTTTCATTTTTAGACCGCGTCAACATTGGTTATGCGAAGCTACAAATGCAGGATGCAATTGGCTTTACAGATTCTCAGTATGCTTTCGCTGCTGGTATTTTCTTTATCGGTTATGCATTTTTTGAAATCCCAAGTAACATCCTGATGGATAAAATTGGGGCTAGAAAAACCCTTGCACGTATCATGATTCTTTGGGGTTTAGCTTCGGCAGCAACGATGCTTGTTAGCTCTGCAACCCAACTCTATGTATTGCGTTTGATGCTGGGGATATTTGAAGCAGGCTTTTTCCCAGGCGTAATTCTTTATTTAAGTTTTTGGTTCCCAAGCTATATGCGAGGGCGTGTCACCTCTATTTTAATCTTGGCAACCTTGACGGCACCCATTATTGGTGGACCTATTTCAGGTTTAATCATGACCCACATGAATGGTTTCCACGGTTTAGGTGGCTGGCAATGGATGTTCTTGCTTGAAGCATTGCCGATTATCTTGATTGGTTTCGTCTGCTTGTTCTATTTAACGGATAAACCAGGAACTTCTCGTTGGTTAAGCCCACAAGAGCGTCAATTGCATAAGCAAATTATGACGGAAGATGCGGGTCCCGATGCACAGGATTCCAAGATTAATCATTCTGGTAAAGCCGTTTTAAAATGCTTAACCGATTACCGTGTGTATTTATTAGCTTCACTCGCATTTGCTGCATATTGTGGGTCTTACGGTTTCAATTTCTGGCTACCAACTATGATTAAAGAAATGGGAGTCACTGATATTGCTCAAATTTCTTTCTATGCCATGATTCCATTCTCGCTTGCTGCTGTGGGTATGATTACCGTCGGTCGTAGTTCAGATAAACGTCGTGAACGCCGTTGGCATTACACGATCAGCATGTTGTTTGGTGCTGCGATGATGTGTCTCGCTGCATTTTGGACTGGCGATATGATCAGTCGTCTGATCATTCTTGGCTTAGCTGGTTTTGGTTTCAGTGGTGGCGTGGTTGTGGCATGGTCACTTCCTGCAGCATATTTAGAAGGTAAAACAGCGGCAGCAGGTATTGCAATGGTCAGCACGCTTGCAACGATGAGCGGATTATTTGCACCTTGGGCAATTGGTTTTGCACGTGAATTAACAGGAACCAATGAAGCAGCATTATTAACTATTGCGGGTGTAATGGTATTGGCTGCACTTATAATGGCATTCCTGATTCCTGCAAAAGCAGTCTATGTCAGCGATAAAAAATAATTTCTCCTGAGGTCACTAGTACATCTATAGAACTCATTTTTTAAAACTTTGATTTTTTAAACCTATTAGCAGATCTGAGATCTGTTGATCTAGAGAGACTCATTTTAAATTCACATACCGTCTTATTTTTAATTTAGATATTAATTAAGAATTATGCAAATAGAGGGATGGATGAACCATATAGCAGCTAAAACGTGGTGATCAGTTTTGATCTTGAACTACACGTAAATAAACTACATTTAAGGAAAAATGTAATGAATAAGCCAACAAAATTATCGGTATTGATTGCTTTGCTCATGCCTTTTTCGCCAGAAATTCTAGCGAATAATATTATTGAAGATGGCACATTTGATGTAATGAACCGTAACTTCTATTTCTATCGTGATTTTAGAGAAGGGGCGTATAACACAGCAGGTGCAAACACTCAGGTTCCAGTGTCAGAAAAAGAGGGTTATCGCAGTGAATGGGCACAAGGGATTGTGGCAGAGTTTAAGTCAGGATTTACCGATACCCCAGTTCAATTTGGCTTTAACTTCCATGCGATGGGTGCATTAAAGTTATATAGCAATCCCTATAAAACAGGTACCAATATTTTAGAATTCGATGGTGCAACTGGTGAAACTAAGGAAACCAATGGTGAATTCGGTGGTGCACTTAAATTTAAGTATAAAGATACGACAGTCACTTATGGTGATCAATTTCCAAATACACCTGTAATTGCAGTGAGTACTGTACGTTTACTGCCATCTACAGCGACTGGTATTTCTGTTCAGGATAAATCTTTCGATAACTTAACCATTAATGCTGCGCATTTTTATCGCATGAATCCTGTCGATACTACGGAAAGTTTAAATTACTTTACGACCGACTATGCTGCTGGGATTACTTCTAATTCCATTAGCTTTGTAGGTGGAACCTATAAACACAAGGATGTTCTTTATACTGCTTATGCATCAGAACTTGAAGATGTCTGGAATCAGTACTATTTAGGGGCAAGTACCAGTTATAAGTTAGCTCAAGAAGGTCATGCACTTCGCTTTGCAACCTCAAATTATTACAACACCGATACGGGTGCAAAAAATGGCGGTGACATTTCTGCTTTGGCATTATCAGGTTTGCTCGGCTACCAAATTGGAAAGCAAACGTTCTCTATCGGTTATCAACAAATCATTGGTGATGAACCATTTGACTGGGTTGCATTTAAAACCTTAGGTGCCAATACTTCAATTTTAAATGCCGCACAATACGCGACCTTTAGTGAAGCCAATGAAAAATCTGTGCAATTAAAGTATGAGGCAGATTTATCAGAGTTTGGTTTAAACGGCTTTAGCTTTATGGGGCGCTATTTATACGGCTGGGATATTGATAACTCAGACAGCAAAAACTTGGTCTACAACCGTAACGGCGCACATGTATATAACAAAGACATTGATTACACACACTGGGAGCGTGATTTAACTTTGGGTTATAAAGTTCAGACAGGTTTTGCGAAAGGTTTAGACATCAAACTGCGTCAAGCCACACATCGTGCAACAAAGGGATATCGTTATAATGACATCGATGAACTACGCGTCATTCTCGAATATCCATTATCATTTTAGTTTTGATTCAAAAAGTTGGTAGAATAACTTATATATAGATATCTACTCAGACTTATGAAAAAAATACGACCGTCGCTGACCTTGGCTTTATTAGAAGCCCGCGAAGCGCTCATGACACATTTTCGCCCTGAGCTTAATGAGATTGGCTTAACAGAACAACAATGGCGTGTAATTCGAACTTTGGCTCAACATGAAGAGCTTGATAGTACCAGCTTGGCAGAAAAAGCCTGCATTTTAAAACCAAGTCTTACTGGTATTATTAATCGCATGTCGGAGATGGATTTGATCGCACGTCATCGTTCTGAAACTGATCAACGTTTTAGTTATATTTCTTTAACTGAAGCGGGGCGTGAAATTTTTGCCAAAATGTCAGTGCGAATGGAACAGCGTTATCAGGACATTCAAAACCGACTGGGCGATGAAAAAATGCAGCAACTGCTGGATTTATTAGATGAAGCTAAAAAGTTAAAACGCCAACTTTAGAGCACAAAAAATGCCTGATTCGTCAGGCATTTTTTTTATCAATTTAAAAAAATTATAAATTGAGTATCTGGGATTAAAGCTCACGCCACACGTCGTTTTCATCTTTTAAAGACACAGTGAAATTAAATGAATCATCTGTGCTCACTAAAAGTGAGGTCGGTGTTTGCATCACAACTTTAAGGACAGTGCCAGCATCAAAAATCAAAGGCTCACAATTTTCCTTTTCCAAGGTCACTGGCTTTAATAATTCGATTACAGAGCTTTCCATTGACTCATTCCCCAAAGTGTATGTTCTAAACTGATCATAGCATGAATATTTTTAATATTTGCACGTTCAGCGTATCTGGCAAAACCAAAATCAGATTTTGTGTAGATGATTATATGAAAATAAGTGCTACAGTAAAGTCCGAAACGTATCAATTATGTACTTATTTTAAATAAAGAAATCTTAAATCATGCTGACCATTCAAGCATTTATTCTACCGCT
Organism: Acinetobacter sp. NCu2D-2; assembly: GCF_001647675.1. Lineage (NCBI taxonomy): Bacteria > Pseudomonadati > Pseudomonadota > Gammaproteobacteria > Moraxellales > Moraxellaceae > Acinetobacter > Acinetobacter sp. NCu2D-2. The sequence goes on from NZ_CP015594.1 coordinate 647,991, forward strand.
CAAATTGTACTCAATGGTCATATTGGGCTATTTAATCAGAAATATATTTCAAATGTAGACAGATACCCGATAACTGGTTAAATCAGCAGATGTTTTGAGTAAAATATTCAACATTTCATTGGATAGTCTTTTATTTCCAACAGGGCTTGTATCAAACTGAATCTAAAGACGAAGAAATTTGAGTCAAGCATTTCAAAAGTGGATTACACTGCTCCACATAAGCGATAACATCGTTCATAAATTGAAAAGAATAAGGAGTATTCATCGACTATGTTCAAGTCTTTTTTTCCAAAACCACTCTGGTTTTTTAGCAGCCTCGTTCTGTATTTTTTTATTCATTTAGGAATTTGGCATAGCGGTGGTTCGGGCTGGGGAACCTATGTGGGTTTTCCTGAAGGCTATACTGAACAAACTTTACCGATTGGTGTTAGCCGTTTCTGGTCGGCACAATTTTTATGGTTCTATTTATGGTACTTCGTCGCGACTGCGCTATTTGCATTGTTTTGGCATTTTAAAGAACATCATCCTTGGCAGCGTTGGTCCATTTGGGGCTCGTCTTTTATCTTGTTTAACATTTGGTATGGCGTACAGGTCAATGTGGTGTTAAACGAGTGGTATAGCCCGTTTTATGACTCCATCCAAAGAATGCTCACCAATGGTGGCGGTGATGTTGCAGACCTGTATGCGGGGGCAGTGACCTTTATTTATATTGCGATGGTCTATGTAACTTTTGCCGTCTTTAATTTATTCTTTGTCAGCCATTATGTATTCCGTTGGCGTACTGCAATGAATAACTACTACACCGCACATTGGGAGCAGTTACGTCATATTGAAGGTGCATCACAGCGTATTCAGGAAGACACCATGCGCTTTGCAAAAACCACTGAAGAACTAGGTGTTTCCCTGATTGAATCCTTAATGCTGCTCATGGCATTTTTACCAGTACTTTATACGCTGTCGAGTCATGTCAAAACGCTTCCTATCATTGGAGAGGTGACCCATGCGCTCATGTGGGCAGCCATTGGTTGGGCGGTGTTTGGTACGGTATTATTAATGACAGTCGGGATTAAATTGCCAGGTTTGGAATTTAATAACCAGAAGGTGGAAGCCGCTTATCGTAAAGAATTGGTTTATGGTGAAGATCATGCAGATCGCGCGCATCCACTACTTTTACAAGAACTGTTTAGCCGTGTACGCGTGAATTATTTCCGTTTGTATTTCCACTATGCGTATTTCAATATGGTGCGTATTTGGTATCTACAACTCGATAATATTTACGGCTTATTCATTTTGTTCCCAAGTATCGCGGCAGGTGCGATTACACTGGGTCTGATGATGCAAATCTTAAATGTATTCGGTAAAGTCCGAGAGTCGTTCCAATACTTGATTATGTCGTGGCCTAAAATTATTGAACTGCTTTCAATCTATAAACGTTTAAAAGCATTTGAGTCGAATTTGCATTAATTTTTCAAATTTGAACCTATTCGGATGTGTTGTTGAGATGCATCCGATTTTTTTTTATTTTTTAAATTTTCTAATCCGACGAATGACAGATCAATTTAGCTTTTTTTAGCTTTTACCTCCCAATATTGGGATATGAGCGCTCAATATTCATGCCTAAGATGAACTAACCAACGGTGATGGTGCTAATTTCCATAACGATATGTATTAAAAAAATAAAAGTACAAATATGGGGGAAATTATCTTAACTTTGCTCATGATGTGTCAGACCTCTCCCTATAGAGCTATGACAGATTATGACTGACCACTGTCTCGCGGGGGCATTGCGGATCAAAGAAGTGAGTGGTTACTTCTTTGATCTTTTTTTATGGTGTAGATTTGATCTGCATTCTTTCATTAGCTTAAAGCTGTTCATAATTAAGTCACTGATCTGTTTAGTAAAATCTTATTTCTAAGATACTTAGATTATTCATTCTTGGTTTATTCTTTTCAAATGCCTAGCTTTTTGATGCCAAATTTGAAATAAATTTCTACGTGAATCAATATCTTGTGTTTGTTGTTTAAGTATTTTTCAGTTATGTTATGCCAATGCTTTGGCTTGAGAATAATAATGTGAAACTCAAACTGATAATACTCACAACAATAATGTTTGGCTTAGCAGCATGTCAGTCGACAGGACGCGTTCAGAAAGACCCGATGACAGACTATGCAACGCCACAAGAAATGATGATTAAAAAAGGTTTGAACTTGGACGATGGATCGGCAAAGGATTATGTCTATCTATGGGATGCAAAATCGGGTACGCCAGCAAATCATGCTTTATTGCCAAGAACGACGGTAAGTCAATATTGTCATGCCAAAGGTGGAACCTTGGTGCTGTCATATAAGAGCCAACTCCGTTTAGTCAATCATGCGGCACAAAAGAAACGCTTAGCGGCAGATCGTCGTTTGGCTCAAGGGATTGGTGCGTATAAATGTAAGCTCAGCAATGATCAGTATTGGATTGTTTCCATTGAGCCTATGTCTGAAAAGCAAATCGATAAGAGCAATACCAGCCGTTCAGTGAAGTTACTCAGTAAAGTCATGACTATGGCAGAAGCTCGTCAATTTTATCGTGGCGCTGCGGTACTCGATCGTAAAGTTGAACCGCCCGTAAAAGCAGCTAGCAAGGCTGCAACTAAAGAGCAGACTAAGAAAGAAAAAGAAGCTGCGCTGAAAGATCAGCTAAAAGACGTTCCGAATAAAGAAGTCCCTGCCAAAGAGATTAAAGCACCAGTGGTTGAGGCACTGCCTGCACCTGTCATTGCAAATACGGTTGAAACCACTCAACAGCAGCAAACACGACTGTATGTGGCTGCACGTCGCGATATTAATGCGGGCAGAAATGTAACCAATGCCTGTAACAATGCTCAGCGCGCCTATAGTCTTGGTAAGCAGCAGGGTGCAGAAGGGACACGTATTTATACCGAGTCTGGCATGTTGGTGGCACGTTGTCTGAATAGCATTCCTTCGTATGGCAGCCGTATTCCAAATGCCAAAGGGCAAGCAAAACGGATATTGACCAACTTAGCCAATAACTATAATCATTCAGGTGCGAAGAATATGCTTCGGCAGATGAAATAACTTCCTACTTTAAAAGCCCATCCATGAGATGGGCTTTTTTATATCTCATATCATTACGACTCAAGTTTTACACACGCATAACAGGGTTGTGGCTTGGGTTTGTGTTAAAAGTACCGTATTCATTTTAGGTATTTAGATTTATGTCATTTCGTTTAAAAGCATCATTTAAAAATAATCGTACAGTTTTCAAGGCTGCACTTTTGGCTTCTACTATGATGTTTACGGCTCAAACCGCTTCGGCAAGTATAGCTCAAGAGCAACTGAGTTCTTGCTTGGTAAAAGCAACGACAGCAGCAGATAAAACCAGTGTTCTACAATGGACTTTTGCAGCACTGGCAACGCACCCTGATTTAAAGGCTTTTGCACAAGTAAGTGAGGCTCAAAAAGAGCAACTGGACAAAAACTTTGCAGCTGTGGTGCAGCGTATATTGGTTGAGCAATGTTCGACTCAGGCGAAAGCTGTGATTCAAGCGGATGGTGTTGAAGGTATTGGGGCAAGTTTCCAAGAGCTTGGGCAAATTACAGGTGAAGAGATTTTGAAAAATCCTGAAATTAAGAGTCAGCTTAAAGGCGTGTTGAAGTATCTGGATTTGAATAAGTTGGTGATGACGTTTTTAACCCCAGATATTTGGAATAAGTTGGGGGCGATACGTTAAAACATGTGCCTATTTTAAAATGGTAGCGATGATCTTAAGCAGCCAAATAATGGGATAGGCAATCATTTCTCCAATATGTAATAGCTGAGATCCTTTGTGGTCTTTAGTTTCCTTATGATGCATGGAAAATAAATAGCTTCTCGATCTAGGATGAATCAACAAGATAATGATCGAGATGGTAAATATCCCGATGGCAGTTTGAATGATTGTGAGCAGAAGGTCGGGTGTCATTTTTGTTTTTCTTTGGTGTTTTTGATTTTATAGCATGTTCTAAATCCTCTGGTAATCCCCCCTAAAAATAATAGGATCTAAAAGTAGAATTTTCTCTTAAGATACGAGCAGGAGATTCTGCATGAAAACATCTAAATTTACTGACAGTCAGATCATGTCCATCTTGAAACAGGCAGAATCTGGTACACCTGTAGCGACCCTTTGCCGTGAACACGGCATGAGTAATGCTACCTTTTATAAATGGCGTGCCAAATATGGTGGTATGGATACATCATTAATGGCTCGACTGAAAGAGCTAGAAGCCGTGTTAGCGGCAGTGTAAAAATGACCCCCTAATGGCATTTAAAAACTGACCCCCTTGGTTAATATAGCGGTCATTTTGGACTGCTCAACATGTTAACTTTGGAGCAAGCAGTGACAATCCAAATACTTCATCAACAAGGTAAATCTATTAAAGCTATTACTCGTGAACTGGGGGTGTCCAGAAATACCGTACGTAAATATTTACGGCAGAAGGAAACACCTCAGTATCGGCGTACACAACCTAGAACAAGTATTCTTGATCCATATAAACCTTATTTACTCCAACGTGTAAACGCAGCTCATCCTGAATGGATTCCTGCTGTCGTGCTCTACCAGGAAATTTTAAGGTTGGGATATCCAGGAAAGATCAGGATCTTGAGGGAATATCTTGCAACATTAAAACCAGTTGCCAAACCGGAACCGATCATTCGTTTTGAAACCCAACCTGGCCAACAAATGCAGGTGGATTTCACCACGATTCGACGCAACAACACGACTTTGAAAGCCTTTGTCGCAACATTAGGGTATTCCAGAGCGACTTTCGTGAAATTTTATGATCATGAACGTACCGATGCATGGATCGATGGTCTGGAAAATGCATTTCAGTTCTTTGCAGGAGTACCTCAAGAAATCCTGTTTGATAACGCTAAAACGATCATGATTGAACGGGATGCCTATCAGGAGGGGCAGCATAAATGGAATCCCAAACTGCTCGACTGCGCCAAGAAATACAGCTTTCGTCCTCGCGTATGTAAGCCCTACCGTGCACAGACCAAAGGCAAAGTTGAACGCTTTAATGGATACCTCAAATCAAGCTTTATTGTGCCATTGAAAGCAAGCCTGAAGACTTCGGGTTTACTGTTAGATGTTGATGTCGCCAATGCCCACATTGGCCGGTGGCTGCATGAAACCGCCAATCAGCGGATTCATGCCACCACGCAAGAAAAACCGGCTGTTCGACTGCAACAGGAGCAGCAAAAATTTACGCCATTACCGCAATCAGATACAGGTTCTAGCACTGTACCTGTTGCAGCAGCACAGCATGTCATGCCCTACGAGAGTTTGCAGCATCCCTTATCGGTATATGATCAGTTGCTGGGAGTTTCCTGATGAATCTGCAATACGACCGTATAGAGCAGCTTTGCCAAAAGCTCAATCTGCCTGCCATCGCATCACAATGGTCACATCATGCACAACAAACATTAGGTCAGGATGGAAGTTATGCTGACTTTGTTGAAGCGATCTTGACGCATGAATATGCTGCCAGGCAACAGCGCAGCCAGCAGGTACTGATGAAACTCTCAGGCCTGCCTCAAGTCAAAACCCTGGAAGACTATGATTTTAATTATGCCCTAGGGACCCCTAAATCACAGGTGATTGAACTGTTCAATCTGAGCTTTATTGCTAGAGCAGAAAATGTGGTGTTTCTCGGGGCTAGCGGAGTAGGAAAAACGCATTTATCTATGGCATTAGGCTATAAGGCCATCATGAACAACATTAAGATCAAGTTCATTACCGCAGCGGATTTAATGCTGCAACTGAGTACAGCCTATCAGCAAGGTAAATTGAAAACCTATATGCAACGGGTGATACTCGCCCCAAAATTACTGATTATCGATGAAATTGGTTATTTGCCCTTTGGACGTGAAGAAGCGAATCTGTTCTTTAACGTGATTGCCAAGCGTTATGAAAAAGGCAGTACGATATTGACGAGTAACTTATCATTTAGCCAGTGGTCCAAATCCTTTGCAGATGATGTCACGTTGACCGCTGCGATGTTAGATCGGTTATTGCATCACTGTCATGTGGTACAAATATCGGGTGAGAGTTATCGTTTGAAGGGTAAAAAAAGAATTGGGATTCAGCCTCAGGTTGAAACTTAATATGAGATCAAAGGGGTCAATTTTACTTTGCCATTTGTAAGGTAAAAGGGGGCAATTTTAGAATGCCGTTGACAGCCCGAAAATACCAGACTTAAAAAGATGTATGCGGAAGAGCGATTAAAGGCCGAAATCATCCAGGAAGCGATGGCAAAAAAGTGGTAAAGCCATCTTGCCGGCGTAAGATGGCACAACAGGCAGTTGCCCAGCATGCCATTAGTATTCGTTTGGCTTGTAAAGCATTTGGCATTAGTGAAACCTGCTACCGCTATCAAGCCAAACTCAGCGATGACAATGCACTCATTGCTGAACAGCTCATTGAACTCACTGAGGAAAATTCCGACTGGGGCTTTGGTTTGTGCTTCTCGTATTTACGGCATGTTGAGAGTTGCTGCTGGAATCACAAGCGGGTTTACCGCATTTACTGTGAGTTGGCACTGAATCTGCGTATTAAACCGAGAAGAAGACTAAAACGGCATGCGCCTGAACCATTGAAAGAACCAATCCGAGAAAATCAGGTTTGGTCATTAGATTTTATGCATGATCAGCTTTCCGATGGTCGCAAGTTTCGATTATTGAATGTGATTGATGATTACCGCCGCGAAGGCCTAGCCATTGAAGCAGGGTTCTCATTGCCCACAATCAGGGTTATTCGTACGTTGAATCAATTGCTGGAGTGGAGAGAAAAACCGTTAGTGATCCGATGCGATAATGGTCCCGAATTTATCAGTCACGAATTTGTGCGCTGGGCTACTGAGCACGGTATTCGTATTGAATATATTCAACCGGGTAAGCCACAGCAGAATGCGTATATTGAACGCTATAATCGGACCATACGTTATAGTTGGCTGAGCAAGCATTTATTTGATACTTTGGATGAAGTACAAGATTATGCAACAAACTGGTTGTGGCATTACAACCATGAAAGACCACATCAAGCTAACAAAGGAAAGCCACCTCTAATGGCTGCTTAACCTCTACTTTTAACTTCGGTTATTTATGGGAGGATTACCGGTACTATTTAATAAATTTGAAAAATGAGGAATTAAGAATAGAAGTAATTGATGTTTTTCGTAATAGTTTAGAGATAAAGGTATCTCCAAGAAATAGTGAGAAAGTGCAACTAAAACATATTCTTTTTAAAAATTATGGTTTTCAAATTCAAATGGAAGGTTTTGAGAAGCTAAATTTTTATATTTATGATGAAATTTGTGTTGTTTTGACAACACTTAATAGAAGTAGAAATTTAGGTATAAAGAGACTGTAAATTAAATTGTGTAATTGCCTGAATTTGCTATGTTCATATTCACAACGGAGTCAGGCAACATGATGAACGAACAAAAACTAAAAGACTTTGCAGCAGAATTTGCTAAAGGAATCAAAACAGAAGACGATCTCAATCAATTCACCCGATTATTGACTAAACTCACTGTTGAAACGGCTCTCAATGCCGAACTTACCGAACATCTCGGACATGAAAAGAATGCTCGTAAGAACGGTTCAAATGCTCGTAACGGTTATTCCAGTAAGACCGTGCTGAGCGATGATGGTGAGATTGAGATCACCACACCACGAGATCGTGATGGCACATTTGAGCCACAACTAATTAAAAAGAATGAGAAGCACTGCTTCGCAAGGCGTATCACGCAAATGGATAGCCAAATTCTATCCCTTTATGCCAAAGGCATGACTACCCGTGAAATCGTGGCTACTTTCAAAGAAATGTACGATGCTGATGTATCTCCAACGCTTATTTCCAAGGTGACTGATGCTGTTAAGGAGCAAGTCGCTGAATGGCAAAACCGTCCGCTGGATGCACTCTATCCCATCGTCTATATGGACTGTATTGTAGTTAAAGTCCGTCATAATGGCAGTGTTATCAACAAGGCTGTATTCCTTGCCTTAGGCATTAATCTTGATGGACAGAAAGAACTGCTCGGCATGTGGATGGCTGAGAATGAAGGTGCAAAGTTCTGGCTGAATGTCCTGACTGAGCTTAAAAACCGAGGGTTGCAGGATATTCTGATCGCCTGTGTGGATGGACTAAAAGGCTTTCCTGATGCCATTAACAGCGTATACCCGCAAACCCATATCCAGCTGTGCATTATCCATATGCTGCGTAACAGCTTGAAATACGTATCATGGAAAGATTACAAGGCCGTCACTCAGGATTTAAAAGCCGTTTATCAGTCACCTACTGAAGAGGCAGCCTTGATGGCCATGGATCAATTCGCCCAAACATGGGATGACAAGTACCCACAGATCAGCAAAAGCTGGCGTACACACTGGGAGAATCTAAATACCTTCTTTGCTTATCCAGCCGAGATACGCAAAGCCATCTATACCACCAATGCGATCGAATCATTAAACAGCGTAATACGTCAGGCGATCAAAAAGCGTAAAGTCTTTCCAACGGATGATTCTGTACGTAAAGTGATTTACCTGGCAATTGATGCAGCGTCTAAAAAGTGGAATATGCCTATTCGCGACTGGCGTTTAGCCATGAGCCGCTTTATTATTGAATTCGGTGACCGCTTAAGCAATCACCTTTAAATTTATGAAAAGCAATTACACAAAATTATTTACAGGCTCGGTATAAATGAAAGTAATCAAGCAGATTTTATAGAAATTGAATTAAAAGAAAACCCGCTCTAAAGCGGGTTTTCTTTTAAAGAAAGATCAAATCAACCAATCAATTTTTTCATTAATTCATTCACTTGTGCAGGGTTGGCTTTACCTTTCGCTGCCTTCATGACTTGACCTACAAGACCGTTAAAGGCTTTCTCTTTACCAGATTTATACTCTTCAACCATCTTCTCGTTGGCAGCAAGTACGTCCTTAATAATTGCTTCAATTGCGCCTGTATCAGTTTCCTGTTTCAAGCCTTTTTCAGCAATAATCTCGTCCGCAGTTTTGCCTTCTTCCCACATAAAGCCGAAGACTTGTTTTGCAATCTTGCCGTTAATGGTGTTGTCCACAATACGTGCAATCATGCCACCCAATTTTTCAGCAGATACAGGAGAATCAGCTAATTCTAAGCCTGCTTTGTTTAAAGCACCTGAGAATTCGCCCATTACCCAGTTTGCAGACACTTTACCTTGTGCAGCACCGCCAGCAGCTTTCACCACGTCTTCATAAAACTCTGACATTTCACGAGTCAGCGTTAATACATGAGCATCGTACTCAGTCACGCCAAAGTCCGCGACGAAACGAGCACGACGTGCAGCAGGAAGCTCAGGCATGGTTGCTTTAATCACTTCAATTTGCTCGTCTGCGATGATGACAGGTAACAAGTCTGGGTCAGGGAAGTAGCGGTAATCGTTCGCTTCTTCTTTAGAACGCATAGAACGCGTTTCCATTTTCACAGGGTCGAACAAACGTGTTTCTTGGTCGATGGTACCGTCCCATTCCAAGATTTCCATTTGACGTTCAATTTCAACATTGATCGCTTGTTCAATGAAACGGAATGAGTTGAGGTTTTTAAGCTCACAACGTGTACCGAATGGTTGACCCGGACGACGTAAAGACACGTTACAATCGGCACGGAATGAACCTTCTGCCATGTTACCGTCAGAAATACCTAACCAACGCACAAGCGTGTGAATCGCTTTAATATAGGCAACTGCTTCTTCAACCGAACGCATATCCGGTTCAGAGACGATTTCAAGCAATGGAGTACCTGCACGGTTTAAGTCGATACCAGATTGACCTTCGAATTGGTCGTGGATCGATTTACCCGCATCTTCCTCAAGGTGCGCACGTGTTACGCCAATGCGTTTAACCGTACCATCTTCAAGTTGGATGTCGATATGACCCAAGCCCACAATTGGATTATCCATTTGGCTGATTTGATAACCTTTTGGCGAGTCAGGGTAGAAATAGTTTTTACGCGCGAATACAGAAGCTTGGTCGATGTAAGCATCGATCCCTAAACCAAAGCGAATCGCAAGATCAACGACTTCTTTGTTGAGTACAGGCAAAACACCCGGCATTGCAAGGTCAACTAGGCTCGCTTGCGTATTTGGGTCTTGACCAAATTCAGTCGATGAACCTGAGAAAATTTTGGTATTGGTTGCAAGCTGAGTGTGAATCTCGATACCAATGACAACTTCCCAACCATCAATCAGGTTAGATTTTGGTTTAGCAGATTTTTGAGCTTGAGCCATTATGCATTCTCCTCAGCAATTGCAGCGCGTTTAGTATGCCAATCGGTGACTTGTTGATACTGATGTACCACAGACAACAATTGCGATTCTGACCAGTAGTTACCAATCAGCTGTAAGCCAACCGGTAAATTATCCTTGTCAAAACCAACAGGCGCGTTAATCGCAGGTAGACCTGCCAAGTTCACTGCGATGGTGTAGATGTCACCTAAGTACATTTCTACAGGCGACAAGTTTGCACCAATCTTGTATGCAGTGGTTGGTGCAGCAGGCGCAGCAATTACGTCTACAGATTCAAATGCTTTTAAGAAGTCTTGTTGAATCAGACGACGTACTTTTTGTGCTTTCACATAGTACGCATCGTAGTAACCTGCAGATAATGCATACGTACCAATCAAGATACGACGTTGTACTTCTTTACCGAAACCTTCCGAACGTGAACGTTTGTATAAGTCCATCAAGTCAATTGGGTTTTCTGCACGGTAGCCATAACGTACGCCATCAAAACGAGACAAGTTCGATGAAGCTTCAGCAGGGGCAATCAGGTAGTAGGTTGGGACGTAGCTTTCTGTCATGTTGAGATCAATCTCAACCAGCGTTGCGCCCATTTCCTCTAACTTTTTCAATGATTCTTCAACACGTGCTTTCACATCAGCATCTAAGCCTTGAACGTTAAAGTACTGTTTAGGAATACCAATGCGTAAACCTTTCACCGATGTACCGTTGAGGTTAGCCACATAGTCATCGACTTCTTTGTTCACAGAAGTTGAGTCTTTGGCATCATGACCTGCCATCACGTTCATGAGGTAAGCACAGTCTTCAGCCGAACGTGCCATTGGACCACCTTGATCCAAAGATGACGCATACGCGATCATACCGAAACGTGAAACACGACCATAAGTCGGTTTAAGACCTGTAAGACCACAGAAAGATGCAGGTTGACGGATTGAACCACCAGTATCTGTACCTGTTGCAAATGGAGCAAGGTCAGCAGCAACGGCCGCAGCCGAACCACCTGATGAACCACCTGGGACATGGCTTAAGTTCCAAGGGTTAGCTGTTGCGCCGTAGTATGAGTTCTCTGAAGTTGAACCCATGGCGAATTCGTCCATGTTCACTTTACCTAAAGTGACAAGACCTGCAGTTTTACCTTTTGCCACAACAGTTGCATCGTAAGGTGATACAAAGTTGTCGAGCATTTTAGAGCCCGCAGTGGTTTTAATGCCTTGGGTACAGAAAATATCTTTATGTGCAATTGGCACACCTGTAAGTACATTTGCACCGCCAGCTTTACGTAATGCGTCAGCCGCATCAGCCTCTGCCAATGCCAATTCAGGTGTAACTGTTACAAATGATTTAACTTGCGCATCGATTTTCGCAATACGTTTTAAATAGTGTTCAGTCAATTCGCGTGAAGAAAATTGAGCATTTGCCAAACCTTCTGTCATTTCACGAATCGATAAGCGATGTAAATCTGTCATGAGAAATAATTCTTTACGTTTAATTTAATAAAAAGTTTTAACTGATCAATAATCACTCAATCACGCGAGGAACGAGGTATAAACCTTCTTGTACAGCAGGTGCGACTGCTTGATATTCTTCACGATGATTGCTTTCCGACACGACATCTTCACGTAGTGGCTGTGGATTGTCGAAAGGGCTCTTTAATGGTTCAACACCATCGGTATTGATGCCTTTCAGGGTTTCCATCATGCCTAAAATTTTATTTAAACTTTGAGCATATTCAGCAGATTGCGTATCATCGAGTGATAACCTTGCAAGGTGAGCAATGGCTGAAACTGTTTCTGCATTTAAATCTGCAGAATGCTGTGCATCCGATGTAGACATAATATTACCTAATCAGTATTAAAAAAAATTCAAATTATCGTGCGTTATGATAAGCGATTGACTTGTCCAAATCATCACATTTAGTTAAAGTTGCCACCTTGCGTCCATATAAAAGTTTAACTGAGAACGTCCCCGTGATTCTAAAACGACTAATTGGCTTGTTTTCGCCGGATCTAGCTATTGACCTAGGTACTGCTAATACACTTATCTATGCGCCAGGACGAGGCATTATATTAAATGAACCCACGGTTGTAGCGATCCGCCACAGTGGGTCACAAAAAATTGTTGCTGCCGTAGGTCTTGACGCGAAACAAATGCTAGGTCGTACACCTGCCAATATTTCTGCAATTCGCCCGATGAAAGATGGCGTGATTGCTGACTTTGAAGTGACTGAAACCATGCTGAATCAGTTCATTGGTAAAGTTCACGAAAAACGTTTGTTCCCACCTGCACCGCGTGTTGTCGTGTGTGTACCATGCAAATCAACTTTGGTTGAACGTCGTGCGATTCGTGAAGCGGTATATAACGCTGGCGCACGTGAAGTACGTTTAATCGAAGAACCAATGGCTGCGGCAATTGGTGCGGGTATGCCTGTAGAACAAGCATGTGGTTCGATGGTTGTTGATGTTGGTGGTGGTACGACTGAAATTGCGATTATTTCGCTACAAGGTTGTGTTTACGCTGACTCACTTCGTATCGGTGGTGATGTGTTTGATGAGCAAATCATTAACTATGTACGTAAAGCACATGGCTGTGTGATTGGTGAAACCACTGCAGAAGTAATCAAAAAAGAAGTAGGTATGGCGCTTCCTGATGAAGGTGCGAAACCACTTGAAATTGAAGTGCGTGGTCGTAACTTGGCAGAAGGTGTTCCGCGTGCCATTACTGTCACTTCTGATGAAGTGACTCAAGCGATTACTGATCCATTACAAAACATTGTGTCAGCAGTGAAATCTGCACTTGAGCAAACACCGCCTGAATTGTCATCAGACATCGCAGAGCGTGGAATTGTCTTAACAGGTGGTGGTGCATTGCTACGTAACTTAGATAAGCTTCTTGCGAAAGAAACAGGGCTTCCTGTGGTGGTTGCAGAAGATCCACTGTCTTGCGTGACTCGTGGTGGTGGTAAGGTGCTCGAATTCTTCGATAACCCAAATCATGACATGTTATTTGTAGGCTAAGAAAAGGACGCGGCGGGTGCAAGCACATCTGTTTTCAAGACAACCGCCATCTTTTCGCTCTTTCATCATAGCGTTGGTGACATGTTTCGTGGTGCTTTTCTTCGATTGGCGCATGCCACATGTTATCCAACCTGCAAGGGATGTCTTGTATGCAGCGTATAATCCGATTTATGCGCTGGCAAGTTATCCTGTGTTGTCGCGAGAATGGCTGACTCAACAAACTAAGTCTGAAGCGCAACTTCGTCGTGAAAATACCGCGATGCAAGCTGAGCTTTTACAGGCTCAGGTACGTTTACAAAAAATTGCTGAACTTTCAGCTGAAAACACGCGTCTGCGTGGTCTGCTCGATACTCCTTTAATCATCGATGGTCGTATGGAAATTGCTGAAGTCATTGGGACAGATGCCGATCCATTACGTCATATTATTGTGATTAACCGCGGTTCCAACAGTCAGCTTCGCGTCGGTCAAACGGTACTCGATGACAAAGGTATTATGGGGCAGGTGATTAATGTCTACCCACATAGTAGCCGTGTCATGCTGTTATCCGATAAAGAGCACTCACTTTCAGTTCGTTTAGAACATACTGGCATGCGTGCCATTGTTTCAGGAACAGGCGATTTAGGTCGTTTGAAAATGGAATATGTTCCAACCAGTGCCAATATCAAAGTAGGTGAAAAAGTTTATAGCTCAGGCTTAGGCGAACATTTCCCTGCAGGGTATTTAGTCGGTACGATCTCGAAAGTTCAACGTCACAATTCTGGTGAATTCGCCCAAATTGATGTGATTCCTGCAGCACAGCTTGCTGGTGGGCATCATGTGGTGGTTTTATTTTCCGACTCATTAGCGATGGAGCAACCGAATGTCGATCGCTAGAATGAAGAACAATCGCCAGAGAGATCCTTTATTTGCCATTATCATTTCCGTGATTGTGGCATCGATCCTCATGGTCTACCCATTGTCTTATGCCTTGTCAGGATGGCGTCCGCTATTCATGTTCATGGTCATGATGTTTTGGGTGCTGTGTCAGCCGACATGGTGTGGGGTATGGTTTGCATTTGCCACTGGTATTTTTGCAGATTTACTCCTTGATGCACCGCTCGGTTTAAATGCATTGAGTTTTATAGTTATTACATTTTTAGCGCGGTTTCTGACACGCGAACGCCGTATTCTCACTTTTGGAAATTTGTGGGTCATCACGACATTAGCAATTCTTGCGCATCTGATGATTCTATTTTTCTCACAAGTGGCAAGTGGTGTCCATTTTTCTTTCCCACGTCACTGGTTACCGATGTTGACTAGTGTATTCGTGTGGCCTGTCTTATATTATATGCTACGAAAATGGCGCATATAATTCTCGCTTCTAGCTCTCCACGCCGTCGAGAATTGCTCGCACAGCTCGGACTCGAATTTGATATTTTGAGTCCAGATATTGATGAATCTGTTCAAGAAAATGAAACAGTTGCAGCCTATGTCGAGCGACTCGCACGTGCGAAAGCCGAAGCAGTTGCAGTACAATATCCTGATGCGATTATTATTGCTGCAGATACCAGTTTAGGTGTCGACAACGAAATATTAGGCAAACCAGAATCTAAGCAACATGCGTTTGAAATATGGTCTAAAATATCAGGCCGACAGCATGATGTTTTTTCTGGCGTATGTGTTCGTACAAAAGATGAAAAATACAGTATAGTGGTTCAAACACGAGTGCATTTTCAGGCACTTAGTGTCAGTGATATGGAAAGTTACTGGGCCACGGGCGAGCCAATTGGAAAGGCTGGCGCTTATGCGATTCAAGGCATTGCAGCACGTTATATTCCAAAAATTGAAGGCAGTTACTCCAATGTTGTGGGCTTGCCGCTATATGAAACAGTACAGTTATTACAGACAGTTAAAGCACTAAATTAACTGCTGATTAAAAGAATTTAATTTTTATAATGTTTTGAGTTGTTGTTATGTCTAATGAGTTGTTGATTAACGTCACACCGACAGAGTGTCGGGTGGCGTTAATTGAAAACGGTACGGTGAACGAGTTATTCGTTGAACGTACTGCCAAACGTGGTTTGGTTGGGAATGTATATAAAGGGAAAGTTGTGCGTGTGCTACCTGGTATGCAAGCAGCTTTTGTGGATATTGGTTTATCACGTACGGCATTTTTACATATCAATGATATGGTATGGCCGCGTAATCAACCGATGCCCAATGTATTTGAGCTCTTACAACCGGGACAAGTTCTGACGGTTCAAGTCATGAAAGATATGCTTGGTACCAAGGGCGCTCGACTCTCGACAGATCTTTCTATTCCCTCACGCTACCTTGTGCTCATGCCATATGGCAATCATATTGGTGTATCGCAACGGATTGAATCTGAAGAAGAACGCGTTCGTTTACGCTCAATTATTGAGAAAGTTCAAAGTATTCATAAGCTACCTGGTTCGGTCATTGTTCGTACCGCAGCAGAAGGTATTGATGAAGACGCTATTGCTCAGGATATGAGTTATTTGGCAAAACTTTGGGAATACATTCAACGTAAACAAAAAAGTATTGCAGTGCCTTCATTGATTTTTGAAGAGTTGCCATTACCACAGCGTGTGATTCGTGACTTGGCCAATGAACATACCTCAAAAATTTATGTCGATTCTCGTGAGATTCACGGCAAGTTAAAAGAATTTGTCGATGAGTTTGTGCCAAACATGAAAGAGTGTTTGATGCATTATCCGGGTGAGGCACCGATTTTTGATTTATATCATGTCGAAGATGATATTCAGAAAGCCCTACAGACGCGTGTAGCACTCAAGTCTGGTGGTTATCTGATGATTGATCAGACTGAAGCTATGACAACGATTGACGTCAATACTGGCTCTTATGTCGGTGGTCGTTCGCTTGAGGATACTGTCTTTAAAACCAACATGGAAGCCACTCAAGTGATTGCACGTCAACTTCGACTGCGTAACTTGGGCGGTATTATCATTATTGATTTTATCGACATGCAAGAAGCTCAGCATCGTGAAGAAGTCTTAAATCAATTTGAAAAGATGTTAGAAGGCGATCACGCAAAAACCAAAATCACTCAAGTTTCTGAACTTGGTTTGGTGGAAATGACGCGGAAGCGGACTCGTGAATCTTTAGAACATTTGTTGTGTGAGTCATGCCCGACCTGTCAGGGACGTGGTTATGTTAAATCTGCTGAGACAGTGTGTTACGAAATATTCCGAGAAATCTTACGTTACGCACGTGCATACGAATCACAAAGTGGTTTTACTGTGGTTGCACATCCCTTAGTGATTGATCGTTTGCTGACTGCAGAAGCTGCAGCTGTTGCGGATTTGGAGCATTTCATCAGTCGTGTGATTAAATTCCAAGTTGAAAATTTATACACGCAAGAGCAATACGATATCATTCTCAGCTGAATTTGTAACATAATATCGCTAAATACTTGTTACAACTCTCATTTTACAATGGGAGTTGAATTGCCAATACTAGATACATCCAAGTAGCCAAAGCCAATCTCCCATAATTCTAGGCTTAGCAAAATAAGAGGTGTGTCATGAGTATGAGTAAAGCGGTCATTAATCAGGGTATAAAACACGTATTAGAAGCGAAAACTGTTCATGCGGGGTATATTGTGGATGAACGTGGCAATGAAGTGCAGATTACATCGTCAATGGTGCGTCATGTATGCCACCAATTACTTAAACAATGTCGGACTGTAAAAGCTTAAATTGAACCTGAAAAAATTAAAACAATTCAAAAAATAATCAAATAAATAAAAGGGACTATAAAAGTCCCTTTTATTTTTTCATCAATTAATTGGCAAATCTGCTCAGTAAGATTTCATCATAGAATCTACCCAAGCATTTTAAAATGCTTAGCTAACCGCAGCTAACTTTGGGGTTTTTCCGCCATCCACGATACGTTCAAAACGCTGAATTTCATCTTCTAAATGACTGAGTAAATTCTGCATTTTTGGTAAGGCATTGCGACAAGCAGTTAAACCAACTTCGAGTTTATCGAGATAACTGGTCATGGTGATATTGAGTGCCTGACCATCAAGCACGATTGAAGCAGGATAGAGTGCTTCTAAACGTGCGCCATTCCAATACAACGGCTCTTGTGGCCCTGGAACATTAGAAATAACGAGGTTAAAGGCTTGGCGTTTTGGCATTAAGCCTGAAGCAATATTTAAACCTGCAGCGCCATAGATAAAAGCACTGTAGTTTAAAATTTGATTGGCATTCATGCGTTTAAAACGTTCTTTGGCATTCATGACACTACGACGAACAATCTTTAGGCGCTCAAGTGGGTCATCTTTATGCGTCCCTAAATTTGCCAAGATCATAGTAATGCGATTCGACATGTCTGAATCATCACTACGTACTGATGCAGGCACCATCGCGATCAACGGCTTTTTAGGCAGTGCATTCTGAGTAATGAGGTATTCGCGTAGTGCACCTGAGCAAATGGCCAGCACGATGTCATTAATGGTGACACCAAGTGATTTGGCAATATGACGCAAACGCGAGAATTCAAACGACTGTGCAGCAAAACGACGTGCAGCGCTCACACGTTGATTAAGAATCGAACTTGGCGCTTGGAAACTTGAAACATAATCCGGATTGCGTCCCATGTCCTTAATTACGGTTTGTGACAGTTCATACATGACGCGCGGTGTAGACTCAAGTTGACCTTTAATGGTTGCCAATATGCCTTTTACACGGCTGACTTTCGGTGCTTTTAAGCGTTTTGCGCGTGGGCCTTCAACACACCAAGGTGGCACAATGCTTTTTGCATTTGGATCATGGGATAAAGATTTTTCAACCAAACGCATGCCTGCAATACCATCCACCATCGCATGGTGAATTTTAAAGTACATGGCAAAACGGTTACCTTCAATCCCTTCAATAATATGACAAGTCCAAAGTGGCTTTGCACGGTCAATTAAAGCGCTGTGCTCTTGAGAAATATAGGTAAGAAGTTCACGGATACGGCCAGGTTTAGGTAAGGCAATATGTCTGAAATGATGATCTAAATCAAAATGTTCATCTTCATCCCAAAACAGTCCATTTAAATAATTATTAAAAGGTGGGATCGGAACTGATTTGGATTGGCGGATGTCGCTGACAAGTTCTTGTATAAATGATGCAGGTGCATTTTCAGGAATTTGGAACAGGAAAAGTCCGCCTACATGCATAGGCTGCTGCCGTTTCTCTAAAGAGAGGAAAATAAAATCAATTGGATGTAATGGACGCATAGCGTGGATTGCCTCATCGAACCTTCTACGGCCGTTCTTGTTGGAATAGCCTTGTTAGAATTATTAATATTACTTATACAAAGTATAGCGATTTTGACACATAAAGGTATAAATTTATGTGTATGCAAAGGTTAAAAAAACCACCGTCTATCGGTGGTTTTATCCAATCTTATTATTTTAAATTGCCAGCATGTAGTCCACATTCTTTATGGGTGGCTTCTTCCCACCACCAACGACCTTCGCGTTCATGTTGGTTGGGTAGAACGGGGCGTGTACATGGTTCACAACCAATCGAGATATAACCTTTCTCATGCAGTGGGTTATATGGAATTTCCATCATACGGATATAATTCCAAACGTCACTACTAGACCAATTTGCAAGTGGATTATATTTAATCAGTTGTTTGCCTGGTCCTGAGAAGCCAGCATCAGCTTGAATGACTGGAATTTCATTACGTGTTCCTGGGCTTTGATCCTTACGCTGACCTGTAATCCAACCATCTAAAGTGGCTAATTTTTTGCGTAAAGGCTGTACCTTACGGATACCGCAACATTCTTTATGATCATCTTGATAGAAGCTAAATAATCCTTTTTCAGTCACGAGTTTCTGAACAGCTTCGCTTTCAGGGAAACAGATTTCGATATCAATCTTATAGTACTTACGTACTTGTTCAATAAACCGATAGGTTTCGGCATGTAGGCGACCCGTATCTAGGCTAAAGACACGAAAAGGTTTACCAAGATGCGAAGCCATATCAATCAGTACAACATCTTCTGCACCTGAGAATGAAATCGCAATTTCACCTTCTTGGCTAAGAGCGAGAGCTAAAATTTCACTTGGAGATTTATCGGCATATTCAGACGCAAGTGCATCTACAAGATCAATACTTGGAATAGTAGTCATGACAGTCCTGGCGATATAGGCTTGGAACAATAAGGCCTATATTAATTTATTTCAGAACTATTTTAATAGAATAGATATAAACGACTTATCACTAAAAAATAAATACTTATGAAAAAAATAGATTTAAAAAAGTACAATGCAAAAATCAGATCTTCGGCTATGATAGTGCAAAATTTTTAATACACCAGAGGGGAATGTTCATGGAAGTTGTTTGTCTTGATTTAGAAGGCGTATTGGTTCCTGAAATTTGGATTAACTTTGCAAAGAAAACAGGCATTAAAGCACTTGAAGCAACGACTCGTGATATTCCTGATTACGATGTATTGATGACTCAGCGTCTGAATATCTTAAAAGAACATGGTTTGGGATTAAATGATATTCAGGAAGTGATTGCTGAGATGGGGCCTTTTGAAGGTGCTAAAGAATTTGTTGAATGGGTGCGTACACATTTCCAATTGATTATTTTATCAGACACATTCTATGAATTTGCGCATCCTCTAATGAAACAATTAGGCTGGCCAACCATTTTCTGTCACAAATTAGAAACTGATGAAAATGGTATGATTTCAGCATATAAACTTCGTCAGCCAGACCAAAAACGTCAAGCCGTAAAAGCTTTACATGGTTTGAATTTCCGTGTGATTGCAGCAGGAGATTCGTATAACGATACGACGATGCTGGGTGAAGCAGATGCAGGTTTCTTATTTGATGCACCTGAAAATGTGATTGCAGAATTCCCGCAGTTCCCACCAATCCACGGTTATGCAGCATTAAAAGAAGCCATTCGTAATGCTTCAGTTCGAGATATTCCAGCTTAAAACTGATTTTGACTGAAATAAAAAGGGCATCCGAAGATGCCCTTTTTATCGTTTAACCCATTTTGACCCCATCAAAATGAATTAGAAACGGTAACCAATTTTCAAGCTATAACCGATAGCATCGTTATCTTCAAAATCAGCACTGTAAACATCTGTACCAAAGTGACTTGCTACTTGAGATTTAGCATCGCCTAACCAGAAGTATTTAACGCCAGCTTGAATAAATGATTGAGGAGTTGGCGAATATTGACCGCCTAAACCAACGCTCCAATAACCTTCTGTAGGACCAAGTGTTGAAACAGGGTTACCTGCGCCAGAATCCCAACCTACCATAACAGTACCAGCCCATAAATCATTGAATTTACGACCGACACCTACGTTGGCAGAAATTTGATCTTTTTCATATGCAATAAGGTCAAAGCCACGTGGATCACCAATGATTTTTCCAGTTAAATCAGAAGCAAGTTGACCAAACTTATTCGGACGAATTTTAAATTCTGACCAATCTACCCAACGTAATTGAGCAAAAGCGACAGTATTTGCCATGATTCCAGTTTGGAAATCAAGGTTTACAGATTGAGGAGTTTTGATTTTGGTTTCAGCAATATCAAACTTCCAATCTTTTTTCAAAGCATCAATTTTACCAGAAGTACCCATCAAAATATTAAAAGGCATAGTTTCTTCAACCATGACTTCATGTTCGATTTCTGAGCGATAAGTTACAGATGCTTTCAATGCAATTTCAGGAATTTGGAATGCAGCACCAGCTAACCAGCCAACAGCACCATCTTCACTGATTTTAGCTTTATAGCCTTTAAAACCTGTCAGTGTTTCAGCACCTTGTACGCTTGAAGATAGTGAACAAGTCGGTGCCCCAATAAGTGCGAAACAGTTTACACCCCCGAATGGACCATAAGCTGAACCATGAAGTGATACATCACCTTTCACAGTTTGATAAACTGGACCACCATAAATATTCCAATTCTCAGTTGGTTGGAAACCAAAAATTAAAGAAAGAGTCTGTGTTGATACACTGACATTAGTTGATTCATCGCCAACAGTAAATGCACCTACATTATTTACGCCTAAATCTAATGTGCTTTTAGCATTTACGACATCATGACGTTTATCCGCTTGTGAGTACTCAGCATCTGCACCGTAAGGTTGATCATAGATCAAACCGAAAGAAAACTTATCCGTAGCCTGAACTTTGATTACAGCATTATAGAAATAATAGCTATTGGCCATATCGCTTAAGTTTGTATTTGCTAATTCACCAACTTTAGATTGTTCTCCACCAGTTGGTTTGTAATCAGATTTTAATTTGCCTGATACATCTGCATCTAGAGCTGAAATACCTGCTTCAAAATAATTCCCAGGCTGCAAAAATGCTTGGATTGATTGACCTGAACGATCTAATGCTGCTGCGAAAGCTCCCGACATTGGTAGGCTAGCGAATAAAATAGCAGTACTTAATGTTTTTAATTTCATACTCATTCTTTCCTTGAGTCACGCAAATAACACGTATCTTTGTGTTATGTAATAAGTGATATGTATTGCATTTATTTTCATATCGTTGCGTGAAAATATCAGATTAAAAAAAGAGTAAAGACTCTAAAAGATAAGTTTAATGTTATTAATGCTATTGACTTTTAGAAACTCATATAAAACTTAATATGTATTGCAATTAAGATATTGATAATAAAAAGTATATTTTTTGTAAAAATATTTCACATTATTTGTGTGTGGAAAATCATTTGGTTTAAAAATAGACAACGGGTTAACATTTAAGTGAAATAGATAATTTAATTTATATTAATTAATGGTTTAAATTTATTTAATAATGGATTTTGAAATTGATGATTTGCTGATAATAAATCTGAATCTATAAAAAAAGGGATGCAAAAACATCCCTTTTAACTAATCATTCTTGCTTAGAAACGATAACCAATTTTCATACCATATGCCCAAGCATTGTTATCGGTGAAATCTCCGACAGGAATGCCAGATGTTTGAGCAACTGCATCACCAAGCCATAGATGTTTAACACCTGCCTGAATAAAGTAATTTGCTGCAGGGCTATATTGAGCACCTAAACTAAGACTCCAATAACCTTCAGTAGGTCCAAGTGTAGTCACAGGGTTACCTGCACCTGAATCCCAGCCAACTGTAGTTGAAGCAGACCATTTGTCAGAGAACTTATGACCTACACCGACATTTGCAGACCATTGATCTTTATCATATGAAATAAGATCTTGACCTTTTGACTTTAAAAAGGGAGGACTTACAGTAAATTGGTCCCAATGAACCCAACGAACATTGGCAAATGCTAAAGTATTTTGAGTTACACCGGTTTGGAAGTCTAAATTGACAGATTGCGGTGTTACCGCTTGAGTTGTTGTCTCTTCAGTGAAATTAAGTGTGCCTAGCCCAGTAATCACTGGATTAAGTACTTCATGTGATTTCGCATTATGCTTCACTTCAGAGCGGTAGGTGACAGCAGTCTTTAAAGCAATCTCAGGAATACTGTAGGCAAAACCAGCAATCCAGCCAAATGCAGGTTCTTCATCAACCTTAATTTCGTAAGTACCCAATTTTTCTTTGCCGCCATAAGCAAAGCCCCTAAGCTTAATGTCTGCTTCTACTGTTTGCCAAACTGGACCAGCATAAATATTCCAATTTTCAGTAGGTTGATAACCAATCAGCGCAGTTAAATTTTGGGTCTTAACCTCTACCGATGTTCCAACTTTTTGATCACCAAATGTATTACTTGCACTCGAATATTGTGCGTCTGCGCCATAAGGCTGATCATAAATCAAACCTAAAGAAACTTTATCTGTCGCTTGTACTTTAACGGCAGCATTTACGAAATAGTAGTCATCTGCCATATCCGAAATTTTTTCAGGCAAAATTTTAGAGGTACCTTTTACATCAGGATCTAAAATTGAAATACCTGCTTCAGCATAGTTAGCAGGTTGTAGAAAAGCTTGGATTGATTGACCAGAGCGATCTAAACCACCAGCAAATGCTGTAGAAAAGGGAAGTGAACACAATAATAGTGCTGAAGAAAGTGGCTTAAGCTGCATTGCTCATCCTTGAAATAGCTTGGTAAATTAAAAAACTGATGGAAAAATAACATAATTTAAAAAAGAGTAAATGCTCAGCTTTGATTAAATCGTAATCTGATTGGTATATAAAAAAATCAATCTTAGAGTAGATATACTATTTTTATTAGACTAAAGTCATGAATTTTATGTTTTTAATTTAAATACATTGGCTGAAATGACAAGAATAATAATTAGAAGTCAAGTGTTGTATATTTATTCAATTAGTTTACAAGTGTATAAAAATTTATAGCATTCAAAAGGCTTTGTTGCACAAACCTATCTGTAAAGGCTTTTTCAGCGATATAATTTCCAAATGAATAAGCCTACACAGAAAATCTACCGCACAACCAATTGGCCCGCATATAACCGAGCACTCATGAGTCGCGGAAATATTGCCATTTGGTTTGATCCTGCTACGCAATGGTATGCGCCATCAAAAGGCAAACAAGGGCGAAATCAAACCTACTCCGACGCAGCCATCCAATGCTGCTTAATGATTAAATCCTTATTCCGTCTATCTTTACGTATGGTCACTGGCTTTGTGCAAAGTCTGATTAAACTTTGCGGATTAAATTGGACCGCACCAGATTACAGTACGCTTTGTAGAAGACAAAAGCATATTGATATTGCAATCAGCTACCAAAAAAGTAGCGATGGGCTGCATCTACTCGTAGACTCTACAGGCATGAAGTTTCTAGGTGAGGGCGAATGGAAACGCAAGAAACATGGAGCTGAATATCGTCGCCAATGGCGTAAACTACATATTGGTATAGATGCCAAAACCCTACAAATACGCGCTATTCAGCTCACAACCAATAATGTCAGTGATTCACAGGTGCTTGGTGATTTACTTAATCAGATTCCACAAGATGAGCAGATTGACTCTGTTTATACCGATGGAGCTTATGACACCAAGCAATGCCGTCAGGTTATTGCAGATCGGCAAGCACATGCGGTGATTCCACCTAGAAAAAATGCGAAACCATGGAAAGATACAAAAAGTAGCTCGCTAGAGCGAAATGAATTACTTCGAACAGTTAAACGTTTAGGCAGGACATTATGGAAAAAATGGTCAGGCTATCATCGCCGCAGTTTGGTGGAAACCAAGATGCATTGCATCAAATTATTAGGCGATAAATTAATGGCAAGAAGCTTTCCTAGTCAGGTGAATGAAATTCATGCACGTGTAGCAGTCCTCAACAGATTTACGGAATTAGGTCGACCACTTACCCAAGTTACGCCTTAAATTTGGCTCAATTAGGGGCGCTTTGCATTTCAAATCTTTGTGCAACAAAGCCCATTCAAAAGAAAACCACCCGTAGGTGGCTTCTTTTAGGTTATGAACTTTTTAGAAGCGATAACCGATTTTTAAACCATAACCGATTGCATTATTATCTTCAAATTCTCCCACATTTGGATTCGCTACTGTTAATGCAGTTGCATCACCTAACCAGAAGTATTTCACACCACCAGCGATAAAGTAATTCGGAGCAGGGCTATATTGTAAACCAAGGCCTACGTTCCAATAACCCTCTGTAGGACCAAGTGTGGTTACAGGGTTTCCAGCACCAGAGTCCCAACCTACGGAGACATTACCTGCCCATTTTTCGCTAAATTTACGACCAACACCACCAGTCACAGTCCATTGGTCTTTATTATATTCAACTAGATTGCCACCAGCTAAACCAGCGAAAGCAGGATTTAAACCAGCAGCTGTATCAAGAATTTGACCAAAGTTATTTGGGCGAATAGAAAAACCATCCCAATTTACCCAACGTACATTCAAGAATCCTACAGTATCGGCCATAATGCCAGATTGTAAATCTAAGTTAACAGATTGCGGTGTAGTGATCGCTGTTTTACCAGTTGTAAATAGAGCACCAGCTAAAGGGTTGATATTAGTAAAACTACCGAAAGATTCTGTTGCTTCTAATTCATGATCAATTTCTGAGCGATAAGTTAAAGATGCTTTTAGAGCAATATCCGGAATTTGATATGCAATACCTGCTAACCATCCCCATCCTTCATCTCTTTTCATATTTGCATCATAAGGCAGAGCTGGAACACCTAATGGAGCAATAGGGACACCACCAAGCATACTATAAGCACCACCACGAAGAGCAACTTCACCTTTAGCTTCTTGGTAAACAGCACCAGCGTAGAAATTCCAGTTTACTGTAGGCTGGAAACCTACTAATAATGATAAGTTCTCAGTGTGAACTTCTGCTAATGTGCCATCGTCACCGTTTGGATTGAATGCATCTGATTGATTTTTGTATTCTGCTTTAGCACCAAATGGTTGGTCATATAAAAGACCTACAGAAATATTCTCTGTTGCCTGAATTTTTAATGCTGCTGAAGGGAAGTAATAAGAACTTGCCATATCACCAGTTGCTTCACCTGTAAAAGCTGTACCAGATACGTCAGCATCTAGAACAGAAAGGCCAGCTTCAAAGTAGTTACCTGGTTGTAAAAACGCAGAGATTGATTGACCTGAGCGATCCATAGCTGCAGCAAATACACCAGTGGCTGGTAGCGCTGCTAAAATCATTGCTGTACTAAGTGTTTTTAATTTCATTCTTCAATTTCCCTTGAGGTACACATTGGTTTAAACATTTGGGGTATATGCTTTGTATTGTTTTTTGGAGTTTTCATACGCCTTCAATGGCAGATTTGTTACTCCATGTGTCAAAAATAACACAATTAAAATAAGAGTAAATGCTCTAGAGTGACAAATTAGTTTAAAAAATAATCTTAATAGAGTTTTTGCACTAAATTAAAATTAAGAAAATGCTTTATCTAATTGAAATAAATCAAAATAATAAGAAATTAAAGCTGTTGAAAATAATTAATCTAGAATGAGTAGAAAGTGTTATTTGTTTCACACTTTTATAAGAATGGTGCGCCCTGCGGGACTCGAACCCACGTCGGTCACTTAGGAGGCAACTGCTCTATCCAGTTAAGCTAAGGGCGCTAAGTGTGCCAATGTACTCTAAATTAAGCCAAAAAAAAAGTTATTACCGAAGTAATAACTTTATAAAAGCATAAATCGAAACTTATGCTTTTTTTCTATTCAATAATTTGAAGGTAAAGAACATGATGCAAATCCATAGAGGAATCATCATGACTGATTCTTTAAAGCCTTGCGTCCACATGATATATAAAATCATAGCAATAAAGGTGAGAACAATGACGTTACTCACTGGAGACCAAAGTGCAGGGAATTTTGTGGTTTCCCCAAGTGCTTTCATCTTTTGGATGAACTTAAAATGAGTCAATGAAATCATTGCCCAGTTGAGTACCAATGCACCTACGACCACATAAATCAAATGACTGAGTGCATCTTCAGGCACGAAGTAGTTTAACAATACACAACCAAAGATAAGCAATGCAGAGAAAAGGACAGCTGTAATTGGCGTACCTTGTTTATTCACTTTTAAGAATGCTTTTGGCGCATTACCTTGTTTGGCTAAACCAAAAAGCATACGGCTGTTGGCATACATACCACTGTTATATACGGAAAGTGCCGCAGTCAAAATAATAAAGTTAAGCAGATGAGCCGCCCAATCGATACCCAATTGACTGAAAATCATCACAAAAGGGCTTTTATCAAGGCCACCTAGTTCTAACTGATTCCAAGGCACGAGTGATAACAAAATCGTTAATGCACCGACATAGAATATCAGAATACGGAACACAACCTGATTGATCGCTTTGGGAATGGTTTTCTCAGGATTCTCAGCTTCTGCCGCTGCCATACCGATCAATTCAATACCACCAAAGGCAAACATCAAGAAGGCCAACATGTAGAATAAACCTTCAAAACCATTCGGGAAGAAACCACCCGCAGTCCAAAGGTTACTAAATGACGCAGTTGAGTTAGCATCTGCTGTAAACAGTAAATACAGACCAAATACAATCATTGAAATGACGGCAGTCACTTTGACAATAGACAGCCAAAATTCAGATTCACCGTAAAATTTAACATTGCCGAGATTAACCAAAGTAATCACAACAAAGAAAAACAGCACAGAAGCCCAAGCAGGAATTGCAGGCCACCAATAATTAATATATTTCGCAACGGCCGTCAGTTCGGTCATTGCAACTAGGATATATAAAATCCAATAGTTCCAACCAGCAAGAAAGCCTGGAAATTTGCCCCAATATTTATAAGCAAAATGGCTGAAAGAACCCGCAACAGGTTCATGAACAATCATTTCACCTAATTGACGCATGATTAAGAAGGCAATTAAGCCGCCAATCGCATAGCCCAAAATAATCGAAGGACCCGCAGATTGAATCACCTGCGCAGAACCTAAGAATAAACCTGTCCCAATTGCACCGCCCATGGCGATCAATTGAATATGACGGTTCTTTAAGCCACGCTGAAGTTGTGAAGACTCGTTGTTCAAAGTTTTCAGCCCGACAATAGAATAATAAGTTTTAAGATTGTAATAGATCAGGCTGAATAAGCCTAGTACAACACAGTTTATGAAATTTTATTATGGTAATAATAACTAGATATTATGAAATAAATCTAAACAAACAATAATTTAATCAATATATTAATTTTAATAATAAAAATTCATCACAGAAAATGACGACCAAGGTCTAAACACAAATGTTGTTTTTTTAAGCTATGCTGCAGGGGTCAATGTATTTTGATAAAACAAGATTATACTCAGCAGCGATGTACGCAAAGATTTAAAAACACAAGTAAAGTGAAAGGATAATAATATTTATGAGTTTTGCTCGCCAAATTAAAATTCCAGCAACCTATATCCGTGGTGGAACCAGTAAGGGTGTATTCTTCAATCTTAAGGATTTACCTGAAGCTGCACAAATAGCTGGTCCAATTCGAGACCAACTTTTACTGCGTGTCATTGGCAGTCCAGATCCGTATGGTAAACAAATTGATGGTATGGGCGGGGCAAGCTCAAGTACAAGTAAAACGGTTATCGTGTCGAAATCGATGACTCCAGAGCATGATGTGGACTACTTATTTGGTCAGGTTTCAATTGACCGTCCATTTGTCGATTGGAGTGGTAATTGCGGCAATCTTACAGCGGCTGTAGGTTCGTTTGCCATCCGTCAGGGTTTAATTGATGCTGATCGTATTCCTAAAAATGGAATCTGTACGGTTCGAATTTGGCAAGCCAATATTCAAAAAACCATTATCGCCCATGTGCCTATTCATCAAGGGCAGGTGCAGGAGTTAGGCGATTTTGAACTTGATGGAGTCACATTCCCTGCAGCGGAAGTTCAAATTGAATTTTTAGATCCTGCCGATGATGACGCAGATGGCGGTTCAATGTTCCCGACAGGGAATATCACCGATATCTTAGAAGTTCCAGAAATAGGTTCTTTTCAAGTCACCATGATTAATGCGGGTATTCCAACCGTTTTTTTAAATGCGGCAGAATTGGGGTATGACGGTACCGAACTTCAAGATGCGATTAATAATGATCAAGCAGCGTTAACGAAATTTGAAACGATTCGTGCCCATGCTGCATTGAAAATGGAATTAATCCATAACATAGATGAAGCTGCTACACGCCAGCATACACCTAAAATTGCATTTGTCGCTGAACCTAAAAATTATGTATCGTCCAGTGGCAAACAGATTAACGCAGCAGATATTGATGTCTTGGTACGTGCATTGTCGATGGGGAAATTGCATCATGCCATGATGGGAACTGCCGCAGTGGCAATTGGTACAGCATCAGCGATTCCCGGCACTTTAGTGAATTTGGCTGCGGGTGGGGGTGAGCGACAATCTGTACGATTTGGGCATCCATCAGGCACTTTACGTGTAGGTGCTGAAGCGTGTCTGATCAATGGCGAATGGACTGTAAAAAAGGCGATCATGAGCCGAAGTGCACGTGTTTTGATGGAAGGCTGGGTCTATGTGCCTGAAGATGTACTGACAAAATTGCAATAACTGAATTCTATCTTTTTTAGAACCGCAGATCATCAGCGGTTTTATTTTAGTGATAACCCGAATCCTGCTTAAGCCGATGATTCCTTAATTTGAATTGTTGGCTTATTTCGATGGGTTAATTGATATGCACATAGTGAGGCGTAAATTCCACTCAGAAATCCATGAAGACTACGTGCTTTACTCGTCACTAAATTGTATTGCCCCTTCAATAAGCTGAATAATGTTTCTATTTTATTGCGTTGTCTTAGGTGATATTCATCTGATGCACAGAGTTGAATAGCCTGCATATTCTTCCGATGATAAGTAATTAAATCAATACCTTGATCTTTCAATCTAATTTTTAATTCTTGGCTGATGTAGCCCCGATCCCCGTAAAGTTTTGCTTCTATACCAGCAACCAATTGCTCAACCATTTTTATGTCAGCAACATGTCCATTCGATAAAGCAGAACAGGCAATTTCACCAAATTGATTCATTGCAATATGTAATTTACAGCCATAAAACCAGCCCATTGAGCTTCTACCACGTGATGCAATTTGGATTAATGATTTATGACGCTGAATACGTTGATTTTTACAAACTGGCAGAGTTGTTGAATCAATCCATAAATATTGTGTACCTTGGCCTTTCATCAGTGCCACATGTAAAGCGTGTAGAGCTAATTCATGCATATTGATCAGATGAATCATCCTTTGATAGCAAGGCAAGTACTTAAATAAATGGCTTTTATCTTCTTTTAACCAGCTGAAAAAGGCTTTGAAATTATTGAAATGAGAGCATTTGTACCAAATGGCAATAAAGCAGATTTCTGAAATTGTAAGTTGAGCAGTTCTGATTCTTAAGGAACCACGGTTTTGTTTGAGAAACTCCCAATAAGTTGCTTCAAATTTAAGAAAGAAATCATCAATTACGCAAAATAATTCGGTACTATTAAACATCAGGACTAGAGTTGTGAGTTTTGTGTGGTAACTCAACTGATGGCTCTAGTCCTCTTATTTTTCAAGTCAATTTCTTATCCGCGATTCGGGTTAGTGATATGTATGCAGCAGAATATTAGTGGGTAGAATAATGACTAATAATCAGTGTAAAAACTCGCTACAATAATGGTATGCATAAAACCGATGGTCACTCATTGGTTTTAATTCTTTTAGGACAATGTATTCGAGGCGAATGTGTCATCTATTACTGATCTGTCAAATCATCCATTGACTCAAGCACAACATCGTATTCATCAAGATTTATTGACAGCTTTAGATGCCTTTTCTATTCCAGAGCCATTAAAGTCAGCAGTTCATCATGCGGTGATGTTGGGCGGTAAACGTGTTCGTCCTGCATTAAGCTATGCTACGGCTGCTCTAAAGCCAAATCAAAATCAAGCCGCTGTGCGTCGTGCCGCGGTGGCAATTGAATTTATTCATTGTTATTCCTTAGCACATGATGATTTACCCTGTATGGACAATGACCAGTTACGTCGTGGTCAGCCAACCTGTCATGTTGCATTTGGTGAAGATACGGCTTTACTTGCAGGTGATATTTTACAGTCTATGGCCTTTGAAATTTTGGGGAGCCGACTGTTTGATCAGGGACCTGCAGTCGATGCTGCGATTGTATTAAAACAAATGCAAATTCTAGCAACTGCCTCTTCAAAAATGGTCAATGGTCAGGTGCTTGATTTGCAAGCGGAAGGCAAGCAGATTGATCAACACGCCTTGGAAAATATTCACCGTAATAAAACAGGTGCGCTAATTTCAGCGGCAATTATGATGGCTGCTGTGACAATTTTTGAAGGAACTGATTTAGCTATTCCAAAATTACGTGAGTTCGCTCAAGCGATTGGTTTGGCATTCCAAGTTCAAGATGACATCTTAGATATTATTTCTGACACTGAAGTTTTGGGTAAAACTGCAGGTAAAGATCAGCAAGTTGAAAAATCGACGTATCCTGCGCTTATGGGATTAGATCAAGCTCAAGCGTATGCCAAAGACTTACATGAACAAGCATTGGCTGCACTAGCGTATTTCGAACCTGCTCAAGCAGAAGAGTTACTGGCGATTACGCAGTTCTTATTGCATCGTAAAAGCTAAAGCGTTGAAATAAAAAAAAGAGGACATGAAGTCCTCTTTTTTTTGAATCTGTTTTTATTTGGTTTCGTTATACAAACGCTCAGCTTGTTCGAAACGGTCAGTGACTTCTTTGCCTGGTGCTTTGCCCATCAGGCTGACAATGACGATTGAAAGCATAGACAGGATAAAGCCTGGAATGATTTCATAGAGGCCTGTGTCGCCAAATAGGTTTTTCCACAGAATCACGACAACTGCACCAACAATCATCCCTGCAAGTGCGCCATTTAATGTCATACGCTTCCACATCAGCGATAATATAATCAATGGACCAAATGCAGCACCAAAACCTGCCCATGCATAAGCGACTAAACCTAAGACTTTTGAAGCAGGATTACCTGCCATCCAAATCGCAAGAATCGAAATCAGAAGCACCATTAAACGGCCAACCCAAATCAACTCTTTTTGCGTTGCAGATTTACGTATGAACGATTTATAGAAATCTTCCGTCAACGTACTTGAACATACCAACAGCTGACAACTTAGCGTACTCATTACCGCAGCTAAAATTGCTGCGAGTACAATTCCTGCAACCCATGGATTAAATAGAATTTTGGTTAATTCCATAAAGACGGTTTCAGGGTTTGCATTGACCACACTTGCAAGTTCTGGATGCTGTTGGAAGTAAGCAATACCAAAGAAACCAGCAGCAACTGCGCCGCCCAAACATAGTGTCATCCATGTCATACCAATGCGACGTGCATTTGGAATAGATTTTACTGAGTCTGCAGCCATGAAACGTACAAGAATATGCGGTTGACCAAAGTAACCTAAGCCCCATGCCAATAATGACAAGATCGCTACGCCACTTAAATTTTGTACCATATCGAATGCAGCAGGTCGTGCAGCTTCAAGTGCTAAAGTCACTTGTGACATATCGCTGAACGTAAGGATGGTGACAATAGGCGTTAGCAATAAGGCAAAAATCATAAAGGTGGCTTGGATGGTATCTGTCCAAGATACTGCCAAGAAGCCACCAATGAATACATAGCTAATGGTGGCAATCGCGCTGATCCAAAGTGCTGTGCTATACGACATATCGAACATACTTTCGAAGAGTCGAGCACCAGCGACCATGCCTGAAGCACAGTAAATGGCAAAGAAAATTAAAATAACAACAGCTGAAACGATTCGTAGGATTTTCTTTTGATCATTAAAACGGTTGGAAAAATAATCGGGTAGCGTCAGTGCGTTATTTTGCACTTCAGTATGTACACGCAAACGACCTGCAACCAAAAGCCAGTTCAGCCATGCACCCGCAATTAAACCAATCGCAATCCACATTTCAGACAAACCTGAAAGATAGATCGCACCTGGTAGACCCATGAGTAGCCAGCCACTCATGTCAGAAGCGCCTGCAGAAAGTGCAGTAACAAAACTACCTAAACGACGGCCCCCTAAAATATAGTCAGAAAAGTTTGTTGTCGCACGATACGCCATCAATCCGACGACGACCATAATGACAATATATAAAAGAAAGGTGATTAAAGTTGGATTTAGGGAGCTCATACAATATCCATTTTCGAGTTGGACTGTAAATCGAAATAGGGACTACGTTTAGATAACTTAGCGGAAATGCGAGATTTCGCTAGCGCTGCAGCCCAAAACATTACAAAAAATTAACGCGAAATTTAACCATAAATTCGCATGTTTTGCAGAGTTTTTATCGGCTTTATAGACAATAGGCAGCTCGAAAGCTGCCTATTTAGATGAATCTACAAAATTTTTTAATTATTTCGACCCATGACACCACGAATGGTATTCATAATGTCGGCTGGTAATACCACCGTCTTGGCATTTGGAGATTTCGACATATCTTGCATCGCTTTGACATATTGCTCACCCAACAAGTAGGCAACAGGAATTTCTTTATCACCGACTGCTGAAGTCACCATCTCAATAGCACGCTGTGACGATTCAGCCAAAACTACTTGTGCTTCGGCATCACGACGCGATGCTTCTAAACGACCATCCGCTTCTAAGATTGCTGCTTGTTTTTCACCATCGGCTTTGGTCACAGTCGCACGACGCTGACGCTCAGCAGCTGCTTGTTCTTCCATTGCGGCTTGCATGGTATGAGACGGCTTAATATCCTGAATTTCGACCGTCTTTAAGGTAATTCCCCAATCTGAAATATCATCAGAAATCGCAGCTTTCAATTTGGCTTTAATATGATCACGTGATGACAAAGCATCATCTAAATCCATTTCACCGACAATTGAACGTAAAGAGGTTTGAACCAGGTTTTGAATTGCCCATGTGTAGTTCTCAATACCATAGACTGCTTTTTCAGGTGTGGTCAGATTGATATATGCCACGGCATTCATAAGTAATACAGCATTGTCGCGTGTGATCACTTCCTGAGACGGAATATCAAGCACGATATCTTTGGTGGTAACTTTGTAGGCAACATCATCAATATAAGGAATCACAAAGTTGAGACCGGGGCCTAATGTGGTGTGATATTTACCGAGACGTTGCACAATCCATTTATAGCCTTGAGGCACAATACGAACACCTTTAAAAATAGTGATCGCCACAAAAGCTAAGAATGCGATAACAATGATTGCTCCAGCAGACATAATTTATATACCCTTTTCGTTTTCGTAATTTTTAGTGTGGTTCTGAACCACAAGATCATTTCCTAAAATATCCACCACTCGAACACGGTCACCCACATGAACAGGTGTTAAGGTGCGGCAAGACCATTCATCTGAACCGAGTACAGGTAGCGGAAAGCGGACTTTGACTTGGTCATGGTCTAGGTTGACTTGGATCACCATACCGACTTGACCAATGGTTGCCTCTCGCGACAAGCCCGCTTTGGTTTTATCGGTTGATAATGGCTTAATAAATTTAAACCAAGCCACTGTGCACAGAATTGAAAAGAAAATCCAAATCAGAATTTGTAGATTCATTCCCATGCTCGGGAAGATCCAAAATAAAACACCAACCAATATTGCCCCAATCCCAAACCAGAGAGCAGCAAATGCAGGTAAAATCAGCTCAGACAAAATTAAGGCAATGCCCAAAACAAACCAATGCCACGGTTCCAAAACAAATTCCATAAACAGACCTTTGTATTTAAATGGATTTAATCATCATTTTTATCAACCATGAGACTGACTGTAGCAGATCGTGTCTTAAATACAAAACCTGATGAAAGATTGAGTTAAAGTCTGAGCGATGACTTAAAGGAATTAAGCATTGAACCGAAGTGTTTTAAAAAATTAAAGCTAGACAGCTTTAGGGATTTTTCTTCATATGTTTTTGCAAAGGCTTCGCCACCCATTCAGGATTCTTTGCGGACATTTTCCCATCATAATGTTTCAAGATCGCTTCTAGATCAGCTTCAAAATCACCTGTGGTATGAAATACACCAAGGATATGAATTGTTTTTATATCGTAGTCGAAGCTAAACATGACAACGGGTAAGCCAGCACCATGTGCAATATGATAAAAACCACTACGGATTTTTTCAGGGGCTTTGCGGGAACCTTCAGGTGCCATACCGACCCAAATCTGTTCTTTCTGTTGAATGATATCAATAATTTGTTGAGTTTGACCTTTTGGCGTGTCGCGTACGACAGGAATAACACCGACCCATTCTAAGACAGGTTTGAGTGGTGTTCTAAATAAACTGTCTTTACCAAAAATGGTGATATCAATACCCAGTCCCAGTAACGCATTAAAGCCTAACCAAGCATCTATATTCGAAGTATGCGGAGAGATAATCGCCACAGCTTTGGCAAGATTGGGGAATTCACCCTCAAATTTCCAGCCTTGAGCTAAAAATAAGCGTTTAAAAAATTCACGACTCAAATGACTTCCACGGCTTGGAACAAGGGGAGGAAGTTGAGGGAATTTCGTTTCGCTCATAAGGAGTACCTATCTCAATATAATTGTATTTTTTGAATTTTCTACTTTTTAATGTACTTTTTCATTGGCAGAATGTGTTGCTATAAAGATCATCATAATGGCTATTTTTGCCAAACGTAAGGCGAAATTGTATGCAAAATATTTACCTACTGTTATTTAGCCTGTATTGGGCACAAGGCTTACCAGTCGGGTTTATGACGCATGCATTACCTGTGATTTTACGTGCAGAAGGTGTGTCACTGACGCACATTGGTGGTTTTGGTCTTCTGATGTTGCCATGGTCGATTAAAGTCTTTTGGGCACCGTTGGTCGACCGTTACGGTTTACGATCTTTAGGACATTATCGAAGTTGGATTATACCCACCCAATTACTGACAGTGGGTGTGCTTATCCTTTTATCCTTCATGCCGATCCATTCTCTAGATCAACCATTATATTTATTGCTGTTTTTTATCAGTCTATTACTTATGAATAGTGTAGGGGCGACGCAAGATATTGCCACCGATGGACTCGCAGTAAAGATGTTGAAAGGCGAACAGCAGCAGTGGGGAAATACCTTTCAAGTTGTGGGTTCCCGTTTAGGTTTTATTGTGGGCGGGGGCGCCGTTTTATGGTTGTTGGATCTATTGCAATGGCAACAGACTTTTCTGTGTTTAGCTTTATTGGTGGCTTTAAATACCATTCCAATTTTCTTTTTCAAAGAAGCAAGTCTGAAGCAAAATCAGTTAAAGCAAGTTCAGCCGTCCTTTCACTTGAAGTCATACTTTCAATATTTCCTTAATAATACTGATATTCGA
Source organism: Acinetobacter sp. NCu2D-2 (assembly GCF_001647675.1). Lineage (NCBI taxonomy): Bacteria > Pseudomonadati > Pseudomonadota > Gammaproteobacteria > Moraxellales > Moraxellaceae > Acinetobacter > Acinetobacter sp. NCu2D-2. Next base: position 684,152 of record NZ_CP015594.1, read on the forward strand.
CGATGGTTTGTGGTTTTACTGACGTTTAAGATTGCTGATGGGCTTTCAGGACCTTTATTAAAGCCTTTGATGATTGATTTGGGATTAAGTTTTAGTCAAATCGGTGTTTATGTGACGATGCTTGGTGCGGGGGCAGCATTGATCGGTGCAGGCTTGGCAGGTCTATTATTAAAATACATTTCACGTCGAAAAACGCTCATTATTTTTTCACTTATCAAAATTCTGAGTTTGGCGGCTTATTGGTGGCTTTCGATGCAATATTTAGCGCAGAAAAATGTAAATGAACGGGTGATTTATATCATCAATGCGGCTGAAGATATGGCTTCCGCAATGCTACTGGTAGTCATGCTGACATTGATTATGCAATACAGTCGTAAAGCTTTTGCAGCGACTGATTTCACTTTTCAAGTGGCGATTATGGCAACCG